>DAOLUH010000033.1:0-65815 GCA_035420085.1 Anaerolineae bacterium
GCATCAGCCAGTCCATCCCGTCGCGGACGTCCGCCACGCGCAGATCCGCAAACAAGGCCAGTAATTCCTTCCGTTCTTCTTTCGAGAGTGCCATACAAAATCCTCCTGTGGTTAGTGTTGGAACGTTAGCATGTTGGAACGTTCAAACGTTCCAACGCTATTTGATGAACTCCGCAAACATACTCTTCTCTTGCCCATCCACGACCTTCGAGATGACGCGCAGGGGCGGTTGAGTGCGCAGCGCGTCCAGGTCGGCGCATGGCGCGATGCTGCCGTCTTCTTGCACGACGTAAACCGTAAGCTGGCGCACATCGTTGACGCCCAGGCCCGCTTCCGTCGCCACCTTCAGATAGATGAGTTTCTGTGGATCGTAGCCCATCAGGTAGCTGGCGACGCTATCCACGGCGACCATATTGATCCCCGCCACCGCCAGGCCGAGCGTGTGATTCTGCCCATTCTGGAAGCCGGTGCCGTCGCGGCCTACCACGCCTTCGATGACGTTGAGCTGCGGCTGGATCACCTGCGCCAGATCAGCCAGGCGATGCGCCAGACCCAACTGCCACAACTCGTGCATCTCTTGCGTCAGCGCCGTTTCGCCGGGGCGGCTTTCGCCGCGCACCGCTTCTGGCATTTCGCGCCAGGCCTGCGCGCAGAAGTGTCGCTCGAAGACGCAGACCGCGCCCATCAAGTTCTTCATACAGAGCGTGGTGATGCCCAGATTGTGCGTCTTCAGTTTGGGGACGTTGATGAGGACTGTGTCCGGCGCGACTGCCAGGCGGCTCACGTTGAGCGAGGCGAGCGCGTGCGGCTGCGGGACGGTCTTGCGGACGCTCGTGTACGTCGTCGGGCAGCGCAACTGCGCGCCGGTCTGCGCGGCGACTTCGGGGAAGCCGGTGCCGCGCCAGTGACGGGGCGCGTTGTCGTCGTGGTTGCGCGGGTCTTCGAGGATGTAGACGCGGCGCCGCGTTGCGCCGTGTTCGTGCAGGTAGTCAATCATCCCATGCACGAAACTGGGATGCGTCGTAATGCCCGTGTCGGGATTGGCGAAACTTTCGGCCACCGTCCCATTGGGCTTGATGACGACCTTTTCACCCTCCAACTTGAGTTGCAGCGCCGCAAGGATACGCCGCGCCGCGCTGCGGAAATCTTCCCACTGTACCGGATCGCCTGGTATTGCGTGCGAGATCAACACCGCTTGCGGGTTGTTGAGCCACGGATGAAGTTGCATTGTCACCTCCTGGTAGTCGTTAGTCAGACAGTCGTTAATCGGGTGGTTGGTTGTCAGGAATGTGCCTGACGACTTGACGACCCGACTACGCGACTAATGCCTACCATTGTCTTTATCCATGGTTGATTGTCAAGTGGGGATAGAACTTGGTTAAATGGTGTTATCCACGTAGCGCATTGAGAAATACACATACGGCGCGAAATACTTGCGCCAGAAGCGACTGCCGTAGAAGTTCGCCGTCTCGTGTTCGACGAAGAGGCGGGCGCAGCCTTGCGCCCGCGCCCATTGAATCGCGCGGTTCAGCAATGCCGCGCCGATGCCTTTGCCGCGTATATCAGGTTGTATGTAAGCGCCTTTGATCTGCGCCGTGTTGCTCTCCCAAAGTAGAAATCCTTCGCCCTCGTGGTTGGGGTTTGTGCGTCCTACGATCATATTGGCGCGCGGCCGGCCGTCTTCGTAATACGTGAAAAAGACATCGCCCGCCTGTACGTGTTCGTCCAAATCGGCCAACATCGCGCTTCTGTCCGTATCTTTCGTGAGGAAGATCGGCGCTCTGAAATAGTAGCGGTTGTGCTCAAGCTCAAGATCAGCGAGTCTGTGTACATCCGGTTCTTGGACAATGGCAATGTCGACAAGGGCATCGATGGGCGAAAGATCGCGCAGCCGCTCCGCCACAATCGCCCCGAAGCCCAACTGGTACAGTGTTTTACGCAGAACGTCATCGTGCGCCAAGTGACCGATGAGGTGCAGGTGACAGCGATCATCCACCCACAACTGCGCGAGGTGCATGTACATCTGTTGGTAAAGGGTCTCTTTATCCGTGGTTGTCGCGCTGTGACCGTATTCTGGGACGAGCGCAGCGTTTTGGCCCTTCCAGTGAAACTGCGCTCCGGTGACCATGTAGGCTGCCAGCCGGTCATCCTGCATGACTACCACACCGGGATGTTCCAGGCATGTGGTGAGCGCGTCGCGGATCCAGGCAGGATCGTCCAGGGCACGGGTGGGCAGCAGCGGACTGTGTTCTCGCTCTTGCCGGTAGCTGTCCTGGAACAGGGCGACCGCACGCTCAAGATGCTCTGAGGTAAAAGGTGTGAGATGATAGCGCATGTGACTCCTTCCTAAAACGTGTTTGTGTTTCTGTGCAAAATCGTTTTACCACAAATTCCCGAATTGGCATAAGGAGAGGGATCAATTGACATCTTCTCGCCTTAATGTACACTGCCCTCACGATTTTGCCAGACGAGAATCGTATAATTACGGTAGAAGGAGGGCTTCATGATTGGCACACAAACACTCGGATACCCGCGCATCGGCAAGAACCGCGAGATGAAGCGGGCGCTAGAAGCCTATTGGCAGGGCGCACTGGACCGCGACACGCTGTTAGCGACGTTCGCCGAAGTGACGCGCGAGGGCTGGCGCGCGCAGGCGGCGGCAGGCATTGACCTGATTGGCGTGGGGATGGAGACGCTGTACGATCACGTGCTGGATTGGAGCGCACGCTTCGACCTGATTCCGTCGCGCTTCCGCGATTTGAGCGGGTTGGACCGCTACTTTGCGATGGCGCGCGGCATCCCCGGCATCCCGGCGCTCGACATGACCAAGTGGTTCGACACGAATTACCACTACCTGGCCCCAGAGATTGACGCGAGCATCACGCCGTCGGCGAACTTCGATGATTTTCTGGCGTTCATTCGCGAGGCGCAGGCCGTGTTGGGCGCGCGCGTCGCGCCGGTTGTGCTCGGCCCGGTGACGCTGCTGCGTTTGGCGCGGCTCTCCGTGGATTTCGGCGACATGTTGTCCGCGTTGCTGCCGCTCTATCGCCAACTGCTTGATGGACTCAAGGCGTTGGATGTGACCGAAGTGCAGTTCCACGAACCGGCGCTTGTGCTTGGCGATGCTGCCGCGCTGCGTCCGCACGTCGAAAAGACTTACGCGGAGTTAGCCGAAGTTGGCGTGCCGCTCAATCTTGTGACGTATTTCGACGATCTGGGCGAGAGTTACTCCTGGATCGTTGCCTTGCCCGTGGATGTGATTTCGCTCGATTTCACGCGCGGCGACAATCTGACGCTTATCCAGGCGCATGGCTGGCCGCAAGAGAAGACGCTCGGCGCGGGCGTGGTGGATGCGCGCAGCGTGTGGCGCGTCCGCCCTGCTGAAACGCTGGCGCTGCTCGAAACCTTGCGCGGCTACGCGCCGCAGATGCGCGTCGGCCCGTCGTCCTCGTTGCAGTTCGTCCCCTACACGGCAGCGCGCGAGAAAGCGTTGCCCGACGCGCTGCGCGGCGTGCTGGCCTTCGCCGAAGAGAAGCTGGCCGAAGTGCGCCTGTTGGCGACCGGCGACACTGGCGCGATGGATGCGCCCTGGGCCGAATTCCACACTTTCGCGCCCGCCGACGCTACCGTTCAAGCGCGGATTGAGGCATTACAGCCGGAAGATTTCACCCGCGCGCTGCCCTACACCGCGCGCCGCCCGCTGCAAGTGCAATTGCCACCGTTCCCCACCACGACGATTGGTTCGTTCCCGCAGACGCCGGAGGTGCGCCGCCTGCGCGCGCGCTTCAACAAGGGCGAGATTAGCCAGGCCGAGTACGAAGCCGGCATTGACGCCTTCATCGGCTACACAATCGGCGTGCAGGATGGGCTGGGGCTGGACATGCTCGTCCACGGCGAATCCGAGCGCACCGACATGGTCGAATACTTCGCGCAGAAGATGACGGGCTTTGCCTTCACGCAGCACGGTTGGGTGCAGAGCTTCGGCAGCCGCTACGTGCGCCCGCCGATCATCTACGCCGACGTCAGCCGCCCACAGCCGATGACCGTGCGCGAGTTCCGCGTGGCGCAGTCGTACACGCAGAAGCCCGTCAAGGGGATGCTCACCGGCCCGGTGACGATTCTCAACTGGTCGTACCCGCGCGCCGATGTGCCGCGTCACATCATCGCCTACCAGATCGCGCTGGCGCTGCGCGATGAAATCGCCGACCTGGAAGCGGCCGGCGCGCGCGCGATCCAGGTGGACGAACCGGCGCTGCGCGAGGGCCTGCCGCTCAAGCCCGACCGCTGGGATGCCTATCTGACGTGGGCCGTGGACGCCTTTCGCCTCACAGTTGGCCACGCAGCGCCGCAGACGCAAATCCACACGCACATGTGCTACTCCGAATTCCAGGACATCCTCCCCGCCATTGACCGGCTGGATGCGGATGTCATCTCCATCGAGAACGCGCGCAGCGGCGACGAGATGCTGCGTGCCCTGGCCGAGTATGGCTACCCCCGCGAAGTCGGTCCCGGTGTCTACGACATCCATAGCCCCGTCGTGCCGACCGTGGCGTTCATCGCCGGGAAGCTGGCGAGCTTTGTCCAGCATCTCAAACCGGAGCAAATCTGGGTGAACCCCGATTGCGGCCTCAAGACCCGCGCCTGGGACGAAGTCATCCCGGCGTTGCGGAATATGATGGAGGCGGTTCAGGAAGTAAGGAGTAAGGAGTAAGGAGTAAGGAGTCAGAGGCAAGATTCCTGCATCCTGCATCCTGTATCTTGCATCCTGCATCTTTTTGGGGGAATGATGGCTAAAGAAAAGTTCTTGACGTTATTGGCGGAGTCATCGAAACCGGTATTGACTGACGGGGCGATGGGGACGATGTTACACGGGCGCGGCGTGCCGTTCGGGACGTGCTTCGACGAATTGAACCTGAGCCGTCCCGCGCTTGTGGGGGAAATCCACCGCGCTTACATCGAAGCCGGCGCGCAGATCATCCTCACCAACACATTCGGCGCGAATCCATACAAGCTGGCAGCGCACGGCCTGCAAGACAAGGTTGCCGAGATCAACCGCGCGGGTGTAGACCTGGCCCGGCGCGTGGTCGCGGCGTCCTTCAAGGAGGTGTTGGTAGCAGGCGATATTGGGCCGTTGGGCGTGCGGCTCGCGCCGTTTGGCCGGGTGACGAAGGAGCAGGCCCGCGACGCCTTTACCGCGCAGATTGCGCCACTGGTCGAGGCAGGTGCCGATCTGTTGGTGATCGAGACACTGTCCGATTTGTACGAAATGCTGGAAGCGATTGAGGCTGCCTGCGCGCTCTGCGATTTGCCCGTGATCGCCTCGATGACGTTCACGCGCGATGACCGCACGCTGCTGGGCGATTCGCCCGCCAAAGTCGCGCGGCGGCTGTGGGAAGCGGGTGCGGACGTGGTGGGCGTCAACTGCTCCGGCGGCCCTGTCCAGCTCGTGCGCCTCGTCCAGCAGATGAAGGAGGCCGTGCCGGAAGGACGCTTTTGGGTGAAGCCGAACGCTGGCTGGCCCGAACAAGTCGCTGGGCGAATTATGTATCCGGCGACGCCGGAGTATTTCGGCGAGTACGCCTGGGCTTTCTGCCAGGCCGGGGCGACGATGATCGGCGGGTGCTGCGGGACGACGCCCGCGCACATCGCCGCGCTACGCGCCGCATTGGATGCCGGACCGCCCGTAGTTTGTGCCCCTCTGGAACGTACCGCGGCAGTGCAACCGGTGCGCGGCGACATCGCCCCCGATCAGCCTTCAGCCTTATCGCAGAAGTTGCGCGCCGGTGAGTTTGTCCTCGCCGTGGAAATGGACCCGCCGCGCGGCCTGGCGACGCACAAGCTGCTGGCGGGCGCGACGCTGCTCTCCGAAGCCGGCGCCGATGTCATCAACGTGGCCGACAGCCCGATGGCGCGGATGCGGATGAGCCCCTGGGCCGTGTGTGCCTTGATCCAGGACAAGGTGGGGATCGAAGCGACGCTGCACTTTCCCATTCGCGGGCGCAACTTGCTGCGCGTGCAAGGCGATCTGCTGGCCGCGCATGCCCTGGGCATCCGCAACGTCTTTGTGGTGATGGGCGATCCAACGTCAATTGGCGACTACCCGGAAGCGATGGACAACTACGATCTTGCGCCGACGGGCCTCATCAAGCTCATCAAGGAGGGGTTCAACGTGGGCGTGGATCACGCCGGGAGCGACATCGGCCAGCCGACGACGTATTTTGTGGGCGCGGCGCTCAACCTCACGCCGACCGATCCCGAAAACGAGATAAAAGTCTTGCGGCGCAAGCTGCGGGCGGGCGCGGATTTCTTCCTCACGCAGCCGGTCTACGATCCAGCGGCGGCGCGGGCGTTCCTCGATCAATACGCGGAAAAGTACGGTCCGCTGGACAAGCCGGTGCTGGTCGGCGTCCTGCCGTTGTACGGCGTGAAGCACGCGCGCTTCCTGCACAACGAAGTGCCAGGGATCACCATTTCGCCGGAATTCTTCGAGCGCCTCGAAGCGGCCGGCGCCGATTCGCCGCGCGAAGGCGTGCGCATCGCGCTGGAATTGATCGCACAGATGCGCGACTGGGCCGGCGGCATTTACCTGATGCCCGCATTCAACCGCTATGACCTGGCAGCGGAGATTGTCGAGCAGACAAAATTAACCGCGAATCACGCGAATTTTCGCTAATTTTCTTAAAAGATTCGCGTAGATTAGCGAGATCCGCGGTTTTTCTGGAAAGAACGTGAGTATGGAGGAGAAAGTGCCCGTATCACCCAAGAAAATCATCGTCGTTGGCGCGCACCCGGACGATCCGGAGACGGCCTGCGGCGGAACGATGACGCTGTTGGCGCAGGCAGGCTATGAGGTCGTAGCGGCATATCTGACCCGCGGCGAGGCGGGGATTCCCGGCACGTCGCATCAGGAAGCAGCCGCCATTCGCACGGCGGAGGCGCTGCGAGCGTGCGAGTTACTGGACGCTCACGCCGTCTTTCTGGGGCAGATTGACGGGCAATGCGAGGTGAATCCGGCGCGCTACGACGAGATGTACCGTTTTCTCGAGAACGAGCAGCCCGATCTTATCTTCACGCACTGGTCCATTGATACACACCGCGACCACCGGGCGTGTTCCTCGCTGGTCTACGATGCGTGGCTGCGGATGGGGCGGCGCGTTCCACTCTTCTATTTTGAGTGTATGACCGGTCAACAGAGCCAGAATTTTGCGCCCACGGATTATGTGAACATCAGCACGGTTGTTGAATTGAAGCACCAGGCTTGCTTCGTCCACGAAAGTCAGCACATCGCGCAGTGGTATGCCAATGATCACGGCAAGATGGAAGCCTTTCGAGGTTTGGAGTGCGGGGGCGATTACGCGGAAGCCTTTGTCCGGCAGGCGCAAAGCCCACATTTTGGTATGATTCTTCTAAACGGATTCAACGGAATTTAGAGGTACCTATGAAATCATCAACCCGTAAATTCATCAAAGAAGCGCGTCAGATTCCCGGTTTTTCATTGTTCGATTTTATCCACGGTTACATTTACGGTCGTTGGCCTTATTTCTACATCGGAACGGCGGTGAATCCGCCGCGTTTGTTGCGCCCGCTGGCGCAATTTGCCGATTGGCTCATTCGTCGCCGCGAGGTGAGCCGCCACAAGGATGGGAATGGGCACGAACCGGCGTCGCCGACGATTGCCGACACCTACCACGGCAAGGTTGTGCCGCTTGATGCGGCGGCGCGGCTGGTGCAGGTCAACGAAGACGTGCGGTTGACTGTCCCGGAGCACGTCGTCCCCTTTGCCGTCGCCCGCGACATCGTGATGCAGCATCCCGACCACATCGTTGTGTTGGATTGTCCCTGCCGGATGGCGCGCGAGCATCCGTGTCTGCCGCTCGATGTGTGTGTGATTGTGGGCGAGCCGTTCGCCAGCTTTGTCCTTGAGCACCAGCCGGAGCACGCGCGCCGCATCACGCCGGATGAGGCCGTGGACATCCTCAAGGCGGAGGACAGGCGCGGGCACGTGCATCACGCCTTCTTCAAGGATGCGATGCTGCAACGCTTCTACGCGATCTGCAATTGCTGTTCCTGCTGCTGCGGCGCGATGCAGGCACATCAGAACGGCGTGCCGATGTTGATCTCGTCGGGTTACGTTAGCCAAGTTGACGAAGAACGTTGTGTGGGCTGCGGTGCGTGCGTCAAAAAATGTCAGTTTAGCGCGTTGGTGTTGCAGGATGGGCATGTCGTCGTGGATGCGGCGGCGTGTATGGGCTGCGGTGTGTGCGTCAATACGTGTCCACGTGGGGCGTTGTCGCTGCAACGCGCTATGGAGCGTCCCGCGCCGCTGGAAATTCACGAGTTGATGGAGCAGGCTGTCGTAGTATAAAATTGGACTTTGGACTTGAGACTTTCGACTATTTTCGCAAAGGAGTTGTGATATGGAACCGACTGAAAATTCCCCTATCGTGTTACGAAGCCACCGCCTGACAGTTGAAATCGCCCAGCCGGGCAGCGTTTACAGCGGGACGCGCTTCGATTGGACAGGGTTCATCACGCAGGTGACGTTGGACAAGGCGCACACGTTCTGTGTACCGGAATCGTTCGAGCCGGGGCAGGGGACCGGCGGGGTGGGGCTGTGCGGCGAGTTCGGCATCGAGGAGGTCATCGGCTACGACGAGGCGCAGCCGGGCGATCCGTTCCCGAAGCTGGGCATCGGCTTGCTGGCGCGCCCGGACGAACAGCCGTATAATTTCTTCCGGCCTTACGAGATCGTCGCGCCGTTCCCTATTCACGTGACGACCGGCCCGACCCAGGCGACCTTCACTGTGGAGCCGGTGGAGTGCCGGGGTTATGCCGTCCGGTTAACGAAAACGATTACGGTCGAGGGCGCAGAGCTGACGATTGCCTACGCGCTGGAAAACGTCGGCGAGAAGCCGATTGCGACGACCGAATACGTCCACAACTTTGTCGGCATTGACGGCCATGCCATTGGCCCGGATTACCATTTGCGTATGCCCTACACGATTGGCTTCGCCGCGCCGCCGGAGCCATTGGCTGAGCGTATGGCGCAGATGATGGCGATCCTTGACGTGCAGGGCGGCGACATCCGCTGCAAAGCGACGCCGGAGCACCCCTTCTACTGCCGCCCGCTTGGCTTTACCGCGACTGACGCGCCACAATGGGAGCTTGTCCACGAACCGACCGGCGTGGGGATGCGTGAATACGACGACTTCACGCCCGCGCGCGTCGCCGTGTGGGGGACTACGCACGTTATCAGCGCGGAGATTTTCATTCCGCTCACCGTCCAGCCCGGCGAAATCCAGTACTGGACGCGCCGCTATGAATTCTTTGCGTAATGCGTTTTTCTATCAGCAGATTTAGCAGATTAAGCAGATTTCTGTTTTCTTATCTGCTAAATCTGCTTAATCTGCTGACTATATTTTGCAGGGGTGCAACTATGAAAACAATTGTCATTCTATCCGATTCGTTGAATCGCCATTACTTGCCGATGTATGGCAACGAGTGGGTGATCGCGCCGCATCTGGCGCGGTTTGCCGAGCGGTCGGTGATCTTCGACAATCACTGGATCGGCTCTGCGCCGTGTATGCCCGCGCGACGCGATATGCTCACCGGGCGGCTGAACTTCCTCGAGCGCGAGTGGGGCGGCATGGAGCCGTTCGATGTGCCGTTCCCGCACCTGCTGCGCGATAAGGCTGGGGTCTTTTGTCACATGGAAACCGACCACTACCACTACTTCCACGTCGGCGGCGAAAATTACCATAGCCCGTTCAACACCTGGGCCTTGCACCGTGGGCAGGAGGCCGATGCGTTCGTCTCGCGGGTGGCGCCACCGGAGGAGCCGGAACATCTGGGGCAGTGGCGCGCGCAGTATGCGAAGAATCAATTGGCGTTCAAGACGGAGGCCGATTACTCGACGCCGCAAACCTTCCAGGGTGCCATTGACTGGCTCCAGGCGAACGAGGGCGCGGACAACTATCTGCTGTGGGTGGAAGTCTTTGATCCCCACGAGCCGTTCGACTGCCCGCAGCACTATCTCGATATGTACGGCGACGATTGGGACGGCCCGCTCTACAATTGGAGCGGCTACGACAAGGTGGATGAGGATAGCCCCGCCACCCGTCACCTGCGCAGGCAATATGCCGCCACGCTCACGATGATGGATGCCTGGTTCGGCAAGCTAATGGAGGAGTTGACGCGCCAGAATGCCTTCGAGGACACGCTCATCATCGTCACCACCGACCACGGTCATCTGCTCGGCGAGCGCGGCCTGACCGGCAAGAATGCCTGGCACTGTTGGAACGAGCTGGCGCACATCCCCTTGCTGGTGCATCTGCCCGGCGACGCGCACGCCGGCGAGCACCGCGCCCAGCTCACGCAGAACATTGACATTATGCCGACGCTGTGCGACTACTACAACGTGCCGATCGAGCATCCGATCCACGGCGAATCGTGGAAACCGATGCTGGAGGACAGGGCGCACGCCAGGCGCAAGGCCGCGCTTTACGGTTGGTTCGGGCAGACGGTCAACGTGACGGATGGGCGCTGCACCTACTTCCGCGCGCCCGCGACCGAGGAGAACCAGCCGCTCTACCGCTACTTCCTCACGCCCGGCTCCTTCAGTTTCCGCGATGTGTGTCCGTTAAGTTTCTACGACGAGGCGAAGCTGGGTCTCTGGTTGCCCTACACCGATTATCCCGTCATCCGCGCTCGCGCCCACAAACGCCGCAGCTCCGAATGGGCCGATACGCGACTCTACGATATCCGCCACGATTGCGCGCAGACGCAAGACCTCGCCGGGACGGATCTGGAGATCGAGTACGCTGTGCTCCTCGTCGAGACGATGCAGGCGATGGACGCACCACCGGAGCAGTTCGAGCGGTTGGGTCTGGAGGCTGCGCTATGAACGTGATCTACGATGAAGCCGAAGTTCCAAGCTACGTCTTGCCCGATCCGCTGATGTTCGCCGATGGTACGCCGGTGACGACGCCGGAAGCGTGGGGGGCGCGGCGGGCTGAGATTCTAGCATTGTTCGCGCATCATGTCTATGGTGTGCTCCCCGGTAGACCGGAGCGTATGGCGTGTGAGGTGACTTCTGTTGAGGCGAAAGCTCTATCCGGCGCAGCCACCCGCAAAGAAGTGACTGTGCATTTTGCTGGCAACGATAACACGGCCGATATGGACATCCTCATCTATCTGCCGAACTGGTATCCTCGACCTGTGCCACTCTTCGTCGGGCTTAACTTTATGGGCAATCACACCATCCACGCCGATCCCGGCATCACGCTCTCGACGCGCTGGGTGCCGGCCTTCTTCCCGGCTATGGGGATTGAGAACAATCACGCAACCGATGCCGCGCGCGGCGTAGCCGCCTCCCGCTGGCCCGTGGAACGTATCCTCGAACGTGGTTATGGCCTGGCGACTATCTACTGCGGTGACCTTGACCCGGACTTCGATGACGGCTTCCAGAACGGCGTCCACACGCTGTTTCCGCGCGACGACAGCGCCGGCGACGCCTGGGGGACACTTGGCGCGTGGGCGTGGGGCTTGCACCGGGCGCTGGACTACTTCGAGACGGACGATGATATTGACGCCGCGCGCATCGCGGTCATCGGTCACTCACGGCTGGGCAAGGCCGCGGTGTGGGCCGGGTCAGCCGATCCACGTTTTGCGCTGGTCATCTCGAATAACTCCGGCTGCGGCGGCGCGGCGCTCTCACGGCGGCGCTACGGGGAGACGGTGGGCATCATCAATAGTAAGTTCCCCCACTGGTTCTGCACGAACTTCAAGCGTTACAACGCTGATGAAGCCGCGCTGCCGGTCGATCAGCACATGCTCCTCGCGCTGATGGCTCCGCGCCCGCTGTACGTCGCCAGCGCCATTGAGGATCAGTGGGCCGACCCGCACGGTGAATTTCTCAGCGCGCGTCATGCCGATCCGGTTTACCATCTGCTTGGGGTAGAAGGTTTGCCGATTGATCAGATGCCCGGCCTGGAGCAGCCAGCGATGGGGACCATAGCCTATCATATCCGCTCTGGCAAGCACGACGTCACGCTCTACGATTGGGAACGGTATCTCGATTTTGCAGACCTGCATTTGCAGTGAACGATCGTCGTCAGACAAAACAAAGCCGAGGGCGTGCCTGCGCCCTCGGCTTTACACAAGGAGGAAGACCGACTCTTTTGATACATTCTTATTCTATCATAGCGCCGAACTTCGTACTTGACGTAAACCTTACGTCCATCTTTCAAATATCTTACGCAGACCGTGAAGGTGTTCCCCTATTGCCTTGAAAGATATTGTTTTGCATCGTTGTCTGTTTGTACTAGAATTTAGTCAAGCCAATAAGGAGCCGCTGAAAAATGACTTTTGTGATTGCGTTATTCGGTTTGGTGGTGGGAACACTGGCGGTTCATACGGCTGAAGCTGTTATGGCGCAACGTCAGTTAGGGAAACCGCTCTGCGCCTTCTGCTCGACGCCGTATGCGCCACTTCAGTGGAGTGCGACACTCGCCCTCGTGACCGGTCGAGGACACTGCCGCGCGTGCGGAAAATTCTTTCGCTTGCCGCGCCTCATCGGGGAGCTTTTCACCGCGCTCAGTTGGGGACTGCTGGTAGGATTGAACGGCCTGACCCCACGTGTGGTATTTGCGATGCTGGCGGTGATCCCATTGACGATGATTATGGTCACCGACCTCGAAGCGAAGCGCGTGCCCAATGCGATTATGTTGCCCGCCATTGGCGTTATTTTCGTGGTAGGAACGATTTTTGGGCCGCCGTTGCCCACGCTGAAAACCTGGGAATGGTGGTATGTGCCCGCCGGCGGCGCGCTGGCCTTTATCGTACTGCGCCTTTTTGTGACGCTGGGCGTGGCTGTTTTTGGCCCCGGCGCGATGGGGGAGGGCGACATCACGTTGGCAACATACACCGGCGCGGTCGTCGGCTTCCCGTTGATCATCATCTCCCTGCTGTTGATGATCGCCTTTGGCGGCATCGGGGCGCTAGGTGTCGTTATCGCTCGCAAAGGCTCGCTCAAAACGGCGATTCCCTATGGCCCCTTTATCATTCTGGGTTGCGTAGTCACATTGCTCTGGGGGCCTGAAATTTTACGCTGGTTTCTCACTTAGTCGCAACCCTTAACTCGCAACTCTTCACTCGCAACTCGTAATTCGCTTGGAGGCGCTATGGCTTACGTATTGCACAATGCTCATCTGGAAGGCACATCGTTTTTCTGGGAAGGAGGGCCGGTGGGGGTTTTACTCTCGCATGGCTACACGGCGACAACGGCGGAAGTCCGCCTGCTGGGCCGATTTCTGCACGAGCGCGGCTACACGGTCTCCGGGCCGCTGCTGCCCGGCCACGGCACCACGCCGCAGGAGATGAACCGCTGCCGCTGGCAGATGTGGACAGACGCTTTCGAGAGCGCCTATCACGAGTTGGCCGCCCGTTGCGACAAGGTTTTCGTGGGCGGCGAATCCATGGGCGGTTTGCTGACGCTTTACCTGGCGAGCCATCATCCCGAAATTGCAGGTGTGATGGTTTATGCTGCCGCGTTGATGGTGCCTACCAGTCGGGTGCAAACTTTCCTGCTGTCTATCCTGGCGCCGTTCGGCGTCATCTTGCAGAAAGGGCCGAGTGCGCCAAGCGCCGCCGATCCGCGCTGGCAAGGCTACCAGCAAGTCCCTTTGCGCGCGGCGCAGCAGTTGTTCGCGTTGCGGGCGGCGACACGCGCGCGGCTATCCGAAATCGCGCAGCCCATCTTGATCGTACAGGGCCGCCTGGATACCACGGTTGATGCTGCCGCGCCAGGCGCAATCTACCAGGGTGTCCGTTCAACCGAAAAGCACCTGCACTGGTTCGAGAAGTCCACCCATTGCGTCCTCCTGGATCAGGAATGGGAAGATGTGGCCGCGTTGACATTGCAATTCATTGAGGGTAGATTGCCGCGATAAGTGATCGGAGGCGTGTGATGGCAGAAGCAGTTTACCGTGTGTTGCAAACCGATCCGACCTCGTTTTTCTTGCCTGCCGGTCCGGTTGGTGTTCTACTCTTGCACGGCTTTTCTGGCACGCCACGCGAAATGCGACCTTTGGGCGAGTATCTCCACGCGCGCGGGATCGCGGTCAGCGCGCCCTTGTTGCCGGGTCACGGCGGCACGCTCGATCAGATGAACCGCACGGGCTGGCAGGAGTGGGTTGCTGGCGCGCAAGCGGCTTACCGCGACCTTGAGAGCACATGTACATGTTGCTTTGTCGCCGGTTTTTCTATGGGGTCGCTGCTGACATTGTGGATTGCCGAGAACGAAGCCAGTATGTCCGGCATCGTGCTCTATGCTCCTGCTCTGCGGATCGCGGATTGGCGGTTGCAATTCACCCCGTTGCTCAAATATGTTGTGCGTAGTGTACGAAATGTTCAACCATCGGATTTGCATGATCCAGGGGCTGCGCAGTGGATGGGGGGCTTCGCGCGCCATCCGGTGTGCGCGATGGCGGAACTGACCCGTCTGCGCCACGCTGTTTCGCGCAATCTGCCGCGCGTACAGTCGCCAGCCCTGGTTGTCTATTCGACCGGGGATCAAGCCATTCATCCTTGCAGCGGCCCGGAGACGGTGCGCCGTCTTTCGCGCCAGGTTTCTGTCGAAACCCTGGTTTTGTCGGACTCCGGCCATGCCGTCGTCGCCGACCGGGAATGGGAAACCGTCGCCGAGGCGACCTATCGTTTTGTGCAACGCCACGCGGAAGGCGCACTGGACAGTGCTTGAGGTACACATTGCTGCGGCCGGTTTCCAGCCCGCGCCACCACAGGCAAACCGGCCATGAAAAAAGGCTCCTGCATCAGGAGCCTTTTTTGGCGGAGAGGATGGGATTTGAACCCATGGAGCCTTTCGGCTCACGCGCTCTCCAGGCGCGCGCATTAGACCGGACTATGCTACCTCTCCACGAGTGGGGAAATTATAGCATAAGTGATTGATTTTACAACCTTTGTATAACCAATCCGCCTCAACCTGTTTGTGGTTGAGGCGGATTGCATTGCGCGGTCAATCTCAGGCGGCGACTGGCGCGGCTTTGAGCACCGGCTCGGCCTCTGGCAGCGGCGCTGGCTTGTGCTTCTCGGCGCGCTTGGGAAGCGGATGCCCCTCGAAAGCGGCTACAAACTCAGTTGCCGATAGCGTCTCGCGTTCCATCAGATAATTCACGATACGGTCTATCTGTACCCGGTATTCCTGGATGACGTTTTTTGCCCGTTCGTAAGCGCGCGTGACGATTTTGCGGACTTCGTCGTCAATCTGATGGGCGATGGCTTCGCTGTAGTCCCGCTGTTCGCCGATCTCCTTGCCCAGGAAAACCAGTTCTTCTTTGCGGCCATAGACCAGCGGTCCCATTATTTCGCTCATCCCATACCGCGTGACCATAGCGCGGGCCATTTTCGTCACCGTCTCCAGGTCGCTGGCGGCGCCAGTGCTCACCTCATTAAAAACGATCTCTTCGGCGGCGCGTCCGCCCAACCCGTAGGCGATGTCGTCCTCGATTTTACTGCGTTGCAGCACGTAGCGATCTGCCTCGGGGAGCGCGATGGTATAGCCGCCAGCCATCCCCCGCGCGATGATCGAGATTTTGCGCACCGGATCGCACTTGGGCAGCACGTGCGCAACGACGGCATGACCGACCTCATGATAGGCGAAGACCCGCAGTTCCTCCTGCGAGATCAGGCGACTGTGGCGTTCCGGCCCGGCAATGACGCGCTCAATCGCTTCGTTGAACTCGCTCATCCCGATGCGCCGTTGACCGCGCCGTGCGGCGAGGATGGCGGCTTCGTTGACTGCATTTTCGATGTCGGCGCCCACGAAGCCCGGCGTGGACTGGGCCAATTCTTCGAGATCCACTTCCGCGGCGACGGGTTTGCCGCGCGTGTGGACGCGGAAGATGGCTTCCCGCCCACGGATGTCGGGCTGATCCAGGATAACGCGCCGATCGAAGCGCCCCGGGCGCAATAACGCCGGATCGAGGATGTCGGGCCGGTTGGTGGCCGCGACGACGATCACGTTGGTGTCGGTGTCGAAGCCGTCCATTTCCACGAGGATTTGATTGAGCGTCTGCTCGCGCTCGTCGTGTGATCCGCCCAATCCTGCGCCGCGATAGCGTCCCACGGCGTCAATCTCATCCACAAAGACAATGCACGGACTGTGCCGCTTGGCCTGGTCGAAGAGGTCGCGCACGCGGCTCGCGCCGACGCCTACGAACATCTCGACGAATTCGGAGCCGGAGATGCTGAAGAAAGGGACGCCGGCTTGACCGGCGACGGCTTTCGCTAACAGCGTTTTGCCGGTTCCCGGCGCGCCAACCAAAAGTACGCCTTTGGGGATGCGCGCTCCCAGGTTGATGAACTTCTGCGGTTCTTTGAGGAATTCGACGATTTCTTTCAGTTCGTCTTTGGACTCTTCGATGCCGGCGACGTCTTCAAACGTGATTGTCGGGCGGTCGCCGGAGAACATGCGGGCGCGGCTTTTGCCAAACGAGAGCGCCTGGTTGTTTGCGCCCTGGAATTGGCGGATGAAGAAGAAAAAGAGCACCCCGAGCACAACCATGCCCAGGAGCGTGATGCCCAGATTGACCAGCGTTCCCCAGTCGGTGGGTTCGGCGAAGTCTATATTGACCTCGCGGAGTGTCTTTTCGCTGACGCCTAACGCTTGTAGTTGCTCGATCAATGAAGACTCTTTGCCTTTCCGCGAGAGGATAATTTGTTCCCCTGTTCCGGTCGGTTCTCGATACGTGATTTGAAGAATATCGCCGCGCACGCTGATGCTGGCGATTTTCCCTGCTTCGATATCGTCTGCAATACGGTTGAGTGGGATGGTGGGGCCTTCGCTTCCGCCCGCCAGGTAACTATAGACGAGGAAGAGCACGGCCGCGACCACCAAAAGGTAAACAAAATTGCTGTTACCTTGTTTCGATTTCATTATTACCAACCTCCTCAGCCCGATATGGGCTTGTGTACCTCACAATAATCGTGCTGCTCTAATCACCGTTATCCCAGGTCATTATACCAGGAAACCATCAAAAGTATAAAGATAGTGTTAGTCGCGGCAGGGGAAACAAAACCGGTCGCAGGTATACCCGCTAGGGACGTACTTCCACATTGGTGATAAAGATGGTGTGGTCAACCACCTGTGTTTGACCGGCATCCACGACGGGCAGCCGTCCTTCGGGATTGTACAAGCCCACGCGGATCTGGTAAGTACCCGCGGGCGTGTTCTGTGGAAGTAAAACCTGATGGGGGTCGTTGATGATCTCGCCGGCCGTCCACGTATTTGTCGGACGTAGCCCATTCAGCGGCTCGATATCCTGTTGCGCAATCAACGTGCTGAAATCGCGGCTGAGAATATGGATGAAGACTTTGTAGGATTTGTTCATTGATTGCAGGACTTCCCATCGCAGCGTGACCGCAACGCTGTCTCCTGGCCGGTACGTGAGTTGCGTGATGCGGGCGTCCTGCAATATAACCTGATTATTCAGGTTGACTTGCAACGGGATAGGAAGATTAACGCCGCCACTGACGGTCAATGTGATGGTGTTGCCGGCGCGGACTTCGGTTCCGGCGTCTGGCATTTGATCCAGGACGACACCTTCGGGTTCCGTGCTCCAGATTTTCTCCACATAGACGAGCAGCCCTTCAGTTTCCAGCCCGGCTTGCACCTGGGCGCTTTGATCGTTGAGATTGTACCCCACGACATCCTGGAGAATGATGACCCGCCCGGTCGCCACGACGACGCCTACGGTGGTATCGGCAGCCACGCGACTTCCGGGAGCGGGGGTCTGTTCCAAAATAGCGCCTGGTCGGGCGTCGGTGCTCTCTTTCTCGCTGACAACTTCGATGCGCAACCCTAGACTTTCGGCGAGACGCTGTGCATCTGCTGCGCTCAACCCGGTGAGGTTCGGCACACTGACGATACTTTCCGCGGCGGTGAGGGTGGCGGTCGGCGGCAATGCGCCTGGCGTGGGCACTGCGACGGGCCGTGTGTATTTCTGGATCACGAAAATCCACAGCGGGATCAACCCGATCACGGCGATGGCGGCGACACAGATCAGCGCCCATAGCTTATAATCGGGGCCGGTGGGTATGGCGACTGGTTGGGTGTCGCTCTCCGGTTCCTCAACAGGCGCTACGACGGCAGCCGGCGGTGGGGTCCGTAAGGACTCGCCTGTTGTAGGGGCGACAACGCCCTGTGGGCGCGTGTATTCTTCGCCTTGTTGCATATACGCGCCGATGGCGGCGCCAAGTTGGTCAGCGTTGTGGTAACGTTGCGCGGGGTCCTTCGAGAGCGCCTTGCGCACCAGCAGGTCCAGGCCAGGCGGCACGCGCGGATTCAACGACCGCAATGCGACCGGTTCCTCGCGTAGATGCTTCATCGCCAGCGCGGTGGGATCGGGATCGTGGAAGGGCGGCACGCCAGTGAGCATCTCGTACAACATCACGCCGATGCTGTACACATCGGTGGCAGGCGTGGGCATTTTACCCATCGCCTGTTCCGGCGCGATGTAGTGCGGGCTGCCCCATACCACGTCCTCTGGCTCTTCTTGCGGTGTCCGCTCTTCTTCCTGGAACGCCCGCGCAATGCCAAAATCGGTGACTTTCGCCTGTCCTTCGTAGGTCACGAGGATGTTCTGCGGTTTCAGGTCGCAATGCACAATCCCGGCGCGATGTGCGTGCCCGACGCCGGCGCAAATCTGGCGCGTTAGATTGAGCGCCTGGTTGACGGAAAGGGGGCCGTCGCGGCGGATGGAAGACTTGAGGTCTTCCCCTTCGACGATTTCCATGACGATATAAGGATGGTTGCCTTCATCTTCGCCGACGTCGTAGATACGGACGATGTTGGGGTGATCCAGCCGCGCCGCCGCCCGCGCCTCGCCCAGGAAGCGCGCGCGGAACGCGGGATCGCTGGCAAAAGGTTCACGCAGGAATTTGACGGCGACATTGCGCTCTAGCAGCAGGTCTTGCCCACGGTAAACGGTCGCCATCCCCCCCGCGCCGGCCAACTCGATGAGGCGATAGCGTTGATTGAGAATCGTAGGTTTCATACCCGGTGATCTCCTTGCATTTGACTTGCCCTTTCTCACACTCGCATTATAACAGCATAGTATGATAAACGTCAAGTTGCACAGAGGGATATGATGCAGACGAAACGCACGCAAGTCCGCGCCGACCGTCCCATCAACCGCGAGACGTTCATCCGCCCCTGGCCCGAACTGGGACTGATCGTCGCCGATAGCCCCTACGATCCCGCGCCGAGTTTGGTCATTCAGGATGGCGTGGTCGTGGAGATGGACGGCGTGCGGTGCGAAGACTTCGACATGCTCGACCGCTTCATCGTCGCCCACAGCCTCGACCTGGACGTGGCCGCAGAAGCGATGGCGACGCCCTCCCGCGACATCGCGCGGATGATCGTAGACATCGATGTGCCCCGCGATGCGGTGCTGCGCCTCACGCGCGGTTGTACCGCCGCCAAGCTCGTGGATATCGTCCGCGCTATGAACGTCCTCGAAATGATGATGGGCCTCACGAAACTGCGCGCCCGCCGCACGCCCGCGAACCAGGCGCACGTCACCAACCGCAAGGAACATCCCGCGCTCCTCGCCGCCGACGCCGCCGAGGCTGCGCTGCGCGGTTTCGCCGAAGTCGAGACCACCGTTGGCGTCAGCCGTTACGCGCCGCTCAACGCGCTGGCGATTCTCGTCGGCTCGCAGATCGGGCGGGGTGGGGTGCTCACGCAGTGCTCCGTCGAAGAGGCCACCAACCTGCGCCTGGGCTTTCGCGGGCTGACCACATACTCGGAGACGCTCTCCGTCTACGGCACGGAGCGCGCTTTCGTGGATGGCGACGACACGCCCTGGTCGAAGGCGTTCCTCAACGCCGCCTACGCCAGCCGCGGCGTCAAGACGCGCTTCACATCGGGCACCGGCTCCGAGGCGCTGATGGGCCACGCCGAGGGCAAATCCATGCTCTACCTGGAAGCGCGCTGCCTGCTCGTCACGCGCGGCGCGGGCAGTCAGGGGACGCAGAACGGCTCGATCAGTTGCATCGCGCTGCCCGAATCGCTGCCGGGTGGCGTGCGTGCGGTGCTGGCGGAGAACCTCATCGCCATGATGCTCGGTCTGGAAGTGGCCGCGGGCAACGACGCGCTGGCCTCGCACTCCGAGATGCGCAAGAGCGCCAAGTTGATGCTGCAATTCATCCCCGGCACGGACTTCGTCACATCGGGTTATGGCTCGATCCCACGTTACGACAACATGTTCGGCGGCGGCAATTTCGACACGACGGAGCTGGACGA
Source organism: Anaerolineae bacterium (assembly GCA_035420085.1). Lineage (GTDB taxonomy): Bacteria > Chloroflexota > Anaerolineae > B4-G1 > SLSP01 > DSWT01. The sequence goes on from DAOLUH010000033.1 coordinate 20,324, forward strand.
CTGGTACGTGATCCAGCGCGACATGCAGGTTGATGGCGGCATTCATCCTCTGGCGGAACCGGACATCCTGCGCGTGCGCGAGCGCGCCGCACGGGCGATCCAGGCCGTCTTCGACGCTTTCGACTTCGCCAGCATCACCGAAGCCGAAGTGCAGGCCGCGATCACCGCCTTCACCAGCGAGGACATGCCCGACCGCGACAAGGTGGCGGACATCAAGGCCGCGCAAATGTTGCTCAACGGCCCGATCACGGTTATAGAGGTCATCAAGGCGCTGGAGGAGGCGGGCTATCACGATGCCGCGTCAAACCTGTTGGAAATGCAGCGCCAGCGCGTCATCGGCGACTACCTGCAACCGGCGGGCATCTTTGCGGAAGGTTTTCACGTCCTCAGCGCACTCACCGATCCCAACGACTACGCCGGTCCCGGCGCAGGCTACCGCGTCGAAGGCGAACGCTGGGAGCGGTTGCAGAACCTTCCGCAGGCGTGGGACCCCAAAGAATGGCAAATGGCAAATGGCAAATGGCAAATGGAGAATCGGCGAATCAGCGAATCGGCGAATTACGAATCACCAATTTCCGATCACCAATCACCACTCACCAGTTACCGATTACCGACCTGGCTTGCGGAGATTGGCCCGGCGCAGATTGGCACTGAAACCGAAGTCGTGATCGCTGTGGGGCCGGCGTTTGGGACGGCGATTCAGGAGGCGATCAGCGGGTTGGACTTGCGGGATGTGCTTGCGGCGATGCTTGAAGGAATCGCCGAGGAGGGCGTGCCGGCGCGGATCGTGCGCGTGCATCACACGTCGGATTGCGCCTTCATCGGGCACGCGGGCGCGCACCTGAGCGGCTCCGGCGTCGCTATTGGCATCCAGTCGAAAGGGACGACGGTCATCCACCAACGCGATCTCGCGCCTTTGGAGAACCTGGAACTGTTCTCGATGGCGCCGAACATGACGCTGGAGACCTACCGCCAGATCGGGCGCAACGCCGCACGCTACGCGCTGCGCAAACCGACATCACCCGCGCCTGTGAAAATTGACAACACCGCGCGTCTGCGCCTCATCGTGCAGACGACACTGCTGCATCACCGCGAGACGGAGATGGTGGAAGACAGGCCGCCGACGGAGCTTTGGGTCAGGAGTATGGAAGTAGGAAGTATGGAGTAGGGGGGAGCAGACTCTCTTATGTGGAGCGGAACGTTGCTGCGGTGGAGAAGGGATCGCTGCCAGATGACGTTCTTGACCGCCTGAACGGCATCGCGGCGATGACGCCGTTTCGCCCCTTCGAGGAGCCGTTCAGCTTGCCGTTCGGGCGCAACTATCGCGGGCCGGGTGTGGCGTAGTGAGCGGCCATCAGCCTTTAGCATTCAGGTCAATAGCCGTTGGGCGGATTGGTAGACAGCCGGAAAGGAGGAGCATCCAACGCTTTCATTTTCTTTAGGGCAAAGTATAACAAATCATCATCCAACCTTAATAGAAATATCATCAGCGAGGGAACATGAATAAGATCACTATCACCAAAAAAATCTGGCAGTTCTAATGCTGATTTTTTGTATTCTTACAATAGTCGTTTTTTCAGGTCACAAAACTCAGGTATTGCCCGTTTTGGCCGTGCCTACCTGCGAGCCATTTGCCTGTATCCCGGAGTTATTGTATGTAGATTGGCCTACTTGCGCCTGCGTCTCCAATGGGGATGATGCCCCGATCCCTACGCCTCCGCCCACACCTACGCCTGTTCCACCTTTGGCTCCTAAAGGTGTAGGATTACCTTACTCGTATTCCTCACATTGTGAGGATGTGGGCGCAGTAGGAGCGCAATGGCAATATAATTGGTCGCCTAATCCCCAAAATTGCTTGAATGTGGAAAACGTGCCGATGATCTGGGGTGCCAGTGATGCGAATGCACTCTTGAACGGAACGGCAACCCTGGGAGGCAATTCCCAATACATCTTGGGCTTCAATGAGCCTGATATGCGGGGTCAGGCTAACTTGTCTGTTCAGGTAGCAGCCGATTTGTGGTATCAGATTGAACTCAAGTACCCCAACAAAAAATTGGTTGCACCTGCGCCTTCTCATAATGACACTTACCATACTTGGCTACCTGGGTTTCGTACAGCCTTCCAGAATACTTACGGCCGGCCGCCGCGTCTGGACGCGTTGGCCGCTCATTGTTATGCTGTGCCGTTCCTGGGACAAAGTTGGACCAGTTGTCAGGATGATATTGAGTGGTATGAAGCCCGGGTAGATGAATGGAACATTCCGGGTGGCATCTGGGTGACGGAATACGGTTTCCTGGCTAATAACTGTTCCGGCCTGAATTGCAATTGGACGACCGCGGTCAGCGCGCTCAACAGTTATACTGATTGGTTGCAAACCCGGCCCAAAGTGAAACGGTATGCTTGGTTTGCGTCGCGTATCTCCGGGACTGAGCCGTGGTGGCCCAGCGAACTTTACACTACACGGTTGATCCAATGTCCGGACCATCCTAATGTAAGTTGCATCCCCGGTAGTTTGTCCCCATTTGGGACTGCCTATCAGGCTCAATAAGCGAAAAAGCGAGGCGCCTGGATGCGACAAGATATTGTGCCAGGTTTCCATCATCGCCTTAGTAAAATCCAGGCGGCTATCACGCTAGGCTTGAGTTTGCTCCTGTTTTGGTTGCCAAGCGAACGGTTACAAGGGAGCGCCGGCAAACTGGGCACACCTGTCTCATCCGGGGGAGTGGTATTGCTGGTTTGCCTGGCCGGGCCGCCGGTGTGCGACTATCAGACGATTCAGGCGGCCGTGGATCAGGTGGGTAACAACGGTTTGATCAAAGTAGCCGCCGGTATGTATAGTGGGGTGAATACCTACGGCGGCCTATCCCAAGTCGTCTACATCAGTAAAAGTCTGACCATTCGCGGCGGCTATCTGCCCGATTTTGCCGAACCGCCTGACCCTGACGCCCATCCGACGACGATAGATGCGGCCGGCAAGGGCCGGGGAGTCTACCTCACCGGGAATATCAGTGTGACTTTAGAGAATCTTCGCATCACCGGTGGGGATGCGGCCGGTTTGAAAGGTGGAGGGTATTATTCCGACAATTATGATGGGGGTGGCGGGATTTACGCCATCACCGGAACGCTGATGCTCTCTCATAGCCAACTGGTAACCAATGTGGCCGGGGTAGGAGGAGGGCTTTATTTACAGTATGGTGCGGCCTGGCTAAATGATAACCTCATTGCTGCCAATCGCGCCATCACTTGGGGGGGCGGGGGGGGATTAGGCTTTTACGAGAGCAATATCACCCTTAACGGAAATTTGATATCAAACAATTATGCCGAAAGGGGTAGTGGAGGAGGCACTTTTATAGGAGGCCAGGCAATATTTGACAGTAATAGCATCATTTCTAATGTAGATGGCGGGCTGTATCTTTGGGACACTGCTGCCAGCTTTGTTGGCAACCAGATTATTTCCAACACCGGAGAGTATGGTGGGGGACTACGTATGGTATACAATGATGAAGCACTGTTCAGCCACAACCTGATCGCTCACAATAGTGCTTATCACGGCGGTGGTCTATATTTACAAAACAGTAATGGGATCACCCTGGCTAACAATGTCATCATCTCCAACACAGCTTTTTCTGCCGGCGGGCTCGTATTGAACGGTTGTAGTGGCGTCTTGAGCGCTAATCTCATTAGTGACAACCGGGCTTATTGGCACGGGGCCGGCGTGGTCATGGCCTATAGTCAGGCTGTGCTCCAAAACAACACCGTTACGACCAACCACGCCGACCTGGACGGCGGTGGCGTGTTTCTGGAAGCCAGCCGGGTGACGCTGGAGAACAATACCATTGCCGACAACACGGCCAATCGCGGCGGGGGTCTGTTGATCTACACCACCACCGCCACGCTGACCAACAACATCATTGCGGACAACCATGCTAACAGTGCCGGGAGCGGGGTTTCCATCTGGGCGGCGCAGGTCGCTTTCTTGCACAACACCCTGGCTAACAACCGGGGAGCGGGGGGCGGGGTGTACGTCTCCACTTATGTCACTTCCTGGGGCGAACCCTGGTACAGCACCGTCACCCTGACCAGCACCATCCTAAGCGGGCACCAAACCGGCTTGACTGTTCTGCCTGGAAACCAGGTCTCCACAGCGGGAACCCTCTGGTTTGCGAATGACCAGGATGGGGAGGGGGTGTTTAGTCAGCAGGACGATTACCTCGGTTCGCCGGATTTTGTGGCGGCTGAGCGGGGCGATTATCACTTGCGGGAGACTTCTGCTGCGATTGACCTGGGCCAACCGGTAGGAGTAGCGGACGATATAGATGGTGAAGCCCGACCCTGGGGGCCAGCGCCTGACGTGGGCGCAGATGAGTTTTACCCATATCCTGGGTTGAGCGTGAGCAAGCAGGCATCTACAGAGATCATTGCCGCGGGAGAACGTTTGACCTACACCCTGTATGTGATCAATACCGGCAATGTCACCTTGCACACCAGTATCACCGACACCTTGCCGACGGCAATTGAAAGCGGCTATATGTTGACGGGGTCCGTGATTATGCCGGGAGGGACATTGTGGTGGATTCCGCTGATCGGGGTGGGCGAAGCCTGGACGCAAACGGTGGTCGTGACGGTAACGCCGGGGTACCAGGGACCATTGGCGAATGAGATAGAGGTTACGACGCAGGAAGGTGTAGCGGGGGCGTATACCAACACGGTAGTTGTCATCAGTCCGAGGCTATATCTGCCGTTGGTGATGAAGTAAAAATTTTTAGGAGGCTTTTTCTATTGGTTGTCAAGAACGCTTTTGTAGGAGGATACCGATGCCTGATAAAGATCTGACGCTTAGGGTGGACCTGTTGCGCGTGCAGGAAACCGTCCGGCGTGACTTGCCTGCGCTGCGCGATGTTGTGGCGCGGATGTTGGATGATGTGCTTTGAGAACAGCTTTGATGCGCTGAGCGAATGACCTCTATTGTTGAAATCGACACGACGAACCGCCGCCAGGTCCACCAGTTCCTGGATCTGCCGTTTCGCCTGTACCGGGATGCTGCACAGTGGGTGCCGCCGCTGGCCTCGGATGTGCGGCGGATGCTGGATCGCAAGCGGCATCCGTTCTACCGGCACTCCGACGCGGCGTTCTTTCTCGCGGTAGATGGGAGCGGAACAGCGGTGGGGCGGGTCGCGGTGCTCGATAACCGCAATTACAACGCCTACAACCACGAGCAGACGGCGTTCTTCTATCTCTTCGAGTGTGAGAACGAATCCACGACGGCGCAGGCGCTCTTCGACGCCGCCTTCGCGTGGGCGCGCGCCCGTGGGTTGGGCCGCGTGTACGGTCCCAAAGGGTTCACCGCGCTGGATGGGATGGGACTGCTGGTCGAAGGTTTCGAGCACCGCCCCGCGTTTGGCATCCCCTACAATCTGCCGACGTATCCGGCTTTGCTCGAATCCGCCGGCTTTGTGCCGGTCAGCGACATTCTCTCCGGGTATCTTTCGAGCGATGTTGTTTTCCCGGAGAAGATTCATCGCCTCGCCGAACGGGTTCAGGAACGACGAGGCTTGCGTGTCGCCCGCTTCCGGCGTCGCCGGGATTTGCGCGCGCTGATTCCCGATTTGCAGGCGATGTACAATGCCGCGATTGAAGGGACGCCCGGCAACGTCCCCTTGACCGACGACGAGGTGCGCACGCTGGCGGCGCAGTTGTTGTGGTTCGCCGATCCGCGCTTGATCAAGCTGGTGATGGCGCGCAGCGCGGAGACCGGCAAAGAGCATCCGGTGGGCTTTCTGTTCGCCTATCCCGATATTTCCGCCGCGATTCAACGGTGCAAAGGGCGCTTGTTCCCCTTCGGCTGGCTGGATGCACTGCTCGAACTGCGGCGCACCGATTGGCTGAACATCAACGGCGCGGGGATCGTGGAGGAATATCGCGGGTTGGGTGGCACTGCCATTTTGTTCAGCGAGTTGTACAAGAGCATCGCCGAACGCGGCGCGCAGCACGTGGATGTCGTCCAGATTGGCGCGGACAACGACCGGATGCTGCGCGACCTGCGCGACTTTGGCGTCGACTTCTACAAAACGCACCGCATGTATCAGCGCTCCCTGTGACTAACGACTATCTGACTAACGACTACTGGACTAACGAGGAGGATTCACAATGATTTCACGCAGTCAAGCTGTTTTACAACGTCCTGAGTTTTCGATGCACCGCGCCCTGTACAAATCGATGGGCTACAGCGATTATGACCTGGAACGCCCGCTCATCGGGATCGCCAACTCGTGGAACCGGGTGGTGCCGGGACATTACAACCTTAACCTGGTGTCGGAATACGTCAAGCAGGGGATTTTCCAGGCCGGGGGGACGCCCGTGGAGTTCGGCGTGATGGCCCCGTGCGACGGTACCGCACAGGGGCACATCGGGATGCACTACATCCTGCCGAGCCGTGACTTGATCGCTAACGACGTGGAGATGATGGTGCAGGCGCATCAGTTCGACGCCGTGGTGCTGTTGTGCTCGTGCGACAAGATCGTGCCGGGGATGTTGATGGCGGCGGCGCGCCTGGACGTGCCCGCGATTGTCGTCGTCGGCGGCCCGATGGAAGGGGGGTGCATGTTCGACAACCGCCCGGCAGACTCGACTTCGCTCACCGAAGGGCTGGCCATGTTGCGGACCGGAAAAATTGATATGCAGACCTACATCTACCTGGAAAACAACGCCGCGCCCACCTGCGGCTCATGTTCGTTCCTGGGGACGGCGAATACGATGTGCTGCATTGCCGAGGCGCTGGGGATGTGTTTGCCGGGGAGCGCTACAATTCCGGCAACCCACGCCGACCGGTTACGTTCGGCGCAGGCGGCCGGCCGACAAATCGTTGCTTTGCTCGAACAGGGCATCACGGCGCGGATGATCATCAACCAGAAGGGCATCGAAAATGCGGTGCGCCTGGGGACGGCGATCGGTGGTTCTACGAACATGGCTTTGCACCTTCCCGCCATCGCCTACGAGGCCGATGTCGAACTGACGATGGACCATTTCGAGACACTGGCGCGTACCACGCCGCACATCGCCAGAATGAACCCGGCCTCCCCGCTCAATGTGCCCGATTTCCACGCGGCGGGCGGTGTCCCGGCAGTGATGAAAGAATTGTTGCCTCTGTTGCACGGCGACGCGCTGACCGTCAGCGGCAAGACGGTGGCGGAGAATGTCGCGGGTGCTGTGACGCGCGACCCTCGCATCATCAAAACGTTCGCCGAACCGTGGGGGATGGGCGGTGTGGCTGTCCTGCGCGGCAATCTCGCGCCCAATACCGCCATCACCAAACCGGCGGCCATCAAGCCGGAGATGCACACCTTCACCGGCAAGGCGCGCTGCTTCGATTCCGAGGAGGCGGCCAACCAGGCCATTCTCGACGGCAAGGTGCAGCCGGGGGAAGTCGTCGTCATCCGCTACGAGGGGCCGAAGGGTGGGCCGGGGATGCGCGAGATGTACATCGCGATGAAGCTGCTCTACGGGCGCGGCCTGGCGCTGACGACGGCGGTGGTGACGGACGGGCGCTTCTCCGGGACGAACAACGGCTGCTTCGTGGGGCACGTCTCGCCGGAAGCCGCGGAGGGCGGGCCGCTCGCGGTCGTCGAGGATGGCGACACGATCACCATCGACATCCCCAACCGCGGGCTACACCTGCATGTCACCGACGCGGAGATCGCGGCGCGACTGGCGAAGTGGCAGCGCCCGGAACCGAAGATCAAGCGGGGCTATCTGGCGCTCTACAGCCGTCTGGCGGAGTCGGCGGACAAAGGGGCGATCATTCGGCACAAAGCGTAACGCGCCTCATCCCAACACCAGGCGGATGAACAGCTCGTTTAGCAGGTAGGCGACGACAAAGATGGCGATGGGGATCCAGATCGTTTTGAGGAAGCTGACGGCAGTGTAGTACAGATCGTGCTTCCACAGCCAGCGATACAGGCCGTTTGAAGCAATCTCTGCAGGCATCCCGCGCCCTTGCGCACGCGCTACACGGCCTTTGTTGACGCCTTCTGTGTAGAGGGGCTGGATGGCGAGAATGTAGATCGCAAAGGCAATGTATAACACGACCAGAGTAACGATCTCAGCGAGCCGAACTTCGGCTTGACTACAGCGCGCCAGCGTGCAGGCTGCGCGGACGGTGGTGCGTGTTTGCTGCATGGCGTAGAAGGCCGCCAGACCGGAGATGACCACGCCAATCAACGCGATGATATAATGGATGTGGTCTTTCAGGGTGAGTTTGGGCAACAATTCCATAGTTCTGTTGTGCTCCTTGTTGGTTTGCGCCTATTATCTCGCAATCTGGCGTGAAGGCAAACAAGTAGTATCGCCCCTTGTGGGCGTCCAAACGGGCGTAAGACGGGCTCGAGGCCCTAGGTTACGGGATAAACAATTACGATATGGAAGAGAATCCGATGAGGCATAAAACGATTTGTAGCGCGACAGGGCGTCCGCTTGACACTTTGAATTTGGAAGCTGTCCTTGCAGGTCAGTTAACTACAGAAGATTTTCGCATCAGCGCCGAGACGTTGCGCGCGCAGGCTGACGCCGCTGAAGCCGCCGGTTATCGCCAACTGGCGGAGAATTTCCGCCGCGCTGCCGAACTGACCGGCATCTCCAACGAGGAGGTGTTGGCGATGTACAACACCCTCCGGCCCGGACGCACGACATATCCGCAGCTTCTCGCGCTCTCCGAACGCCTGGAACGGGACTTCAATGCTCCCTTGACTGCGGCTCTCGTCCGCGAAGCTGCCGCGGTGTACCTGGCGCGTGGCCTTGTCAAAGAGGCATGAGGCAGGACGCAGGACGCAAGATGAACGGAAAAAATCCGTTAAAATCCGTTCAATCCGTTGACAAAGCTTTACGCCAATTTCGCCAGCGCCGCGCGGACGGGTGGAAAATCCGCCAGCGCGCCGGGCTGCGCCGCGCCCCATACCGTACACAGATGCCCCAACATACGCTCTCCGCGATACTGTTGCGCGTAGTCAATCAACCGTTCGGTAGATTCGACGTTGCGCCAGCCGCCGGGCAACACGCGGAAGCCTTTCTCCAGGAACAGCGGGATCGAAGGATAGCCCTCGCACAGCTCGTAGTGCCAATCGCAGATGATGATGTCGGTGGGGATCATGTCGATGGCGGGATGGGTGCCGTTCGCGGCGGCCTCCCACACGCCGTAGCCGGTGGTCTCGGCATCCAACAGCCGGTCGCCCCACATCAACATCTCGACGCCGCGTTTTCCGACCAGATGCGCGTGGTAATCGTTCACGGCTTGCGCAAACAACCGCGCCGGATCGTGGCCGTTGCAGCGCGGGCAGTACTCTGAAGCGATCAGGAAAACTTCGTCCATACCTACGTGGAGCGCGTCGGCCTCGAAAACGTCAATCAGCTCATCGAACAGATCGAAGATGATGGGGTTGACCTCCGGGTGCTGCGGGCACCAACTGCGGCAGTAGATGTTCTCGTTGTCCGGGAACTGACCCGGCGTTTCGTCGAACTGCGGATACTGGATCAGCAGCGGGAACGTGGTTTTGCTCCACGATTGGTGGCCCAGGCATTGAAATTGCGGGATCAGCCGGACGCCGTACATGCGGCAGACTTTGACCAGCGCACGCACGCGGTCTTCCGTGATTGGATTATCCATGCGCAGTTCCGGGTGGGAGACGTAGGCGTAGCTGTAGTTGATCTCCGTCATCAGCACGTTGATACCCATATCCGCCAGCGTGGGTACTTCGCCTACCAGCGCGTCCATCTGCGCGTTGTTACCGATGGTTAAGTGGATACTGCGCCAGGGAGTGGTGTTTTTTGCGGTTATGTTCGTCATTAGTTTGCCTCCTTGATAATGGTCTGATAGTCATGAGTTTGATAGTCAGTTTTGCCTGTATGAGGTTGAGTATAGTGCGAAGTTGCGTAGGGTCAAAGGTGGGAAAGAATGCAAACAAAACGGCCCGATCGCTGGATCGGGCCATCCGTGGTACCCCTGCCGCGATTTGAACGCGGGCTACCGGCTTCGGAGGCCGATGCTCTATCCAACTGAGCTACAGGGGCGCAACTGACAAAACGAATTCTACCACGAAACGGCAAAATCTCAAAATCTAAAAATCAGCGAATGAGCGAATCAGCGAATGGGCGAATCAATCACCTGACAAATCTTGAAATCATTGACCACGCTTCATTCTCCATTCTCCACGCTTTATTCTCCATTCTCCATTCTCCATTCTCCATTCTTCATTCTCCATTCTGTTGTATAATGTTGTTGGATTGAGGATGTCTGGCATTTGAAAAGACCCCACCAGGAGGTGTGAAGGTGCGAACGAGACTGGCATGGCTCTTCATATTGAGCGTCGCAGTGTTGGCCGGCTGCGCGAGATCATCCCCCCCCTTCAAAGATGACTTTTCCGATCCGGCGAGCGGGTGGGGCGCATCCTCTCACGAGACGTATGTGCGTGGATACCAGCAAGGACGCTACTTGATGCAAATTGACGTCCCAGATTGGTTGGTGTGGACGACCGCCGGTCGCACTTACCAGGATGTTAAGGTAGAAGTGAAAGTGCGCTCCGAGCAGGTTGCGGACAATCACTATGGCGTCTTCTGTCGCTACACCGATGGACAGTTTTATTACTTTGCCATTAGCACCGATGGCTACTACGCCATCTTCCTGCGCGACGAAAATGGGAACCTGCTGCCGTTGACAGGTCAGGCTATGTTGCGCTCTTCGCTCATCCGCACCGACGGAAATGAGAACCGGCTGGTGGCGGTCTGTGAAGGGACACGGCTTACGCTCTACATCAACGGCGAGCAAGCGGCGCAAGTCGAGGATGAGACACTGGAGCGCGGCGACATTGGAATGGCTGCGGGAACTGTGCGCCAGGGCGGTACTATCGTCTGGTTTGATGATTTGAAGGTTGATAAACCGTGAAGACTAAGCCGACAGGGGGGCGGAAGTTATCAAGCCTTGTGTTGTGCTTGATACTGGTGGGGACTGCGGCGTGCGCGTCACGCGGGTCTGCCGCCTGGTCGGAGCCGTTTGATGCGCCGGGAGATTGGCGCTTGAGCGCCGATGCTGCGGCGGATGTCACCGTGTGGGATGGCGCTCTGCGGGTTCACGTCTTCGAGGTAGGACAGGTGGCGTGGGCTTCGGCAGGCCGCACCTACGGCAATTTCCGGCTTACCGTCGAAGCGACGCAGGTTTCCGGGCCGGCCGACAACGAGTACGGTGTTCTGGTGCGGATGCAGGATGACCAGCATTTTTACGCTTTTTCGATCAGCGGCGATGGTTATGTGCGTGCAGCGCGCTATAACGGCGCTTCGTGGATCATCTTGGGGCCGGATTGGTCGGAGAGCGACGCCGTTCATCAGGGTGAGGCGACGAACATTTTGGAAGTCGAAGCGACCGGCGCCACCTTTGTCTTTCGCGTCAACGGTGTGCAAGTTTTGCAGATTGAAGATGCAACGTATGCGAAAGGCGACATTGGTCTTTACGCCGGCACGTTTAGCGAAGGCGATGTTGTTATCACTTTTGATAAATTGGAGGTAGAGCCGTTGCCTTGAGCGGCGGCGAGTCAACGATGGAAACCCATCCCACAACGGACGAAAAATCTTACCACTATCCGTGGGCGCGCGCGTTGATGATTGTCGTATTGTACGGCGCGTTGCTCATTTTTTTGTGGCATTTTCCTACACCTGGTGGACGTGCTTTCTTTCAAGCCCTTTTCCGGGGGTTTTTGTATATCTTCGCAGGGCTGGCATTGGTTCTCGTCACCATCATCTTCTTCATGTTTTTTCCATTACCCCCGCAGCAGCGTAAACCTGATGAGGAATTCGTCACCGACGACGAGGATGACGACACTGACGAAGCAGGATGGGGCGGCGTCTTTACTGCGCGTTCGCTGTTGGTCCCCGCTTTCAAGAATCCGGAGGTTGAGTCGCGCGTCTGGGATATTCTCTATGACCTGGAGGGCGAACTGAACCCCAATTGCGTCATTGCGGCGGATGCTCGTTCAGGGATCATCACCATCACCGATGGCGATGTGGGAGAAACGGACTACGTTTTGGAAGAGATCCGTTCTCACCTGAGACGCGCCGGCATCGCGGTGCGTAGTCCGCGTTGATGCAGGTTTACCTGGAGTCCCTCGGTTGCCGTCTCAATGCCGCCGAGACTGAAACCCTGGCCCGCCTTTTTGCTGGAGCGGGTTGCGGCGTGCTGGATGCCGCTGAAGGCGCAGACATCATCGTATTGAACTCCTGTGCAGTCACCGAACAGGCGGCTCGCAAGAGCCGTCATCGGTTACATACCTTGCATCGCCGTTACCCCGCAGCGCGTCTTGCTGTGGTCGGCTGCTGGGCCACAGAAGATACCGCGCAAGTGTTGCGGATGCCGGGTGTGGCGTGGGCCATCCCCAACAAGGATAAAGCGCGCGCGGCGGCAATCATCACCGGTGTGGAGGCGCAGGCTGCCGCCTGGTCACCGGGACGGTGGGGACACACGCGCGCCTTCCTCGCCGTGCAAGATGGCTGCGACCACGCCTGCACCTATTGCGTCACGCGCCTTTTGCGGGGGCCGGCGCGCAGTCGTCCGCTGGACGACGCGGTGCAGGCCGCGCGCGACCTTGAGGCGCAGGGTGCGCAGGAAATCGTGCTGACTGGCGTGAGCCTGGGCGCTTACGGCCAGGATTTGGGATTGCCCCATGGGTTGGCTTTGTTAGTTTCGGCGCTGTTGCGGGAAACCCATGTGCCGCGCTTGCGTCTTTCTTCTGTCGAACCCTGGGATGTGGATTCCGCGTTGCTCGCCCTATGGGAAAACTCCCGTCTTTGCCGTCAACTGCACATCCCCTTACAATCTGGCAGTGACGCCGTGCTTAAGCGTATGGGACGCCGTAACACTATTGCGCAGTTTGCGGCGCTGGTGACAGCCGCGCGCGCCGTATCTCTTGAAATCGCCATCACTACCGATGTCATTGTCGGCTTTCCCGGCGAGAGCGAAGCGGATTTCGCCGCCAGTCTGGACTGCGTGGCGCGGTTGGCGTTCGCCCGGCTGCACGTCTTCCCTTACTCCGAGCGTCCTGGGACGGCTGCTGTTCGTCTGCCGGATCCCGTTCCGCCGGCGGTGCGAGCTGAACGTGCAGCGAAAATGCGTGCTTTAGGGGAACAATTAGCAGCGCAATATCGTCTGAACTTTATCGGTCAGGCGCTTCCTGTGCTGTGGGAACGGCGGGATGCTGCCGGGTACTGGCATGGGCTGACGGATAATTACCTTGAGGTGACAACACAATCCGAGGAGGATTTATACAACCGCATCACAGTACTGACGCTTGCCGCCGGGCAAGGATGAAGCCTCTTGAGTCCTTTGTTACACGTTGCATACGGGGGTTGCGGATTGTGTTACCTATGGTATATATGACGCTGCGGTCGGTTTTGTGGGCAGGTAGCCGGTTGCGCCGGTCTATCTGAGGGTTGTTTTGTTCCTAAAAAAGTAAAATCAAACCGAAAGGAGTTCGTGATGAACCAGTCAAGTGTACAAAAGAAGAGAACGTTGGTTATGCTGACGCTTCTCGGGGCCATCCTGCTTGGGTTGGTCTGGTTGACGGGCGCTTCGGCAAGCGTGCGCGCGCAGGGCACGCTATTGCTCGGAACCTCGTACAAGGACGCGACGCCGAAGAAGGTTGGGCCGGGCGGTACGGTTGCCTATACTGTCGTGTTGCGTAACAGTGATTCTGTTAGCACGACGAGTGACATTGTTGTGACTGACCCGCTCGTTGCAGAGTTGAGTTTTGTTGTTGGCAGCGCTGCCGTGACCCCGTATCTGGCGGGCTATTCCGTGCCTGCGCCTGTAGGGGTAAAATTCATCGTAAATCCTATTGCGCCCGGCGGCGCGGTGACACTGTCATTTCAAGCCAAGGTCGCAACGACGGTTATGCCTGGCGACATAATTACCAACACTGCAACGATCACCGAGGGCAGCGTCTCATTCACGCGCTCTGTTGCTGTCACAATTGAGGATTATCCAAGCGCGCAGATCAATGAGCCGTGGAACAACCAGTTGTTCACCAGCCGGGGGACCTTTAACATCAAAGGCCGCACGTGGAACGGCGAGCATCCGGCTTTCCCGGAACCGCCGGTGCTTGATTCTATCGCGAACAACGCGGGGGCTAATGATTGGTACACTGTGCGCTGGAGTACAGTTCCCGGCGCTGTCGCCTATATCTTGCAGGAATCCACTGATCCGTATTTTGTGCAAATCAAACAGTTCTCTCCTGTGCTGAGTCCGACCGTCCAAACCCTCATTACCTCACAGCCGCGCGGTAAGACCTATTACTACCGTGTCAAGACATTGAAGGACGTTTACGAAAGCCGCTGGAGCTCAATCCAGTCAGTCACAGTCAATGCGACCGGTCTGCTCGCAGACGCATTGAGTGAAGCGCCTGCCGAATTCATTGCGCCATTGGCTGTGACCGCGGTTCCCACGGTGGAGATCAACATCAAGAAGGTCGGCGCTGTCACCCCTGATAACTGGCAGCGCGTGACGAACATAGTACTCGATGCAAGTGGCGGCTGGTGGAACTGGACCTTCCCCTGGACGCTGCCGGTCGAGGATAACGCTCAATACACCATTCAGGTGCGCGCCAAAGGGCCAAGCGGCGACTATGATCCCACCAAGATTGATACGATCACGGTGAACATTCGCAATGGCATCCGCTATGTCTACCTGCCATTGATCCTGAGGCGTTATCCGCCGCTGCCATACGCACCGACACTCAATGTGGTGAGTAATGACGGTTACGGCACATATCAACTGAGTTGGACATACAGTCCTGACACCGATCCTTTCAAACCCATAACCTATACTTTCCAGGAAGCGACGGATGCAGCGTTCACTAATCTGATCGTCAATGCGTCACGCACGTCGCCACAGGCATTTAGCAATAAAGCCGTGGGAACTTATTATTACCGCGTGCGGGGGCACAATGCTTATGGGGCTGGTCCGTGGAGCAATGTGCAGACCATCGTTGTGAATCTACGGGGCTTCTACGACGACTTCTCGAATACTGCCAGCGGTTGGCCACGCGCCGTCTATTGGCGGGGCACGCAACCGGTGGATGGTCCAGTGTTCGACGTGAACTACGAGAATGGCTCATACCGCGCCAAAATCCTGTTGAACACTGAGAGTTGGAACAACCGCCGGATGGGGCCGGTGAAGGCGCCTTATGTCAATCCTTTCACGAACTACGAGGTCGAAGTTGACCACCGCTTTGCCAAGGCCGAGGACCAGGTTGTGCCGCCTGAATTAGGCAAGGGTGGTTTGATCTTCGGAGCGAATAGCAACTACTCGGTAATCTACGTTGTTGAATGGAACTATGAAGGTAACTGCGCCGTCTCACGGTATAAGAACGTCGTGTTCCCCACAACAATCTTTAATTTTGATAATGTGGCCTATTTGAGGGGCTGGGGTGGAGGATGCAGCCTCAACGTAGGGTATGACAAGCATAACCTTGTCAAAGTGTCGGTGACGGGCAATCAGGCAACCGTATATATCAACGGTAAGCTTCTCGGCACTTACAGCGACAACGACATCGCAAACTACCATAACGTGGGCGTGCTGTGCGGTTCTTGGGACCGCACGCCAGTCGAGTCGCGGTTTGACGATTTCAGGGTCACGCCAAAGTAGAGTCATCACGGGATGACAATTGAGGGGGCTGCCAAGCTGATAGCCCCCTCAATTTTCTTGTGGGCTTATTAATCTTTATTATGTGAGGGGGATATATGATCATTCGTAGTCGTTGGTTGGCGTTGTTTGGTGTGATTGGGATCATGCTGTTATTGTTAGGGGGTTTGTTTTTAGGCCCGTTGTACGTCCGAGCGCACCAGTTATCTGTGATCACGGCATCGTCCTGGACGACGGTGTTCACCGAGACTTTTGAGTCGCCTTCGACGGTATGGACGCTCACCGACAATGTCGGCGGGACGTACAGATGGGGTGTCGCTCCTTATGTGAAGGATCTGGGAGGAACTGCCTTGATGGATCATGGCCTGTGGGCGGCGGGCGGTGGAACGGTTGGACAGACACAAACCTGGCCCACAGGGACGTACACGAATTCGATGACGACGTGGGCTGTTGCCGGGCCATTCACGCCCACGCAAAAAGCCTGGGATACGCGACTCAGCCTCAACGTCTATAATGATGTGGCGCCTGACGATGTGCTGTTCGTTGGTCTGTCTGCCGATGGCGTGCATTTCCAGGGGATAACAATGACCGTCAGCACGTTAGCGCTGCAGTCCGTCCAGTGGTCCACGCGGGCCTATTCGAACAGCGCCACGGTGTGGATTGGCCTGCGTTTTACCAGCGACGCGCAGGGTGTGGCGGCAGGGCCTATGGTGGATAATGTGACGCTGGCTTTTAATTATGGTTCCAAAGCCTATCTCCCTTTAGTCAAGCGTGACCCTACACCCACTCCCAGTCCAACGCAGCAACCGCTAAGTGCTTATTTCGACGGTTTTGATAATCCATTCAGCGGGTGGTATACCGGACCGGCATTGCGCTACAACAAGTGGTGCCGTTATACCTATTTTGACTGTTACGAAGGATGGGAAGTGGTCGCCACGATGAGTTACTTTCAGCAGAATTATCGCATCGAAATTCCCTTAACCTGGCATGGGGGCGGCGATGTTGACACGTGGTTTGTCTGGCCAGTGATGGCTGCGCCGCTGCCGGAGTCTTATTACCCACTCCCAAAGCGCTACTGCATTGAAGCGCGCGGCGTCTTTGCCAATTGGCTGGACCAGGACTATCAACCTTATTGGGCGCACTGGGGTATTCTTTTTGGTTCAAATGAGCAGATGACCGAACTCTACACGTTCCAGGTCAACGCGAACCATGATTACGCCGTTTTGCACCATCACAACTACATCTATCCCGGAAATCGCCAACCCTTAAGCGGTGAAGATATCAATGTTGAGACAGCCATTGTGCCCTGGTCAACCGATATCCCGTATCTGATCCCGACCCATGCATACAATACGCTCAAAGTTGTCGTTGACGGCGAGTCTGTGGATGTGTATGTCAACAACCATTGGCTGCGGCACGCTGTTATCCAAAACCTACCGCAGGAGCGCATCGGTCTGATTGGCGGTTCCTGGGAAGTCACCCCGATTGATATGCAGATTGATTACTTCCGTTATGAGCCTGACTGTGGCCCTGTACAATAAGTGATTGCATGACTAACCTGGCGAAGACGGTGGCTGAACTTATCAGTCAGCTTGCGCCAGGTTAATCACCCATATTGATGAAAGGATTATGATGAACTATGTTGTGAAGAGGAAGTTATTCCTGACGCTAGGGTTTAGCGTGATTTGCGGCTTGCTGATGCTTGCCGCAGTTGTTGGCGCGTGGGGCCATGCCTCAGCGGCGAGTGCTCAAGGCGGGCTATGGACGCCAGTGTTCACCGACACGTTCAGCACTTTGTCCCCCGCCTGGACGTTGATTAACGACGCCACGAACCGCTACGGCTGGGCTGTCGAGCCGTATACGCGGAGCAGCGGCACGCTTGTGGTGCTGGATCAAGGTTTCTGGAGCGCCGGCGGCGGAACAGTGGGGAGCACGCAGTCGTGGCCCTCGGGAAGTTATGGGAACAACATCGAAGTGTGGGCCATTGCCGGGCCGTTTACGCCTACGGATAAGGTCTGGGATATGCGCCTGCGCTTTGACCTTCAGAATCGCGTCGCGGCCGGCGACTCGCTGTTCGTCGGTTTGTCCGGCGACGGCCAATACTTTACCGGTCTGATGCTAACCGAAGTCTATACCGATTGGCAGTCAATGAGCTGGTCCACGAAAGCCTATCTGGGCGGTCCAGTGTGGATCGCGTTGCGTTTTTTGAGCGATGCTCAGGACGTCGCTGCTGGTTCACTGGTTGATAACCTGATCCTAGAATTCAACTACGGCATGAAGGTCTATCTACCTTTAGCGCGCCGCGATCCTACGCCCACTCCTACACCGACGCCGACCCCACTGCCGGTGTACGTGGATAATTTCGATGACCCGGCAAGCGGGTGGTATACCGGCGTCGCGCTTCGCTACAACGAGTGGTGCCGCTGGGGATGGGATTGTCATGCTGGCTATGAAGAAGTGGCCTACATGAGCTACAATTCCGGCAACTACCGTATCTATGTGCCCGTATCGTGGCAGGGCGGCGCCGGTGATGTGGATACCTGGTTTGTGTGGCCGGCTCAAGCCGCGCTACTGCCTAGTTACGTCGGTACACTGCCAACCCACTACTGCGTCGAAGCGCGGGCTAAAATCGCCAATGCCTGGGCCGATTACCAGCCGTGGTGGGCGCATTGGGGCGTCATCTTTGGCGCGAACGCCAGTATGACCGAGCTGTATACTTTTCAGATCAACGCCAATCACAATTACGGCGCGGTTCGTTACCATAACTACCAATATCCGGGCAATCGTCAGCCGCTAGATGGTACTGAAGTGAACGTCGAAATTCCCATCATCCCGTGGTGTACAGACAAGAGTGGATATCCCTGCGATTTGTCCCTCATCCCCACCGGCGGATATAACACGGTTAAAGTTGCAGTGCAGGGGAATTGGGTGGATGTCTATGTGAATGGCGTACTGTTGGCTGGCGGCGACATCCCAGGTATGCCCCGCGACAAAATCGGTTTGATCGGCGGCTCGTATGAGGTGACCCCAGTTGACCTGTGGTTCGATTATTTCCGGTACGATGCCACATGTCCAGAGGCGCAATGAAATCTCGTCAACGCTGGGCCGGTTTGCTGCGTATCGCTTTAAGCCTGGGAACCCTCGCTTTATTGCTCCATCAGGTAGGGGGCGATGAAGTCGTGCGGGTTTTGCAACGCGCTAACCTGCGTTGGCTGGGACTGGCGGCCCTGCTCTTCCTTGCTGGTATCGTGATTCGCGTCTTTCGCTGGCGGGCGCTGCTCCACGGGTTGGGAGTGCGCCCGCCATTCTGGGTGTTGCTCAAACTCTACCTGGTGGGAAACTTCTTCAATACCATTTTGCCCTCCGGCTTTGGCGGCGACGTGGTGCGCGTATTGGAACTGGCGCAGCAGGATCGCCAATCCGCCGCTGTGGGTACGGTTGTCGTGGATCGGCTGACGGGCATTCTCTCGTTGATGGCGTTGGGGCTGGTCGTGTTGCCCTTCACCCGAGGGCTGGCGCCGTGGCTGGTGTGGATGTTCGTCGTTATCGCGGGTGGGGGCCTGGTCGGGGGCGCGCTGCTCCTGGAAGGGAATCTGCTGCGGCGCGTCACGGCGCAGCTGCCGCAGGCGCTCTCGCTTGCCGGGCAGGGGAAGCTGGCCGGCATCTATGCCGCAGTGACGGGGTCTGGCGCGCGGGCTGTATGGCAGGCGCTATGGCTCTCGACGGTATTCAATCTGGTGAACATTGCCATCTACTGGCTTTGTGGGCTTGCCGTTGGCATGGCTGTGAAGCCAGGCTTCTACTTTATTTTTGTGCCGTTGCTCTCGCTGACCTTGCTGATCCCCATCTCCGTCGGCGGTTTGGGCGCGCGCGACTGGGTGGGGCAGCCACTCTTCGGCTCGGTCGGCGTCCCCGACGCCGTCGCCGCCGCGATGACGCTCTCTGTCTACGCCGTGACGTTGGCGGTTGGGCTTATCGGCTTTGTGATTTATCTGGTGGAAGGCGTCGCGGGGTTGGTCAGAAAATAGTTGCTTGGTTATGGCATCTCGAATGTTCCTACAGCGTAAAAATCCCCGGTGGTTGCTCCCTCTGCATTGATGATGGGTAGGCGGCTCATATCGGCGAGCAAATACCAGCCCGCAATCACCTGATACCGCCCGGATGGCGCGTTGGGTTTCAGGTAGAATTGGTAAGGATCGGCCAGCTCTTCTCCTGTCGCCCACCCACTGGTGGGACGTGCGCCCTGTACCGGCCAACTGTCAACCTGCCCGTAAACCTGCCCGTCGGGACCGATGGCCTGGACGAAGACAGTGTAATCTCGCTCCAACGTCCGCAGGCCGCGCCACCGCAGATTGACGTGGATTTGACCGCCAGCCGGCGCGGCGTTGGCGTCGAGGGTGGCCTCCAGGAGCACAATCTGGTCGGCGAAGTTCGCCAACCCCTCGTTAGACGGTCGCACGTTGATCTCGCCCAGCGGACAGGCAGCGCGTTGCGCCGCGAGCCAGTCGCAGTGTGCGGGAAGCATCGTCTGTCCCTCCGTTGTGCGCCAGCCGATCTCTAGCCGGTATTGTCCAGGTTCCGGCGGCGCAGTGAGGGTATACCGTAGCGTGTGCGCTTGGCCCACTGTCCACGTTGCGGCTTCTGCTGCCGGACCGGCGCTGCGTAATTCTCCCGTCTGGACGACGTTCCCTGCGCGTAGCCAGCGTATGTCCGGCGTCGCCTGTGGCGCTTCTCGATTGCGCTGCCATGCCAAATCGAGGGTGAACGTTCCGCCCGCGCGCGCCTCGCCGGGAAAATCCGCCCCGGTGAGCCAAAAACCGTCGAAACGGGCATTCTTGCGTTGGGGGAGAGTGGGGCTATCGCCTGCCGGGATCGTCACGGTTCCGAGTGGATACCACGTTGTCGCGGTTCCATTCACCGGCAGGCCGGTCTGCCCGAAGCGGGGGAACACTGCCAACTCCAAATTATAGTCGCCAGGCGCGATCCATTGCGGCCAATTCAGGGCCAGGTAATCTGTGACCACTGTTCCCTGCTTCCAGGCTTGCGTCGTCGTGTAGCCGTTCACCGGGCGCGTCGCCGCGCTCTCCCAGACGGCTTGTCCCGCAAAGCGCAGCCGCGCGCGTACTTCCAGGTCATCGTTGATGTCTGCACGCGCGCGCCATATTAACGTCAGATGGTGCATCACGCGGCCTTCCGGGTCAGGTTCTACGCTGAAGCCGTTCAGTTCCAGGGCCTCGCCGAACAGGGCCGCCGGCGTTGGGTTAAGCGCGGCGCGGGCGGGTGGGCGGACCTCGACCAGCGGGCCAGCGGCGCTCACGCCATAGGCGTCGAGGCCGGGCAGGTAGCGCGCCAGATAGACGCGCTGTCCCGCAGCCAGATGCCTCTCCAGGCTCTCGCGGTACTGTCCCTCGTCGAACAACGTCACCAATTCCAGGTCTGGGCGGAGTCTTTCCACGTGTTGGAGGTAATACAGCGGCGGGAACTTCTCACTGTCTGCGAGAATCGCCGCGCCCTCGGCCAACGGCTGGCGCATTACGTAGCGTGCCCACGCCTCATCCTCGCGTCCCACCGCAATCGTATCCAGCGTTGGTCCGGTGAGCCACAGGCGACTCAGGAGCAAAAGCGTCATAGCGGCGTAAAACGTAAAATGTAAAACGTAAAACGTAAAACGTAATCCGTAATCCGTAACAGGTACTTTGTAAGGCGCCGATTCGCCAATTTGCTGATTTGCTGATTCGCCGATTCGCTGATTCGCCATTCCCACCCAGAAGATGAGGATCACGTGTCCGGGGATAAGAAAGGCTGAGTAGTCGGGATCAGCGACGTAGAAGCTGAGGTTGAACCACACCCACGCGCTGAAAGCAAGCGCGGTTCCGACCGCCAACGACCAGTTTTTCCAAAAGAGCCGGATCAACCCCAGGGCTGCCAGCGCCAGTCCTACCCATCCGACTTGTGTTCGCAGCAGGCGAAAAACCAACAGCCAGCGTGAAGGATCGTGGATGAACGCCAGTGGACGCAGCGCGCCGCCCGAATCTGCGTTGGTGACGAAGCGTAGAAAGTGGGTCAGGGTCATCGTCTCGCCGTGGTTGACGGCGGGCCAGCGCAGCGGGATATAGGCGTAGAGCGCCAGTCCCGCCAGCCCCAGGAGCGCCGCGTGCAGCAGCGCGCGCCAGCCGGGGCGCGGCTGGGTGAACAGCAGCGGCAGCGCCAGGAACGCGAGCGCGCCCAGCGTCACGTGCGACGCTATCGCCGCGCCGGTGAGCAGGCCGAACAGCGGCAGCGCACGCGCCGGTTGCAGCTTTCCCATCCTCCAGCGCACGGCGATCCACACGCCGGTTGCCGTCAGCAGCGCATTGAGCGCGTACACTTCAGCCTCAATCGCCCGCGACCACAGCGTGGGCGAGAAAGCCAGCGTCAGCGCCGCCAGCAACGGCATAAGCCGTGATGCGTGCGTCATACGTAACTCGTCATTCGTTATTCGCCTATTTGCTGATTTGCCGATTTGCTGATTTGCCGATTCGCTTAACGCGAGGAAGAGCACGCCGGAAGCCAGCGCGGCGCACACGGCTGCTGAGAGATTGACGCGCCCGGCCAGGGAACTGAATGGCAGGAGTGAAAACAGTTTACCGATCAAGATGTAGAGCGGATAGCCGCTAGGGTGGGCAATCCCCAAGCGTGGCGCGACGACTTGAAACTCAAATGTATCGGCGCGCCCGACGTAGGGGGAGAGATCAGGGAGATAGACCGCGAGCGGCAGTAAAACCGCGCTGGCGAATCCAACGCGGCGGGAAATGCCGCGCCGCAGCGCGCCGCACGCCGTCAGCGCCAGACCGCCGATCAGCAAAACCGGTCCGCGCCACGGTTGAAACGCGCCGCCGAGTATATCCACTGCTGGGAGAAGCAGCGGCATCCACGGAGCAGCGTCCCGCAGGGCGATACTCTGCCGGTGACGCTGCCGTGCAGCCAACAGACTGCCTGCTGCGCCACACACTCCGCTTGCACTTGCGCCGAACACGCCGAAGAAAAACGGGCTGTGCAGTTCCAATGCTACAGCCCGCGCGAAGCCGATCCCCCAGACGAAGCCGCATAGCCCGATCAGGAGCCACGCTGCTGCACGCTGAAGGCTTTGCCTGGTCACGCTGCCCCGCTGATCGTTCAAGGGCTTTCGCCTTCCGGCGTCTCTGGAATTCCCAGTTTGCGCCTGAAGTAGAACTCCATCACCTTTTTCGCCACCGGCGCCGCCGCCACCGAACCTTCGCCGCCATCGTAGATCCACACCAACACGACGATTTCCGGCGCTTCGAAGGGCGCGTAGGCCGCAAACCAGGCGTGGGTCGGCAGCGTCTTGCCCTCTTCGACATCGCAGCGCCCGGCCTTGAGCGCGATGTCGTCGCAGTACTCGGCAGTGCCCGTTTTCCCGGCGACGTTGATGCCCAGGTCGGTCAATTCTGCGCGCCGCCCGGTGCCGGTCTCGGAGACCGCCAGGTCCAGGCCCTCACGTACAATCTGCCAGACTGATCCGGCGATGTCAAGAGTGTCGCTGACAATGGGCGTGAAGGGACGGATGATATTGCCTTCGGCGTCTTCGACATGGTGGATAATCTGTGGCACGTAAAGTGTGCCGCCGTTGGCGACGACGGCGAACGCATTCGCCATTTGCAGCGGCGTCACCAATAAGTTGCCCTGGCCGATGCCGGTGATGTATGTATCACCCGTGGTCCACGTTTCCTGATATGTCTTGCGTTTCCAGGCCGGGGTAGGAACCAATCCGCTGGCCTCGCCGGGAATGTCAATCCCTGTGGGCGCGCCCAGTCCAAACAAACGGGCATACGCAGCCAGCCGTTCAATGCCTAACCCTTGAAACTTGGTCTCTTCAAAGCCGCCAGCGATTTCGTAGAAGAAAGTGTCGCACGATTGCGCCAGCGCATCCACTACGTTCATCGGCCCGTGCCCGCCGCCGAGTTGCAGATTAATCCAGCAATAGAAAGGTTGCGCCAGTTTGGGATCATCGGGCGCGAATTTGTTGGGCAAGCGGATAATGCCTGGGTCGTTGATGATCGTGTAACGGTTGATGACGCCTTCTTGCAACGCTGCCGTGGCGGGAATGACCTTGAATGTGGAGCCGGGTGGTATCTGATCGGCGATAGCGTGGTTAATCAAGGGGCGATGCGGGTCGTTGAGCATGGCGCGGTAGGCGTCCATATCCAGTTTTTTGCTGAACATATTGTTGTCGTAAGTCGGCAGGCTCACCAGGGAGAGCACTTGCCCATCGCGTGGATCCAGCACGATGGCGACGCCGCGCTTCGATTTGGCCGCTTCCATCCCGGCGAGCAACGCATCTCCGGTGACCTGTTGCAGCTCGATATCCAAAGTCAAAAAGACGTTATCGCCCGAACTGGGCGGCGTCTCACTGAGCGTTTGCAATTCTTGCCCTAACACGTCTTTTTCGACGAGCCGCCGTCCCGGCGTCCCGCGCAGGAATTCCTCCATTTGCGCTTCTATCCCGGCGTAGCCGATGCGATCCACGCTAGGGTCATAGCCTTTGGCTTCGTAATCGGCGACTTGACCGGAGGGAATCGGTCCCAGGAACCCCAGGATTTGCGCGGTCTGCGGCCCGTAGGCGTAATTTCGCCGAGCGATAATCTCGATGCCCACGCCGGGCAGCGTCACGCTGCCCTCCTGCGCGATGAGCAGCGCCAATTCACGCTCGATGTTCTGTTCCACCACAATGGGATTGTAGGGTTCCAACCAGCGCACTTCCTCCACCATCTCCAACAACCCCGGCTCCGGCTCCTCGCCATACGGGGGGAACGCTGCGCGTCCCGCGATGCGCAGGTCGCCTTGATATTTGGGAATATCCAACCCCTGGGTCGTGCTGTAGGGAATGTCAATGAGCTGCGCGAGCCGCATCAGCACGGCGCGCTCGCGTTCCGGGTCTTCGGGGAGCTTGCCCGGCGTGATGGTGACATTGTACGCCGGAATGTTGCGCACCAGCACCTTGCCCGCGCGGTCGTAGATGACGCCGCGCGGCGGGGCGATGGAAACCAGACGATTTTGTTGCTGTTCGGCGCGCGTTTGCCATGCGCCGCCTTCGAGGAATTGCAATTGCCACAAGCGGATGAGATAGAGTCCCAACACCAGCAGGATGATCCATCCCAGCACGGCCAGACGCGGCGCGCGTTGAATCCAGGGGGGCCGCGCAGCTTCCGTTTCGATCAAGCCGCGGGTGTGTGCTCTGCGTGATCGGTTGTCGTACAGGTAGCTCATTCGCCCTGACCTCCCCACCGGGGTTGTGATCGCTTGTGGAACCAGACCAGGAAGGTGAAGGTGAACGGCGAAAGCAGGAAGTTCAGCAGCGCCGCCGGACCGGCAACGGTCTGTACGTCTCGCGCAAGATTGACGCTGTACCCGAGCAGCGCCATCGCTCCCAAGAGGAGGCCATGCCCGAACAGCGTGCCGAGCGCCGACATAAGCGCCAGCCGGATGATGGTTGGCCCCAGGGCGTGTACCCAGGGCTGCCCGGCGAGGAACCCTACCGCCGTCAGCGCCAGCGTCCACAGACCGAAAGTGCCGCCGGAAAGCAAATCGCAGAAAATGCCGCCCGTGAACCCCCACGCCGCGCCTTCGTTTGCGCCGCGGATGATCGCCCACGTCACGACGAGCAGCAACACAAGATCGGGCCGCCCACCGAGTATTTGGACGCTCTCCAGCAAGACGCTTTGCAGGACAGCCGCTATGAGCAGAATTGGGATGCCGAAATACAGGCTCATCCCTATGGCGCTCCTTCCAGCTCTTCAAGATTGACGCGCGGGAAATCGGTGATCACCAGCACGGTTTCCAGGCGGCGGAAGTCAATCGCCGGGCGGATAGCCGCGCGCTGGAAGAGGTCGGACTCCAGATAGGTGACGCTTTCCACCTGGCCCAGGATCAAGCCTCTGGGCAGCAAGCCGCCCGTTGCGGATGTGATAATGGTCTCGCCCCCCAGAACTTTTTCGTCGGGAAGAATGTCAATCATCGTCAGTGTGCCTTCCGTGGTTCCGACTACCATGCCGGTGATGCGGGATTCCTGAAGCATGGCCGCGACCTGGCTTTGCGGATTGTTGATGAGTTGCACGTAAGCCAGGTTGCGGGAGACGCGAGCCACACGCCCCACCAACGCTGCGCCGCTGGTGACGACCGGCATCCCCACCGCCACGCCGTTCCGTGACCCGGCGTTGATGATGACGTACTGCAAATAGGGGTTTGTGTCCTCGCCGACTACTGTCGCGCATGGGAAAATGCCACACCCATATTCGACGACATCGGCGCCAACGTAGCTGTAGGTAGGATTGTCCTGCACGAAGTTGAGTTTGCGGCGGAGTTCGTCGTTCTCGGCCTTGAATTCGCGCAGACGGAAGTTCTCTTGGATGAGCGTCGCGTTGGCGCGTTGCAGGTCTTCGACCTGTTGCTGGAGCTGTTGGACATCGCGCGCCGACTGGCCAAGGCCGCCAAGCAGCTCAATCACCGTCGAGACGCCGCGTTCCACAGGGGAAATAATGTAGCCCAGCAGGCTTTCCAGCGGCCCGAATGCCCCGGCCTCCACCAGGATCAGAAAAAGCAACGCTACGACGAGCAATACCCAGGGCAACCACTGCCCATTTTCCCGTCTCATCGTTTATCCTTTTGAATCGTCAGCCATCAGCGGTCAGCCAGCAACGAGCGCCGTGCGCCGGTTCTGACCGCGGCGCGTCACGAAGCAGAGCCTCCGGGGTGGCGTCGGTCGTCGCTGGAGAGAGCGGGTCTGAGTACCTCGAATTGTTCCAGCACCATCCCTGCGCCCCGCGCCACGCACGTCAACGCATCCTGCGCGACCCAGGCTCGGATGTGCGTCTCTTCGGCAATCCGTTCTGCCATACCTTTTAGCAGTCCCCCGCCGCCCGCGAGACAGATGCCGGTTTCCATCAGGTCGGATACCAGTTCGGGCGGCGTCTCGTCCAGCGTGTCGCGGACGAGGTCAACGATGATGTTGGTCGAGCGGCTCAACGCCTCGCGGATTTCGATACTGCTGATTTCGATCTCTTCGGGCAAGCCGGTGATGAGGTTGCGCCCGCGCATCGCCATTGTGCGCTCTTCGGGCAGCGGATAGGCTGACCCGATGTTGATCTTGATGCGCTCGGCAGTGCGTTCGCTGATGGCGAGGTTGTACTTCTGCCGCGCGTACTGCACGATGTCCTCGTCCAGCTCGTCTCCGGCGATGCGGATACTCTTGCTGACGACGATGCCTTTCAAGGCGAAGACGGCCACTTCTGTCGTCCCGCCGCCAATGTCAACGATCATGCTGCCTTGCGCTTCGGTGATGGGCAGTCCGGCGCCAATCGCCGCAGCCATTGGCTCTTCGATGAGGTAAGCTTCGCGCGCGCCGGCTTCGATGGCAGCGTCGCGCACGGCGCGTTTTTCCACTTCGGTCACGCCGCTAGGGATGCCAATCACCACACGCGGACGGGGGAAGGGGATGAAAAGCTGCTTGTGCGCCTGTTTGATAAAATGCCGCAGCATGGCTTCGGTAATGTCGAATTCGGAGATCACGCCGTCGCGGAGCGGGCGGATGGCGACAATGTTAGGGGGTGTTTTCCCCACCATCTCTTTGGCCTCAGCGCCCACAGCGAGCACGTAGTCGCGCCGATTGCTGTCTACGGCAACCCATGAAGGTTCATTGCTGATAATGCCCTTACCCCGCACATACACCAGTGTGTTGGCTGTGCCCAGGTCGATGCCTATGTCTAGGGAAAACAGCCCTAGCAGAGCGTCTATAGGATTAAACAAGCGTGTCCTCGATCCATGTTTTCATCTGTTAAACTCACCCTTTGATTATACCATAGCACGGCACAGCCGCAATGATAAGGCAAATTGCGAATGAGCGAATCAGCGAATTGGCGAATCAGCGAAGACTGCCGAAGATTATGCTTACTCTCTACTCCCCCACTCCCCTACTCCCTACTTCTCACTCCCTACTTCCTTATCTGCGCTTCGAGGGCGGCCAGGGTGGTGACGGGGCCAATTGAGTGGAGGAAATCACGCGGCGTGTCGCTGAGTGCCCAGGCTTGCCGTACCGCCGGCCCAATCGGGTCCTCGCCAGCGGCGCCGCCGCCCGGCGAACTGGCGTAAGCCCCGTGAAAGGCGAAATATGCCTGATTCAACCGCCGCATCCGGTAGCCCTGGGCGACGATATACCGGCGCTGAAATTCCATATACCATTCTGCCTCTTTGATTTTCCCTTCCGCCAACATCCGATCTACGTTGACGCGCGTGCGGTGCATCTCCGCGTTGAAGTCGAAACGCGCCTGGCTCGCGGCGGCTTCCTCTTCGGTCAAAGTGAGCGTGTCAGGCAGCGATTTGGCGCGGTCGAGGTGGCTTGCGTAGTAGCGCAGCATGACCTCTTGTCCGGCCCATTCGCCAAGCAGGGAGGCCGCCGTCTCATTCAGCGTGCGCGTCTCGTTGGATTTGTCGTAGTAAAAGCCTAGCGGATAGAATACCAGATAATGGTGCGCCCACTCGTGCGCGACCACGTCGCTGACCCAGTCTATGGAGCTGCTTTCCAGCAACATGGCAGGATAGGCCGCCAATCCACCAATGGCGGTGACGTAGACGGATTTATCGGGAAACCGGCTTTCGAGGTTGTGCTCAATGGCGTCCTGTTCCGCCGCCGTCAATCCCGCCACGAGGGGCCGCTGATAGGTGCTCTCGATGGTCGCGCGCGGCGAGACAATCAGTATGTAGGGGAGGGGGGTGAACGCGCTGCTGACCGGCGGGAGGATTTGCGCCAGCACGCCGAATCCGCCCTGGTGTAAGATGGAACTGACCTGTTCACCCAAGATGGCCTCGGCGATCAGCCCGCTGCGCTGCATTTGACTGCGCAGTTCCGCCTCGGCCTGCTGCTGGGCGCGCGTCGCCTCCGCCGGATCGGCGATCTCCGGGTCGCTGTAGGCGCGGCTGATCTCGTCGGCCAGTTGGCGCGCCTCACGCACCTGATCCAGGTAGTCCAGCACGAAGCGCGCGCGCGCGTCATCGTCCAGAAACCGCTGCGGCGTCAGGATGCCAAAAGCCGCTTTCCGGGCGAGGGTCTCGATCTCCCACGTCGTGAAGTTGAAGGCCCAGCGGCTCGTCGCTGCATCCAGGCGGAATTTCATATCGTGCGGCGATGGCGCTTCGCGCCGCACCAGCAATGCCAGGAGCGCCAGTACGATAATGGCGCTCACTCTATTGATCCACTGCGTCAAAGTCATGTTTTTCATCAACCCAAGTTTAACCGGAAAAAGATAAAAATCAAGAAGAAGTTATACTTTATTCGCCGGGGCACTTGCTAAAACCGCACTCATCCTTTATAGTTAGAGAGCATGTTTGCTTAGAGGAGAGTTTGTATGGAAATCGGTATTGTCAGACAGATTGATATTAACGCTGAAGTGCAGCGCGCCTATCTCGATTACGCGATGAGTGTGATCGTCGCGCGGGCGCTGCCAGATGCCCGCGACGGTCTCAAACCCGTCCAACGCCGCATCCTGTATGCGATGCATGATATGGGGCTGCGACCCGATTTGCCGTATAAAAAATCGGCGCGCATCGTCGGTGAAGTGCTCGGTAAATACCACCCGCATGGTGACACAGCCGTGTATGACGCGATGGCGCGTATGGCGCAGGATTTCTCGGTGCGCTATCCGCTGGTAGACGGGCAAGGCAACTTCGGCTCCATTGATGGCGACGCGCCCGCCGCGATGCGCTACACTGAGGCGCGCCTGATGCCGCTCTCGCTGGAGATTCTGTCTGACATCGAAAAGGATACGGTGGACTGGACTGACAACTTCGACGGCACGCTTAAGGAGCCGTTGGTGTTGCCCTCGCGGGTGCCGAACCTGCTGGTGAACGGCGCATCGGGTATTGCGGTGGGCATGTCCACCAATATCCCGCCGCACAACCTGGGCGAAGTGGTAGATGCGCTCATTTACTTGCTCGACAGTTGGCAGCGGATTGACGATGTGGATGTCGCTGAACTGATGAAATTCATCCAGGGGCCGGATTTCCCTACGGGCGGCCTGGTTTACCGCAAGGATACGGCAGATGGCGAGGATATGCTAGTCAAAGCCTATGCGACCGGACGTGGACGCATCACCATCCGCGCGCGCGCACATGTCGAAGAGGCTACGCGCGGTCGGCAGCGTCTCATCATCACCGAAATCCCCTATCAGGTGAACAAAACCACGCTCCTCGAGGGCATCGCCGAAGATGTGCGCGCCGGGCAGTTGGAGGGCATCTCCGATCTCCGGGACGAATCGGACCGCCAGGGGATGCGCATCGTCATCGAGCTGACCCAGGGCGCTACCGCTGACAAGGTGCTGAACGATCTCTATCGTCGCACGCCGTTGGAGACGCGCTACAGCGTCATCCTGCTGGCGCTGGTCGAGGGCGAGCCGCGCCGTCTGTCGCTCAAGCGGGCGTTGACGTTGTTCCTCGATCACCGGTTGGAGGTCTTGCAGCGCCGCGCGCGCTTCGACCTGGAGCACGCGCGCCATCGCGCCCACATCCTGGAAGGGCTGCTGATCGCGTTGGACAACCTCGACGCCGTCATTGACACTATCCGCCGTTCGCGCACGGTGGAAACGGCGCGGCAGAACCTCCAGAAAAACTTTAAGCTGACCGAAGTGCAGGCGCAGGCGATTTTGGATATGCAACTCCGCCGTTTGGCCGCGCTGGAACGCAAAAAACTTCAGGATGAGTATCACGAACTGCTGGCGACTATCCAAGAACTCGAAGCCTTGTTGAAATCGCCGGTCAAGCAGCGCGCCGCCATCCGCGCCGAACTGGCGGACATTCGCGCGCGTTATGCTGACCCGCGCCGCACGCACATTCTCGACGTGCGCGGCGCGAAGGTCGTGGCCGAGTCGTTGACGCCCGATCAGCCGGTCTGGGTCACGGTGAGCCGGGAGGGGCGCATCGGGCGCACGCCTGACGACGGCAAAGCGCCGCCGCGCGTTTCAGCCCGGCCCGCAGAGTCGCCGCTGGCGTTGCTCGGCGCTTCGACCCGCAACACGCTGTACCTGTTCACCACCACAGGTGACGCGATTGCGTTGCCGGTGCACCAAATCCCGGAAGGCATCGCCTGGGATGGCGGCGGTACGCCCTGGAACACTCTGCTGCGTGTGGATAACGGGCACCGGCTGGCGACGGCGCTGGCTCTGCCGGCGAGTCTGCCAGAAGGCAGCACGCTGTTCTTTGCCACGGCGACTGGGCAAGTGAAACGCCTCGCGCCGGAGGACTTGCCGGGCGTGGGGCGCGAACTCACGCAAGTGCTGCGCGTGGATCAAGGCGACACCTTGATTGGCGTGGCCTGGGTGGTGGAGTCCGACCAGGTGATTCTGGGAACGGCGCAGGGGATGGGGATTCGTTTCGACGTGAGCGAAGTGCGTCCCACGGGCGCGAAGGCGGGCGGGATGAGCGGCGTGCGCGTTGAATCGGGCGACGCGGTGGTTGGTCTGGCCGTCGCCCAACCGCGCGCAGCCTTCTTCACCATTACCGACCTGGGTTTTGCCAAGCGCACGCCCGTGAGCGATTTCCCCATCCAGAAGCGCAGCGGCAAAGGCGTACAGATCGCCAAACTGGCAAAAGGCGAGCGCGTGGCGATGGTGGGGATGATCACCGGGGCGAGCCGGCTGATGCCGGTGACACAGCGCGGCGCGTCGAAAACGGTGACGGGAAAGAGCGTGCCGGAGCAAGGGCGGGCGACGCGCGGCGAATCCATCATCGCGTTGCAGGGCAAAGACGTGGTGATTGACGTTGTTTTTCAGAGTGAACGCATCGAAGCTAACACCGAGCAGTGAATCAGGAGAGAACCAATGACCTATCGTGATGAGTTATTAACGTGCGAAACTTGTGGTAAAACATTTATCTATCGCGTTGAAGAGCAGCGCCGGCAGGTGGAACTGGGTTTCCAGGCTGAGACGCCGCGTCAGTGCGAGGCATGTCGGGAGCAGGAGGCCGCCGGGCCAGTGCTGCGGGCTGGCATCGTCAAATGGTTTCGTGAGGACAAGCACTTTGGCTTTATCACGCAACGCGACGGAAGTGATGTTTTCTTCCACCACAGCGGCATCGAGGGCGACCCGGATCAGGTGATGCGGGAAAACGCGCCGGTCTGGTACGAATTGACCACCACAGAGCGCGGTCCGCAGGCCATCAACGTCCATCTGCGCGAGTAATTGGTGATTGGTGATTGGGGATTGGCGACTGGTTATTGGTACATCAATAGGACGCTTCCAATTCCTGATGACTAATCCCCAACCCCTGGGTATGGTGAGTGAGTCAATGCGAGTGGTTTTGAGTGGATGGTTCTGGGAATTCCCGGAGACAGGGAGTGGACAATACCTGCGCTACCTCACGGCGGCGCTGGCCGATGTCGTGCCTGCCGCGCAGTTTGTCGTCATCACTCCCACGCCATCCGCTTCAGACGACGCCGGCGCGTCAAACGTCGAATTTGTTGTAGCGCCGGGAAAGCGGACGAGCTTCGGCAAGCTGCGCTGGGAGCAAATGACGCTTCCCCATGCAGCACGTCAGGTCGGCGCGGACTTGCTGCACGTGCCGTATTGGGCGCCGCCGCTGCACGCCGCGTTGCCCACGGTCGTTACTGTCCACGATCTGATTCCGCTGCTCCTCAAGCCCTACCGTGGCGGACCATTGGTGCGGCTGTATACGGCTTTGGTTAGTGCGACCTCACCACGTGCGGCGCTGCTGTTGACGGATTCCGAAGCCTCGCGGCGCGACATTATCGCGCATTTGCGCGTCTCGCCCGCTCGCGTGCAGACGGTCTATCTGGCGGTGGATCGTATGTATGTCGCAGCCGCGGAGGTCGCGGATGTAGTGGCGCCCGGTTCTGTCGCGCCTCGCTCGATCCGCTGCAAGATTTCTGTCGAAGAAGACATGACTGTTCTCCGGGAGTTTGGTTTGCAGCCAGGCTATATCCTCTATCTGGGTGGATTTGATGTGCGTAAAAACGTGCGCGGCGTGTGCGCGGCGTTTGCTGAGGTCTGCCGGGATGCGCCGGACGCACATCTGGTCATCGCCGGGAAGCTGCCGGCGGTGGATTCCGATTTCGCGCCGGATCCACGCCGCCTGGCGCGTGATGCCGGGATACCTGAAGCACGCATCCATTGTGTGGGCTTTGTCCCCGAATCCGCCAAGCCTTCGCTTTACCGGCAAGCGCGCGCCTTTGTGTTTCCTTCGTTCTACGAAGGTTTCGGCCTGCCGCCGCTGGAGAGCCTGGCGTGCGGGACGCCCGTGGTCGGTAGCCGTGCCGCCAGCTTGCCGGAGGTCGTGCGCGATGCCGGCGTCCTCGTTGATCCCACCGACATCCATGGCATGGCGGTAGCCCTGGTCCGCCTGTTGACCGACGACGCTTTCCACGCCGACCTGCGCCGCCGGGCCATCCAGCGCGCAGCGCGCTTCACCTGGGAGACGACCGCGCGGGAGACGTATTCGGCGTATGAGAAAGTTCTGAAACGTGTGAGTGGTTAAGGATACAGGGGAGGTCTGAACGATATGAATTCTGAAGTCTATATTGCTTTATGGCAGCAAGAAGAGCAAGCCCCCTTCACCGGATGGGGTTTCTCGTACCTGGAAGGCCGGATGATGGAGGAACTGCCGCCGTGGTCTTACGAAGCGCGCGCAGCAGAAGTGCTGCGTGGCGCTGCCTCGGTGCTGGATATGGGCACGGGCGGCGGCGAACGCCTGCTCCAGTTGTGGGAGCACTGGCCGGCGAAAGTTGTCGTGACCGAGGACTATCCGCCCAACGTGCGCGTGGCGACGGAACGTTTAACGCCATTGGGGGTGCGCGTGGAAGTCGTCGAATTGACCCGGGATGGCCTGCTGCCCTTCGCCGACGCGGAATTCGATGTCGTGCTCAATCGCCAGTCGTCGTTCAACGCAGCGGAAGTGCTGCGGGTGCTGTCGCCCGGCGGGACGTTCCTGACGCAGCAGGTAGATGGTCGGTGGGGGTACGATTTGATGGCGGTCTTCGGCGCTGAACCGCAGTGGCCCGACGACATACTCGCCTACAACGTTGCGTGGGTCAAAGATGCCGGTTTGACCATCCTCACGGCAGAAGAGTGGTCGGGCGCATTGGTTTTTACCGATGTCGGCGCGATTGTCTATTATTTGAAGGTTATCCCCTGGCTTGTCCCTGGCTTTTCCGTAACAACGCACCTGGCTGGTCTGTTGGCGCTTCAGGCTAGGTTGGAAAAGGAAGGAGAATTGCGTTTTGTCGCCAAGAAGTTCCTCATTGAAGCACAAAGGCCGGTTTGAACTATCACAATCTTTGTAGAGGATTCGGACGAAAGTTGAGGTTCGTATGAGCAAACCGCATGGTACGCGCGTTCTGATTGTCGAAGATGAGCCATTGATCGTCGAAATGCTGACGGGCATGTTAGAAGAGCTGGCTTATTCCATAGCCGGTGTGGCTATCAATGGCAAAGAGGCAGTAGAACTGACTCAGACTTTACGTCCGGATGTGATCCTGATGGACATTGGCATGTCGGAGATGGATGGCATCGAGGCGGCGCGTCAGATTCAGAAACTATGCCCTACGCCGGTCATCGTCTTGACGGCCTACGATGGGCGTGACTTGCTCGAAAAGGCCGCTGGCGCGGGTGTGGATGCTTATCTCCTCAAGCCAACTACCCCGCGTGATTTGGAAAATGCGATTACGACGGTTTTGGCGCGCTTCAAAGACATGCTCGAATTGCGTCGTCTGAACGTGCAGTTGCAGGCTGAAGTTGTTGTGCGCCAGCAGGTCGAAGAAGACCGCTCGCGCCTGTTGACTGCTGAACGCGAGCAACGGCTTCTTGCCGAGATGTTGACAGAAGTCACGCTTTCGCTGACCTCGCAAACGAACTACGCGATGGTTTTGGATGAAATTCTCACCCAGGCGCGGCGCATTGTTCCCTTCAAATCGGCCTCAATTTTACGTTTGGAGGGGGATGTCCTGCGTACAGTGCGCTGGCAGGGCTATGGGGAACACGATGCTTTTATGGCGAAGTTTGTATTGCCCTTGAAAGATTTTCCCATCCTGGCTGAGACTGTACAATCTCAGAAACCTTACATCATTTCTAATGTTTTCCAGGAGCCTCGTTGGGTGCTTCTCGAGGAGATTGTCTGGATAAAATCCGCGCTATTCATTCCGATTTGCTCTCGGCAACGGGTTTTAGGCACGCTTAACCTGGATAGTTCCAGATTTAATGCTTTTTCTAGCGCAGATACTGAACGTTTAGCCCCTCTGGTCAGTGCCGCCGCCATCGCTATAGAAAATGTTCAGCTACGGGAAGGGTTAGAGGCCGAAGTGGCCGCGCGCACAGCAGAAATTGCTGCAGAACGGGACAAAAGTGAGGTGATCCTTCGTAATGCAGGGGATGCCATTGCCATGTTGGACAACGCCATGCGGATTCAATACGTGAATCCGGCGTTTGAGCGACTCACGGGTTATACCGCGGCTGAAACATTGGGAAAAAATGTCCACCATGTCTTAAAGAGTGAAATGTCCGAAAAGAGTATTCAAGCGATGCAGCTAACCTATCACACCGCGGTTGAATGGCGGAACGAAATCGTGATCTACCGTCGAGATGGGCGTGTTTACGATGCGATGGCGACGATCACACCGATTCAAGGCGCCGCTGGCGATGTGACAGGTTATGTCTTCAGCCACCAGGATATCAGCGCGCTCAAAGCTCTGGATCGCGCGCGCAGCCAATTCATCACCGGCATCTCGCACGAACTGCGCACGCCCTTGACAGTGCTTGACCTGGCCGTGCGCAAGTTGCAACGCCGCATACCCGCAGATGCGGATCTCACCGCGCTGGATACCATGGCGCTGCAAATCGCGCAACTCACCCATTTCACCGAAGATATTCTTGAGATCGCCGCGCTGGACAGTGGCAAAGGCGCACCGCTGTGGGAGCCGCTGATGCTCGTTCCGCTTGTGACGGACACGGTCAGGCGGTATCAAGAGCGCGCGGAGGCCGCCGGGTTGACGTTGCATTGTCTGCCGATTGCGCCGAATTTGCCCGTCGTGCATGGCGATCATAGCCGTATTGCGCGTATGTTGAGTGAGATTGTGGAGAATGCGATCATTTATACGCCATCTGGGGGCCACATTGAGGTTGCGATGCGGGCTGTCGATAGCGAGGGACACACGTGGCTGACCATCGCTGTACGGGATAACGGTCCAGGTATGCCCCCGGAGGAGCAGGAGAGGCTATTTGAGCGTTTCTTCCGCGGCCATCTTGCCGAACCAGGGCACATTCTTGGGTCGGGATTAGGGTTGAGCATCGCGCAGGGGATCGCGCGTGCCCACGGCGGTCGGATTACCGTCGACTCGGCTGTGGGAGAGGGGTCCACCTTTACGATCTGGCTCCCGACAGCAAGCTAAACTGCGCAGGACAAAAAATGCCCGACACTGTAAGTGTCGGGCATTTTGTTGTGGGGAAAAGCATCAGAAGTTGCGCATCACCAACGGCAGGTAGATATACTTGATGTCGGTCTTGACCACGACGACGGACAGGGCGGCGTCGCTGTAGCCGAGCGTGTCGGTGATGGTCAGCGTGACGGTGAACGTGCCTTCGGCTGTATAGGTGTGCGAGAGGGTGGGCGTGAAGCGCAGCGGGCTGTCATCCCCGAAGTCCCACGCCCAGGCCACGATGGGCGGCAGGTTGGTCGTCGAGGTATCCGTGAAGTAGACCGTGACGCCCGGTTTCACCAGCAGCGCGCTTTGGTCGAAGGACGCGACCAGCGCCGGCGGGTTGACCTGCAACGTGCGCGTGTAGAAGTCGCTGTAACCGCAAGCGTCGGTGACGGTAAGCGTGACGACGAGGTCGCCGTCGGTGAAGTACGTGTGGGTGGTGGTGATCCCGCTGCCCGTCGCCCCGTCGCCGAAGTCCCATGTCCATTCGATAACGGGCGGGCCATTGGTAATGGTCGCGTCGGTGAACGTCACCGTCGTGCTGACCGAGACGGACGCGGGGACGGTCACGAAGCCTATGGTGAACGTGGGCGTGAGCACGTCCACGCTCACCGGTGCGCCGACGGCGCTGCTCACGCCCTGGTCGCTATCCACCACGCGATAGTCGGCGTTGACGACCGTGCCCCGGCAGGGCAGCGTCGCCGTGAACGAGGCCGTCGCCGTGCCACCGAGCGGCGCGATGCGGTCGAGGTACCACCACATCGACGTCGGCGGCGCTGGCAGGATGATCGTTCCGCCATTGGGGTCGCCCAGCTCGGCCGGGAGCGTGTCGCTAAGGATAACGCCCGTGCCGACGCTATTGCCGATGTTCGTCACCGTCAGCGTGTAAGTGATGGGTTGCCCGGCGACCGCTGTGCTCTCGTAGGCCTTGCCCACCTCGAAGTAGGGCAAATCCACGACCACGTTGGCGCTGGCGATGTTGTTGTCGTAGAACGGCTCGGTATCGCTGACCGGTTCGGTGCTGGCGATTTCAGCCCAGTTGGTGAAGGTATCGAGGCCGGTGGCCGTTTCGGCGATGCGCACGGTGAGGTAGATCTCGTTCCATTCGCCGCTGTTCAACGGCCAGAGTTCCCACGTGTAGGTCTGCCCGTCCACCGTTGGGGTTAAAGGACACCACTCAGTCCAGCCGCACCAGTGCTGCGCCGAGGCGACGTATTCCAGTTCCACCGGCAAAGTGTCGGTGAGCCGGGCGCTCCCCTGCATCCCCCACCACCACTGCCAGCCCGCGATGTCGTTGCCGAAGGTCAGGCTGAAGGTGATGAGTTCGCCGGGCAGCAAATCGCCCGCCACGAGCGTCTTCTTGACGAAGAGGTCGGGGCCGGTGGTGAGGGCGACGACGTCCGTGTTGTCCGCCGGGACGATATCGCCCGGCAGTAACGTGATTTCGGCGGTGTTGGTGAAGATCAGGCCGAAGGGCAGCGGCGCTTCCTGGTCGGTGAGGGTGGAGAAGTTGACGCCCGCGCTTTCGCCGGGATACAGCGATTCGAAGGCGACGGTGAACACGTGGTTGGCGTCGTCCTGTTGCGGTTCCCACCAGCGCCAGTAGTTGACGCCGATGCCGCTATCAAGGTGCATCAGGCTGTCGTAGGTGTCGGTCAACACAACCGGCTTCACCACGATGTCACCGATGTTCTCCACGCTCACCCGGTATGAAGCGCGGCGGGTGCCGGTTCCCCAGTCATCCCACTGCCCTTCTTTGCGCACGCGCAGGTTGAGGCCGTAGGCGTTGAGCGTCTCGACCCAGGTGCTGGTGTTGTCGTCGTAGGTTTGCTCGTCCGGCTGCGGTTCAATGGCCGCGATGTTGGTGAGGATGGCGCCGGGTGCAGCGTCCCAGGCCACATTCAACGCTACCTCGAAGTTGACGTTGTAGCCGGGGGCCAGCCCGTTCACTTCCCACACGACGTAGCCGTTGCCCACGAGGGTCGGTGTGAACGGCGTTTGCCCGGTCGGCGTGTTGAAGTACGCGCCACTGAACGTCGTGTTCACCGGCAGCGTGTCGGTGATGCGGAACGTCGCCGCGATGGGCAGGTTGCCGTTGTTCCCGTAGCCGATGTTGTAGTACAGCTTGCCGCCGGGCACCAACTGCCCGCGGTTCCAACTCTTGTTGATATAGAGGTTCGTGCGCGGCTCGCTCACAAAACCCCACCACGTCGCTATGTTATCCTCAGTCTCCTCATCGTTGGCGGCGCTGACGCCGGCGGTGTTGAAGATTTGCGGATCATGCACGGCTGACGGACTGACATGGGCGCGCACGTAGACCTGCGTACACGACCGGCCGGCGATGGACGGGCGCGTCAGTTCCAACCCGTGCGCCGTGCTGCTCACTTCCTCCCAGCCAGGGTGCTCGCTCCACCAGTCTATCAGGGTGAGAGCGATGTCCAGCGTGTCGGTGAGCGTTGTTGCGCTGCTGGCAGTGCCGCCATCATTGCAGACCTGAAGGGTGAAGACGATGTCCGTGTCGGGCGCAGGGTCGCCGGTCCAGGACCACTTACTGAGGCGCAAGTGTGTATCGTTTTCCTGGACGGTGGTGCTCCACTCGCTCTCACGCTCCCACGGGTTGCTCGTGTCGTAGGGGTTGGCTGTGGCGATTTGCACGAAGTTCCCCACCGTCTCACCCACGTCTGCGGTGACCTGCACGAAGAGGTAGAACTCCACCCAATCGCCGGGCGCCA
Organism: Anaerolineae bacterium; assembly: GCA_035420085.1. GTDB lineage: Bacteria > Chloroflexota > Anaerolineae > B4-G1 > SLSP01 > DSWT01. Next base: position 59,199 of record DAOLUH010000033.1, read on the forward strand.
AGTCACCCACGCTCCACACGATCGGCCCGCTGCTGCCGCCGCTGTGGACGAAGCCGGATGTGTCGGCGAGGTACGTCGCGCCCTGCAACGTGGCGGTGATGAGCGTGGCCTCGGCCACGCCGTCACCCTCGTTGCGATAGGAGACGCGGAAGATGAAGTTGCCGCCCACGGCGGGGTATGCGTCGCCCCCGGTGTTGATGCGCAGGCGCGGCGCGGGGCCGGCGACGACGTTGCCGACCTGATCCCAGTCCGGCTCGGTGTACCACAGCCAGACGTTTTGCCCCGGCAGCAAGTCCCACCCCATCAGGCCGAAGTCGCAGACGTAGCTGCCGCCGTCGGGATCGAGCGAGAAGTTCTCGTTCGGCCCGTTGTCGACGTTGCACGTCGCGCCGAGGACCTGATCGTACCAATCCGCCTGGAGGGTGACGGTGACGAGGTCGTGGTCGGTATCCACCACGCTGTCGAGCGCGCCAACTTTGACGCTGCTGCCGTAGATACCGTCGATCATGCCGTACACCCAATCACCGGGCACGATGTCTGGGCGCTCCGGGAACCACTGCTGATCCAGGTTGGTGGAAAAGCCGGTGCGGTCGTTCCACCACGGGATGACGCCGGTCGTCAGCGCCGCCGTGGCCTTGATCGCGCCCAGACTGTCGGTGACGGTGAGCGCGAGCGTGTGCCCAGGCTCATAAGCGCCCTCGACCCAGTCTTGGGCGTAGTTGACCTGCAGCGTCAGATCTGAATTGACCAACCGGTGGTGGAAGCCGACCTGAGCATAGTCAACCTCAGTGTAGTAGTTGACATCTCCTGGCGCGCCGTGCGGGATGTCGATGCCGATGGGGGTCTTGCTGTACCGTCCGTTGGCGTCGGTTTCCGCCATTCCGCTGTACAGATTCCACAAATCGATCTGCACTTTTTGGCGATTGAGCGCGTCGATTTGCCCCCAGACCGTGTCGGTGATGGAGGAGATGTACCCGGTGAACGGGGTGGGGATGGTGACGATGACCGGATGCGTTCCCGCCCCTGCCGTCACGGTGATCACGTCGCCGGGATCGAAGGTGTCGGGGAAGTTGTTCTCGTTCCAGCAATTGCCGCCCATCGTCATCTGCGCGTTCGCGGTGGCGACGGTGACGGGGCCTTGCGGCGCGCAGCCCCAGACACGGGAGCGGTAAATGTCGAAGTCCACCCATTGCACCTCGCCGCCGCTGAAGGCGACGTCGGTGTAGGTGTTGTCGGCGTGGTTGGTGTCGTTCGCCGGATCGGTGATGGAGACGGTGTTGGTGTACCAGCGCAGGAGCGTGCCGGGATTATCGAGGTTGGCGTTGAACTGCACATTGCCCGCATCACCCGGATACAGCACCGCGAACTTCCAGGCGAGCGCGTCGCTGTTCAGATTTTGCTCGGTCAGGCGGTCCCAATCGAATCCCAGGTTCCACCAACCGTCCCAGGCCGTGTCGGAGGGCAGCGTGTCGGTGATCCACGGAGCGAGCACGGCCTGATCGCCGAGATTGTAGAAGTTGACGTTGTAGCCCAGTTGCCCATCGCCGTGCCACTCACTGGACTTGACCACCCGCAGGTTTGGCCCAGAGGCCAGGATAGTTTCGCTCACGCAGGCGGTGTTGTCTTCCGGCGAGATCTCCGGCTGTTCCACCGTGCCGACGGTGACACAGTTATTGAGGACAGCGTTGGCGGAGGCTGATTCGTTGATGTTGAGCGTGAAATCGAAGCCAAAGCCGCTGTTCACATCCACCGTGCCCAGATCCCATACGACGGCGTTGGCCGTGATTTTGAACGGCTCGAAGGGTTGCCCGTCGTGCCGCACCCCGCTGCCGACGCGGTACGATGTGCCGCTGGGTAGCGTGTCGGTGATGTAGGCGTGGACGGCGGTGTTGCCCGCGTTCCAGTAATTCGCGCCGTAGCGCAGCCAACCGCCGGGCACAAGGACGCCCTGGTTGAACCATTTGTTCGCGTTCATATCGTAGCGCGCCGCGCGCACGCGGGCGTCGGTATTGATGGCGATGTTGTTATCGGGATTGACGTCGTCGGGCGTGCTGGCGACCACGACGTTTTTCAGGATGGTGCCGAGTGGCGTGTGGGGATCGAGTTGCAGGTGCACGTTGATCTGCTGGCACCAATTCCCCGGCAAACCGGCGGCGTAGAGCACCAACTGCTCGTCAGTGGCGCTGACCTCCGTCCAGAGTGCCTGCGGCCATTCGTTTACATCCCAACCGAGGAACGTCGTCCAGAGCGGCAACGTGTCGGTGAGCCAGACCGGGCCGAAGTTGGCGCCGCCCTCGCTGCACCAGCGGATGCCGTAGTCGAACTTCTGGCCCGGCGCAAGGTCGCCTGGATTCGGCCACTTGTCCACGCTGATGCCGACGTCACTGTCCGCCACGGCAACTTCACCTGTGCAAGAGGTGTCGTTGTCGGGGTTGTCGTCGCCCGGTGTGCTGGTGGTGATGGTGGCACAGTTGGGCGGCAGGTTCCCCATGACCGTGTCCGCCACGTTCAGCGTGACCGCGAAGACACGCCGGTTGTCGCCGCTGCTGGGCGGCGGGAGGGTGGGCAGGTTCCAGGCGATGACGCCATCGGCAACAACCTCCGGCGTGACGCCACTGGTGTCGCCGGCCCAGGACGTGCCTGGGGGCAGCGTGTCCACGATGCGGACGTCGGTGGCGTCGCTCATGCCGTCGTTCCAGTATTCGATGGTGTACACGTACACCCCGCCTGGACGAGCGAAGCCACCCGGCGTGTTCTTTTGCACGCCCACTTCTGCCATGTCCAGCCGGAAGGTGTACTGGGTCTGGTGGTTGTGATACGCGCTGTGGTGGATGTTGAAGGTGTCGCCATAGCGGATGTCGTGGGGTGGGTTGCCGTCGGCGCCGAAGTCGGCGACGAAGTGACCGCTGCCATCCACCGGGACGTTGTCCATAGTGCTCCAGCACCCGCCGCGCCAGCAATCGGCGTTGAGGTGCAATTGGCTGTTGGCCGGGCCGCGCCCTGCGACGATGTCGGTATCCACATCGGGAGTGCCGTCGAGGTCGACGACGGTCACGGCCTCAATCACGCCGCTACCGAAGTTGACGGTGACCGTGTTGCCGGGGCGGATGGTGTCGTCGGGAAATTCCAGGCTGAAGCTGGTCGTGTCGCCCTGCCGCGACCCGGCGGGCGTACTCCCGGTGGCTACAACCTGGCCGCCCGGATTGGTGACGGTGATGTAGAGTGTGCTGTTCGGCGTCGCGCCGTAGCCCCACACCTCGCTGTAACCGTCCATCGCGTAGTGGGCGATGATCTGCGGCCAGTCGTAGTTCATGCAGATAAGGTTCGCCTCTTCGTTTTGATAACAGACGCGCGCCCATTGGCCCCACACCAGGTCGCCGTCGCCATAGAAGTCTTGCAACTGGTCGACCTTCACGGCGAAATGCCCGGTCGCGTCGGTGGGGACGAAGCCGGTGCCTTGCCCGTCCACGTAGACGCTGAGCAGCGCGTTGGCCGGGCCGTAACCGCTGACGAGGTCGTTCGCCTCGTCGAGGCGCGCCGCCAGTTCCACCACCTGGATGGTTTGGTCGAAGCCGGCCAGCGACGTCGCGCGAATCTGGTCGCCGATCTCGATGTGCGCGCCTGTCCCGTCGAAGCTGATGAATCCCGCGTGGCCGATAGGTTCATAGGAAATGCCGTTGACTTGCGCTTTGAGGTCGCCGTTGCTGTCGCGCAGGGAGAGCATATAAGGCGTGCCGGGAGGCCCGAAGAGTGCGATCACGCCGTTGTACTGCTGCCAGACGCGGACATAATCCACGGTGCGGGAGACGCGCTCGAGCAAGTCGTTGCTGGTGCGATGCGAGACGTCAATCTCGACGGCGTTGCGCACATCGAGCGCGGGGTCCGTGGTGGTGAAAGCGCCGTTAGCTGTGATGAGTGTGTCGAAGACGCCGGCCAGCGGGAAAAGCACTTGCTCTGACCAGCCATCCCACTGTGCTACTGAAATCTCGGCGCGGCTGCTCGGCGTTTGGAAGCTGCCGATGATCTGGTCGTTGCTGAGATTGTAGCTGACATTCATCTTGCGCACAGCGACGACACCCCGCCAGGCGAAACTCTCACTTTCGACGGTGACGGTATCGCCCGCCGTGATGTCGGGCAGGCCATCGTCCTGGTTGAACAAGTATTGGCCGTACCAGTTGCTGCCTTTGGTGTAGACATAGGTTTGGCTGGCGGCGGCGCTGTAGAGTGTCAGCGTCAGGGGATGCCCATTGGCGAGCGGTCCAGGCGGCGCAACCGCCCACCCGCTGACCTCGTTGGTGGTCTGGTTGACGATGACCGAACCCTGGGCCGGCGCCCACAGGCACAGCTCATCGCCGTCTGTATCGGCGACGTAAGCGCCGGCCCATTGGCCGGGTGTAATATCGGCGGGGGAACTGAACGAGAACGTGAAGGCGCCGGCGACACTCGCTGTGGTGGCAGCATTGTAGATCTGATATCCCTTAGCTGATAGCGAGGTGGTGCGTCCGCGAACTGCGGCGTTCGGGATGGTCTGCCCGGTGACGCGGTTATTGGAGGCATCGACGGTCAGCGGGGCGAAGAGATCGACCGTGCGGCTCATCACGATCCCGCCGGCGACTTGCACGACGACGGTATCGCCTTCCTGCATAACGGGGGAGAAGCTGTAACGGCCTGTGCGAGGCGCCGTCATACCGACGTGTTGTTCTCTGATCGTGGTTTGGTCGGGCAGATAGACGGTCAAGGTGATCACGGCATCCGGGGTCGTCCAGCCAACAACCGAGTTGATGGGGAAGGGCATCACGACCATGCGCTGCGCGTAGACGCGCTGGTAAACGTCCACGCTGTTCTCGGTGTAGGCGACGACAACCTGATCGTCCCCCAGGATGTCCCAGGTGCTGGTTGTGGTCACGGTGAAGGTGCCGCTGATATCGGTCGTGGCCGTCTGGCTCTTTGAGTTTGTGGTCGGCTCGCCTTCGCCAAAATAAAGCGTGACACCGAGCGGGAACCCTGTCCCGCCGATTACGCCTCTGACGGTGTTGGCCAGTGGATCGACCTGCGCCGCGACGGTACGCAGCATTGTGCTCACCGCCACACTACCATCGTTGTAGATGATCACCGTTTCGCCGCCGTCGAGATACGGGCGGCCGCCGTCGGGTTGGTAAAGTGTGGTCCAGAAGAAGCCGTTGCCGTCCGCGCGTGTGGCGCCCATCTGCACCCCATCCACGGTCACGGTGACGGCGTTGCCGGCCATCACCATGCCCCACACGCGATCCGAGTCCATGCCGATGACGTAGTTGGAGTCGCCGGGCATGGGGGGAGGCGCTGCTACTGTGGATGGGCCGAAGATAGCGTCTAAATTCACGGCAGCGCCGGAGGCGGCGGGCGACAGCGCCGCGAGTGCGCTGGCCGTCTGCGGTTTGAATGTCGGGGTCGGTTGTCGTTCTGGCTGCGTTGGCGCGCCGGTGACGTCACCATTCGACGGGACAGCTTGGGTCAAGTTATTGACCGCCGCCACCGGCGCTGCGAGTAGCGGGCGCCCGAGGGTCGGAGCTGTCGCAGGCAGCAACACTGATAACGCGATCAGCAATGCGCCTCCTAGTCCTATAGCGAGGGAAAGCCGAAAGTCTTTACGATTCATTGTGGTTCCTCCTTTACGAACAATTATTGGATCGTTGTGCGTCGGACAGTTGTGGCGGCATACTGCTCGCTTTTTGTGCATCCTTGTGAAAGTATGCACAGGTAGTCGCGTGTACCGTGAACAGTCTAGCACAGATTAACAAAGGGACAAGATACCTGGTATTAGAAGACATGCCCGACACTGGTGTGTGTCGGGCATGTGTGACGCTGTGTTTTTGAAAGACGGTTAGTAGTTCCGCAAAACCAACGGCAGGAAGATGTACTGCATATCTAGCGCCACGTTCACGGTCGTCTGATAGTCGTCGCTGTAACCGAGTGTATCGGTGACGGTCAACGTGACGGTGAAGGTTCCCTCGGCGGCATAAGCGTGCGCTGCATTCTGCGTGAAGACGCGCGGGCTGTTATCCCCAAAGTCCCATGCCCACGCGACGATGGGCGGCAGGTTGGTCGTAGAGGTATCGGTGAAGTAGACGGTGGCGTTGATTTCGGCCAAAACCGCGCTCTGAGTGAAGCTGGCGACGAGGGCCGGGGCCGTGACCGTGACTACGCTGGTCGTCGTCGCCGCGTAGCCGCACGTATCGGTGACCGTGAGCTTGACGGTGAAGACGCCGTCCGTTGTGTAGGTGTGGCTGGTAGTTGCCCCGCTGGCGCTGTACCCGTCATCGAAGTCCCAGGCCCATGCGGCGATTGCCGGGCCGTTGGTGGTGGAGGTGTTGCTGAAGTAGAAGGTCGTACTGACGACGGCGCTTGTGGCGCTTTGGTCGAAGCTGACGGCAATGGTGGGGGCAAGGACCACCACACTGATCGGCGCACCGACGGCGCTGGTCACGCCCTGGTCGCTATCCACCACGCGATAATCGTCATTGACGACCGTGCCCCGGCAGGGCAGTGTAGCATTGAACATCTCCGTGGCGACGCCGCCGTCCGCCGCGAGGCTGTCGATGTACCACCAGATCCACGGCAGCATAAGCGTCCCACCGTTG
>DAOLUH010000034.1:0-42314 GCA_035420085.1 Anaerolineae bacterium
TTGACGACAATGTTAAAAATCACTACCCATCAAACCATGATTGACAGAGTACTAGATTCTGACATTTTTCAGAAACCGGGTCTCGACAGAAACCCGGTTTCTGTTTCCACCATTCGCGATGTTTACGGGCCTGGCGTAAACGTGCTGGCCGCTGTACACTTTACCATGTAGCCGCGATCCTGCACAATCGAGAAGTTGTTGACACCGGGCAAGACTTTGAGATGAGTTACCCACACGCCTGTCCAGTTGCTGATCTCACTGCATACTCCGCCATCTGCGGCTATTTCATCCAACACAGATTGCGCAGTGTAGCTACCAGGATACGGAATACCGATCAGGTTCAACCCGGATACCAGGTTCACGGGAATGCCGCTGGTAAACAGATCGCCCAGCATCGTCCAATCGCTGGCGGCAGTACACTTCACCATATAGCCAGCTCCGGTCGCAATCGCAAAGTTGTTGAAGGTTGGCAAGGCATTGAGATGGGCGCTCCATGAGCCGGTCCAGCGGTCAATCTCCGTGCAGGTCCCGCCCTGACCGTTGATGGCATCGAGCAGGCTTTGCGCCGTGAACGGGGCCAGTGGATTGAGCGGCAGGGTGATCAGGTTCCAGCCGGCATTGAAGTGCATCGTGTACTCAATGGCCGTCCAGTGGGCGAACAGAGTGTGATTGTCTGCCGTCGTCACGATGGTTTCGGCTGTGACCTCGGTACCACCTGACGCTGCGGTGAACCACCCGGCGAAGGCATAGCCGGCGCGGGTCGTGGTCGCCAGAGCGCCGTAGGCCGCGCCAAACGTCACTTGTTTATCGGCCGGGGTAGGAGCGTTCCCGCCGTTGGCGTCGAAGGTGACGGTGTATTGATTGGCCGTCCACTGCGCTGTCAGCGTGAGATTTTCGGCCGGCATCGTCGCCGGGACAGCCGGATCCCAACCGGCGAAGGTGTAGCCTTCGCGCGTTGGATCGTCGGGCGCGGTCACCGCGGTGCCGTAATCCTGCGTGATGGGATCCACCGCAGAGCCGCCTGCGCTATCGAAGGTGAGGGTGTACTGGTTGGGCGCGAAGCTGGCGGTGACATCCACATTTGCCGTGACGTTGGTGTCGGTGCGGGGGTTGGCGGTCGAGTCATCGCTCCACTTCACAAAGTGGTAGCCGGTGTCGGGCACTGCTTCGACTGCCGTGCCATCTGCACCATAGTTGACCGTCTGCGAGGTTTCGCCAGTCAGACTGCCGCCCGCTCCGGCAGCGTAGGTCAGCGTGTAGGTGTTGATGGCGAAGGTAGCGGTGACATCCACATTTGCCGTGACATTGGTGTCGGTGCGGGGATTGGCGGTCGAGTCGTCGCTCCATTTGACGAAGTGGTAACCGGTGTCGGGCACTGCTTCGACTGCCGTGCCGTCTGCGCCATAGTTGACCGTCTGCGAAGCCTCGCCGCTCAGAGTGCCATTCGTTCCGGCGGCGTACTTCAGCGTGAAGGTCTTGAGCGTGAACGTCGCCGTGCAGCTCTTGTCCACATCCATCGTCACCGCGCCGTCCGCGCAATCAGCATCCCCGCTCCAGCCGTCGAAGGTGGAGCTGGCGTCTGCCGTGGCTTCCAGGCTGACGACCGAGTTGTAAGCGTAAGGGTGGGTGCCAACTGTTGGCGTGACCGTGCCGCTGCCGGTGCCTGCGCTTGGCTTAATGGTCAGGTTGGTGTCCAACATGAATGTCGCCGTGCAGGCCATGTTGCCACTGATGGTTATCGAGCCGTCCGCACAGTCGGGATCGCCATGCCAACCCACGAAGGAGGAGCCTGGCTCTGCGTTGGCTTGCAGGTTGATGATCGTGCCGTAGTCGTGGTAGTACTGCCCGGCCGGCGGCACGGTGGTGCCATAGCCGTTCCCGTCAGCGTCAATGTTCAGTTCGTAGGTGATCAAGACGAACGACGCCACGCAGTACGTATCCGTGACCATCGTCACCTGACCGTCCTCGCAGTCGGCATCCCCGCTCCAGCCGTCGAAGGTGGAGCCGACGTTGGGCACGGCCTCCAGCGTGACAACTGTGCCGTGGTAATAGGTGTGCACCCCCACCGTCGGGGTGACCACGCCGCTGCCGTTCTCATCCGTGGCGATTTCCAAGCCGTACTGGTTGAGGCTGAACGAGGCCGTACAGGTCTTGTTCGCGTCCATCGTCACCTGACCGTCTGCGCAATCATCATCTCCCCACCAGCCTTCGAAGGTGGAGCCCTCGTTGGCGACGGCTTGCAGGGTGACGACCGAACCGCTGGCGTAGGTGTGCACCCCCACCGTCGGGGTGACTACGCCGCTGCCAAGCCCATCGGTGGCGATGGTCAAGTCAAAGGCCGGGACGAAGGTCGCCGTACAGGTCTTGTCCGCCGTCATCGTCACCGAGCCGTCCGTACAGTCGGCGTCGCCGCTCCAACCCGTGAAGAGCGACCCCGCGTTTGCCGTGGCTTCCAGGGCGACGACCGTGCCGTAGGTGTAGACGTGCGCGCCGACCGTCGGGGTGACCACGCCGCTGCCGGCGCCGGCCGTGGCGATGGTGAGGGTGTGGTTTTTCAGGGAGTAGTTGACGTAAACCGTATGGTCATTGGCCGGCATCGTCAACGAGTTGGTGCTGGCTGTGCTGGCGTTATTGGAGGTGCCCGTCCAGCTTGTGATTTCCCAGCCGGTATCCGGTGTGGCGCCGCTCAGGCTGATGGCTTGGCCGGGCCGATAATAGCCGGTCGGGCAGTGGGTGGAGTTGGCTGGGCTGGCCGTCGGGTCGGTGCCATTGCCGGTGTGGTTGAGGGTAAGCTGGTAGCAGGTGATGCTGTAGCGAATGTTGAGTTTGGGGCGATTTGCTGCTGTTGCTTCTGATGAAGAAAACACCAAGTTGTTACTGGTCATTCCTGTATAGTTCTGAATAATCAAGCCGTTGGGAGAAGCGACGCCCACCAACCCCTGAATAACGCTTACCCCACTGGAATTCAAAGCTACTGTTTTGATACCGGTACTATTAAAACTGGTTGTGGTTGCGTCCCACAGGTTTGTATCGTAGCGATCACCAGTGGTACTCGCTGCCCCAGCCGTTGTCCAGTTATTCGTTGCGTTGTATCGATTCCAAGTGGCACTGTTCTCCACCCAGTTCCGCCTCAAGTCGTACAGGTAGTATTCACGGTCGGTTGTGTTCGTGACATTGAGCGAAATAGTGGCGCTGACCACAGTCGCATCGGTGGGAATACTGCTCAAGTTCCATCGCAGCAAAGCGGTCCGTCGAGAAGTGCCTGTGGTTCGATCAACTTCGAGCGTCGTTGAAGTGCCGTAATTCGTGTTTGTGCTCGCAGCACTTAGATATGTATCCTCCGTCGCGTCCAGAGTTACATAGACATCCACGACCTGCGAAGCCTTTGCCGGCTGCGCCGGTTTCATGCTAAACATCGAGAGTATCAAAACTAAGGCGCACAAGCCTCGAATGAACTGCGCGCCTCTTTTGGGAACAACGGTGGCTAAATTAAAATGAACTGTCATCTTATCCTCCTTAGATAAACTTTAATGGAAAGAAATCTGCACCCAATTCCAACGTTGGGTCTGCCAGGGTGTGTCCGCTCGAGGTTCTCCTGGACGTGTAATGTCCCCATTATTAACCAATATCGTTAGACAAGAACGTTTTTGAACTCATTAGTTAACGCAAATGCCCGACCTCCTTTCTGTTGGCTAGACCACGCTTGAGGATGATGATCTATGTTTGTTGGCGGCAAAATATACGGACATACTAAGGTTTATTTTAACGCTATTTTGTTGGATACCATAACATGGCGGTGTCTGGAAAGTAATATCGCACGGCGACCTAACATATAATACTGCTAAAAGTTAGAATTGTCAATAAAGAGAGGACTATCGTACTACTCAGGCGGGCGCGGTCGGAGACCGGCACGAGCATGGCTCACTCATCTGTCCGCTACCCCATACATTGCCGAAAGGCGCAACGCGGCTATACTTGGTGGAGTGTCAACTTCAGTAGATCGAAATTCAGGCTTGTAGTAACGGCTTCAGCCGTCCTGGAGACCGCTAAAGCGGTGACTACGAACCAATTTGTGATTGACTGAATCCGGCTAGTAACGTTGATGGAGAACAACTTGTGGAACCAACGACAAAGAAAAGCCCGTGGCCTTTGATCCTGCTGCTCGTCGTGCAACTGTTGGGCGGCATCATGTTGATGCCCGCGCGCAACTTCATCAGCATCTACCTCAACGAAGTGATCGAGTACCCGGTGCGCCAGGTGGCGCAGGTGATGGCCTGGGGGCAGGTGGTGGGGATGGCGGCCTCGCTGGTGGGGGGCAGCCTGAGCGATCGCTGGGGGCACAAGTGGCTGTTGGTGTTGGGGGTGGGGGGCGTCGCCGTGAGCAGCCTGCTCTACGTTTTTCGCGCGCCCTGGCTCGTCGCCGTCCTGTGGAGCCTCGGCAGCGCGGGACTTGGCTTTTCCACGTTGAGCAGCCAGGGCTATCTCACGCTGGCGGCCGGCGCGGGCGCGCTGGGCGTCTTTTCGGCGCTTTACAACTGGGGCTACACGATCGGCGCGGCGGTGGGCAATCCGCTCGCTGCCGTCGTGCTCGGCGCGGACAATTTCGCGGCCCTGGGTCTGGCGCTGGCCGGATTTGGCGTGCTCACCACGTTGACCGCCGGCCTCTTGCCGCCCCTGCGCCCGCAGGCCCGCGCGAAGGGCGTCGCCCCTGCGCCAAGCGGCTATGGGACGCTGCTCCGCCGCCCGCCCATTGTCCTCCTGGGGCTGCTGCGCTTTCTCCCGACCTGCTACTACGGCATCACCACCTTGCTGCCGCTGTTGATCAAGCAACAGGGTGGGAGCAACGCCGCCGTCGCCTGGTACGCGGCCCTCAGTTCGGTCTTCGCCTCACTGACGCAACTGCTTGCCGGACGGCTTGCTGACCGCAAAGGCGTGCGCTTGCCCACGCAGATCGCGTTCGGCGTGATCCTGCTCGCCATCGGCGGCACGATTCTCACGGCGCGTTCCGTGTGGGGGTTGTACATCTTCGGCGCGTTGGGCGTCGGCGCGGCCTGGGCGCTGTCGACGTTGCTGCCGGGGATGGTCACCGTCGCTGCCGAGCCGGAAGTGCATGGCCGCGTGTTCGGTATGTTGCACCTCTTGTGGACCGGCGCGATGATCCTGGGGACGTTGCTCGGCGGGACGTTGCTGGAAATTGACGTGCGTTTGCCCTTCGCGGTTGTGGGCGTGCTCAACGTGATTGCGCTGGCGTTGACCACGCGGTTCTTCAGGATGAAAGAGCCGCATCCCTCGTGATTGTTCAGGACTTACGCACAATGCCGATACAGCGAGCTATTGGACGCAGATTTTTGCAGATACACGCAGATTTTTTCTTTTATCTGCGAAAATCCGCGTGAATCTGCGTCCGGTTTTGTGGAGTTGCGTAAGTCCTATGTCTTTTTTACGCACACGGCGACGGCCGCCGGTAACTCGGTTGCGGAATTGTCCCTGCGCTTGCGACGCGCGATGCGTGAGCCGCCGTTCCTGTTTTGTCAATTGACGGACAAGCCACAAAGGGGTATCATAAAAGCACAAGCGTTGCCAGGAAAGGAGATGAGAGGCAATGACCATCCAGGCTTTTCAGGTGCAATACATCACCGATATGGTGGGGCAAAAAACGCATGTGATCTTGCCGGTTGAGGTCTATGAGTGGTTCAAATCGTTGCTAGATGATAGTCAGTTCAAAATAGCCGAAACCTATCGGGCGCAGGAGCGCGTCGCCGCAGAGGATTGGGATGCGCCGGAAATGGAGGCTTACGATGCCCTATAGGCGCGGCGATATCGTGCTGGTGCAGTTCCCCTTCAGCGGCGGCGGGATGCTCAAAAAGCGTCCGGCGTTGATTGTACAATGTGATCGCAACAACGAGCGGCTAGCTAATGTTATCATTGCTATGGTTTCAAGTGACACAACTTTAGCTGGTATAGAACCGACACAATTTCTGATTGACATTGCGACTGCGGAGGGAAAGGCATCTGGACTGATCAGTAACTCGGTGGTCAAATGCGAAAACATGTTCACGATTGAGCAGGCTTTGGTGATCCGGACGCTGGGCAGACTATCCAGAGCGAGTATGGTTAAAGTGGATCAATGCTTAAAGGCCGCGTTGGGGATGCCTTGAGCGGACCTGGCGAGATTCACGCTAGCGGTCAACCCAAGCGCATTTTAACATACCGCCCGACCTCAGTACAAGGCCGGGCGGTATTCTGTTACCGGCGGGGCGGTCACATCGTCGGCTGCCGCGCTTAAATCGCCCTGAACATTCACAGCCAACCGTTCCACATCCTGGCGCATACCGCCCCCCTACATTTGCCCGCTTGGACATATTGGGATAAACTACGCTGCATTGTCGCTTATCCGTGAACTCCGTGTTGATCTGTGTCCATCATAAGGAGCGGGATGGTGAAGTGGTATCGCTTGTTGGAGGTAGGACTGGTCTTCGTCGTTGTGAGCGGCGTGTACTTTAGCGGTCTCCACGCCGTTCCCTTCCACGGGGATGAGAGCCATTGGATCGCCACCAGTTGCTATCTTGAGGCGCTGCTCACGCGCGATTTCACCGAGCCGGACTGGCTGCGCGAGAGCGGGCTGGATGGCGACTTCCCCGTACCGGATTGGCTGTCACCCGCGCTGGCATCCGCTCCGTCTGCGCCGCACGTGTGGAATGCACATTATTGGACGATGACGCAGCCGCCGGTCTCGCGCTATATGATCGCGTTGGGCCGTCTGGCGGGCGGATATCACGTGGCGGACCTGAATCGTCCGTGGGACTTCGACGTTAGCAACGCACAGAACGTAGCCTCCGGCAATAAACCGTCTCGCGGTTTGCTCTGGTCAGCGCGGGCGATGATGGCACTGCTATCGGTGATCAGCGGGATGATTTTGTACTTGTTGGCGCGCTACGTCGGTGGTGCCGTGTCGGGATACGTCTTCGTGGTGTTGTTCGCCGGATCGGAATATCTGCTGATCCATCTACGGCGCGCGATGAGCGAACCGCCGCTGCTGTTTTTCACCACGTTGACCCTGTTGGCCGGCGTCCGTGCCCTGATGATGGCCTCGCGGCGCGGAGACTCCATTGCGCAGCGGTTTCGCGCCTCGCTGGTCTGGCTGCTGCTGATGGGCGTGGGTGTTGGGTTATCCGGCGCGGCGAAATTGAACGGCCTGGCGCTGATCCTCGCGGGCGCGACGTTCTGCTGCATCATTGCCTGGCACGGGCCGGGGAAGCGCCGGTTGTGGTACGCGATGGGGATTTTTCTCTTTGTGGGACTGGTCGCGGCGCTCGTATTTATTGCCGTCAATCCCTTTCTTTATCCGCAGCCGCCTTTGCGGACGATTGCGCTAGGATTGTTCCGCCGCTGGGAGATGAGCCGCCAGATAAGACGCCCGGAGTGGCACATCGCCGACTGGGGCGAGCGCCTGCGCATCCTTCCGCAACGCATCCTGCGTGATTATACCATCCTTCATGACGAACTTTTCAATGGGATTCTGTTGGCCTTTGGGTTGTTTTACCTGGCGCGTTCGGCACGCTTGTGGCTGATCGGGAAAAGCGGTTCGGCGGCGAGCGTCGCTATTCTGGCGGTTGGGGCTGTCACCGCGCTGCCTCCATTGTTGACCCCGCTGGATTGGGATCGCTACTATATGTACCCGGTCATTTTCACATCGCTGTGCATTGCTATGGCTATAGGACACTTTGCGCGCGCGGGGTGGGGCAGATTGGTTTCATTGGCAGGCTAAACGGGCTTTGAACCGTGAATCACACAAGATTCGCAGTTTGATTGAATGAGGAGGGCAAAGATGTTTTCAACGCAGTATCAACGCAAGATGGTGTGGGTTTGGGCGATGTGCCTGTTGGTGCTGGTCGGCGCAACGGTCGTGGCCGCGCTGGTGCAGCAGGACTTCGGGCGGGTGACGGTGCGCAACGTCACCTACGCCAACTTCAACGGCATCCGCGTCCGCGCCAAGCTGTTCCAGCCCACGGGGGTGACGGAGGTGTCGCCGGGACCGGGTGTGGTCTATATCCACGGTTATCAGAACAACCGGGAGACCGCCGACCCTTACGCCATCGAGCTGGCGCGGCGCGGCATCGTCGTCCTCAGCATTGACGCCATCGGGCGCGGCAACTCCGGCGAACCCAACGCCCCTGACGCGCCGGACTTCGACCCCACCTACGGCGGGACGACGTCGCTGGCCTATCTCAAGGCGTTGCCCTTTGTGGATGCGACGCGCGTGGGGATGATGGGGCACAGCCTGGGCGCAGAGATGGCGTACACTGTGGCGCTTAACGATCCGACGGTGCAGGCGCTCTCTATCTCCGGGTTCGCCTACGGGGAGGCAGCCACCCCCACGCGGCCCAGGAATATGCTGATGATCTTTGGCCGCTGGGATGAATACCGTACGCGGATGACCGGGACGCGCGACTTCGCGGCGGAATGGATGACCACGCCGCAGACGCAGCGCGCCATCCCAGTCGCCAATCCAGAGATCGGCGTAACTTACGGCGACTTCGCGAACGGCAGTGCGCGGCGCGTTTATATGCCGCACACGATCCACGTCCTGGAATCATTCCATCCCGGCGCAATTGCCGAGGCCGTGACGTGGATGCAGCAGGCGCTCCAACCCGCGCCGGAGCTGTGGCGCGATCCGGCTCGCCAGATTTGGCCGCTCAAAGAAGCCGCAACCCTGATCGCTATGCTTGCCGGATTGCTCTCGTTACTGCCGCTATCTTGGCTTTTGCTGCGCGCGCGCTTTTTCGGCTCCTTGCAGAGCGTCGCCTCCGGACAGTATCAGTGTACCGGGCGGCCTTTCCGACGGGCGGTACTCGTCAACGGCCTGCTGAAATGGCTCTACATCCCCTTGATTATGGTACTGTTTGCCGTTCACATTTACGTCGTTCCCATTGATGGTCTGTTCCCGATGATGATGGTGAACGGCCTCGTGTGGTGGTTCCTGGTGATCAACCTGATCGGGCTGGCGCTTTTCTGGCGCTGGCGCGGGAAACAGAACGTCCCGCTGGACGATCTAGGCGTCTCCGATCATCCCACTCGCCTGCACCTGACCTGGGCGCACCTGGGCAAGACCGCGCTGTTGGCGTTTGTGCTCTTTCTCGTGGTTTACCTGCTCGAAGCCGGGCTGGAGGCGCTCTTCATTGTCGATTGGCGGGGCATCTTCCCCTATTTGAGCGACCTGACGCCGTATCGTGTGGGGATGCTCGCGCTGTACTTTCCCTTCCTGTTGGTGGGCTTTTTGGGGACGGGCGCTTTCCTGCATGGGATGGTGCGTCGCCCCTCGCAGGCGACATGGTGGGGCACTTTTACGCATTGGGCTGCGACGAATGTGCTCATCCAGATCGTTCCATTGGCGTTGTTCATCGTGTTGCAATACGCGCCGCTGCTCCTGTTCAACGTCGTGCCGTTGGTCGGCCCCGGCGGTGTGATGGCGACCTTCGTGATGACGCTGTTCCAACTGCTGCTGGTCCTGGCGCTGACGGCGGTGATTTCGACGTGGTGCCACCTGCTCACCGGCAAAATCTACCTGGGCGCGCTGCTCAATGCCTTGTGGGTAGCGTGGCTACTGGCCTCCTCGCAGGTCATCGCGCCGATTCCGGTGTGAGGTGTTATTACATGACAAAATCGCTGATTCAAAAGGTTGACTGTGTCCGGCTCTACGTGGCAAGCCTCGAGGCAGGTCTGGCGTTTTACCGTGACCAATTGGGGCTTGAGTTGATCTGGAAAACCGGGGATGCGGTCGGCTTGCGAATGTCCGACGATGAGACAGAGATCGTCCTGCACACCGAGCCGCGAAGCCCTGAAATTGACCTGAAGGTCGCGTGCGCCGACGCCGCCGCTGTGCAGATCGAGGCAGCGGGAGGAAAGGTGGTTGCGCCGCCGTTCGACATCCAGATAGGGCGTTGTGCGGTGGTTCACGATCCATGGGGAAATGAACTGGTAGTGTTGGATACAACCAAAGGGCTGTTGGAGACCGATGCAGAAGGCAACGTGATAGGCAATCGAAGTGAATTCTAAGGAACACTTGATGGCATTTATCACAAAGGCACAAAGAACACGGAGAAGAATTGTGAAAAATCTCCGTGAACTCCGTGTCTCTGTGGTGGAATTTGTTCTAAAGCATTGTTTGGACCGGTGTTATTCGGGAGCGCATACGCCGGATTCTTGTAATTCCTCTGCCACGAACTGCTCCAGTCGCCGTTCGCGCTCGCGTTGGTATGTGGCGTAATCCGGCACGATCCGCTCGTAGTCCTGGTGCATCAGCGGCGACGAGAACATAAAATCCGCCGTGGCCCGGTTGGTCGCGGCGGGGATGTTTCACAGCACCGCCAACCGCAGCAGCGCCTTCACGTCGGGGTCGTGCGGCTGTGCTTCCAGCGGATCCCAGAAAAAGACCAGGAAGTCGATCTGCCCTTCGGCGATCTTCGCGCCGATCTGCAAGTCGCCGCCAAGCGGGCCGCTCTGCATCCGGTGAATGGGAACCCCCAACTCACGCTGCAACAACCAGCCCGTCGTGCCTGTCGCGTAGATTTCGTGCTGGATCAGCGAACCGCGATTGAAGCGCACCCACTCCATCAGATCGTCCTTGCGGCTATCGTGCGCCACCAGTGCAATGTGTTTTTTGCTGCCCATCGGGAGTGTTGTTGATTCCATCGTTAGCCTCCTCTCGCGCTTGATGCGTGATCGCAGGCCAGTATACCGGAGTCGGCGCGGGCGTCAATATGGGGTTAACGATAACGTATGTTGCCTGTGAAACGAAGTAGAGGTTTTACGAGTTTTCGGAAACGTTACCGAAATGAGTACCAAATTCGGAAAAAGTATGCTAAAATACTGTATAAGATTGTGACCGTTCACAATATAAGGAGGTGCTTATTGAACATTGGAGTCACATTGAAAGACATAACAATCGCTGGATCATAATAATATCTAATCAGTTCTAAAAAGGAGATGAAACGATGCAACAGATTTCTTCAAAACGGAATTGGCGCACACGCCTCTCGTTGTTTGTGGTGCTGGCCTATCTGGTCGGTCTGCTGTCTCCGGCAATGTTTTCTGCCGGCCTCGTGGTCGCGCAGCCCCTTGCGCCGCAAGCGGACGTGGTGCTGGCGACTTATGATTTCGAGGATGGTACGACGCAGGGTTGGTACGGTCGCGGCACCGCGGTCGTGGCTTCGGTGACGACGGTGGCCCATGAAGGCGCCCGCAGTCTTGGCGTGACTGGGCGTACTGATGGGTGGAATGGGCCGGCTATAAACCTGCTAGACCTGTTGGTGGTTGGCGGCACCTATCGTATCAGCGGTTGTATTCGCTTAGCGGCGGGTACGGCATCAACCCGGACGAACTTTGCGGTAGAGTACAAGCCTGTGGGTGGCTCCACCTCGTGGAATTGGGTCGGGTCTGAAGATAACACGACCGATGCCGCGTGGGCATGTGTGAGTGGCTCTTTCGAATACAAGGTACAAGCCGAAACATTGACCCTGTACGCCGAGAGCGCCAGCGCCACCGCCGACTTTTTCATTGACGATGTCACTATTGTGATGACCAAGCCGCCCGTTATCGCAACCTACGGATTTGAGGATAACACGACCCAGGGGTGGTATCCGCGTGGTGGGACTGGGATAGCTTTGGCTGTCGTCACCGCCCCCGTGTATACGGGCAATTATGCGCTCCAGGTCACCGGACGAACGGGTGGGTGGAATGGGCCGGCCTTGAATGTACTAGACCTGTTGGAGGTCGGCGCTACCTACGAAATCAGCGGTTGTATTCGCCTGGCAGAAGGGTTGGGGCCTTTCCGGACGAACTTCGCGTTGCAATACACCATTGGCGGTTCAAGCACGTATCCCTGGCTGGGCCATAATGACAACACCACTTCCTCTGCCTGGTCATGCGTGTCTGGTTCCTTCAAGTATACAACGCAAGCCGATGCCTTGACCCTGTATGCGGAATGTGCTGATCCTAATGCCAGCTTCTACATTGACGACGTCACCATCGTCATGACCGAACCGCCGACTGCTGCGCCGCCACCTCCCATTCAACAGGACATCCCCTCGGTCCATGAGCACTACGCGGCAGATTTTCTTATCGGCGCGGCGTTGGAGCCGACGCAGCTTGCCAGCGACCGGCACGTTGAATTGTTCAAGAAACATTTCAACAGCCTGACCCCCGAAAACGTGATGAAGCCCGCTTCTATCCAACCAACCGAGGGCAATTTCAACTGGACCAACGCTGATGCTCTGGCAAACTTCGCCCGCCAGAATCACGTGGCAGTCCACGGCCACACGCTCGTCTGGCATCAGCAAGCCGCCGAGTGGATGTTCCAGGATGCCGAGGGGAATCCCCTGGAAGCAACGCCGGAGAATAAGGAACTGGTGTTGCAGCGCCTGGAAGATCACATCAGAGCCGTTGTTGATCGCTATAAGGACGTGGTCAACGTCTGGGATGTAGTCAACGAGGTCATTGATCCCGGGCAACCCGACTGTTTGCGCCGTAGCGAATGGTATCGGCTGACCGGCTCCGACTATATCTCGAAAGCGTTTACCATCGCGCATCAGGTCGCGCCGACGGCCACACTGATCCTCAATGACTACAGTGAAACCGATCCGGCCAAGCGCCAGTGCATGTACAATGTGGTGAAAGGTTTCCAGGATCAGGGTGTGCCGATCAACGGCATCGGTATGCAAATGCACATCAATATCCAGAACCCCTCGGCGGCGGCCATTGAGGAAACCATCAAGATGTTTGCCGAATTGGGTGAAGTGCATATCACCGAACTGGATATGAGCATTTACACCAATGACACCGATTCCTACACTACCGTCCCCCCAGAAGTGCTCATCAAACAAGGCTACCGCTACAAGGATATCTTCGAGGTCTTCCGCCGTCACGCGGACAAGATCGGGTCGGTGACGTTCTGGGGGCTGGCCGATGATCACACCTGGCTTTCAACCTTTCCAATTTCCCGCATCAACCTGCCGCTGCTCTTCGACAAGGATTTGCAGGCCAAGTGGGCCTATTGGGGCATCATCGATCCGTCGCAATTGCCGGTGTTGCTCAAGGAGCAGAATATCTCCAAAGCCACGCCGGTTGTGGATGGGATGACCGAGACGCTTTGGGAGATGTTACCCTGGATCGAGATCGGCTCCACCGGCACGATGACGGCGAGTTACCAGACCCGCTGGGATGCGGCAAAAAACCTCTACCTGATTGTGAAGGTTGAGGACCCGACCGTGGATGCCGGCGATCAGGTGGAAGTCTTCGTCGACCAGAACAATGGCAAGACTGCCACCTACGAGGGCGATGACCGCTACTACACCTTCCCCAGTGGCACCTTCCAGATGGATTACGTGGTCACCCCTAATACTCGCGGCTACGTCCTGGAAGCGCGCCTCCCGCTGACGGCGACACTCGCCCCCGGAACACGTCTGGGCTTCGACGTTCGCGTCACCGATGGCAGCGACGGCTCCGTGATCTCGTGGAACGATCCGACCAACAGCCAGCTCACGAGCACGGCCAATTTCGGCACGTTGATTCTGATTGACGAGATCAGACTAACGACGGCAATCAAGGGGACGCCGGTCATCGATGGCCACGCGGATGCATTGTGGGCCGATGCCAACGAAATTAGAACCAATGTCTGGGTGCAGGGCATGGGCGGTGCAACCGCGAAGGTCAAGACGATGTGGGACGAGACTCACCTGTACGTCTACGCGGTGGTGTCTGATTCGCTCCTGAGCAAAGTTAGCGCCAACCCCTGGGAAGAGGACTCCATCGAGGTTTTCGTGGACCAGAACAACGCCAAGACCACCAGCTACGAACTGGACGACGGACAGTACCGCGTCAACTTCGACAACGAGCAGAGCTTCGGTGGGGCGGCTTCGGCGGCCACGTTGCTCAGCGCAGCGCGGGTCATCGCCGGTACAAGCGAGACGTTGTTCATTGACGGCGCGTACATCATCGAGGCGGCGATCACGCTGACCCAGGTGATGCCGCAGCCCGGTGTCTTCATCGGCTTCGACTTCCAGGTCAACGACGATGCGGACGGTGACGGCGACCGCGACAGCGTCGCCATCTGGAACGATCCTACCGGTCAGTCGTGGCAGAACACGTCCCGGATCGGCGTGCTGCAATTCGTTGAGCGACCGCTTCACATGCTTTACTTGCCTCTGGTGATGCGCGTTTATAAGCCATAAAGTGTGAGCGGCGCGGCTGAATGTCCGCGCCGCTTTATGTTCGGCTCATGCTCTTTGCGCTCCTTCTATCCTAAGTATAATAGGGTAGAAGGAGCGCATTGACTTGATCGCATGACCGACGACGATGCGACTCATGACTACAAGACGACCTTAGAAGGAGCATTCTCTGTGGACTTATTGATTAAAGAAGTGACCACGCTGCGCGAGCTGCGCACGTTTATTCGTGTCCCCAACAAGCTGTACCGGAATAATCCCTATTGGGTCCCTACGCTTTTTATGGACGACTACCAGACCTTCCGCCGCGACAAAAACCCCGCTTTCGACTACTGCGACGCGCGCTACTGGCTGGCCTATCGCGGGCGCGAGATCGTTGGTCGGATCGCCGCCATCTACAACCGCGCGCACATCGAAAAATGGCGCCAGCCGTACATGCGCTTCGGTTGGGTGGATTTTGTGGATGACCCGGCCGTGTCGGCGGCGCTCTTTGCGCAGGTGGAAGCGTGGGCGAGGGAAAAGGGGCTGAGCGCCGTCCACGGGCCGTTGGGCTTCACCGATCTGGATCGCGAAGGGATGCTGGTGGAAGGCTTTGAAGAGTTGGGGACGATGGCGACGTTCTACAACTATCCCTACTATCCCGTTCACCTGGAACGGCTTGGCTATGTCAAAGACGTGGATTGGATGGAGTACGAGATGGCCGTCACGCCGGAGCCAAACGCCACCATCGCCCGCATTGCCGACCTGGCTAAACGCCGGTACGGACTGCGCTTGTTGCAGGTGCGTGACAAAAAAGAACTGTTGCGTCCCCGCGTCGAGAAAGGCTTGCCTTCCTACGCGCATGAGGTGTTCGACGTGCTCAACGACGAATACGAGCATCTCTACGGCGTTGTCCCGTTGACCGAGCGGCAGATTGACTATTACATCAAGCTTTACTTCGGCCTGATTTCTCTTGATTTCGTTCCGCTGGTGGTGGATGAAAACGACCGGCTGGTGGCTTTTGGGATTACCATGCCGTCTTTGTCAAAGGCGTTGCAGAAGGCCGATGGACGGCTTTTCCCGTTTGGTTTCATTCATCTGTTGCGCGCCCTGCGCAACGAGGACCGGGCCGACGCATACCTGGTGGCCGTGCGCTCTGAATATCAGGGCAAAGGGGTGAATGCGATCTTGATGGATGCGATTCACCGCCTGTATGCGCAACGCGGTATCCGCAAAGTGGAATCCAACCCCGAACTGGAGACCAATCAGAACGTGCAGGGGCAGTGGAAGTATTACGAAACGCGCCAGCACAAGCGGCGGCGCTGTTTTGTTAAGCGCCTCGAGGCATAAAACGTAAAGCGTGAAACGTAAAACGTAGGACGCTTTCTGCGCTTACGTATCACGTTTTACGTTTTACGCTTTAGTTAACTCTTACCCGCGTCAAGACCACGGTTTTGACGGGCATTTGCCCCTTTTGCCACACGATAGGCAGGTGTTCGAGTTCGCCGGCCGCGTTGACGCGGTAAATCGCAAGTTGCAGGTTGTAGACGCCCGGCGCGGCGTCGGCGGCGATGGTAAGCGTGCGCAATTCGTCAATGCGCTGGCCCGCTTGCCAGGAGGAGGTCGGCGCTGCGCCATCCAGGGGCCAGGCGTCGGATTGGGCGGCCTTGCGCCATTGATCGTCAATGAGCTGCACGGAGATGGTGTAGTCGCCGTCAATCGGCGCTGCGCAGCGCCAGTGCAGCGTCACCTGGAGCGATTCCCCGCGTCCCACGATCACGTCATCCAAAACGTATCCGCTGAGCACGATGCTCTCGCCGAACTGTACTTCGGGCATTTGCGTCGGCTCACTGAGCCAGACATCGCCGAAAATCACGGCATCCCCGGCAGGCGTCACGGTGAAAGGCGCACTGGCTTGCACCAGCAGCCGCGCACCCGTGGCAGTCTCGTACATCCCTACCGCGAACGTCAAGCTGTCGGGCGCGTAGGCCAACGCGGGAATGGGGATTTCGTAGTGCTCGATCCACGCGCGCCCCGGTTCCATCCACGTTGTCGAAATGAGGCCGCGTCCGGGGAAGGCGTCGCGCTGCGCGATAATGCGCTCACCTTCGCCCAAAACGTGGATGAACAGACTGTGATCGGTCGCTGTCGGCGCGAGCGCCGTCCATTGCAGCGTCAACCCGACGGTGTCGCCAGGGACAGTGTTGCGCCGATCCATCCTGAAGCCGGTCAGCCGCAGCACATTGCCGAAATCCGCGCGCAGGGGCAGCGTATTCAATTCCGCGCGCGTCTCGGCCGGCGGCATATACACCGGCGCAATCCACACCGGCAGGGCGATGAGGCACAGCGCAAACAGGGAGGCAGCGAGTAACTGGGAAAGAGAATGCGTAAAACGTAAAACGTAAAACGTAAAATGTAAAACGTGATTCTTGATTCTTGATTCTTGATTCGCTACTCGCCACTCGCCACTCGCCAACGCTAGCGCCCACATCGGCATAGCAGAGAAGATGAGACGCCCCTGCGACGACCAGGTGATCGTCGCCCAGCGCATCCACGAGACGAAGACCGCCGCCGGCCACGCCCACGCCAGCGCCCGCGCAGCGGTTTGCGCGTCCCAGGAAAAAGGCCACAGATTTCCCCCCACAACCCACAACCCAAATCGCACAACCAGACCAAGCGCCGCGAGAATGGCAAAGCCGTTGAGCACTGTGTAAATCCACGTGGGCATCGGCACATTGAGACCGCCGAAGTTGCCCCAATACCCGGCGGCGAACGCGAACCGCTCCGCCCACAGTTGCGCGAAGTCCGCCGCGACATCGCGCGTGCCCAGCACGGCGTAGAAGGCGTTCAGCCCAAGCCAATCGCCGTAGAGCCGAAAATTCCGGTAGAACCACCACCCGGAGATGGCGAGGGCGGGGATGAGGATGAGGGATAAGTCACGCAAAGCGTAAAACATGATTTTAGGGAGTAGGGAGTAGGGAGTAGGGAGTAGGGACTCGTGCGGCGCAATTTTTGATTCGCCGATTTGCTCATTCGCCGATTTGCCCATTCGCCGATTCGCCGATTCGCCCATTCGCCATTTGAGCTTCTGCCACGCTTCCCACGCCACAGTTGCGACGGCAAGCGGCAACAATCCGATGGCGCTGGCCTTCGTCAACAAGCCTAGCCCAATCACCACTCCCAACACCAAATAGCTTCTTACTTTCGACTTTGGACTTCGGACTATCCGCACCATCATCAATAACGCCAGCGAGCACAACGGCACGACCAGATTGTCGTTGTTCACCGAGGCGTTGATGAACAGGTACATCGGCGTGAAGGCGTGGATGGCGGCGGCGGTCAGCGCGAGCCGGGGGCGCTCCGGGAAGAGTTCGCGGACGAGCGCCCACGTCAGATAGACCGCCCACGTCCCCAACAGCACGGAGAAGATGCGCGCGATGTGGACCGCCAGCACCGTTCCCCGCCAGGGGAAACGTTCCATCGCTGGATTGTGAACGACGAGGTTGACGTTGCTGCCGTCGGGCGTGACTTCACCGGCGGCCACATGTGGATTGAGATGGCGCATCTGCTCAAGGTCGCCGGTGTCAATCCAGGCGGTGAGAGCGGCGGCTATCGCATAATAAAGCGGCGGTTGGCTGGCCTCCTGCCGCCACGGGCCGCTGGGTGCGCCCGGTTCGAGCGGCTGCACCGGCAGCGTCCAATGCGCCGCGATGTGCTGCACCATCGGGTAGTGCCAGACTTCGTCGGAGGCTTCGAAAACGGGGACGCCGGCGCTGTAAATCAGGCCGAGCACGGTGAAAGCGATCAAGATGACCCGCAGGGGAGCAGATGGGCGCGTCATCGCTGCTTTAGTGGCGATTTGGGTTGCTGGAGCGGTGACCATACCTGGAACGTTCAAGAAACTGTGGCGTCCGGGCTGCCGGAGGATTTTCGCACCAGCGTGCGGAAAAATTCCGCCGTGTGCGCGGCAATCCGCTCCCACGAAAATTCCTGAGCCAGGCGCGCGGCGTTCTGCTCAATCTCCGCGCGCGCCTGTGGATTCTCCCACAATGCCTGAATCACGCTGGCGAGAAAATCCGCATTTTCTGGCGGGACGAGGATGACGTTGACGCCGTTTTGGAGCTGCGGCGTCGCCACCTGTGGCGTTGTGGTGACGATAGCTCTGCCGTGCGTGAGGGCCGCGTGCAGTGTCCCATGCCGCATACTCGCGCCGCCGCGATAGGGTAAGGCGCACAGATCAACGGCCAGGAGTGCGGCGGAGACTTCTTCGGGCATGGTAAAGCCAGTGCGATGGACGCGCGCGCTCAATCCCATCTGCTCAATTCGCGCGTCAATCTCATCGGCATAGCGCGCGTTCGTGCTGTCACTGGAACCGGTGCGCCCCCCGATGAACAGCAGATGCGCCGGTAGTTCGTGATCTACGAGTTGTTTCATAGCCTCAAGCAAGGTCTCGACGCCTTTGTTACGATTCAGGAAGCCGAAGAACCCGATCAGTAAATCGTCAGGGCCAAACCCACGCTGGCGACGCCAGGTTTCGCGGTCATAGCCGGCAGGGGGGTGCGGCGCGATGTTGCTGCCGATGGGAATCAAGCGCAGGGGCGGTAAGGCGCGTTTGGGATCGGCGGTTATTGCGGTATAGTCATTGCTGTTGGTGATGATAATACCGTCCGCATCCTTCGCTAACTGCCACACAGTCCACTGGCGCAGCGGCCCGGCCTTGGGGAACAGGTAGGGCGGCAGCAGATCGTGGAATGTCACGACAATGGGCGCGGTGATACGTCGCCTTTGCGCGCGCGGGTAGAGGTTAACCCCGCCGCGCATTTGGTATGCTGCTGCCTGGTACTGGATATTGACAACATCGAGCGATAATGTGTTAATCCAGCCGGTGATGCGAGCGTAGGCGCTGCGATCCCAATTGGGAATGTCCCGATAAATCGTCAGCTCTTCTTCTTGGACAGGAGTCGGCTGCCGGTCATTCATCCGTGTTGTCAGAATGTGAATCTCGTGCCCGTCGGCGTGCAGCGCCAACCCCAGTTCGTGCGTGAAGTCCCCCACGCCGCCCTCCAGAGGCGGGTATTCCCCGGTAATGATCCCAATACGCATATCAATGCTCCCAGAGTTAGTTATTTAGTAACGAGTGATACTATTTGCTGATCTGCTGATTTGCTCATTCGCTTACAACCGTTATTGTAAACGGTAAACGGAAAAAGTCACCTTGCCCGCCGCTGATGATGGGTAGCCGCGTCATCCTCGGCAAATAATATAACCCCACTTGCGTTGTATAGTTGCCGGGCGGCGCGTTTTCTGGAATGACGACCGGATGCACATCTTCGACGGTCTCGCCCGACAGCCAGCACGAGGTCGGGAGAGTGTTGGCGACAGGCATACTGTCACTTTGCGCTTGCAACGTGCCCTGACCGTCAATAAGGTGCGCGAAAATAGTATAAGGCAGATCGGGCCGCTCGCGCGCTTGCCAGTACAGCGTGACGTTGACCGTTGCGCCTGGTGTTGGCTGGGCCGGTTCCACCGCATAGCCGACGAGTTGGATGTTGCGGTCGAACGTCACGTTCAGCGGCGTAGCGACGGAGGGGTTTCCCGGCTGGCGCGGCGTGTAACCCGGCATCCCGGTCGGCGTGACGCGCAGAAAGAGCGACATCCATAGGCTTTGCAACGCCAGTAGCGCGACGACCTTCGCGTAGTGATGTCCCTGGTGGGGGGATTGGCGTTGTAATCCCAATGCTGCGGTCACAACCATCCCCGTCATCCACAACATCCACAGCCGTCCTACCTCGCCAGGAGAGACGCCCGCGACGTTCACCGCGATGAGGACGCCTGAGACGGCGAGCGCGGGCAGCGCGGCGACTGTTGCTTGCCGCCGCAGGGTCGCCTGCCAGGCGCGCGCCGTCTCTGTGACAAACCATACTCCGATGGGCACGCCAACGAATGTGAGGATGTCGTAAACGTTGTAGAAGAGCCATTGCCCGTAACTGTAGTTGCGGCGCAGCGTTGCCTGGATGTTGCCCGTGATGGCTAACAAATCCCAAAAAGCCACGCCGGTAACGAGATGGAACAGTCCCCACACGCTGTAGCCGCCTAGAAGCAATGCCAGCCAGCTCCAAAGTAGCCGGTAGCCGGTAGATGGTAGACGGGAGCCGCGCGATTGACTCCAGAGGTAGAGCGCGGCATAGAGGGCGACGGCGGGTGCGAGGGGGGCGTTGCCGAAGCTGCAAAAGGAGGCCAGCGATACGCTGATCCCCGACACTAACCACAGGAGCGGCTTGTTTTCACTGAGTCCACGGTGGAGCGCGGCAAAAGCCGTCGCTGCGAAAAGCGGGTAGAGACTGTCCCACCGTAGTGTGAACAGCGAAAGGGCCGGTACGAGGGCGAACAAAGTCGCGGCGCGCCAGCCGGTCTGCGCAGCGCCGAGGCGTTTGGCCCAGGCGTAGAGGGGCAGGACGGTCAGGCCACTGAACAGCGGAACGCACATCTGCCCAAGTGCGGCAGCGATGTGGGCGTCGGGCATGGAGACGAAAGCCAGGTCCGCGCAATTGTAGCCGCGCAGCCAATGCGCGACTGTGTGCGCCAGACCGGGCAGCGCCTCAAATCCCTTTCGCCACAGCCACAGGTAAATGATGTTGCCCGGTGGGTGCGTGGTGAGGTGCTCGAAAATGTTGTCCATTGCGCGCATGTGCGTTGGATAGGTGCGCAGGTATTCGCCCAGATCGGTGATCGAGACAGCGACTTGCCAGAAGCCATTGTGCGGGCCGATGGTGCGGTAGAGATAGAATTCGATAGGGTAGCGATAGTGGATATACTTGAGCAGGACTTGCGTCAATGGGATGGCGACGACAAGAAATCCCAGGGCCGCAGCGCGCTGCCGCCGGGTTAGCGCACCCCACCGTTTGTCCAGCGCGATGCCAGTGATTGCAATCAACGCCAACGCGACGATGGCGGGGGGCCACCGGGGTAGGGTGCTCGGTGCTGGCGGGCGGCCTGCCCACGTCCACTCGCCGGGCACGCCAAAGAAGGCTTCCGCCGGACGTAATGCGAGAATCGCCAGGTAAATCGCGGTCAATAGAATGGCCCAGGCAACCGGATTGCCCAGGATGTGCTTCAGCTTGTGTATCATAGGGCCTATTCTACCGGAAAATGTCGTGAAATCCAGAAGAGATGCTTGTCCCATGTTTCGCTTACTGTTATAATAGATATGGATTTCTTAAGAGAAGGAGTGTAACCGAACCTGGGTACAGCCCCGATAATGAAAATTTTACCGCAGAGCACGCGGAGAGCGCAGAGTATTTTTTATTTTTCTCTGTGAACTCTGTGTTCTCTGTGGCTATTTATAGAGGAGGTGTGGCGATGAAACGCTGGATGATTATGGTGACGATGGTGACAGTAGCGGCGCTTTCGCTGGCCTGCGTAGCATTTTCGGGCGCCGGTGGATCCACCAAGCCTTCGGGCGATTTTCAGATCACGGTAGACAATAAGTCGCCGGATGAGATCTGTTACGTTTTCATCTCCGAGAGCGAAAGCCAGGAGTGGGGCGACGACCGTCTCGGCGGCGAAGAAACGATTGCTTCAGGCGCGAGCAAGACGTTTGACGTGTCTGCCGGGCAGCACGATGTGCAGCTTGAGACGTGCGATGAGGTGGTGATGGGGACAGCGTGGGCGGTTGATAAAAAGACCACGCTGACTGCGGGCGAGCGTGGGGCGACGTCTCGCCTGTTGGTTGACAATACTTCGGATCAAGAACTGTGCTACGTCTTCATCTCGCTTTCGTCTGGCGGCGAATGGGGCGACGACCGGATGGGGGGCAGCGAGATTATCCCCGCTGGTGGAAAGCGCATATTCTATGTCAAGCCCGGCACGTATGATCTGATGGTGCAAAACTGCGATGACGAGTCACTGGCCGAGCGATACGAAGTTGACCTGACGACTGACAAAACCTGGACTTTGTCCAACGAATAAAACCACGGATGAGATAACACCACGGATGAGGAGAAAACAATGCCTGCAATTAACATAAAACCTGGAATTTACTGGATCGGCGTCAACGACCGGACGACCGACCTTTTTGAGGGTATCTGGCCGATCACCAGCGAAGGCGTTTCCTACAACGCTTACGTGATTGACGACGAGAAGAAAGTTCTCGTGGACGCAGCGAAAGACATCAAGGGCGATGCGCTCCTTGATCAAATCGCTGAAGTTTTCGATCCGGCGTCGCTGGATTATATCGTGGTCAACCACATGGAGCCGGATCACACGGGCGTGCTCCGCACCTTGCGCCGCATCGCGCCGAACGTCACGTTCCTCTGCACCAGCCGCGCGGTGAAGATGTTGGAGAACTATTACCAGGTGACCGACAATGTTCGTGCTGTTGAGGATGGCGAGACGTTGGAGCTAGGCGCACACCAGTTGCAGTTTCACATCGCGCCGATGGTACATTGGCCGGAGACGATGTTGACTTACGAGACAACACAGAAGGTGCTGTTCTCCTGCGACGCATTTGGCGGCTACGGCGCGCTACAGGGCGCGATTTTCGACGATCAATACGCGGCGCTTGAATTCTACGAGCGCGAGGCGCTGCGCTACTACGCCAACATCGTGGCGCTGTTCCCCAAGCCAGTGATCAAGGCCATTGACAAGCTGGCCGGCGTCCCGATTGACGTGGTCGCGCCGTCGCATGGCCTGTTGTGGCGCAAAAACCCAGGGCGGATCATCGAACTGTACCAAAAGTGGGCGAACTACGCGCTCGAAGGTCCCGACGTGGGGGTGACGCTCCTCTACGGGACGATGTACGGCAACACGGAGCAAATGGTCGAAGCCGTAGCGGCGGGCGTCGCGCGCGCGGGTGTGCCGATGGATATATTCGACGTGCGGCACATTCACGCCAGCTACATTTTGCCCTCCGTTTATACCCGCAGCGGCGTGTTGGTCGGCGCGCCCACGTATGAAGGTGAACTCTTCCCGCCGATGGCGCACGCGCTGGACATGATGAGCCGCAAACGCATCCAAAACCGCAAGCTGGCCTACTTCGGCAGCTTCGGCTGGAGTGGCGGCGCACGCCGCGAGATCACCCAATGGGCGGAGAAGCTCAAGTGGGAGCTAACCGAAGCCTGGGAGTATCCCGGCGGCGCTACCCACGCGGATTTGCTGAAAGGCGAGGAACTGGGCTATACGTTCGCCCAAGCGTTGAAGTAAAAAACGTTGGAACGTTCAAACGTTTGAACGTTCCAACGTGACCCGCTTGATCGCTTCGGGGAGCGCGTGGGCTACATCGCTGGCGGCCAATCCCGCCACGCCGATGCGCTCCCTGACCATCTCCCCGGCCAATCCGTGCAGATAGGCCCCCACGACGGCGGCCTGGAAAGCGTCCAGCCCTTGCGCACGCAACGCCACGATCGTCCCGGCTAAAACATCCCCTGTGCCGGCTGATCCTAGCCCAGGGTTGGCGAACGGCAGCAGCATCAGCTTGCCCTCCGGCGCGGCGACAATGGTGAATGCCCCCTTGAGCACGACAATGTGCCCCCAGGCAGCCGCAGATTCTTGGGCAAGGCGCAGCCGCTCACTTTGCACTTCCGCCGTCGTTGTGCCGGTCAAACGCGCCATTTCTCCGGGGTGGGGGGTGAGGATCGTGTTCGGCGGCAAGCTACGCGGCCAGTCGGGGATCTCGCTGAGAATGTTCAGTCCATCGGCATCCACCACGAGCGGCGGAAGGGCCACGGTCTGCTCAGCCTCAGGTTTTTTCACGCTTGGCACAAAACCTGCATTACGCTTTCCCGTCTCCAGCCCCAGAAGTTTGCGCACAAAAGCAGTGGTTTCGGGCGTGTGGCTCAATCCTGGCCCGATGAGCAGCGCCGAGTACGCGGTCATTTTCTCGCTGAGAATCGCCGCCGCGTGCATATCTACGACGCCGAGTGTGTGCGGCAGCAAGAGATACGTTGCCTCCGGTACAGCCGGGACGATCGCGGAGTGCAGCACATTAGGCACCGCAAGCGTGACCAACCCGGCGCCGGCGCGCACCGCCGCCGCTGCTGCGAGGATAGCAGCCCCCGTGTAGTTCACCGAACCGGCGGCAATCAAGGCTTTCCCAAAAGTGCCCTTGTGCCCATCCAACGGACGCGCGGGCAACCATTTCTGTATCTTATCGAGTGTGGCGACTTCTGGGCCGGCGGCGGAGAAGGCAATGTTTTTGGGGATACCGATGTCGGCGACCAGCAATTCGCCCACATAGTCGGCCCCGGGCAGTCGGAAATGTCCCCATTTCGGCGCAGCGAAGGTGACGGTGATGTGCGCCTTGAGCGCCAGTGGATCAATCGCGCCGGTTTCAAAGTCCAGCCCCGACGGCCCATCTACGGCAACGATCAGGGGATGCTGATGCGTGGCTCGCGGTGCGCGATTCAGGGAGAGCAAGGGTTCGGCAGCAGCCTGGGCGAGGGCGGCTTTCACGTTTTGCAGCACGTAAGCGATCGCGCCGCGCAAG
Organism: Anaerolineae bacterium; assembly: GCA_035420085.1. Classification (GTDB taxonomy): domain Bacteria; phylum Chloroflexota; class Anaerolineae; order B4-G1; family SLSP01; genus DSWT01. The sequence continues at coordinate 24,685 of DAOLUH010000034.1, forward strand.
GGCGGCGTCGCGCCAATGCCGAGCAGGCTGTCAATCAAAACATGGGCTTGCGCGGTCAGTTTACGCAGCGTTTCGTACTGCGGATCATCCTGTGGGGTGATGATCGTCAGCCCGCTCGCCCGTGCCTGCCGGAAGACGGCATCTTGTTCGGGATCGCGCGCGCTGGTGAGGTAGGCCGTGACGCTGGCCCCAGATTCGTGCAGCATCCGCGCCGCGACCAACCCGTCCCCGCCGTTGTTGCCTGGACCTACGAGCGCCAAAACGCGGCGTCCTTTCACCGCCATCTGCCGTAAAACCGCGAGCACAACGCTCTTGCCGGCCAGTTCCATCATGCGCGCGTAGCTGTGTCCGGCCATATCGGCTGTTGATTCCAGCGCGCGCATTTCAGACAAGGATAGGATGCGCATCATACCTCCTGGCGTCTTGTGCTAATCTCCAATTAACGCGGTCCACGCCCCGTGGATCCCTTCTTCCGTGACGCCGTAATACACGTGCTGCTCGTCGTCAATCTTCTGCACTAGATCATACCGCATCTGCGAACTGTATTCGCGCTGCTTCCAAATGCCGATGTTGCCCATCCAACGCACCTGATGCGGCTTCATGGGATTGTTCTCCGCTTCGTCAATAGCATAGCGCCAGAGACGCCGCGCTGAATTGCGGGTGACGTTGTTGACCACGCTGCCGTTGCGCAGGTCGCGCATGGTGTAGTAGCGGACGTTGTTTCGCGTTTCCACGGCAGCGATTTCGACGCCGGTGCGCGGCGGGTCAATCAGCGTCTTGCCCGGTTCGAGGAGCGCGTTCGCGGCTTCTTCTCGGGCGCTATGAGCCGGTTGTGTGGGCAACGCCGCTGTGTTCTCGCCCAGGCTGCGGCGCACCAATTCCACGATTTCGTCGCGCACAGCGGGGGTAGTTTCGGCCTCGCTGCGAATGAAAATTTGGCTTTCGTCCAGGGTATACGGCGGATTATCCCCGCGCGGCACCACCATGCGCACAATTTTCACATTCTGCGTTTCCTGGACATCAATGTTGACCGGCAGCGTGGGGGTGATGCGTGTCTCAATCTCTGTCTTGAGAGCATTGATGACCCGGGTGGGCGAATTTCCCAGACCTATCGGGGGTACTTTAGCGTCGGTGGAAGCGCCGATATAGAGTGTACCGCCGTTGGTGTTGGCGAAGGCGCACACATCGGCGGCGATGGCGTCCAGGAATCCACCGCGCCGGCTGAACCGGTCGTGGAAATCCTGCACGATGTTGGGGCCTTCCTCGCGTGCAGCCTGGATGAAGTCGAAAGGATGCGCTTCGGAGCGATAAGGCCGCGTGCGGGCGAAGTCGTCGCCGGTAAAGACGTCGCGAAGCGCCGCAAAGGACAACTCGTCCAGCAAAATCTCGGTGACGCGGTCGCCAATGCCGGAATTGCGCACGTTGTTCGGATCGCGCGTCAGGCGGTGAGTATCCGAGCCTTGAATGCAGCGCATCCGGCGTGGATATTCGGGCTTGGAGCCATCAAAGAAGCGCGCGGTGGACTTCTTGTCGGCCTTCTCCAGATCGGTCACTTCGAGGGCGTGGAGGTTGAGGTCTTGGGTAAACGCGATGCGCGTCTGCCCGCCGAAGCGAATCCCCTGCAGGGCGACGCCATGGGAGGAGTTCGCGTGCGCGGCGATGACCAGTCCGCCAGCTTCGGCGATCATCTGGTAGGCCGTCAGCACATCTACCGTGGCGCCCACCTCGGTCGCGCCGTCGTCCAGTTTTTCGGCGGGGACGTTCATCTGCAGCAGCAAGAATTCCAGCTCGCGGATGGACGTTTCCGGCGGGAAGATACCCAGGATATGAAATCCAAATGTGGCGGTAAACTCAAATCCCGTGAGCAGGAGGATTTCTTCTTGTAGACGGCGGTATTCCTGGAGTCTTTTTTCTTCTTCGGGCTTCAGCCGATTGAGGCGTTTCAACAACTCAAGATCGTCAATTTCGCCGAGCATTTGTTTGTAACCGGCGACTGTGTTGTGGTCGGTAAACGCGATTATATCTAACCCGCGTCGTTCTGCTTCTTGTAGAATTTCCAGGTACGTCACGTTCTTCTGTTGATGGTCTGCCGACGCGGGTGTGTGGATGTGCAAATCCATCTTGTACCATTGTTCTGCAGGCTGTGTCTTCTTCTTGCGCTTTCTTCTCGTCATATTCTCTTGTTTTCTCTGCTTTGTTGTGAAAATCACGGTTAAGGGCTATAGCGTTTCCGGCGCTGGTTTGATCATCGCGCATATGCGCTCTAGCAATTCGGTGGGGCGAAAGGGCTTCAGAATAAAGTCTTCTGCCCCATTTTGTCTACATTCGTAATCGCGGTCCATCCCCGAAGCGACAAGCACGGGGATTTGTTTCAAGACCGGGTCATTTTTAAGCTCACGCAGGGCGCCCATTGAATTTCCGCCGGCCAGGTGGTAGTCCATAAGAATCAGTGCCACCGGATGGCTTTTTACCGCCGGGACAATATCCTCAGGGCGGGTTACGGTGACGACTTCATCGCCCTCCAGCTCCATCAACGTCTTGAGCAACCCAAGCATAACTTTATCATCGTCAGCAACGAGTATTTTCGACATATACAACTCCTATCATGCCGTCAGTCGGCAGCGCGTAAAGGGCGCGGTCAGCTTCCCCCCCTTTCTGAAACCTATTGTACCACAGATTGACATATTTAGTATAATAGGTGTTAACTTATTCTCTGTGCGCCTTGTCATCCTGGATTTGTCCTTTATAGTATAGGCAGTGTATTTCAGGTTTATTTTCCCATTCATTCAGTTCTTATAAGGAGAAAAACATGGATCGCTTTGTTATTGTCACCGATAGCACGGCTAATTTGCCGCCGCACCTGGTCGCCGAGTATGATGTGCCGATCATCCCCTTGACGGTGCATTGGGGCGAAGAGACGTATCTGGATGGCGTCTCACTGGATGGGCCGACGTTCTACCAATGGCTGCAGGAACGTCAGGCTTTTCCAACCACGTCACAGCCATCGCCTGGAGCGTTCATTGAGTTTTTTCAACACGTCGCACAGAAATACGCGACCAAGACCATTCTGGGGATTTTTATCTCTGCCGAGTTGAGCGGAACGCTGGTCTCGGCTATCCAGGCCAAGGCTGAACTCCCCGATCTTCACATCGAGTTGATAGATTCGCGCTCGGTATCCATGGGATTGGGGATGCAAGTGTTGGTCGCAGTGCGCGCCGCGCGTGAAGGCCAACCGTTAGAAGTCGCTATGGAGCGCGTGTTGCACGTGCGCGACAATATGAACGTTGTTTTTGCGGTGGATACGTTGGAATATCTGCATCGTGGGGGGCGCATCGGCGGCGCGGCGCGCTTTTTGGGGACGGCGCTCAACCTTAAGCCGGTGCTGCATATCCAGGATGGCAAAGTTATGCCGTTGGAGAAAGTGCGGATGCGGCGGAAGTCTTTACAGCGGGTGATCGAGATCGTCGCCGAGCGTCTGAACGGTCGCCGCCTGAAGGAAGTTGCGATCATCCACGCGCAAGCAGAGGATGACGCTGCCCTCGTGACCGGCTGGGTCAAGGAACGTTTCACGCCCGAGGCGTTGTACACCTCATTGTTGACGCCGGTCGTCGGAACGCATGCCGGGCCAGGGGCGCTGGGTATCGTTTTCTATGCAGCAGACGAGTTGTGATGGGAGTGGGATAGGTTTGCTCACCATTCGATCCTGGATGACAAGGCATGTTCGGACTGGAGAATAACCTATGCGCATAGTCGAACTGATTGAGAAGAAACGTGACGGCGAGGCGTTGACGACAGAAGAGATCCGGTTTTTCGTTGAAGGTTATACCGCCGGGACAATCCCTGACTATCAGGCTGCGGCATTGCTGATGGCGATCATGCTGCGCGGGATGGACGACCGCGAGACCGGCGACCTGACGTTGGCGATGGCCTATTCCGGCGAAGTGCTGGATTTGAAGGACGTCGCGCCTTTCGTTGTAGACAAGCACTCGACGGGCGGCGTCGGCGACAAGGTGAGCCTGGTGGTTGCGCCGACCGTCGCGGCGTGCGGTCTGCCGGTGGGGAAGATGTCTGGGCGCGGTTTAGGCTTTTCTGGCGGCACGTTGGACAAGCTGGAATCCGTGCCAGGGTATCGCGCCGATCTCAGTGTGGCCGAGTTCAAAACGCAGCTTAAAGAGATCGGCATTGTGCTCACCGGCCAATCGGCCAATCTGGCGCCGGCCGACGGCAAGCTCTACGCGCTGCGCGACGTGACCGGCACCGTGCCCAGTATGCCGTTGATCACCAGTTCGATTATGAGCAAGAAAATCGCCGCTGGCGCTGACGCCATCGTGCTGGATGTCAAAGTCGGCAGCGGCGCGTTTATGAAATCCCTCGAAGAGGCGCGGGCGTTGGCCGATGGCATGGTGCGCATCGGCCACACCGTTGGGCGGAAGGTCACAGCGGTGATCTCTGACATGAACCAACCTTTGGGCTACGCGGTTGGCAACATCCTCGAAGTGTGTGAGGCGATTGACACCCTGCACGGGCATGGACCGGCGGATTTCCGCGATCATTGCCTGGAAGTCGCTGCCGAGATGCTGTGCCTGGGTGGCAAGGTCGAGACGGTCGCGGATGGCGTCCGTCTGGCGACCGAGACCATCGCCACAGGCCGCGCCTGGGAGAAGTTCCGGCAGTTGATTATTGCTCAGGGCGGGGACGTGCGTTACGTTGACGATCCCTCGCGTTTCCCCAAAGCCGCGCTGATCGAAACTATCGCTTCGCCGCAGAGCGGCTATCTGGCGACGATCCGCGCTGACGAAATCGGCATGGCGGCGCTCGCGTTGGGCGGCGGGCGCGAGAAGAAGGGCGATCCCCTCGACCATCAGGTGGGGATCGTGTTGCACTGCAAAGTCGGCGACAGGCTGGAGGCCGACGCGCCGCTTTTCACCGTTCACGCCAATGATGCCGCCAAACGCGACGAGGCCATCCAGCGCGTACTGCGCGCCTTGAACTTCTCTGCCGAAGCGGTCGCCCCGCTGCCGTTGTTTTATGGCCGTCTGGAATAAGAGTCTATCCGCCATACTGTCGTCGCGGGAAGGATGGGCTTGCAGAAAATAAGCTGAACGCACAACAGCATTCAAGCGTCCCTACGGGACGCAGACATACATTCCATGCTTCCTGGCGCTCAAGCGCCAGGCCACACTCAAATGTCCCTACGGGACGGCTTGAGCGTTGGCAGGCCATTGATGGCCTGCAGGTGAATGAGGTATATTCTCGTCCCGTAGGGATGATTGAAGTGTCTGGTATACAAGGGAATAATTTTCGGATAGGTTCTAAGTATGCAAAATTCCATCTTGCCTCCTGCTTCCTGTCTCCTGCTGTTGTCATTTTGCTGTAGCGTGTTATAATCCGCCTACCTGAGGCTGGAGGAAGATCAAACATGCAGACTTATTTGAATATCGTACAGATTCTTTTAGGGGTCGTGCTCACCGTCCTGGTTCTTTTCGAGGTGCGTAGCAGTGGCATGGGGGGCGTTTTTGGTGGTTCGCAGACCAGCATTATCCGCAAACGCCGTGGCCCTGAACTGTTGTTGTTTCGTCTGACCATCGGGGCATCGGTCCTGTTTTTCCTGATCGCTGTCGTGAACGTGCTGCTGATCGGGTAAAATTCACTTTCCACCAAAAGGACGGAGCTGGGAGACGGTAAGGGGAACATTCCCTGCACACTTCCCTCTTCGTCCTTTTTATTTGGCTTTCAGGTAACATTATGTTTCGTCGCATCGGCTGGCAAATGCTCCTGGTCGGGGTGGGATTCCTGATCACCGCCGCGATCCTGGCCTACCTGGCTGCTACCTACACGACCGAATTCCGTCCGGCAAACGGCGGTACGTATATCGAGAGTGTCGGCGGGTACCCCCAATCGCTCAACCCGCTGTTGAGCTTCTACAACGACGCGGACAGCGACGTCGTGTCGTTGGTGTTCAGCGGGATGACGCGCATCGGGATGTCGGGCGCGGTCGAACCCGATCTGGCGAAGAGTTGGGAAATTGATCCGAGCGGCATCACGTATACCTTTCAGCTCAACCCAAACGTCCTCTGGCATGACGGCTACTACTTCACCGCCAACGATGTGCTCTTCACGATTGGACTGCTCCAAGACCCGGATTATCCAGGCCCGCCGGACATCGGCGCGTTATGGCGCTCGGTTGAAGTGAGTAAGAAGGATGATTACACGGTGCAGTTTGTCCTGGCAGAACCCTATGCGCCTTTCCTGGACTACACCACGGTTGGATTGTTGCCTGCGCACAAACTGAACGGCGTTCGCGCGGCTGATTTGCCAACTCTGGAGTTCAACCGGCAGGCCATCGGCACCGGCCCTTTCCGGATGATGGAGGTCGAGACGGCGGAAGGCCAGATCACGGTGATGAGCTTCAAACGTTTCCCCCGTTTTTACGGTCCCGAACCGTACCTGGAAAACATCGTCTTGCGCTTCTACCCCACGTCACGCGCTGCCTTCGAAGCCTACCAGGATGGGATTGTCGAAGGGATCTCCCGTATCACCCTGGATGTCTTGCCCCAGGCTTTTGCTGACGCAGACTTGAAGCTGCACTCGGCGGAGACTGCCGAGATGGTCATGGTGTATTTTAACGAGTTGGTCACCGATACTCTGCCGTTCAACTCCACGCCAGTGCGGCAGGCTTTATTCTACGCGTTGGATCGCCAGGCCATTGTGGATAAGGTGTTGATGGGCCAGGCCATCTTACCGCAGACGCCGTTGCTGCCCGGCACATGGGCCTACAAAACCGAAGGTGTGCCGTCTTACACCTACAATCCGCAGCAGGCGCTCTTGCTCCTGCAGGAGGCCGGCTGGCGTCGCACTCAGCCCACGGGGATATTGCAGAACTCGTCAGGTGTGCCGCTCGTTTTCTCGTTGATGGTTGCCAATGAAGATCAAGATCTGGCTGTGGCGCGGGAGATCGTCGCGCAGTGGGCGCGCATCGGCGTCTCGGCGACGGTGCAGGGCGTGCCCCCTCTGGCGTTCACCGGCGTCCTGGAATCGCGGAGCTATCAGGCCGCCCTGGCGCATCTGGTGCTTGCCGGCGACCCCGATCCTTATCCTTTCTGGCACGAGACGCAGGCATTGCCTGGTCAGGGACAGAATTACGCCGGTTTTCAGCACCGGCGGATCAGCGAGGTGATCGAACAGGCGCGCGTCACCATTAACCCGGATCAACGCCTGGCGTTATACCAGGAATTCCAGCAATTGTTTATGACTGAAGTGCCGGCCATCCCCTTGTATGTGCCGGTTTATACGTATGCCATTGATGTGCGCGTCAACGGCGACCAAATTGGACCGCTGATGCGCACCGGCGATCGTTTCCGCACGATTGCGAACTGGTATGTGCTGCAACGTCGCGTCGTTGCCAGCCAGCAACAAGCGCCGTAGCATTGCCTTGTCCTTAGCGTGCTTTTAGGTATAATAACCAAGATATGTTTAACTAAGTTCTGGAGGAAAAGAAAGTATGAGTCAGCAATGGGTGTATTTATCACGTAATGGCAAAGAGGCTTATGCCCAGGTCTACGGACATGAACCTTCGTTGAATGATATGAAAGTGCTGTTTGGCGGCAAGGGCGCCGGTCTGGTGGATATGACTGCCGCTGGCGCGCCGGTTCCGCCCAGCGCCACAATTACCACCGCCGCCTGTGTGGAGTATATGAACACCGGCAAATTTCCCGAAGGACTGTGGGAGCAGGTGTTGGACGCCGTCAAGGACATTGAGGCGCAGACCGGCAAGCAGTTTGGCGGGACGACTAATCCGTTGTTGGTTTCGGTGCGCTCTGGCGCGCGCGTCTCGATGCCCGGTATGATGGACACTGTCCTCAACCTGGGGTTGAACGATGAAACCCGCGCTGCCCTGGCCAAGCTCACGGGCAACGAGTGGTTCTCCTATGATGCTTACCGCCGCTTTATCACCATGTTCTCCGATATTGTGATGGGGTATTCGCGGGATCATTATGAGCACAAGTTGGAAGAACTGAAGAAGAAGGAAGGCGTGGAAGCCGATCCAGAAGTCAGCCTAGAGGGGATGAAGTGGTTGGTGGATGAGTACAAGAAGATGTACCAGGAACACTTTGGCGAAGAGTTCCCCACCGATCCTTACAAACAACTCGAGGCGGCTATTATCGCCGTCTTCAAGTCCTGGAACGGCAAGCGCGCGGTGGACTACCGCCTTCACGAAGGTATTCCCCACGACTGGGGCACTGCGGTCAACATCTGCACGATGGTCTTTGGCAACATGGGCGACGACAGCGGCACCGGCGTGGCCTTCACCCGCGACCCCGCGACGGGCGAGAAGGTCTTCTACGGCGACTATCTGCTCAACGCGCAAGGTGAAGACGTGGTTGCCGGTATCCGCAACACCAAGCCGGTGAGCCGGATGGGTGAAGACATGCCGGACATGTATCAGCAATTGGTGGAGATCACCCAAAAGCTGGAGCGCCACTACCGCGATATGCAGGACACCGAGTTCACGATTGAGCGCGGTAAGTTGTGGATGCTGCAAACCCGCAATGGCAAGCGCACCTCCCGCGCCGCTATCAAAATTGCGGTAGATATGGCAAACGAAGGTTTGATTTCGCGGGAAGAGGCCGTGATGCGCGTGACCCCCAAAGAAGTGGATGCGCTCTTGCACCCGCAGTTTGACGAGAAGGCTGTGCAACAAGCGAAAGATGCCGGGCGTGTGTTAAGCACGATCGGGGTGAACGCCTCGCCGGGCGCGGCGGTGGGTGTGCTGGCGTTTGACGCCGATACCGCTGAAGCCTGGAAGAAGGCCGGTAAAGACGTCATCATGATCCGCCCGGAAACCAAACCCGAGGACGTGCATGGTATGATCGCCTCCAAGGGCATTCTCACCAGCCGGGGTGGGGCGACGGCGCACGCCGCTGTGGTGGCCCGGCAGTTCGGTATCCCCGCCGTAGTCGGCGCGCGCGACCTCGACATTGATGTGGAAGCACGTGAAGTGCGCGTCAACGGCAAAGTCCTCAAGGAAGGCGATTGGGCGTCGTTGGACGGCGCGACCGCGAACGTCTTTGAAGGCCGGATCGCGCTGACCGACCCCGATTTTGACAAGGAAGTGGAACTTCGCACGCTCCTGGAGTGGGCCGATGACATTGCCGCGCGTGAGAACGTCCGCCAGTGGCCGTCCGATTACAAAGGGTTCCCCACCCGTGGTTTGCAGGTGTGGACCAACGCCGACTATCCCAAGGATGCCCGCCGCGCGCGTCTGTATGGCGCGAAGGGTATCGGCCTATGCCGCACCGAGCACATGTTCTTTGAGCAGGAGCGTCTCCCGTTCGTGCAGCAGATGATCCTCAATGCCGATGCTGCCCAAGCCCTGTTTGACCGCCAGAAGCGGCTGCAGACGATTCTGGACACCGGCAAGGAAGAAGGCGCGAACGTCTCCGCCGAGCGCAAAGCCGAAGTCGCCGTTGAGCTGGAAGCGTTGAATGGCGAAATCGCCAAGTCGGATGCCGCCAAGACTTATCTCGCCGCGTTAGCGAAGTTGTTGCCCTCGCAACGCTCCGACTTCTACGGGCTGTTCGAGGCGATGGACGGCTATCCCGTCATCATCCGCTTGATTGACCCGCCGCTCCACGAGTTCTTGCCCGGCCACGACGAACTGTTGGCGCGCGTGACGCTGATGGAGGCCAAGGGGCTAACTGAGTTGCCCAACGACAAGGAAGGCGAGCCTCCCTATCAGCTTGATGAGCAAAAGACAATGCTCGCCGCCGTCCAGAAAATGCACGAAGCCAACCCGATGATGGGCTTGCGCGGTATCCGCCTGGGCATCACGTACCCCGACATCACCAAGATGCAGGTGCGCGCCATCTTCGAGGCGGCGTGTGATGCGGCGCTCAAAGGCATTGACGTGCATCCGGAAATCATGATCCCGCTGACCGGTCATGTCAATGAATTGGCCGTCTCGCAGTCTGAACTGGAGGCCGTCGCCAAGCAGGTGATGGCGGAGAAGAATATCCAGATTGATTACAAGTTCGGCACGATGATCGAGATCCCGCGCGCGGCGTTGACCTCGTCCAAGATCGCGGAGTATGCGCAGTTCTACTCCTTCGGCACCAACGACCTCACGCAGATGACCTACGGGTACAGCCGCGACGACGCCGAGCGCCGCTTCCTGGCGAAATACGTCGAGAACGGCATCCTGCCGAGCAACCCCTTCCAGGAGCTTGACCGCGATGGTGTGGGCAAGCTGATGCGGATGTGCGTGCGCGATGGCCGCGAGACCCGCCCCGGCATGGAGTGTGGCATCTGCGGCGAGCATGGCGGCGATCCGTCGTCCATCGAGTTCTGTCACCTGGTGGGCTTGAACTACGTGTCGTGTTCTCCGTTCCGCGTGCCCATAGCACGGTTGGCGGCAGCGCAAGCTGTCGTCCGGCACAGTTAAGTCGCGGATAGATTTGTCCAGGCGTGACAAGCAGCGCCCTGTCACAGGGCGCTGCTTTTTCTTCTTAAACGGGTGTGTGGAGTGTGTTATTGTGGGTGAGCCAGATTGGGAAGGCGTGAAGGCGTATGTGTTGGCGTGGTTGGGGCGTGAGCTGTCACCCGATTTGCACTATCATAGTATTCAGCATACCCGCGATGATGTTTTGCCGGCCGTTGAGCGGTTGGCAGCGTTGGCAGAGGTAAAGGGCGAAGCTTTACTGTTACTGCGCACGGCTGTTTTGTATCACGACACCGGTTACATTGAGCAATACGTGAACAATGAGCCTGTTGGGGCGCGCATCGCCCAGGAAACGCTGCCGGACTTCGGTTACTCGTCCGACCAAATCGCCGCCATCGCGCAGATGATCCTGGCGACGAGTATGCCGCAGAGGCCGGGGAACTTCCTTGAAGCGTTGGTGTGCGACGCTGACCTGGATTCACTGGGGCGCGATGATTATTTGATCACCAGCCATAATCTGTACGCCGAACTTGAAGCTCGCGGCGCGCAGATGACGCTCAAAGACTGGTATGAGCGACAGTTGAATTTCCTGTCGAGCCACACATACTTCACCGGCGTCGCGCGGAATTTACGCGACGCCGGCAAACAAGAAAACGTTCTGCTGCTCAAAAAGCTGCTCGCCGCATTAGAAGCTTAGGCCTGAACCGGCAGCGTAAACACAAACTTGCTGCCGATCCCGTCATCCCCCGTCTCCACCCAGATTTCCCCGCCGTGCGCGCGGACGGCCAGGTAACAGAACCGCAGTCCCAGACCAAACCCCCGTCCCCGCGTTTCTTCGCCCTCCACCTGCGTGAAGCGCGCGAAGATGCGCTCGCGTTCCGTGGGTGGAATCCCCGGCCCGGTATCGTTGACACTCACCGCGATGTACCCATCGCGCCGCGCGGCGGCCACGGTGATATCGCCGCGATTTGTGTATTTGATGGCGTTGTCAATCAAGTTGCACAGCACGCGCTCAATCCGCTCCGGGTCAATTTTCACGGCAGACAAGGCGTCTTCGATGCAGGTGCGCAGCTTGATGTTCCGCGACAGGGAGGCTGGCAGCATCGTCGCGGCGGTGGTTTGGATGAGTTGCGCGATATCCGTCACCTTAATGTTCAGTCGCGCCTCGCCCGATTCGAGCCGCGACGTGTCGAGGAGTGTGTCAATCAGCCGTTTCATGCGGGTGTACGCCGAGCGTCCGACGTCGAGGAGCTGCTGGTTATCGGCGCGCACGTCCGGCGGAAGCGTCACCTCGAGCAGTTCGATCACGTTGATGAGGATGCTGAGCGGGTTGCGCAGGTCATGAACGATGAGATCAATGGTTTCCTGGCGCATTTGCTGGAGTTCGAGCAGTTCCAGTTCCCTGGTTTTGAGTTCGATAACCTGCCGCGCCAACTGTTGCTTGACCTGCGTCGTCGAGTCGCGGATGGTGTCGGCGGCGCGCAGCCGGGCGCTCATCGTCGCCATAATTTCCGCGCTGACCGAGGGATTGTCGCTGAGCAGCCGGATGAAATCGTCTTTGTGGATTTGCAATAGCCGCAGGTCGGTCAGAGCGACAATGGATGCCGAGCGCGGTTGGTTTTCGAGCAGCGCCATTTCCCCCAAAATGTCCCCTGGCCCGCGATAACCGAGGATGGTGGGCGATTCCAGGTCGCCTTTCATGACCAGCGCGCGCCCGGCCCACACAAGGTACGCGACGTCGCCGGGCGCGCCCTCGTGGAAGATGACGTCGCCGGTCGGGTAGGTCTGCTCGGTCACCGCTTGCATCAGCGCCTCGCGGGCGGCTTTTGGCATCAGCCGCAGCAAATGTATGTCTCCCACCGACGCGGCGGTATCCGGCGCGTCAAGTTGGATGGACAGCAAGTGCTCAAGTTCTTCTGGTGTGAGTTTGTTCGGCAACATAAACGTCTCCTCTGTAAATAGCCACAGAGAACACAGAGTTCACAGAGAAAAATAAAAAATACTCTGCGCTCTCCGCGTGCTCTGCGGTAAAATTTTTATTATCGGGGCTGTACCCAGGTTCGGTTACACTCCTATCTAGCCTCGCGCGCCATGCGCGCGTTAATTTCCTGGTTGACGCTGACGTTTTCCAGGAAAACTTTGCGGTCTTCTTCCTGGCTTAAGCGGTTGGCTTGCGCCAGCATTTCAGCGTAGGCGGCCTGCAAGAAGGCATTGGCTTCGGGCAGCCCCAGGGCCATAAGCACGTAGTAATGGTTCAGCGATACCTTTTGCGCTTCTTCAACATCCTTTTGCACGGCTAAAAGCCGTACCGCGCGCTGTGACATCTCCAGCGCCACTTCCAGCTTACCCTGTCCCAGATAGGCGCGCCCCAGGTACGACAGGTTCTCGATGATTTCAGCTTTGAGCACCAGCTTTTCGCTGAGATCGAGAGCCTGCTGTAACGCGGCCTCGGCTGCGGTCCACTGCTCGCGGCGCAGAGCCAGCAGGCCCATTCCCTGGTGGTAGTAGCTGATGACGCGGGCGTTGTTGGGGACTTGTTCCCACAGCGCGTAGCACGTCTGCAAAGCCGTTTCCGCTTGCTCCACACGTCCCTGATCCATGTGAATGAGCGCCATGTAGAAATGGGCGAAGCCTTGCCCGGTGAGGTCGTTGTTCTGTTTTTTCAAGGCCAGCGATTTCTCGAACGTGTCCAGCGCGCGCGCATAAGCTCCCATTCGCCACTGCACACGCGCCAGGTTGGTCAGATGAATCCCCGCCTGGAAGGTGTCGCCGCGCGACTCGGCCAATTCGAGCGCGCGCGTGTGATGCTGGATGGCGGCGTCGTAGTGGGCTTGCTTGAGTGCGACCATGCCGACGTACATCACACTCCAGCCGACGTTGGCGAGATCGTTGCCCGCTTCGTACAGGGGAACAGCGCGTTCCAGCGCCTCTTTCGCCTGTTCGTAGTCGCCGATTTCGTAGGCGATGACGCCGATCTGATAGAGCGCGTTTGCTTGCCCTGCCAGGTCGCCGAGTTTTTCCTTGTGCTGCAACAATTCTTTATAGCGTTTGATGGCGGTGAGGTTGGCATACTCGTTCTTCGCGCGTTTGGCAGCCATCTCGAGGTACTTGATGGCGCTTTCGTCGTCGTCGCTGCGATGGAAGTGGTCGGCGAGCAGGTCGCAGTGTTGCTCGATTTTGTCGGCGTAAAGCGTTTCCAGCGTTCGTGCGGTCGAGAGATGAAATTCCCGGCGGTGTTTGACGAGGATGCTGTTGTAGGCGACTTCGTAAACCAACGTGTCCGGGAAGACGTAATCCACCTCCGGGGCGCGATCCGGACGCAGCAGGCCGCCGCGTTCCAACTGCGCCAGCCACGTGTCAATGGCTTCGTCGGCCTTCGCCAGCTCGCGGAACACGGCCAACTGGAACTGCCGCCCGATGACGGCGGCTTTTTGCAACGCCTGGCGGCTGTCTTCGGTCAGGCGGTCAATGCGCGCGGCAATCGCGGCGTGGAGGCTGCTCGGTACTTGCAGGGTGATGACTTTGCCCGGATCCACGTTCCACAAGCCGGTTTCAGCATCCTGAATCACCGCGCCGCTGTCAATCAGGCCCCGCACCACCTCTTCCAGGTAGAAGGGATTCCCGGCGGCCTTGTCGAGGATATTTTCGGCGACGGACGGCTCAAATCGCGCGCCGGGCAGCAATTCTTCCAGCAAACGCTGCGCCTCAGCTTTAGAAAGCGGCGCGAGCGTCATCTCGGTGTACCGGTGCGGATAGTTGCCCGCGGCCACATCCCGCAGCCGCCAACAGCCTTTGTCGCGCATCACCCGGAAGCTGAAGATGAACATAATCGCCGCGTGATCGGTGACTTCCAGCAGATTTTCCAGCAGCGCCAGTGAAGCCTCGTCAGCCCAGTGCAGGTCGTCCAACGCGATGACCAGCGGCTGCTGGCGTCCCAATCCGGTGAAGAATTGCGCGGCGGCCCAAAATGTCTGTTTTTGGCGGATTTTGGGCGCCATCTCCTTCACCCACGCCCATTCTTCGCCGAGTTCCAGTCCCATCATGTGCGCCAGGAAGGGGATGGCGTCCATCGCTTCGTTGTTCAGGAACGTTTCCCCGCGTTCCCACAGCGCGTAGAGGATGTCTTCTTCGCTGGCATCCGGCGACAGGCGTAACGCGCCGCGCAGCACCTGCGCCGCCAGCCAGTAACTCATCTGCTCGCTGAACGACATAGATTGGCCTTCGACCCAGACGAGATGTTCTGTGTTCTCCTGCTCGAAGAGCCAGGTTTTCAAGTCGCGCTTGAGGCGCGATTTGCCCAGGCCGCTGTCGCCGAGGATAGCAACGATTTGCCCGCGCCGGTTCTGCACCAGGTCGCGCGCGCAGTCCTGCAACTCCTCAAACGCTGCGTCCCTGCCGATGAGCGGCGTGGCTGCGCCGGCCAGCCCGCGCGTCGCGCCGATCTCTTCGCGCTTCCCCAAGACCTCGTAGGTGGGGATGAGAATCTGCTTGCCCTTGACGCGCAGGTCGAAGCGGTCGCTCAGGTTGAAGTAGGCGCGCGCTTGTTCGGCGGTCTTGTTGCTGATGTAGATGCTGCCCCATTTCGCATACGACATTAGCCGCGCGGCCATGTTGATGTCGTCGCCCATCAGCGTGTATTCCTGGCGCAAATCGAGCGCGCCAGCATTGCCGGAAAAGAGGAAGCCGGTGTTGATGCCGATGCGCTGCTCGAAGCGGAAGACGCCCGCCGACGTGCGCAGCGCGGCGAAATGCTTGCGCACGGCCTGCTGCATATCCAATGCGGCGTAAACAGCCAGCACCGGATCATCGTCGTGGGCTACAGGCGCGCCGAAGAAGATGACCAACCGGTCGCCGACGGCGTATTGGTCCATGCGGGCCAGCGTGCCGTCGTAGCCACGCACGATGTCCACCATATATTTGAAGTAGTCGTTGATATGTTTGGTGATCGTGTCTGGGGACGTGTCGCCCAACTTGTCAATCAAGGCGCTCATCCCCTTGTAGTTGACGAACATAGACGTGACCGGGCGATATTCGGGGACGATGTGGGCGCTGCCGGGATTGTCTTTGATGCGGGTGACGAGTTCGTCAGAGAGATAGGGGGTGAGCAGATCCAGGCGGTTCACCAGATAAGTGATTTGCCGCTGCACGTCGCCATCTGGCGGCTCTGGGAGCGTATAGCGCGCCAGCTCGATCTTTTCGCCCGGCGGCGCAGCAACGAGTCTGACGTAGTCCTCGTCCGGTTCTTTGGTGACGGGCGCTACCGTGACCAGGTCGCCGAGGAGCGCGTAGGTGGCTTTGGTCATCGCAGCTTCGCCGGGATGGGCGTGCCCTTCGGCTTCTTCCGCCAGGTTGACGGTGGCGCCGGTGGTGACGTAGGCCATCAGGCCGTTGGCGTCGTTGTGGCGCGGGTTGGGCGGCACGCCGATGTGCGCCGCGAAGTACGGCCCAGCGGAGATGCCGCACTTGATCAAGAGCGCGCGCTTCTCTCCGGCAGCTTCGATGGCGGCGTACTTCTCCTGCTTCATTACGTCGAGCATCGCCAGGGCTGTCTGGCAGGCCTTGAGCGCGCTGGCCCGCATCTCGGCCTCATCGGCGGCGGGAAAGACGCCGAGCAGCGCATCCCCCCCAAACTTGAGCAGCGTTCCGCCGTGGTCGAAAAGCGCGCGCACCAGTTCGGTGAACAGACTGCCGACGATTTCGGCGACACGTTCCGCGCCGCCCTCGACGCGCTTGAGCGCCTCGGAGAGCGGGGTGAAGCCGGAGACATCGCCGAAGACGAACACACCTTGTTCCATACCGCCGCGCGGCTCCCCGACTGGCTGCGGATGCATCCACACGGGGCGCGGCAGATAGGTTTTGACCGTCCTGAGCAAGTCCCGCAGATGATCGCGCACGGCTTCAAAGTCGCGCTGCTTGGGACGGCGTTCCAGCGGCTCGTACAGGGCGGCGGGGAGATACGGTCGCAGCGCCGGGAGCAAATCATCGAGCGGGCGTGCTGCGGGCAGTTGATCGCCGGGCGCCGGCGCTGCTAGCGGGGTTGCCGTCGCCGGTTGGGGTGGGGCGGCAGTCGGTTGCATCGCTGGCGCGACGACGGGCTGCGGCGGCTGAACTGTGGGCGCGAGGTAGGGAGGTGGCGCTTGGAGCGGCGGCGCTGGCGCGACGTAAGGTTGCGGTTGCGCTATAGCGACGACGCCAGGCTGGCTCACGAACGCGCCGCAGTGCGTACAGTAGCGCGCCTGCGACGGGAGCAGTGTGTGGCACACATGGCACACGCTGCCGACGATCAGTTGCAGGCCGCACCCCATACAAAAGCGCGCCTGCGTCGGATTCGCGGTTCCACATGCTGGACATGGCATAACGGACACCTCTCTTCAAAATCGTTATGCGGTAAGTTATTTCCGCTCGCGCAATTTTCTCGCCTGATTTTGCAGCGTTTGGAAGTAATCAGTCTCGGTGATTTCCTCGAGCTGCTTCTGGCGCTTGACTTCGTTGATTTCGATGCGCAATTCCTGCACTTCACGGCGCAAGTCTGCTTCGCGTTGCTGCACCTGCGCGGCCATCTGCGCGAACTCGGCGGCCAGCGCTGTCACGGAGCGATCCTGGTAGTCTTTGCTGGCGGCGAACGTGCGATCATACTGGCCGGCGGCCACGCGCTGAATCCATTCGCGGACTTCGGACAGAAACTCGGTCGTGTAACGGATGCGATCGTTGAGGCCGGCCATCACCGCGAGCGCCATATCAGGGTAGGCGTGGAGCAGCCGCCGGAAGTCGTCGCCGGTTAACACGAGGACTTCGCTGGCTTCCAGCGCGCGCGCACTTAACGAGCGGGGCTGGTCGTCAATGATTGCCATCTCGCCGAGCGCCTCGCCGCTCTCAAAGATGCGGATCGGGTGCTCTGTTCCGGGCCTGGCGGTATCTGGCGTGTAAATGGCAACGCGGCCTGTGTTGACAATGTATAGCGCGTCGCCGGGATCACCCATCGCAAAGAGGATTTCCCCAGCGACCAGTGCGCGCAGTTTGAGCGCGGCGGCAAGGTCGTGCAGCGCGGATTCCGGCAAACGATTGAACAAAAGGATGTTTTTCAGTTGTGCAATGTCGGTCATTGTGCTCTCCTTCAGTGGAAGACGAGTGATCGTAAAACGTGAAACGTGAAACGTGAAACGTGAAACGTGAAACGTGAAACGTGAAACGT
>DAOLUH010000034.1:42414-64627 GCA_035420085.1 Anaerolineae bacterium
AAACGTGAAACGTGAAACGTGAAACGTGAAACGTGAAACGTGAAACGTGAAACGTATTCTAACTCAGAATGGAAATAACAGCAAAATACGACAGGCGTCATCGTAGGCTTGCCAGCGCCAGGCGGGCCAGTTTGCTGCGCTGCCGGCGGCGACGATGTCCAGGGCTGCGCAGACGGTTGCGCTATCGGGGCGGTAGCGTTCTGCGGCGTTATCGAGCAGGCTGAGTGCCACTTCGAGCGCGAGGCGGGCCGCCGCAGGGTCGCCAGCGTGCCAGTAGGCTTCGGCCTGCCGATAGCGCGCCAGAGCCAGTCCCGGCGCGTCGTTTTGCTGCTCCCATAGGGCGGCGGCGGCCTCGTACTGGGCCAGCGCTGCTGCAATGTCGCCGTTGAAAAGGGCGCGATCTCCCTGCCGGCAGGCCGCGAGCGCCGCGCCGTCGGCAAGCTCTAGCGCGAGATAGGCGCGCTGCGCTGTCTCCCACTCGCCAGCCAGGTCATCGAGTAGTGCGGTGACGCCGGCAGTCCAGCGATCTGTTTGCGCAGCAGCTAACGGGCGCGCGTGTTCCATCCACTCCCGCGCCGCCGGATCGCCAATGCGCCATAGCAGCCAGGCCAGGATCGCGCTGGGGGCTAAATCCTCGCCCACCGGCGACAGCGACCAGGCTTGCCGGGCGCAGGCTTCGGCTTCGGCGGCTTGCTCTTGCGTGGGGAGGACCAACGCCAGCCGGATGAGCAGCGTCGCGGGTGTCTCTGGCGCGGCAACCTGCCGGGCGACCGTGTAGTGTGTCGCCGCTGAAGTGAAATCGCCGGTTAGCAGGGCGACGTCACCAAGCCCGGTGTGCCCGTAAACTCGCAGCGCTGCCGCTTCCGGCGACATGGCTTCAGCGGTCAAACGGTCGAGCATCTCCAGGGCACGTTGATAGGATGCCGCTGCTTGTGGGAAGGCATAACGCTGGCGGGCTTTGTCGCCGGCCATCAGCGTGTAGTGTGCGGCTGGCAGCCACTGCTGCGCTGCCGTGTAGTGATGGGCCAACAGTTCCGCATACACCACGAGTTTCGCGGCGAAGCGCTGTTCCAGGTACTCCGCCAGCCGCGCGTGCTGCGTGCGCCGCTTGGTGAAAGACTGGCTTTTATAGATGAATTCGCGGATTAGCGTTTGGCGGAAGGCGTACTGGTCATCGCTGCTGGACGCCGTTTTGATGGTCAGATGCGCGCTCTCCAGGCCGGCGAGGGAGGTGATGAGGCGAATGTCGTCCGGTTTGGCCTCCACCAGCGGCGCAAGATCGCTGGTGTGAAAGTCGTCGCCTATAATGGAAGCATCTTTAACGGCGACTTGCTCAGCGTGCGGCAGGCCGTCCACCCGGCTGGTCACCAGCTCTTGCAGGGCGCTCGAACTCTGTAGACCGGCGGCGACCTGGTCGGGTGTGATGTTCCCGGTGCGTTGCATCCAGCGGACAATTTCCTCGATAAAAAGCGGGTTGCCGCCGCTGTGGTGGTGGATGGTGTAGCACAGGCGCGTGATGGTCTCCACATTTTTTAAGCCTTCAGGCGGCGCGCCCTCTGTGCTGTTTAGTAAATGCGTGACCAGGTCGCGCGTTCCGGTTTCATCCAATGGGCGCAGCAAGAGGGTCAGTAGATCGAAATTTTGGCTTGTAGGTACGGCTTCAGCCGTCCCAGAGACTGCTGAAGCGGTTACTACGAACCCCATTTGTGCTCTACTGAGTGTGGTTTCATCCACGTTGACGGCTTCCTCTTCGGTGCGCTGCGCCAGCAGGATGAGCACCGGCCAGGTCGTAATTCGTAATTTGAGATAGGCCAACAGCGCCTGCGCTGACTCGTCCATCCATTGCGCGTTCTCGAAGAGCAGCATGAGCAGCGCGCGCTGTGAGAGCCGCTCCAACAGCGCGCCCAGCGCCGTGAAGAGCCGTTCCTTCTCGCGGGCGGCGACGCGCGCTTCAAGCTGCTGCCACATTTGCCCGCTCTGTGCCTTCTGGCGTTCTTGCGCCAGCTTCCAGAGATTTGCCCCCGGTGATTTCGCTGGCGTCGTTGTCACTTTCTGCCCGATCTGTGCGAAAAGGCCGGCGCGGGGCGCGGGTTTGGGAGGGGTTTCCTTCGCCGGTGATGGCGGGAGGAAGGTTGGCGGCGCGGGATGCTTCAGGCCGAGGAGCGTGAACAACGGGTCAGTGACGTTGCTCTGGGGCAGTCCAAGCTCGGTGAGCCACTGGTGTAGCCTGACAGCTCGCTGTTGTGGATCGTCGTCGTGTCCCGCGTTGAGCATCGCCTGGAGCAGACCGATCCACACATCGTAAGGCGCTTGGGCGGTGTAGGCGTGACATTCGCCCAAGAAGACACGCGCGCCCGCAGCGATGGCGTAAGCTGCCAGCGCGTCGGCGAGATGGCTTTTCCCAATTCCCGCCGGGCCTTGCAGTGCGAGTACACCGCCGTTGCCAGCGAGCGCCTGATCAACGCGGCGCTTCCCGATCTCAAGTTCAGTTCGGCGGCCAAAGAGCGGGCGCAGATCGCGCAGGCGACTATCGAGCAGGCTGCCAGTGGCGAGACTGTCCACCTGGTAGATCGGGATAGGGTTAGTTTTGCCTTTGACGCGGATGGCGGGCAGCGCGGTGATGGCGAAGCGCGCCGCGACTTTCGCGTAGACCGACGGCGCGAGCAAAATCTGGCCTGGCGTCCCTGCCGACATCAACCGCGCGGCGAGGTTCACGTCGTCGCCCATCACCGTGTACTCGCGGCGCACGCCCGATCCGGCCTGCCCGGCAAAGGTCAGCCCATGCGTGATGCCGATGCGCTGCTGGATGGCGGGGCTGGCGGCGTCGCGTCGCCAACGCTCGCCCAGCGTGGCCAGTTCTGCCATCATCTCCACTGCGGCGCGCGTCCCGCGTTCGGGATCGTCTTCGTGCGCGACCGGTGCGCCGAAGAGGATGAGGACTTTGGAGCCTTTGCTGTAGGGATCAATGCGGGTGATGACGCCGTCGTAGCGCGCCACGATAGCCTGCACTGCGTTGAAGTAGTCGCTTAGCATACGGGTGAGGGGCGCGAGATTGGCATCGTCGCCGGGCGGCAACAAGGCGAGCGCATCCTCGAAACCGGTGACGTTGGTGAACAGCACGGTTGTCATGCGATATTCGCTTTCCAGACGGCGCTGTTCGGCAGTTTTGATGATGCGTTCGCTGAGCGTGCGCGGCAGGTAGGGCGAAATGGCGCGAATCTGGTCAATGAGCAACTGCATGTCCGCCGCCATATCCGCCGGAGTGAAACGCCAGCCTTCGGCGGCGTGGCTAAACTGGGTCTCCGCGCGGATTTCGTAATCGTCCAGGGGGACGTCGGGCGTTTCCTGGAGGACGAAGAAGCCGTTGCCCAGATCGGCGCAGACCGCCGGCGGCAGGTTGGCCGCCGTTGCGCCATCGCCGACGATCTGTCCGGCGACCGCGGAGCCTTCTGCGCCCAGCGTGCGGGCGACGGTCGGGCCGAGGATCATGTATTCCATCCGCTGCGCATTGCCCACGCTCAACGCGCCAAACGCGCCCGTGCTGAGGCCAACCTTCATTTTGAGGTTGACCGTTCCTAGCGGGGTGGGGATGGCGGCGAAGTCCTCCATCGCGTGCATCATGCGTCGCGCGGCGCGGACGGCCCAACGCGCTTGTTCGCCA
This sequence comes from Anaerolineae bacterium, assembly GCA_035420085.1. Classification (GTDB taxonomy): domain Bacteria; phylum Chloroflexota; class Anaerolineae; order B4-G1; family SLSP01; genus DSWT01. The sequence goes on from DAOLUH010000034.1 coordinate 46,076, forward strand.
TCTTTGTACGTGGGGAAGTACGCCAGCAGCGCGTCACCGGCGAATTTGAGGAGTACGCCGCCTGACCGGGATAGGATGTCGAGCATCCGTTCAAAATAACGATTGATGGCCTGGGTAAGTTGTTCGGTCCCCTCCTGGCCCTGGTTCGCCAGATGTTCGGAAAGGGCGGTGAAGCCGCTCACATCGGAGAAGAGCAGGCTGCCGTTAAGCCAGCGGCCTTGCACCTGCCCAGCGATGGGCTGGCGGGTCTTTTCCTGGGCCAGGTGAGCGGGGATGTAGGTACACAGCAAATAGCGCACCGAGCGCAGGTGCGTCAGTACGCTGATCCAGTCGCGGCGGTTGAAAGGCTTGTGGAGGACGCGCTGCAACAGTTCCGCTGGTATGTAGTCGCCGAGGTTGTCCGGCAGTGTCACCGGGCCGCGGGACTCGGCCATCTCACTTCGGTTCCTCGTCCACCGGTTTCGCCGACTGCGTCTGTATCTGCCCGAAGATGCTGCGTTTGGGCGCGGCGGTCTGCTGCGCTGCGTCGGCGCTCTGGGGGGCCGTCAACATTCTGGCCCACTTTTGGGTGTCCGCCGGACCGGTCTGCGCGGCGACAGCCTCCAACCGCCCCCACACGTTGAGCGCGCCCTCCGGGAAGACGCGGCGCACGAAGATCATCACGTAAGGGCCGATCTCTTTGCGGAGGCGTTCCATTTCGGACTGCATCTGCGCGATTTCCTGGGCCAACACCTCTTTCTGCTTGGGATCTTCGATTTTTTCCTGGACTTTGCGCCGGATGCCCAACTGCGCCTGACGGAGCACGAGCGCCATCACCTGTTCAGTCTTCTGCGGGAATTGTTTGGCGATAGGTTCCAACAGCTCTTCGAGTGCGCTGTACGCTTGCGCGGCACGCACTTCGGCGCCACTGACCCCGACTTTGCCGTCCAGCGTATCGGCGAGCCACTGCTTTTGTTCGCGTAGCCCTAAGGAAATAAAGTAGGCAATGAGACCGACGCCGGCGAAGCCGATCCCGATGGGGATGAGGGCTTGCAACGTTGTTGATAGCGACCCGGATTGGACGACGCTATTAAAAACGGCGTGGAGGAGGATTGCGCTGAGCCAGCCACCGAGCAGCCCCAGGCTCTTACCTGCGCGTTGCTGGAAGCGCACCCGCCCGATGGCGATGCCCACCAGTCCGGCGGCTGTGCCGTGCATCAAGCACGTGGAAAAAGCGCGCGACACCGCCAGCGTGACGCCCATCCTCGGATTCTGGCTGAGGTAGATGAAGTTTTCGACGATGGAGAAGCCAATGCCGCCCGCGAATCCGTAGATCGCCCCATCCACGAAATAGGTAAATTCAGGCCGCCGGGAGACGTAGAGCAGGGCGAGCGATTTGGTGATTTCTTCGGCGATGGGCGCAAAGAGCACATAGAGCAGGAGCATACTCCAACCGTTATTTTTAATGATGGGATAGGCAACGTAGCTGTTGAAGAGGAACGACAATCCCACGCCGCCGAGCGCGCCCCACGCGAAGCAGATCAGCACCAGCCGGAACGTGCGCGAGGCGTACAAGTCCTGGGTGTAGATGATGAGTAAGAATATCGCCGGGATTCCGGCAGCCAGAAGAATAGCCAGTAGATTCATCGGACACCTCACAAGAAGCCAGACAAGATCGCGCAACAACGTGACCTTGTCTGGCCTGATAGTTACGGCTCTTTGGTCTTGTCGTCCAGCGCAGCCCATAGGCTGCCGGGAACATTTTGGGGCGTCAGTCGCCCGTACCGCACTCGATACTCGTGGTTCATGGGGTCATATTGCAGATAGCCCTTTTCGACGAGCATATCCAGGTCACGTTGGGTATCCTCGACCGACTGTCCGACCTGAGCGGCAGCGCCTTCTACGGTGAGCGTCTTCATGCGATTGATTGCCAGCATCAAGCTGCGCAATGACTTCGGCAGTTCCAGCAGATCGGAGGGTTTGATGCCTTCCTGGCGTTCTTCGATTTTCTTTGATAGTGAACTAAAAATGCCCATTGCACAACCTCCTAGAAGAACTCCGGCATTTCGATAGGCTCCGGCTGCGGCTGACACTCACCGCACCACAGCACATTGGAGACGACCACCGCTTTCGGGGTATTGTTTCTTCCCAGATACATAGCCATAATGGTTGGCAGGGAGGTGGAATGATGCTCTTTACAGACACCTCGACCGCAAAATTTGCAAATACCTATCGCCGGTGCACCACATTTATGGCAAATCATGGCGCAGCTCCTACACCGCTTTGATGAGGTTGACGATGTTCTGAATGTTCTTGGTGAAGGGGTGATCCGGGTAGCGCAGCGCGAAAATGTCGGAGGATTGCAGGCGCGCGACATCTTCCGACAACGGGAGGATGGCGGCGACTTTGCTATCGTAGATACCCTCGACCTGTTTGCGCAGCGCGTCTAAATCGTAGGAGGTCAACGCTTTGTTGATCACCAGGAACAGATGCGGTACTTCCAATTTACGCGCCACGTCCACGGTGACAGCGGTGCCCTGGAAGTCCTGTTGGTCAGGGCGCAGGACGATGATGAGCACATCCGAGATGGCGACGGAGAGCAGCGTTTCTTCGTTCAGGCCGGGATGGGTGTCTATGATCAGATAATCCAGGTTCAATTTGTCAATCAAGGCGTTGAAACCGTCATTGAGCAGTCCCACGTCGTATCGCTCGCGGAGCACGCGCGTGATATCGCCTACGCGGATGCTGGAAGGGACAAGGTAGATCTCGCCGCCGATGGTAAACACCTCGCCTTTGCCGATGCGCGCACTGACGGGATAAGCAGTTTCTTCAATACTGCACTTATCCCACAGGTAGTCGTTCAGTGAGGTGGTGATCTCCTCCTCGTCCATGCCAAAAAGCACATGGATGCCTGGTGAGGCGATGTCGGTATCCACGACGCCGACGCGGCTGCCGTCTTTGGCGAGCATAGATGCGACGTTTGCCGAGATATTCGACTTGCCTGTACCGCCACGGAACGAATGGATCGAAACGATTTTTGACATGCTTGGCCTCCTTAAGGTGTATGTTAATACAAATGATCGTTCATAAAATACAGCGTAAAGCGTAAAACGTAAAGCTGTAAAGCGTAGAACGTTAGAAGTCTTGACGATTACGTTTTACGTTTTATTCCGGTCTGTTGCGAAGTTCGCGGGCCTTCTGCCGCAATCCCTGGAAGTAGTCGGACTCGGTGATTTCCGCAACCTGGCGCTCCTTCTTCGCCTGATCAATCTCAATGCGTAATTCCTGAATCTGGTTGCGCAACGCCTGCTCACGGATATATGCTTCCAGGGCGGCGACCGCCAGCGACGAGAACGACTCCATCATCTGCTGCAAGTTCTGGTCGAAGGGAATGCGGGTCTCCGTCCCCGGCTCTTGGGCGTTGATCAATTGCAGCACGCCCAACACTTGCCCGGCGCTGTTTTTGAGGGGGATGGTTAGCAGCGATTCGATTTTGTAGTCGCCGACGATGGTGCTCGTCTGATCGTGCTGGGGGATATTGCTGGTGACGCCGCTCAACGCTACCTGGGTGGCGACGTGGGAGTAGTCCTTATGCACGGTATCGTCGAAAGCGCGGCTTTCCAGCAGCAAAGGCGGATACGTAATGGGATTGCCGGTTGTGCCACCCATGGCGATATTCCACGTGTCGTTGCGCACGATGACGAACTTGAGCAGCTCCTTCTCGATCAAATAGAGCGTACCGGCGTCGGCATTGCAGAAGTCTTTGGCTTCCACCAACATCTTTTCGAGCAAGCGATTGAAGTCTTTTTCCGTCGTCAAGTCAACGCCGATGGGGATGACGACTTCCAGCAGGTCGTCGGCGCGGCGTTTCTCTTTGCGCACCTGCTGTAAGGTCATCCGCAATTGTGTGGTCATATTGTTGAACGTAGTCGCCAGCACGCCCACTTCATCGCGCGACTCGACGTTGGCCTGCGCCTCCAGATCGCCCTCGCGGATGCGCTCGGCGACGTTCGTGAGGCGCACCACCGGGCCGGCGATGGTTTCGCGGGTGATATAGGCCATCCCGATCCCGACAAGGAGGGCGAAAACGCCGCCGCCGAGGATGAGTGTGTTGGTGCGTGAGAGATCGTTCCGCCCGGTTGACAGGTCTGCCGTGAGCCGATCTTGCTGATCGTTGGTCATCTCTTCGAGCAGCAGACGCATTTCATCCGCCAACGGCACGGCCTCGGTTCTGAAGCGGTAGAGGTCTTCGCGCCAGCTTTCGCCTTCCAGGTCCCTGAAAATGTCCTCCGGCAGATTCAGAAACTCGGCGCGGTTCTGGGCAATGGTGTCGAGAAGTTCCTTTTGACCGTCGGTCAACGCGCTGCGTTTGCCTTCCAGGCGTTCCCACACGTTCTCGTTGTCTACCAGATTGATCTCATATTCGCCCCGGTAAATGCGGTTGCGGGTGGTGGTGTAGCCGCGCAGCGCGGACAGCATGGCGGCGAAGTTGCCCTGGAATTTCGCCATATCTGCCAACTGCGCCAGGTTTTCCGCCGTTGGTTCGCGCTGACCTTGCAGGTCAATGAGCGTGTTGACGGCGATGAGCACCTCGCCGGCGTAGCGGATGCCATCGGTTGCCAGGAGGCGGTAGGCCGGTTCGCGTTCGAGTTGGTCATCGCGCAGGGCGAATAACATCTCCGGCAACGCCGCCCATCGCTCGTAAGCCACTTTGAGCCGGATCAAGCGGCGAATGTTGGTCTCATCCAGGTTTTGGAGCTGGCTGTAGAGGCGATCCAGGTCTGCCTCGAAAGCGCGCGACGATTGAGCGTAGCTATCGCGGTAGGTCTGGTCGCCCAACGCGAGATAACCGCGCACATCCGCCAACATCAGCAGCAAATCCGCCTGCGCGCGCGAAGCGTCGAGCGCCGTCGGCGCGCGCACGTCTGTCACCCGGTTGATTTCCTGGGTGGCGCGGTCGCTGCCGAGATAGCTCACCCCGGCGCTGACGAAAATCAGCAGCACCAGGATGCCAAAGCCGACGGTCAGCTTGCTGCCAATTTTCAGGTTTTTGAGCAGGCGAACGCCGGGCAGTTTCTCGATCCACAGAGCGTTGTTTGTCTTGGTAGTGGGCGTGGTTTCGGTCGTCATGGTGTGCGCCTCCAATCCTTGATCTTCCACGTGTTCATATCCCACGGCGTCAGCTCGACCCCCGCGAGCGTGTGGTTGACGCCGGAGACATCGCCGCGCAGCACCAGCGGGATCATCACGACATCTTCGATGAGCATATCGTTCATCTGGATGAAGAGTTCCTGGCGCTTTTCTGGGTCAATTTCGGTGATAACTTGCCGATACAGTGCATCATACGCTGGATTGCACCACCGTTCGATGTTGAGTCCGGCCGACCAGTTGTTGGCTTGCTGTGGAATCTGTTCGCACGTCCAAAACTGCATATACGGGCCGGGATCGGGGCTGTCGCTGGAGATGCCGAACATCTGCATATCCGCCGTGAAACGCAAGAAGTTATCGGGGTTCGAGGCCGGGTCGTCGCTGAAGATGATGCTGGCATCAACGATTTTTAGATTGACATTGACGCCGACCGCCCTCAGGTTTTCCTTGATGATTTGCTGCGTTTGTTCCAACGCCGTGCCCTGGGTAGCTGCTGGGGCTTGCAGCGTCACTTCCAGTTTCACGCCATTGCGACTGCGGGTGTTGGTAGCGGGGTCCAAAACCCAACCGGCTTCATCCAAGAGCGCCTTCGCTTTTTCGGGGTCATACGTGTAGAAGACGTTGGGGGAATTGTACTGCAAGGGCGCGACCAGGTTGTTGTGCGTCATGCTTCCGAGCGGCCCGTAGAGCGCGACGATAGACGCCATGTCAATGGCATACGCGAACGCCTGCCGCACTCTCTTGTCGCTGAAGAAGGGGTTGGGGATGTCGAGGCTAGAGCGTTCACCGAGCGGACTGCTCTGCCGGGGATCGGTGCGATTGAGCAAGATGCGCTCCACATTGGAGCCAAACTTGGTCAGCAAAGCACCGCTGCCGCCCTTTTGCAATTTTTCCAATTCCTCGATGGGCAGGGGGGTGAGGTAATACGCATAGTCAGCCTCTCCGGCTTGCAGCACCAGGCGGGCCGCCTCGCCAACCGTGCCGCCGCCGCGCAATTCGATCTTGCTGAAATAGGGCAGATCCGGCTCGCGGTAGTAGGGGTTGGCTTCGTAGACGATTTTGTTCGTCTCGACGATCTGTGTGCCCAGCAGCAGCACCTCCTGCGGCTTGATCCCCGGCGCGACGACGCGATATGGCCCCGTGCCGACCGGCAGCGTGTTGGCGGGCGCTTCGCGCGCGTTCGCCCCCTTGTATGCGGAGAAAATATGTTTCGGCAGGATGACGCCCTGAATGCCGACGAAGGGCAGCGCCCAGGCCGGGGTGACGTCTTTGAAGGTGATCTTGACCGTGAATCTGTCGGTCGCCTCAACGTTCTCGACGTTGCCGTAAATATACGCCGATTGCGCGTTCACCGCCGGGTCAATGATGTACTCGTAGGTGAACTTGACATCCTCTGCCGTAAACGCCGTACCGTCAGACCAGGAAACATCGGGCCGCAACTTCCACGTGACCGATTTGCCGTCTTCCGCGACGCCGCCGTTTTCCAGCGAAGGAATTTCCAGCGCCAGGAAGGCCACCAACTCGCCGTTCTCGTCATAGCTGGCGAGCGGTTCGTAAGTGATGCGCGCGGCTTCCCAGTCTTTGATGCTCAGGGTCAAGTGCGGGTTGAGCGTCGTAGACGCCTCCCAGTATTGCATCCGCAGCGTCCCGCCGATGCCCCGCTTGCTCGCCGCGGTGGGTGCGACAGTCGGTTCGGGCGTTGGCGGGGTAGCGCCGCCGCCGCAGGCGGTGAGGCCGATTGCCACTATAAGTATGAGATGAATGACTCGTTTCCATAAGCATATATTATTCATAATCCTATCCTTTCCTCGTCGCGGGATGGCGACAACAACACTGTGCCCACAACTACTGATATTGTACTCAGTTTACGACAGACTCAAGCCGTTTGTGTCTCCAATTGTCGTCTGACGCTCTTCGACGCACGCTCACCGCCCCCGTCTCCTTTGACACACGCTCACCACCCCCGTCTCCTTTGACACACGCTCACCGCCCCCGTCTCGGGGGCGGGTATGGCCGGGCGGCAAGCATAGTTTTCAGCCGCAGCGACCGCGCAACGCGCCCCCGGGGACGGGGGCGCAGGGCGCAGGCTCCGCTGTAAGCGAGAGTGAACAGACTCAAGCCGCTTGTGTCTCCAATTGTCGTCTGATGCTAAGCGGGCGCATATCGGTCCACACTGCTTCGATGTAGGCTAGACACTCAGCCTTAAGGCCGGTTTTCCCAGCGTCGCGCCAGCCGAGGGGGGTGTCCCGGTCGGCCGGCCAAATCGAGTATTGCTCTTCGTGGTTGACGACCACTTTGTACGGGGTCGTATCGTCGGTCGAATCCATATTTGTCGCCTCCGCATTTAGTTTGAGCGCCGTTTTCCGCCAAAACGCCGCCGAAAATCATGCACCAGCTCGGCTTCCAACGTGTACTGCTCGCTGTGGAAATCGGCTGCCTGAAACCCCAGGGCTTTCAGCGCGTGGTAATGCTTCACGCTGTCTTCGACGGCGACGATCCCCACTGTCGGCGTGAGTTCGTCGAAGCGCGCCGAGAGCAGCCCGGAGAGGATGCAGCCTGTGATGTCGAACGGGTTGCGCCGCGCATAACCGGCGAAAACGTCGGCCAGAAACTCAGGCAAATACATGATTTCGTGGATGGGATGGGGCGATTTCACCACACCGCCCTCGGTGAATAGAATGTCGCCATGTTGCTGCCAACGTTGGATCGCCTGCGCCGACGCGAAACAGTGCGGGCTGGAATCGTCAACGATGCGCGTCCCTGGTTGTACGCGCGCAATGTCGAGGACATCGGCGGTGTTGGTCGCGCCCAAGATCAACGTCGCCGTGTAAAACTCCGGCGGAAGCTGTTGGCGAGCTTCGAGCACGTACACATTGCCCGTAAACCCAAAGTCCGTGAGGATCTCCCGGCGGATGTCGTCCAGCGCCGCGCGTTTGCTGTAGAGATCGCACAGGAGAATCGCGTCAGGATGCGGCAGAACTTTGAGCAACAGCCGCAGCGAGGCCAGCCCGATAGACCCCAAGCCAAGCACGCCGAGACATTCCTGCGCCATGGTGCGCCCGCTTTCCTGCAGAATGCGCTCGACGGTCAAGGCCACGGCGGCGGACGTCGTCGCGTGGCCGGTGGAGATGGCGGGAAGCTGCGGCGAATAGGCGGCGCTGGCCGCCACGGCGCGCCCATACTCCGTTGCCGATGGAATCAACCCGGCGAGGGAGACCGTGCGCGCGCCGAGATGCCGCGCCAGGGTCAGCGCCTCAATGATCGTGTTGACGAGGTCGTCTTGATCGTGGTACAACTCGCTATCGAAGCGCGGCAGCAAAATAATGCCGATGCGTCCCAGCTCGGTTTCGATGATGTTGGTCAAGAGTGGGAGATGGTCAACTTGCTTGCGGAGCAGCGCATCCCGCGCCGCTTCCGTGTGATCGAGATATCCTAGCGTCGCCGAATCCACAGCCTGTATCTTGCCGATGGCGAACAGCGACAGCAGCGAGCGTTGTTCGATGGTGAGGAATGGCGCGGCGGGCAGCGTGGTTGGCGATTGCGTCGCCACCAACGCCGGCGGCGCGGGTTGGAGCGCGTTCGTGAGCATCGCCACTGTCGGATGCAGAAAGAGCGTCTTGACCGAAAGCGGACAGTGCAGCGCCGTCGTGATCTTCGACACAACCTGCACCGCTTGCAGCGAATGTCCGCCCAGTTCAAAGAAGTTATCGTAGATGCCCACCTGTTCCACGCCCAACACATCCGCCCAAATCGCGGCGATTTGCCGTTCGCGCATAGTGCGCGGCGCGACGTAGGTGGCCGACGTGGCAATCTGCCCGTTGCCCAGCGCCGCGAGCGCCCGGTGATCGATTTTCCCGTTGGGCGTTAAGGGCAAAGTGTCGCGCATCACATAATGCGTGGGCACCATATAACCCGGCAACGTCTGTTGCAGTTCCTCGCGCAGGGCGTCGCCGCTCACCGGGATGCCTTTCTCTGGGACGATGTAGGCGACCAGTTGATAGTGTCCTGCCGTGTCTTTCACCACGACGACGGCGGCGGCCTGGACAAACGGCTGCTTGAGCAATTCCGCTTCAATCTCGCCGAGTTCGACGCGGTAACCGCGTACCTTGACCTGCTGATCCATGCGGCCCAGGTATTCAATGTTCCCGTCGGGCAGATAGCGGGCCAGGTCGCCGGTGCGGTAGAGCCGTCCGCCGGGTGTCTTGCCGAAGGGGTCAGGGACGAAGCGCTCCGCCGTCAGCGCCGGGCGATTGAGATACCCGCGCGCGACGCCATCCCCGCCGATGTACAGTTCACCGGGCACGCCGATGGGCGCCGGCTGTCCCTGTGGATCCAGGATGTAGAGTTGCGTGTTGGCGATGGGCCGCCCGATGGGGACCGCGCCTGTGATGCGTCTGTCCCGTGGCGCTTCATAGACGCAGCAGCCCACCACCGTCTCAGTCGGGCCATACTCGTTGATCAGGCGGGTCTCCGGCGCGTGGGTCTGCCAGACGGTGAGACTTTCGCCCCGCAGCGCCTCGCCACCGATGATGAACGCCCGCGTCCGGCCGGCCATCGCGTCCTCCGGCACGAGCTGGCTGAGGATGTCGAGGTGCGCCGGGGTCAGTTTGACCAGGCTGAAGTCGCGCGCGCGGCGCAATGCCTCACCGAGCGCCTCGCCGCCCGGCGTTTCGGGCAGCAGCGTGAGGCTGCGTCCCACCAGGAGCGGCGGAAACAGGCTGGTGATCGTCAGATCGAAGCTCAGCGCGCTGTGCACCGGCGCGCCTTGCCCGCCACCTACATCGTAAGCGCGCGTGCACCACTGGAGATAGTTGTTGAGTCCCCGGTGTGTCACCATCACGCCTTTGGGCTGTCCCGTAGAGCCGGATGTGTAGATGACGTATGCCAGGTTGTCCGGCGTAACTGGATACGTGATATTCTCCGCGCTTTCCTGGGCGATGAGCGGCCAATCGCCATCCAGGCAGATCGTGTGGGCGGGCGGCGCCGTCAGGGTGGCGACCAGGTGCGCCTGGGTCAACAGGATGGCGACTTTCGCGTCGTCCAGCATAAAGGCTGTGCGCGCCGGGGGATAGGTGGGATCGAGCGGCAGATAGGCAGCGCCAGCCTTCAGCACGCCGAGTATGCCGATCACCGCTTCGGGTGTGCGCTCTACATACAGGCCGATCAACGTTTCCGGGCCGACACCCAACCTGTGCAGATAACGCGCCAGTTGGTTGGCGTGTGCGTTGATCTGGCGATACGTGAAGCGCTGCGCTCCGTAGACCACCGCGACAGCCTCGGGCGTCTGGGCCGCCTGTTGCGCGAACCCGTGTTGGACGCAATGATCCTGCGGATAGTTCACCGCTGTAGCGTTCCAGGTGACGAGAAGCTGCTGCCTTTCAGCCTCGGTCAACAGCGGTAGCGTGGCGATCCGTTCATCGGGATTCGTCACGCTGCCTTGCAACAGTGTTGCCAGGTGTCTGGCCATCCGGCGCATCGTCTCCGCATCGAACAAATCCGTGTTGTACTCGAAGTATCCTCGCAACCCTGCATCTGTCTCTTCGCAGGTGAGGGTCAGATCGAAGATCGCCGTGCGACTATCCACGACGCGGTACGTGGATTGGATGCCCGGCAGATGCAGGGCAAAATCGCCGGCATTGTGGAACACGAACATCACCTGAAAGAGCGGGTTGCGGCTCAGATCGCGTTCCGGTTGCAGCGCCTCGACCAACCGCTCGAACGGCAAGTCCTGATGTTCATAGGCTTCGAGCGCACTCTGGCGCGCCCGCTGTAAAAGCTCGCCGAACGTGGGGTCGCCGGAAAGGTCGCCGCGCAGCGCCAATGTATTGACGAAGAAGCCGATCAGCCCCTCCGTTTCGCTGCGGGTGCGGTTGGCGATGGGTGCGCCGATGAGCATATCCGTCTGTCCGGTGTAACGATACAACAGCACCTCAAAAGCCGCCAACAACAGCATAAAGAGCGAGACGCCTTCGCGTTGGGCGAACGCCCGCATCTCGGCATAGAGTGTGTCGGGCAGAACGAAATGGTACAGGGCGCCATTGTGGGATTGTATGGACGGACGGGGACGGTCGGTGGCAAGCTGGAGGACCGGCAACGCGCCGCTCAACCGCTTTTTCCAATAAGCAAGCTGGCGCTGTAAGGTTTCGCCTGGCAGCCATTCACGTTGCCACACGGCAAAGTCCTCGTACTGGATGGGCAGCGCGGGCAGCGTCGGCGTCTGCCCCGTGACGCGCGCCGCATAAAAAGCACCGAGTTCCCGGAAAAAGATGCCCAACGACCAACCATCGAAGATGATATGGTGAAAGGTCAACTGCAATATGCACTCCGTCTCAGCACGGCGCAGCAACCGGGCGCGCAGTAGCGGTCCTTGCGCCAGATCGAAAGGCGCGCGCGCCTCCGCGACGAGTTGCGCCTCAACGTCGGCGCTGGACAGCGACGCTACATCTGTGACAGCGAGCGGTATCCACAACGTTGGCGCGACGATTTGCACCGGTTCGCCCTCCACCGCGACGAACGTGGTGCGCAGGCTGGCGTGCCGCTGCACCACCGCGTTCAGGCTGCCTTCCAGCGCGGCGCTGTCCAGGGGGCCGCTCAACGTCACGGCGATGGGAATGTTGTACGTGGGCTGGCCTGGTTCCAGTTGCTCGTGGAACCACATCCGTTGCTGGGCGAAGGAGAGGGGGGCCGGGCCGGCGCCGGTACGGCGCGGAATCGCCGTCACCCGCGCCGTCACTCCGCGCAGACGCTTTTCGAGCAACGCGCGTTGCGCCGGAGAGAGCGTGTTGCGCGCCGTGGTGCCCTGCACGGCTTCACGGATGTCAGTCATCGTTCACTGCCTGGGCGTCTGCGTCGCTGAGGGCCTCAATCTCGCGGATGAGGATGGCTTCGATGGCGGATGCCAACCCCGCCACGGTCGGCGCCTCGAAGATGGCGCGCAGGGGGATGGCGACCTGAAACGCCTGTTGCGCGCGAGAGATCACGCGGGTCGCCAGCAGCGAGTGCCCGCCCAACGCGAAGAAGTTATCGTGGATGCCCACCTGCGGCACGCCCAGCACCTCCTGCCAGATTCCCGCCAGCATCTCTTCGGCGGTGGTGCGCGGCGCGGTGTAGGTCGCGGCGGCGTGCGTCCAATCGGGGGCGGGGAGCGCGCTGCGATTCACCTTGCCGTTGGGCGTCAAGGGGAAGGCGTCCAGCAGCACAAAAGCAGACGGCGTCATATAATCGGGCAGCGCGCTTTGTAGCGCCTCGCGCAGGAGATCAGCGGTGGGCTGCTGGCCGGGCTGTGGCACGACGTAGGCCACCAGCCGCTTGTCGCCGGGGATGTCCTCGCGGGCCACCACGACGGCGTTTTGCACCGCCGGGTGTTGCTCCAGGCGCGCCTCGATTTCGCCCGGCTCAACGCGATAGCCGCGAATTTTCACCTGATTGTCCAGCCGTCCCAGAAATTCCACGTTGCCGTCGGGCAGATAGCGGGCCAGATCGCCGGTTTTGTAAAGCCGTGCGTCCGGTTCGCCGCTGAAGGGGTGGGGGACGAAGCGCTCGGCGGTCAATGCCGGCTGCCGCCAGTAGCCGCGCGCCAGCCCGTCGCCGCCGATGTGCAACTCGCCGGGCACGCCGATGGGCACAGGCCGCATCGCCCGATCCAGGATGTAGACCTGCGTGTTGGCGATGGGCCGTCCGATGGGGACGGTGCTGGATTGTGATTCAGCACCAGCGAGGGCGGCAGGCGAGTGCATCGGGTAGCAGCACGTGAAGGTTGTGTTCTCGGTGGGGCCATAGCCGTTGATGAGCGTGTGTCCTGGCGGGAGCAGGTTGAGCATCTGCCGCACGTGCGCGACAGAGAGCACATCGCCGCCCGCCAGCAGTTGGCGGACGCAGCGCAGGCTTTCCGGGAAGGCGTCCACCATCTGGTGGAACAGCCCCGCTGTGAGCCACAACGTCGTGATGTGTTGTTCTTCGATGAACCGCGCCAGCTCGTCAAGCGACGGCTTGTGCGCCGGGAAGATGACCAATTTCCCGCCGTTGAGCAGGCTGCCCCAGATTTCCAGCGTCGAGGCGTCGAAGGAGAGCGTCGCCAGTTGGAGGAACGTCTCAGCGGCGGTCAGGCTGGCGAAGTTCGTGTTTTTGACCAGCCGCGCCACCGCACGGTGGACGATGCTCGTCCCTTTGGGCATCCCTGTCGAACCGGACGTGTACATCACGTAGGCCAGGCTGTCGGCGGATGCGCCACCGTCAAGGTTGGTGTCTGGATATTTCGTCCACACGTCATCATCGAGATTGACGACCTGACCCGCATAGGAGGGGAACTTTCCCACCAACTGTGTGTGCGTCAAGATGACCGGCGACTGAGTGTCGTGGATCATAAACGCGAGGCGTTCCTGCGGATAGGTAGGATCGAGCGGCACGTAGGCCCCGCCGGCCTTGAGGATGCCCAGCACGCCCACGATCATCTCCAGCGAACGCTCGACGTACACGCCGACGCCGATTTCTGGCCCCACGCCCAGGGCGCGCAGATGACGCGCCAGGCGGTTGGCCCGGCGATTAAGTTCAGCGTAGGTCAGCGACGCCCCCGCGAAGCTGAGCGCCGCGGCGTCTGGCGTCTGCGCGGCCTGCACCTCGAACAGCCGGTGGATGGGCGTGTCGCGGGGATAATCCGTGCGCGTGTCGTTCCACGCGCCGAGCAGTTGCTCCCGCTCGGCAGCCGTCAGCAACGGCAGCTCGCCCACCCGCCCTTGCGGCGCGGCGAGCATCCCCTCCAGCAGCGTGCGCAGGTGTCCGAGCATCCGGCTGATGGTCGCCGCGTCGAAGTGTTGCTGGCGGTAGCTGAGGCGTAGCCCCAATTCCGCGCCCGGCGCGACGATGACCGTGAGCGGGTAATTCGTCTTTTCCAGCGTGACCATATCGGCGAGCGTGAGGCGCGGGTCTGCCGGTTGGACGTCCGCCTCGCCGGGGTAGTTCTCGAAGACGAGCAGCGTTTCGAAGAGCGGCTGTCCTTGCGGGATGTCGCTCCACCGCTGGATTTCGACGAGGGGCGCGTATTCGTAGTGGCGGGCGGCGGCTTGCTGCGCTTGCAGTGTTTGCAGCCACGGGCCGAGCGCTGCGTCGTCAGGCACGTGGACGCGCGCGGGCAAGGTGTTGATGAACAGCCCGACCATCGCTTCCACGCCGTCCAGCGCGGCGGGCCGCCCGGCAATCGTCGCACCGAAGAGCACGTCCGTTTCGCCGCTGTAACGGCTCAGCAGCGCGGCCCACGCGCCCTGGATGACCGTGTTGAGCGTCACACGCTGCTGGCGGGCGAAGGTGTGCAGCGCCGTGGTTGTCGCGGCGGACAGGCGCAACCGCTGCTCGGCGTAATCGTCCGCGGCGGGGTCTGCTTCTCCCGCGCGCCGGACGTGAAGCGGCGTGGGCGCGGTCAACCCAACCAGCGTGTCGCGCCAGAAACGCTCGGCTTGCGTCATATCTTGCGCTTGTAGCCAGGCGATGTAGTCGCGGTACGGGCGCGACGGCGGCAGGGACAAGTCCACGCCCCGGCGTTCCGCCTCGTAGAAGGCGAACACGTCCTTGAGCGCCAGCGACAGGCTCCACCCGTCGAGCAGCAGGTGGTGGAAGCTCCACACGCAGCGCCACGTCGCATCGCTCAGGCGGAAGAGCGTCACGCGCATCAGCGGAGCCTGGTGCAGATCGAAGCCGCGCGCCTGGTCAGCTTTGAGCCAGTCTGCAAGCTGACTTCGCTGCGCGTCGGGTGAGAGCGCGCGCCAGTCGTCGGTTGTCCACGGGAGGCTGGCGCGCCGCCGCACGACTTGCAGCGGCTTATCGCGCTTCTCCCACGCGAAGACGGTGCGCAGCGCCGGGTGGCGTTCGATGAGGCGTTGCCACGCGCGCTCGAACGCGGCAACGTCGAGGTCGCCGTGGAGGGTGAAGCACAGTTGTTCAAAATAAACGCCCGATTCGGGCGTATAGAGCGTATGAAACAGCATCCCCTGCTGCATTGTGGAGAGCGGGTAGATGGCTTCGAGGTTGTCGAGTGGGTTCATAGAAAACTACTGGTGGCTCGGTCATAGACCGGCCACAACCTCCTTTGTGGGGATGATGTCGCCAAGTTCGATCAGCACGGCCTCCAGTTCCTCTGGCGTCAGGTCCACGTCGGGATAAACGCCGGCGGTGGGCGGGGGAGTGGGCGCGGGAGGGAGCAGGGAGGCGGCGAGCGCGGCGATGGTCTGGAATTCAAAGAGTTGCTGCACGGTGAGGTGCAGCCCGGCTTCGCGCGCCTCGGCGATGATGTGCAGGCTCAGGATCGAATCGCCGCCCAACTCGAAGAAGTTATCGTGGATGCCGACCTGCGTCACTTGCAGGACGTTCGCCCAGATGCGCGCCAGGGTCGCTTCGGCCTCTGTGCGCGGCGGAACGTAGGCCGTGCTGAGGGTGGGGCGGGTCGTATCGGGCGCGGGGAGGCGCTGGCGGTCAATTTTGCCGTTGGGCGTCAGCGGCAGCGCGTCAAGGTGGACGAAGACGGCGGGAATCATATACGCCGGCAGGCGTTGTGTGAGGAACTCGTGCAGGTCGCTGGTCGTCGGCGCGTCGGCGGAGGGGTGGGCGGCGGTCCAGTAGGCGATGAGGCGGTGGTCGCCGTCGCTGCCGGGGCGGATGACCACCACGGCCTCGCGCACAGCAGGATGGCTGGCGAGTGCGCTCTCGATTTCGCCCAGTTCGACGCGGAAGCCGTGGATTTTCACCTGCGTATCCAACCGTTGCAGGAATTCGATGCTGCCGTCTTCCAGATAACGGGCCGCGTCGCCGGTTTTGTAGAGCCGCGCGCCCGGTTTGGTTGAGAAGGGATCGGGGACAAACTTCTCGGCGGTGAGCTGCGAGCGGTTGAAGTAGCCGCGCGCCAGTCCCACGCCGCCGATGTGCAGTTCGCCGGGCACGCCGACGGGGACGGGGTTCTGGTATGGGGCGAGGATATACAGGCGGATGTTGCTGAGCGGGCGTCCGACGGGGACCGTCGGCGTGTCGCCGGGCGTCGTGACCTGCCCGCAAGCGGCCCATACCGTGGATTCGGTGGGGCCGTAGAAATTCCACAGCGGGATGTCCCACGCCAGCACACGCTGCGCCAGGGCGCGCGGCATCGCCTCGCCGCCGCAACAGATCAGGCGCAGGGGCAGCGGCTCGGCAACGTTGTAGAGGTCAAGCAGGCGTTGCAGCGCCGACGGCGTCTGGTTGACGACGGTGACGCTTTCGCTGCGCAGTAACGCCAGGAACGCCGTCGGCGACTGCGTGACGGCTTGCGGTACGATCACCAGCCGTCCGCCGCAGAGCAACGGCGTCCAGATTTCCCACACCGAAAAGTCGAAGGCATACGAATGGAACACCGTCCACACATCATCCGCAGCGAAATTGAAGACCGGGCGTGTGGCTTCCACAAGGTTGATCACGCTCTGATGCGTGATTTCCACGCCTTTGGGCCGTCCCGTGGAGCCGGAGGTGTAGATGATGTAGGCCAGGTTGTCGCCCTGCGCGCCGCCGTCGAGGTTGGCGTCGACGTGGGCGGCGATGGCGGGCCAGTCGGCATCCAGGCAGATCAGTCGCGCTTCGGTCATCGGTAACGTGTTCAGTAGCGCGCATTCGGTCAGCAGGATGGGCGTCTGCGTGTCGGCGAGCATAAACGCCTGGCGGTCGGGCGGGTAGGCGGAGTCAATGGGGACGTAAGCGCCGCCGGCCTTGAGGATGCCGAGCATCCCCCCGAGCATCGCCGTCGAGCGCGTGACGCACATCCCCACGGGAACCTCCGGGCCGACGCCGCGCGCGCGCAGGTGGCGCGCCAGTTGGTTGGCGCGGGCGTTCAGTTCGCGGTAAGTCAAGGTTTGCCGTGGCTGGCCCGGTTCGGCGTAGACCACAGCGACGGCGTCCGGCGTCTGTGCGGCCTGGCGCTCAAAGCGGCGGTGGATGCACTGCCCAAGATAGCCGGTGTCGGCGGCGGTGTCATTCCAGGCGACGAGAAGCTGCTGGCGCTCGGCCTCGGTCAACATCGGCAGGGCCTTGAGCGGTTGTTCTGGCGCTGCGATCAGGCCGCCAAGCAGCGTTTGGCAATGGCCGAAGATCCGCTCCACCGCGGCGGCCTCGAAGCGAGCGGCTGCATAGTCGCAGCGCAGGCGCAGGTTGTCATCAACGGTGAGCGCGAAAGGGACGTCGACGGGGGCGGACGCCCCAAAGGCGAGCAGCGTCTCGAAGTGGGGCTGCTCCGTGGTCGCCGGGCGCCAACGTGCCGCCGCGATGCCGGTTTGCAGCGCCGCGAGCCAGGTTAGCGCCGTCTGCTCCGGCGCGACCAGAACGCGCATAGCAAAGACCTTGCCCGGCGCCATAGCGACGTCAAAGACGACCTCCGTTTCGCCGCTATAACGGCTGAGGAGCAGCGCCCACGCGCCTTGAAAGAGCGTCGTCACGTTGAGGGCGTGTCGGCGCGCAAAATCGTGCAGCGCAGCGGTCAGGTCTGGCGCGAGCGCGGCCATATACGTTGCGCGGGATGTCTCGGCGGAAGCCAAGCCGGGTTTCGCAATGGCAAGCGGGGTCGGCGCGGGGAAGTCGCGTGATATCTCCTGCCAGGGCGTTTCAGTCGAAATGGTCATTTTGACACTGCCATAACGCAAGGCGTAAAACGTAAAACGTAAAACAGCTTTTACATTTTACGTTTTATAGTTTACGTTTTACGTTTCACGTTTTATTGATCGTATTGATCGAACAGTTTGTTGAGCTGGCGCGGGCGGGCGCGGGTCAGTTCGGCGATGCGGTCGTTGGATTCGCGCAGGCGTTCGCTGAGGACGTTGATCAGCGCCAGCGACATCTCTGGGTTCTGGCGCGCCAGGGCGATGAGCGGTTCGCGGCGCAGGCGCAGCGTGAGCGTGTCTTGGATGGCGACGGCGGAGGTGGTGTGCGGGCTGTTGTCGAAGAAGTTGGCCTCACCGAAGTAGGAGTGTGCCTCAATGGTCGCCAGGCGCGCGAAAGAGCCGGTGCGCTTCTCTTGCTCGATGCCCACGCGCCCGCTGACCACAACGTACAGTACGCCGCCTGGATCATTGTTGTTGTAAACGCGCTGGTCTTCCTCAAACATCTCTTCCTCGCAGACATTCGCCAGAATTTTGAGCTGGTCAATGGTCATCCCCTGGAAAAACGGGACTTCTTTGAGGAAAATGATCTTCTCAATCGCAGAAAGCATAACTTCCTCCTTCTTTCTAAAGTCGGATATAGAGACGCCTGCCATCATCCGCCTGGCGGTCTGCGCGGCGAGGCGTACTTCTTCTACCGGATCTCTGAGCGCCGTCTCGATAAGGCTCTCGATTTCTGCCAGGGTGAGGGGGAGTGTAGGCGTGGGGGTGGGGGGGAGTGGGGGAGGAGGGGGGTGAGGGGGTGGGGGGTGGTCGGCTTTGGCGG
>DAOLUH010000035.1:0-64467 GCA_035420085.1 Anaerolineae bacterium
TGTCAGCCTTGCTTACTCATAAGCATATCGCCGTTACTTTGGGCGAAATTTAGGTGGTTAAAACGTTTCAACGTTTGAACGTTCCAACGTTTTTCAATGGAGGTCAAGTATGTCCTTAATCCTGAAAGTCGTCCCAATTGAGAAACCGGAGTCCCTGAATTTCATTTTGGGGCAATCGCACTTCATCAAAACCGTGGAAGACCTGCACGAGGCGCTGGTCACAGCCGTGCCCGGCATCAAGTTCGGGATCGCCTTCTGTGAAGCGTCGGGCAAATCGCTGGTGCGCTGGTCGGGCACGGATGAGGCGCTGATCGAGCTGGCCCGCAAAAACGCGTTGGCGTTGAGCGCGGGGCACAGCTTCATCGTTTTCCTGGGCGAAGGCTTCTACCCCGTCAACGTTCTCAACACCGTCAAAATGGTGCCGGAGGTGGCGCGCATCTTCTGCGCGACGGCCAATCCCACGCAGGTCATCGTCGCCGAAACCGAACAGGGCCGGGGTATCCTGGGTGTGATTGACGGGGAGCTGACGAAAGGCATCGAAGGCGAGGAAGACATCGCCTGGCGCAAGGGTTTCCTGCGGATGATCGGCTATAAGCTGTAGGTACGCTCATCACGCGCGGGTAGCCTTCTATGCGTTGGTTAGAGCTGGTCAAACGGGATCCCGTCCCCTGGTTGTTGGATCCCGAAAATCCCTCTGCGCGGCTGTTGACGCTCCGCCACATCTTCAAGAAACCGGAGGCCAGCCTCGCAGAGGAACGCGCCCGTCTTTTGGCGTGGAGGCCCATCACGCTATTGCGGGAACACTGGAACCGCGTCAACTTCTGGGGGCGCGAGGCAGATCCCTACTTCGGCGGGGCGATGGGCAACTTCGGCACACTCTATCTCTTCAGCCAGATGGGCGTGCCGCTCTTTCCAGAAGTCGAACCGGCGTGTGAGAATCTGCTCAACAGAGGACGCGGCGACGACGGACGCTTTGTGCTGGAAGGTCCCCGCGCTGCGCCCTGGCTGTGTTACACCGGCATGGCGCTGCAGATCATGGGGCATTTTGGCTATGGGAACGACCTGCGGGTGCGTTCTGCGTGGGTGGCTTTATTGCAGACCGTCTTACTGCGCCCAGAAATGCTGGAGTGTCCGCTTGCTGATGGCGGCTGTCACCACGGCCTGGTCAAGGCGCTCGCTGGCTTGCTGAGCATGCCGGCTGAACAGCGCGAGTCCAACGAAGAGCAAGCCATCGCGGTGTTGAGCGAACGCCTCCTCAACTACTCCTACGACTTTGGGCGACACGATGCAGAGTGGCTCCAGCCAAGTTTTCCCCGGTATTATCGCTCCGATCTCGTGGAATTGTGCCGCGTCCTGGCGCAGACGCCTTATCGGACACACCCGCGTTTTCAGGAATTGCTGCATCGCATGGTAGCGGTGCAGAACACCGAAGGACGCTGGATCAAAAGCCGTCCAACACCTGCGCTATCGGAGGAACGCATTCACCAGCCGAGCCGTTGGCTGACCTTTGAGGCTATCCACACCCTGACGTTGACCTATGGAGACGACATCTATGCGTCCTGAGGATCAACTGAACGCTGGCGTCCGTTACACGGTCATCCCGCGCGTGCTGGTGTTTTTGACCCAGGCGGACGAGGTGTTGCTGCTGCGCGGCGCGCCGGACAAGAAATTGTGGGCCGGTAAGTATAACGGCCTGGGCGGGCACATCGAGCCAGGCGAGACGCCGCGCCAGACCGCAATGCGCGAGGTGTACGAGGAAGCCGGTTTGGTCGTTGACGATTTGACGCTGCGCGCCGTTATCCACGTGACGCTGCCACAGCCGCCCGGTGTGCTGTTCTTCGTTTTCGTCGGGGAAGCGCCCGCCGGAGAGCTGCGCTCTTCCCCGGAAGGCGTGCCGGTCTGGGGCAAACGATCGGAGATTGGGACGCTGCCCCTCGTTGAGGATTTGCCGGAGCTGTTGCCCCGCGTTTTGGAAGCCGGGCCGGTGGTTTTCGGCCATTACACCTTCGCTGAGGACGGGCTACACGTGACGTTCGCGTGACCTATTCCAGTGTAGTCCGGCCTATCGTTAACGCCTGCGCTTCCTCTTCCGCCAGTTCCCGTAAGACCACCGGGAAGCGTCCGTGCAGCGGGGAAAGCCGGGCGCCCAGGCGCACGCCGAACGTCAGCAGCGCCGCCAGCGGGAAGCCGATGCCGCTGAGGCACGTCGCGCGCTGCAACTCGGCCAGGCTGCCGTCGTCCCATCCGCCGAGCAAGGCGGTGAGAAACCCGTACAGTGCCAGCGCCGGCGCCAGCGCAACGATGAGTAAAACCACACTGGCGGATACCGTGGGCGTCCACCCCCAGTTCCCCGCGACGCGCAGCGCGACGTAGACCGCCCAGGCCGCCACGGCGGGCGCGATGACCGTCCGCCACATATAGATGTGCAGCCGCCCGGCGCGGCGATGAACGATGACCCACGCCACCATCACGCGCAGCAGCAATGCGATGGCGAAGGCCGCCGGCAGCCCCGCGATTCCCCGCGCGAGCACGAACACCACCGTCAGCCCGGCGCGCACCGCTTGCTCGCCGATGGTCAGCCACGAGATGAGCGCCGGATGGTCTGTGGCGAGCAACACCTGATTCGTAAACCACGCGCCCCACTGCAACGCGCCCCAAAACAAAACCGGCAGAAGCCAGACCGTCACGTCCACAAAAGCCGCGCCCGCGATGCCCACGACAACGCGATTGCCCACCGCGCTCAGCGCCGCGAATAGAAACAGGCTGAACCACATCCCGTAGTGCAAGCCCTGGCTGATGTAATAGCGCATCAGCGTCTTGTACCCCTGGATGTACGTCTCCGCCATCGCCGGCAACAGCCCGCTGTAGAGACTGAGCGCCAGCACGTCATAAGCGGCAGCGAAAGAAACCGCCAGCGTCCAGTGGCTTTCGACATCGCTGTAGGTGGGCAGGAAGCGCGGGAGGAGATAAATCTGCGCCAGCGCACCCAACGGCACAAAGATGGCGCCGAACGTGAGCCGCCCGCCAAAGCTCAACATCTGAGCGATCACCCGCCGGTCAAACGCCGGGAGCAAGAAAGCGCGCAGCGAATATCCCAGGCGTTTGTAGAGCAGCGCCCCGACGACGAAACCTACAGCTTCGGTCACGTAAAGCCCAATCCCTAGGCCCAGGATGCCGCCCAACGTCTCGCCGATGATGGGAACTTCCGCGCCCCATCGTCGCAGCGACAGCACGGCAGCCCCCTGGAGAATGATAGACCCAACCAGCGACCACAAGGTGAGATATTGCTCGTAATCCAGCCGCTGCACGGCGCGGAAGAAAAAGCGGAAGCCCTGGAAGAAGCCGGGGAACTGGATCAGCGCGTGCGCGACGAAATAGAACGCCAGGTACGCGAGCGGCATACCAGGCAGGATGAAAGTCGCCACGAACATCGCCATCCCAAATTGCACAGCTCCGCTGAGCGCCTGCCACCACACGTAGAACTGGAAATAGCGGAACGCTTCGTGAGGATAGCGGATGCGCAACGTCGCAAAGTAGTACACCGCCGCGACGCCGGCGCCCAAGTCAAAAAGCAGCCCTAGCGCGCCAAAGCCCAGACCGGTGATCTCCCAAAGGCGCAGCGTGTGCGGCCACGGGATCAGGACGCGCGGCAGATAATTGACCTGATAGGCGATGAGCAGGACGAGCGCCAGGCAGTAGGGCAGCAGCAGCGTCAGCAGCCCCGCCAAGGGCCGGTGAAAGCCGACGGTCTCCCACAAACTTTGCTGGGGGTGAGCCGCCGGCGTGGCGCGCAACTTCTCCCAGATTTCCGGGTGCATGAACAGACGCCGCCGGGCGAGGTAGAGCGCCCACGCCGCGCCGAAGATAGCAGCCCCGCCGGCGCCGATGAGCGCCAGGCGCGTTGCTCCCTGCGGCACGGGCGAAAGGGGATAGCTGGCGAAGGGCAGCACGCGCGACAAGTTCGCGGCCTCGACAATCAGCCGGTAGATGAGATAGCGGAAATAGGGCCAATTCTGCCATTCGCCGTTCGACGACGCGCCGAGCCAGCCCCCGATGATAAACACCTGCGCTCTTTCGCGTCCCCGCACGCGCTGGATGACCGGCTCGCGCGTCGTTGTGGTCACAATGGGCAGGAGCAGGTTGGGGTTGGAGATGACGGTGCGCGCCTGAATCGGCGGGGCGGAATCCCACGTGATCGCGCGTTGCAGCGCATCCACCTCCCGCCCGACTTGGATGGACAGTGCGCGGTCAACGCGCGCTATGCCAAAGACGCTGATGCCAAACACGGCGCTCAAATCTTCGACGGTCTGGGGGAACTGCGGCCCGCAGAACAGCACCAGGCCCACGTCGCCCCGTTGCACCAGCGCGGCGAAAAGGCGCGCCGTCTCTTCCTGGCGCGGAAAGAAATTGTTCAGCACCAAAACCTGCGCCAGTTCAGGCTGGTCAACGCGCACGATGTAAGGCGTAGCGAGGTTGATGGCCTCGGCGATGGCATCCTCAGCGCCCAGGTAATAGACGCCGACGGGCGTGATGGCGGTCTGCGCCAGGACGGCGGCGCCTCCGCTGACGGCGACCAGCAACGCGAGACAGAAGGCCGCCCACTTTTTCAGCCATTTTGGCGCGAGTGGGCGCGCACCTTGCGTCAGGCTCTCACGATTTTGCATCGCCGGCCGCCGGCGCAGCAGGTTCGGGCGGCGTTTGCCCCGGTCGTTCCAGGGGCGGCAGGTCTTCTGGCTTCTGCAGGCCGAATTGTTGGAGGAACTCGAACGTCGTCCCGTAGAGGATGGGGCGGCCGACAGTTTCGGCGCGCCCGACCTCCTCGATCAGGCCGGCAGAGAGCAGGGTGCGTAGGACGCTGTCGGAGCCGACGCCGCGAATGGCCTCGATCTGCGGGCGGGTGACCGGCTGCGCGTAGCCTACAATCGCCAGCGTCTCCATCGCCGCCTGCGAAAGGTGCAGGTTGACTTCCAGGCCCAAAAGTTTCTCGACGAAGGGCGCGGCTTCGGGCGCAGAGACGATTTGAAGGCGCTTTTTGTTGCGCTGGAGCCGCAGGCCCGAAGTCGCCAGGCGCGTCTCCAACGTGGAAAGGGCGGCCTCTGTCTCGTCAAGCGACAGGCCCGTGACCTCGGCCAGGGATTCCGGCGTCAGGGGTTGCGGCGCGACGAAGAGCAACGCCTCGATAAGCGCGTCGGCGGATAGCGTGGGCGCTTCGCTCACGTTTAGCGGTCCTCTTCAACGGGCAAGGGTGGCGGCCCGGCCAACTCCTGCGGCTTCTCCGTCGGGACGACCGGTTGGGGCGGCAGCGGCTCTTCCGCAGCCGGGCGGCTCTTCTTCACGACGGTTGTGGGCGCGGGAGCGACTTTAATGCGCACTTCCGGTTGCCCGTAAACCTGCAAGCCCAGGTCATCGGATAGAACGGTTTTCACCACGCCCATCAACTGCGTTGCCAGGCCAGGCACATCGGCGCCCGCCTCTACGTCCACATCCACGATAGCCTGTACTTTATCGCGTTTTGCGTGGACTTTGGGCGTGACCTTGATGACATCCGGCAACGGATCGAGTTTGTAGACGAGCTGCTGCACGATGCTCTCCCCGCTGATAGCTGCCATCCCGCCGGTCACCTGTTGCACGCGGATGAACCGCTTGCGACCTGGTCGCACTTCCAGGAAGATCAGAAGCAGGATCAGCAGATCAGCGATCAGCGCGAGGAAAAGGCCGCCAACCAGCCGCCATGCCGGCTGCATCTGATTGAAATACTGGCCCGACTGCACTATCCAGTTGCCGATGTTGATGAGCAAAACGTGGGGTAGGACGAAGACAGCCGTTAATGCTGCCATCAGCGCCAACAACACAATGACAATGACAATGCGATTCACGGTGTTCATGTTTTACCTCCCTATGAAAACGTTAAAACGTTTGAACGTTCGAACGTTTTAACCGTTTGAACGTTAGTTAATCCACACTTTATCTACATAATTGTGCAGGGTGGTTTCGAGCAGGTCGGCGATGCCGATCTCGGTTTCGACGCGCTCGACTTCGCCCAGGTCGGCGCTGGTCGCCGGGTTGCGCGCGTGGATCGAACACGGGTCGCGGTACGGCTGGATGGAGAGATCGTAGGTGCCGAGGCGTTGCGCGGCGGCGACGATTTCCGCCTTGTCGAAGGCAATGAGCGGGCGCAGGATGGGGAGCGCCGTCGCGCGGCTGATCATGCTGATGTTTTGCAGCGTCTGCGAAGCCACCTGCCCGACGCTTTCGCCCGTCACCAATGCGAGACATTGACGCTGTTCCGCGATGCGCTCGGCCACGCGCATGATGAAGCGGCGGAAGACCACCGTCGAAACGCGCGTGTTCACGTCAGCCATCGCCGTCTCGAAGGGCGCGGCGGAAATCAAATAGAGGGGCGCCGCGAGGCGATGTGGCTCCAGCACGGCGCGCGCCATCGCCACGATTTTCGACGCGCGCGCCTGTTCCACGTTGGGCAGCAGATGGAAGTGCAGCAGATCGAGCGTGCAGCCGCGCTTCAACATCATGTGCGCCGCCACGGGCGAATCAATCCCGCCGGAAAATAGCGTGAGCACGCGCCCGCTGACGCCCACCGGCAAACCGCCTGCTCCCGGAAGTCGGCGCACGAAAAGATACGTCGCGTCTTCGTAAATCTGGATAGTCAACGTGACATCGGGGTCCTTGAGTTTGACCGGCGCGCCGGTCATCTCCACGATCCGCGCGCCGATTTCGCGGTCAACGCCCTGCGACGTGATCGGGAAGCGCTTGTCGCCCCGCGTGGTATCCACCTTGAAAGTCGTTGCCGGCGTGACCACCCCCTCGACCAGACGCAGCGCGGCCTGGCTGATCGCCTCGAAATCCGCGGACACAATCGTCGCCGGCGCGTAATAAGCGATGCCGAAAACCTTGCTGAGGCGCGCTTCGATGGTCGCCGCCGGCATCTGCGCGAATACTTTGACGAGGATGTGACTGTGAAAAAACTTCACCGTCGTTCCCGGCGCATCCGCAAAAACGGCGTGGATGTTCTCGACCAAATGCCGCGCAAAGAAAATCCGGTTGCGCCCTTTCAGTCCCAACTCGCCAAAATGGACGATATACACCTGCATACACGTTCCTCAAAAGTCGTCAGATTGTCGTTAGTCAAGTAGCTGTATCATAGCACAGACCGGCATCACGTAAAGACGCCCCCGCTCCCTGCCCCCGGGACGGGGGCAGGGAGCATAGCACGGCGGCGTGTGGAATCCACACGCCGCCGCAAAGATCAAGCCGATACGAAGAGGAGTTATGCGCGCCGCCGCGACAGTCCCAGGGTCACGGAAATCACCGAGCCGACTGCGAAGCAGCCCAACGCCCAAAACAGCGCGTTGTTGTTCGCCAGACCGCTCGCCGGCAAGATACCGCCGCTCCCGCCGGCAGCGCCAGCCTTCGGATAGAAGCCCATATACACGTAGGCGACATGGCCGCCTTCCGCGCCGGGCACGTAGACCACGCGCTCGGTCGGCGTCGTGGCGACATAGCCCTGCGGGACGTGGAACGTCACCTTCCAGCCGCCCTTCGCCAGCGGCGTCGGCCCGAACGTGCCCGTGGCATAGGTGTTGCCGACTGAATCCGTGGTTTGCCATTCCGAGAAGTAGGTGTGGCTGTAACTGCCGTTGGAGATGGTAAAGTAGACCCAACCCAGGCCCTTCTCGTTGGCATCCATTTTGCCGTTGCGATTGCTATCAATGAAAGCCGCGCCACGGATCGTTCCTTCATTCGGGCCGTATTCGGCGCGCACGGCGGCGGAGAACACACTCAACGCGCATAACGCCACCACGATGGCGCATAGCATCTTCTTGGACCACATAGAGAACCTCCTTATATGCGTTGCAGTTGAATACGTTTATAAACGGACGGCGATGCACCAGGAATAGAAGATTGAAATCTCGTATTTATTCTATTATAGGGCAAGAAAATCCTAAGGTCAAGCGGGGAATGGAATCAAAATTTTCTTTGGTCAAAAGATCCAGCCCAACATCGTAAACACCAGCCGCTCCAACAAATTCAGCAGGAAAAAGGCGATCAGCGGCGAGAAGTCCAGGCCGCCGAAGGTAGGCAAGGCGCGACGAATGGGCGCGAGTAGCGGCTCGGTGATGTCCCACAAGAAGCGCATTACCCGGCTGGAATAGGGGATGCGCAGCCATTCAAAGAGGATGCGCACCAGCAAAGCCATGCCGTACAGTTCGAAAGCCAGGCTCAGGATAAAAACCAGGATGCTGTAGAGACTCCCAACCGGGTTTCTGACCCAGCCTGGGATGTAGAGGATGAATTGCAACGCCGCCACAATCACCGTCCGCCCGACCCAGATGACGATCACCGCCGCAGCCAACGCCGCGATGGTGGAGAGATCGTAACGCCTGTAGGAGGGGATGCCGAGAATTTTGCTGACTAACTCAAGCATCGGGTCGGTGACGAACGTGAGCGCGCGCATTACCGGATTCTGCGACGAGACGTTGAACAGTTGCAACACGATGCGCAGGATCAGGATCAGTCCTACCACACCCAAGATGATGTTCAAGACCTGGATGATTGCATTGATAACCATACTCCCTCCCGAAGATCGCGTTTTGTAGGGCGAATTGCCAATTCGCCCTACGGCAGATTATGCCTGATACGGGCCAAAGATGGCCCGCCCGATGCGCACGAGCGTCGCGCCTTCTTCGATGGCGACTTCAAAATCGTCGGTCATGCCCATCGAAAGGTGCGGCAGCGGCGCGCCGGGAAAATGTTCGCGGAGCGCGTCCCGCAGGCCACGCAGCGAGGCGAAAACCGGGCGCGCGGCCTCGGCCTCCTCGGCGAGCGGCGCCATCGTCATCACCCCCTCCAGGCGCAGACCGGGGAGCGCCAGAACGGCGGCAACTTCGGCGTACAGGCGCTCGCGGAGAGCGGCGTCGCGCTCCCAACCGGCGGCTTGATAGCCATACTTGCTCGCCTCGCCGGAGACGTTGCACTCCAGCAGCACGGGCAGCTCGCGCCCGGCTTCCACCGCCAGCGCGCTCAACTTCTGCGCCAGCGCCAGACGGTCAATTGCATGGACCATAGCAAAGTGATCCACGACCAGCGACGCTTTCCGCCGTTGAATGTGCCCGATCATGTGCCAGACTGGCTTCGCATCCGCTGTCGCGAGCCGCGCCGCCAATTCCAACACCTTCGGTACGCCTTCTTCAGGCCGGTTTTCGCCGAAATCGCGCTGCCCGGCATCCCACGCAGCGAGGATGGCGTCTACGGGGAAGGTTTTGGTCACAGCGACCAGGCGCACATCAACCGGATCGCGCCCCACACGCAGGGCCGCCTCGACGATGCGCGCGCGCGTCCGCTCCAGGCTCTTCACGATGGCGCTCAAGGGATCACTTACCATTGATCATCCGACCAATAGCGGCGGCCATCATATTCGTAGAACGGCGAAGGCGGCTCTTTGCGGCGGAAGAGCGGCATGAGGATCATACCGACGACGAATCCGCCGATGTGCGCCCACCACGCTACGCCGCCCATCTGTACGTTGACGTTGAGCGACGCCAGCCCGTTGAGAAATTGCACCAGGAACCACCCGCCTAGCACGATGATCGCCGGTAAATGCACGGTAGTGTAGATGAAGATCAACGGCACCAGCGTGCGCACCCGCGCGCGTGGAAAAAGTACCAGATACGCGCCCAGCACGCCCGCAATCGCGCCGCTTGCCCCAATCGCCGGGACGCGCGAGGTGGGCATCGCCAGCACTTGCGCCAGCCCCGACAACACGCCGCACAGCGTATAGAAGATGAAGAACCGCCCGCGTCCCATACGATCTTCCACGTTGTCGCCGAAAATCCACAAGTAGATCATGTTGCCGATCAAGTGCGCCCAACCGCCGTGCAGGTACATCGCCGTGACCAGGGTGAGCAGCGTGAGCGGGTTGGTCCACCCGGTCATAATGTTGACCGGCGTCGCCCCGAACATCTGCGCCATCTGGTTAGCCGCCGGTTCGAAGAGCGCCTCGAACAGGAAGATGACGCTGTTGATCACGATCAGCGTGAACGTGACCACCGGAAAACGTCTGGACGGTATGTTATCACCCAACGGAATCATAATCGCCTCCCATCAAGCCGTGCCTGGATTGTAACCCCAATCCGGTGCGCTGCCAAGCCCTGCATCAGGCGATGGCGACCCCGGCATCTCCTGGGCGGCAACTCGCGTCGGTCTCGTCCGGTTGGGTGAGCAGCCGACGTCGCGTGAAGGAGATCGTCCAGGCCATAATCAACGCGGCGAGCACACCGACCGACCACGTACCGACATTCTCCAGTAGCACGCCGCCCAGGCCCGGCGAGACGATCTGGGCAAACGTTTGCAGTGAGGCGGACAGGCCCAACGTGCCGCCCACCTCTTCGCGGCGCACGACCTTCGTCAACTGGCTGGATAGCACGGTGTTCAACACGCCGGCCGCCAGCGCGGTGGGGGCCAACACGATCAGCAGCAGCCAGACGTTGGGCGCAAACGCCCATCCCAGGAGCGCAAGGGCCAGGATGATGGTTCCGGCAAAAATCAACTGGCGCTCGCGGAATCGCGCGGTCAGTCTGCCGATGGCGAATCCCTGGACGAAAACGGACAATATCCCCACAAACGTCAACACGAAGCTGGTGGCCTGGACATCCAGGCCCAGACGTGTCTTGGCGTAGAGCGCGAAATTCGACTGGAACAGCGTGAAGGCCAGACTGTAGAGCAAGCTGATATGCAGCAGCGGCCCGACACAGGGGCGCTGCAACGCCTCGCCGAGCAACCGGAAGGAGAAGCGCGTGCCCGGATGCTTGCGCGCCTCGGCGCGCCGTTCTGGCGAAAGCGATTCCGGCAGCCACAGCGCCACCGCGAGCAGATTGAGCGCCGAGAGTCCCGCCGCCACAAGCGCCGGGACGTTGTAGCCGAACCGGCTCAAGAACCCGCCCATTGCCGGGCCGACGATGAAGCCCAGGCCGAACGCCGCGCCGATGATGCCTAGACCGCGCGCGCGGTTTTTCTCGTCGGTCACGTCGGTGATGTAGGCGCGCGCCAGCGAAATGTTGCCGCCCACTAAACCGTCGAGAAGACGGCTGAGGAAAATGACGAACAGCGAGCGCGCCGTGCCAAGCAAGATGAAGCTCACCACCGTCCCCACGATGCTGACGATGAGCAGCGGGCGGCGTCCATACCGGTCGGAAAGGCGGCCAATGGTCGGCGCAGCGATCAACTGCGCGAGCGCGTTCACCGTCCCCAAAAGCCCCACCAGCGTCAATGTCGCGCCGAACGTTTCCGCGT
Organism: Anaerolineae bacterium; assembly: GCA_035420085.1. Classification (GTDB taxonomy): domain Bacteria; phylum Chloroflexota; class Anaerolineae; order B4-G1; family SLSP01; genus DSWT01. The sequence goes on from DAOLUH010000035.1 coordinate 11,308, forward strand.
AGTAGGGCAGCAAGGGCAAGATCAAGCTGTACCCCAGTAAGTCAATCAGCACAAAACCGAAAATCAGTCCCAAACGACGTTTAACATCTTTATCCATTGTCTCCATCTCCTCCTGTAAATAAAGCGTAAGACCTCTTGGTTCGCTTATTTTCCAGTGAGTTTCCGAAATTCAGTCTCGTAATCAAAACTTATAGCACAGACAAGCATAGATTGTCTACAAAAATGTACAAATGAACTCAGAACAAGCTTGAAGCACCCATTTTTGTGCTAATTTCTCAAACTCAAAAGCGAGCTTTCATACAAATGAGTTTCAATACAAAAGATAAGCTATTATATATGCATATATGTAGTTTTTAGATGCAAAATTCAAATTTGTGTGCATATATGAAGCGCAGAAAACCGTTTCGACAATTCCAAAAACCGTTTAAAAAATGAGCGAACCAAGAGTAAGACGTAAAGCGTAAGACGTAAAATGTGTCAGACGGCAATTTACGTTTCACGTCTTACGTTTTACGCTTCACGTTTCGCGTTTTTGTAGACGCGCAATGCCCGTTGCCGCGCCCAGGCGTGTTCGACGATGGGCGCGGGGTAGTCCACGCCGATGATGCAACCGGCCACGCGCTGCACGTCGGCAGGCATCGTCCACGGGTGGTGCAGGTGGGCGAGAGGCGCGCGCGCCAATTCGGGTACCCAGCGGCGGACGTAGTCGCCGTGGGGATCGTACTTTTCACCTTGCAGCACCGGGTTGAAGATGCGGAAGTACGGTGCAGCATCGGTGCCAGTGCCGACGCTCCACTGCCAGCCGCCGTTGTTCGCGGCGGGATCGCCGTCAATGAGGTGCCGCATAAAGTGCCGCTCGCCCCAGCGCCAATCAATGAGCAGGTGCTTGGCGAGGAACGAGGCGACGATCATCCGCGCGCGATTGTGCATCCAGCCGGTCGCCAGCAGTTGGCGCATCGCCGCATCCACGACGGGGTAGCCGGTGCGGCCTGCCTGCCAGGCGGCAAAGGCGTCCACGTTGTTGTCCCATGCGATGCTGCGCAGGTCTTCCCGAAAGCTCTCGCGGTGGACGTTGGGGAAGTGGTAGAGCACGCTCATGTAGAATTCGCGCCAGATCAACTCACTGAGCCAGATGTCTGCGCCGGCGTATGTGTCATCACGCGCCGTCAATGCCGCAACCGCCGCCTGCCGCGCCGAGAGCATCCCGAAGCGCAGGTACGGCGAAAGCCCCGACGTCCCCGCCAGCGCCAGCATATCGCGCCCTGTGGCGTAACTGGCAATCCTGTCGGCCACAAAAGCTTGCAACCGGCGCTGCGCCTCGGCTTCGCCGGGGATGAACAGCGCGCCCTCCGGCAAAACCGGCGCGTCGGGCAACGCGAGGCTGTGGACATCCGGCGGCGTGGGGATGTGTTCCGGCGTGGGAAGCAGCTCGCGCGCGTCGGGCAGTGGCAAGGCGCGCCACACCCGGCTGTATGGCGTGTACACGGTGTAGACGCCGCCATCCTGCTTGCGCACCGCTTCCGGCGGGCGGACGGTTAACCCGCCGATTAAGCGCAACGGCAAATGCGCGGCAACTCGCGCATCGCGGCGGCGCGCGTAGGGTGAGACATCGGCTTCTGCGAAAATGGCCTCGGCGCCGGTTTCGTCGCGCAAACGCGCCAGCTCTTCGTCCGGGCGACCCTGGCGCACGATCAGGCGGCTGCCGCGCGCGCGCAGGTCGGCGTCCAGGGCGCGCAGTCCGCCGAGCAGAAAGGCGCGCCGCTTTTCGCCGGTATACGGCGAATTCCACAAGGCTGGATCGAGGATGAACACGGGCAGGACACGCGCCGCGCTATCCAGCGCCGCGTGCAACGCCTGGTTATCGCTCAGGCGCAGGTCGCGCCGTATCCACCAAATCGCAGTACCCATCCGTGTCCCCCCGCGTCCCCTCGCGTAGTAGCGACTTCAGTCGCTTCTTGTGTAACGACTGAAGTCGTTACGACGCGCTGTCATTTGGTGACGGCCAGACTCAGTTCATCGAGGACGGCGACTTCATCATCGGTGAGCCGCCAGCCGAGCGCGCCCGCGTTGGAGAGGGCTTGGCGGGTGTTCTTCGCGCCGGGGATGGGCACTGCGCCCTTGCAGATCAGCCAATTGAGGGCAACTTGCGCCTCAGTTTTGCCGCCGTGCGCCGCACCGCACTCGCGCAGTGTCTCCAACAGCGGTTGCACTTTCTGCAGGTATTCGCGCGTGTAAAGGCGTTGACGCATACCGGGCGGCGGATTGTCGGGCGTATATTTGCCGGTGAGGATGCCTTTTTCCAGCGGGCTGTAGGCGATCAGCGTGACGTTGAGGTCCTTGCAGAGCTGCGCCACGCCGTTGAACTCCGGCTCGCGGTGCAGCAGACTGTAGAAGACCTGGTTGGAGGCCAGCCGGATGCCGCGCTTCAGCAAGGCGTTGTGCGCCCGCCCCATCTGGGCCTGGTCGTAGTTGGAGACGCCGACGGCGCGGACAAGGCCGCCTTCGACAGCCTCGGCCATCGCGTCCATCCACGTCTCGACCGGCACGGGCGGGAGAGGGAAATGCATCTGGTAGAGGTCAACGCGCGCCATTCCCAGGCGTTTGAGGCTATTGCGCAGCGCGCGGCGCAGCGCGTTCTTCGTCAGCCAGAAGGGAAACGGCATAAACTTGCTCGCGGTCACGACGGACGCCCCGGTCTCGCGGATGAACTGGCCGAGCAGTTGTTCCGAGCGGCCTAGCCCGTACACCTCCGCCGTGTCGAAGAAATTGATGCCTGTCGTCAGGGTGGCGTCGAAGGCGGCGCGGATGTCGGCGTCGGTGTGCGTTTTGCCGTAGTTCCACATAAAGCGGTCGCCCCAGGCCCACGTGCCGATGCCCATGGGGGAGATGGCGATGTCGGTGCTGCCGAGCATAACTCGTTCGGTGGTTGGTTGTGTCATAATTCCTCCAAGAAAAGTCGAAAGTCAAAGGTCGAAAGTTGGCTGGACTGGCGACCAGGAGCTTGTTTAATCCAGGCCGATCCAGACGGTGTCTTCGGCGATGCGGGCGGGGAAGACGCGCAGGGCTTTCTCGCGGGCGACGGCGCCGAGCATCTTGCCCACGCCCGGCGGCCACGGCGACCACGCCTTCACGTCGCCCGTGTTGAGATCAAACGCGCTGCGGTGGAAGGGGCAGACGATGGCTTCGTCTGCCGTGATTTTGCCGCCCTTGAGCGGTAGCCGCATGTGCGGGCACGCGCTGAGCATCGCGTAGATTTTGCCGTTCTCGTGGATGAGCAGGATAGAGTGCTCCTGCACTTTCACGACCTGGCGCCCCCCTTCGGGCAGTTCGGCTGCGGGTAAAACCTTGATCCAGTTCATCGTGTACCTCCTGTTGAGAAAAAGCGTTGGAACGTTTCAACGTCAGGACGTTGGAACGTTATTGTTGAAGATGTCGGCTAAGGCGGCGTCGAGCATGGGGAAGCGGAAGGTGAAGCCCAGCTGCTGCAATTTCGCCGGGACGGCGCGCTGCCCGGTGAGGAGCACGGTCGCCATCTCCCCAAACAGCAGGCGCAGCGCGAAGCCGGGGACCGGCAGCCACGCGGGACGGCGCATGGCGCGACCCAACGCGCGCCCGAACTCGGCATTGGTCGGTGCTTCTGGCGCGGTGAGGTTGAACGGGCCGCGCGCGTCAGCGTGGTCAATCAAAAAGCGGATGGCGGCGACCACATCCGCATGGTGAATCCACGGCAGAATTTGTCGCCCACTGCCCACCGGCCCGCCGACGAAAAAGCGGAACGGCAGCGCCATTTTGGGCAATGCGCCGCCCGCACGCGTCAACACGACGCCGGTGCGGATGACGGCCCGGCGCACGCCGACATCCTCGACGGGACGGGTGACAGCTTCCCACTCCACGGCTAACTGCGCGAGCCAGTCCTCGCCGGGCGGCGCGTCTTCGGTGAGCGCCTCGGCGCCGCGCGGCCCGTAGTAGCCCACCGCCGACGCCTGGATCAGCACGCGCGGCTTGTACGTCGCGGCGGCGATGGCTTGCACGAGCGCGCGCCCGGCATCCAGGCGGCTTTGCACGATGCGAGCCTTGTGCGCGGCGGTCCACCGCCCGGACGAGATGTTCTCGCCGGCCAGGTTGACGACGGCATCCACGCCGTTCACCAGCGGCCCCCATCCGGCGACTGTACGGCCATCCCACGGCTGCACTTCGACGCCGGGAGCCAGATCAGGCGCGCGCGCCGGATTGCGGCTGAGCACGACGACTTCGTGCGCATCACGGCGCACATCGGCCACGAGCGCCCGGCCTATCAAGCCGGTTCCTCCGGTGACAAGTATGCGCATTTCGTTACCTCCCGGGCTGCTTATGCCGGCGCTTCTACGAGTGCGGCAGGAATTGTGTGAATGTTGAGATCGAGCGGCGGAGCAGGATGACCACGCAGACGCCGCCACAGCTCTTTCAAAACCCCGCCAAGCAGCGAAAACACCGTTGATTGTTCGACCAGCAGTCCGGTTTTCCCATCTGTGGCGTGGCTGCCAAGCCACACTACCTTCTCGGCGGGAATCTCCGGCGGCTTGCCAAACATCCGGATGACAGCGTCGAACGACTTCAGCCGGTTTTCGTAACCTGCAACGGCTTCGATGCGCGTCAGCAGGTCCGTGATCATCATGCCCGGATTAAAGGTATAGACCCCTACACCGCTCTCGCGGTATTCCTGCGCCAGGGTCAGGGTGAAATTTTTCATCCAGCCTTTGCTGGACGTGTAGGCGTTCTGCATCGGCATTGGACGGCGCGCCCCTGCCCCCAGGATGTTGATGAGCTTGCCCTGATGGCGCGGCAGAAAGTGCTGCATCGCTGCCCACGAGCCGTTATATGTGCCGACGATATTGGTTTGCAGGACGGCAGTGAACATGTCCGGCGCGATGTGCGCGGTAGCGCCATAAGGCCCCGCGATACCGGCATTGTTGATCCAGATGTCGAGACCGCCGAACGTCGCCAGGGCATACGCTTTGAGCGCCTGCACCTGCGCGAGGTCGCCAACGTCACACGCGATCCCGGCGATACGCGCCGTTGGTGTTTGAAGCTGCGCGACGGTGGCCGTCACCGCCTCCGCTGAGCGCGAGGCTGCCACAACTGCCGCGCCCTCACGCAGATAGGCGCGCGCTATCGCCAAGCCCAGACCGCGCGTGCCGCCGGTGATGACAGCGACTTTGCCCTCCAATGCGCCCATTATGCTGCCGCTCCTTCTTGTGTTTCCATCATTGTCATCCGTTTTATCCTCACTTCGCTTATGTTTATTACAGGAATAATACCACGAACAGGAGCTTTGTCAATATATTGAAATCATTTTGTTTATATATATTTGACAATACAAGCCGTTTATGGTAAGATAAGGTTATCATTCAGAGGTCGAACAATGATGTTTGGACTATTGAATTAAGGACGAATACGATGAGCACTGAAGAACCAATCTATAACATTGGCGTTGTCGCGCGGATGACCGACATCCCATCAGCCACGTTGCGCATCTGGGAACGCCGCTACAATTTCCCTGAAGCCGCCCGCACCGAGGGGAAACATCGGCTCTATGCCGAGAAAGAAGTACAGCGGTTGCGGTGGGTCAAAGCGCGAATAGACGAAGGGATGCAGGTCCGGCAAGCCGTGCGCGCTTTGCGAGCAGCGGAAGCGGGAGCAGGCGCAGTGATCACAGCAGCGGCGTCGGCCATCACGCAACCCGGTATGAACACTGGGTCGGAGGGCGTCTCCAACGTTCACATGAACGCACTACGCAAAAGACTGCTTGATACCTTGCTCGCCCACGATACCGGGCAGGCGGACCTTATTTTCAATGAAGCATTCGTGCTCTACACGCCGGAAGATTTGATCACGGCACTGATCGGCCCGACATTGCGCGATATCGGTCTGGGGTGGGAACGCGGAACCATTGATATTGCGACCGAGCACCTGGCGACGCACTACCTGCGACAACACCTGCTCATGTGGATGCGCACCGGGCCGCCGCCCTATCCTGTCGCGCCCATCGTGCTGGCGTGCGCCCCCGGCGAATGGCACGAGGGCAGCCTGCTCATGTTCGGCGCGCTGTTGCGGCGCAGACGTTGGCCCATCGCGTACCTGGGACAGTCCATTCCGTTGTCGGAGGTGGCGAAATTTGTCCATGAGACGCATCCCCCTGCTGTAGTGCTGACCGCGATCACTGAAGAACCGGCGCTGGCGCTGGTTGAATGGCCTGTCTGGCTTCCTGAAGCTGCCCAAACGGGGGAGCCGATTGTCTGTTACGGCGGACCAGTTTTTAACGAACGGCCTGAGCTGCGAACGAAAGTTCACGGCCTTTTTTTGGGAACCACGCTCCAGGAAGGTGTGACAACGCTAGAACGCATCCTGCAGAAGAAAGTGCTGCGTCTATAATAGCGTTTTGGGATCAGGGATTTGCCCTGGGCGCAGGAGAGCGACGGCTTCCGCGTATCCTGGCGCGCCCAGCGCACAGGAATTGGCCGCGCGCACCTGGGCAATGGCCGCTTCGGGCAAGAGATGGCGGTAGATAACGAGATAACCGGCCAGGATCAGCCCTGTCCGGTCGCAGCCGGCGTGGCAATGCACCAGTACCGGCGTTCCGGCTTCCAAGCGCGGGTGAATGAAATTCCACACGGGCAGCGCCTCGTGAATGAATGCCTTGCGCATCCCCACCGAAAAGAGGAAGACAGGCGGGAACTCAGCCTTGAAATGCTCCAAACCATACTCGCGCAAATCTTCGACCGGCTCTTCGGCAGCCAGGGAGACCACCGCGCGAATCCCGCCCGCGTAGAACTCCGCCGGTCGCCAGGGAGCGCGAACCGGGCCAGGTCGTCCAGCCAAAATTCTGTCGAGGATCCAGTAAATGTGTTGCATAAGGTTATTGTAGCCATACTGGCAAGGCTGTCAAAAATCGCCGCGCCGGTTGCCAAAATGCCCTTGTAAGGTATAGTTAACCCGTGAGCGCGGGATGCGCGTGAGCCGAGAGTGCGGAGACGTCAACGTTTAGCGCACAGAAAGCAGGATGTATGGAAGAAGAGAATGTAACTATGCCGGACGAAGAAGCCGAAGCATGGTCGGATGAGATTGAAACATGGCTTGATGAAGTTCAAGAGGAACTTCTTGAGGTTGATGAAGCATTGGATGAGATGGAACTCTCGTCTGTCGAGGCTTCGTCAAAACGGCCTGAGTTCCACGGCCCGGTGACGCCTATTGGGGTTCGTTTTCAACCGGCGGGCAAAATCTATCATTTCGTCGCGCCGGTCGAGATGGGCCTGAAAAAGAACGATTGGGTCGTCGTCGAGACGGTGTACGGCGAGCAAGCTGGTCAAGTCGGTGAGACAGACGCGAAACTGCCCGAAGGCATCTCCCCCAAGCGCCTCAAACCGGTAGTGCGGCAGGCCACGGCCCTCGATATGGCGCGCTTCCAGTTGATGCGCGAGCGCGCCGAGCGCATGGTCGAGGTCGCCAAAGAAGAGGTTAAGGCGCAAAAGCTGGATATGAAAATTTTCTCGGCGGAGTTCTCGCTCGATGGGAACAGCGCCATTGTGCTTGGCACGGGCAACTCGAACAAGAAAGACCTCACCAATTTCCGCCGTCGTCTTGCCACCCGTATGAACTGCCGGGTGGAGATCAGAACAGTCGGCCCGCGCGACCACGCTAAAACGCTGTGCGGCTATGGCGTCTGCGGGGAACCGCGTTGCTGCTGCCGTTTCCTCACCGAGTTCCAGGCCGTCTCTATCAAGATGGCGAAGGATCAGGCCATTTCGATGGCCCCCACCGACATCACCGGTATGTGCGGGCGACTGCGTTGCTGCCTGGCTTATGAGCATGAGGTCTACAAAGAGGAAGCCAAGAGTTTGCCCAAGATCAAGGCGCGCGTGCAGACCGAGAAAGGCATCGGGCGGGTGATTGACCTGGACATCCTCAAAGCTGAAATTGTCGTCGAAATTCCTCCCGACGGTCCGCGCGTCGAACGTGAGCGCTTCCGCTTCCGCGCGGATGAGGTGAGGGTTGTGACGTAAAACGTGAAACGTAAAGCGTAAAACGTAAGGGGAACTTTTACGTTTTACGCTTTACGTTTTATTATGGTTTGGTGAGCGGCAGAAGCAGGCTCGCGTCGCCGTTGACTGTGAGGTAGTCCCCGTTTTCTTGCCGATAGAGCCCCACACGCAGGCGGTAGTCGCCGGCCGGCAAGTCGGCGGGAATGTTCAAGGTGTGCCGGTCAGCCACAATTTCATCCGCAACCCACAGCGATGTGGGATAGCCGTTGTTCTGCGGCGCTTCGTCTACCTGCGCGACGATGCGCCCACTCGTCACATCGAGCACGTGCACGAAGACGAGGTAGTCCTCCGCCATCTCCGCCACGGTTTGCCAGTACAGGGTCACATCCAGCGGTTGCCCCGCCTGGAGCGCGCCCACATCGTAGCCAAGCAGACGGACGCTCCCGCCAAAATCCGCCGCGAAAGGATGTTGCATATTCGGCAGAGTGAAATTGCGCGCTACCGCCGGAACTTCAAGATCTCCCAGCGCGCTGAGCCGTGTTTCCCCCACGGACAAGACCAACGTATACCGCCCGGCGGCGATGTCCCGTGGGAGGCGCAACGTGTAACGATCCTCGACGACGTCGCCCGCCCGCCACTGCGCGAAGCCGTAGCCGCTCGCCGGCGCGCCGGTGTAGAGCGTGTGCTGCTCCGGGCCGCTCAGGGTCAGGGTGACGTTGGCCTCGGGCAGCGGAGCGCCTGTCGCTTGCCAGCACAGCCTGAGCAACGCGGTTTCGCCGGGCCGCAGCGCCTTCGGTAAGGCCGTGTAGCCTAGCAGCGACAGTCCCGCGTGTGTCACACTCGCGTCGCGCAGAATCCCGAAGCAGGCTTCGGCGGTCTGCGCGGCGTCTGGCGCGGATGCCAGCGGCAGCAATGTCGCCGTCAGCGGGAAACGCGCGTCCAACCCGGCGAACCGTTCATTGTGCAAACGCGGCAGCGCCGCGCCGCTGTCGGGATTGAAGAAACCCACGCCGATCTCGTAACCTTCTACGGGCGGGATGCCCACCGGCGGAACGAGCGTGAATTGGTCGAAGACGAAGTCGCCCACCATCCACTGCTCTGGCGGATAGTGGAAGGCGGTCGCCCGCGCCCACTCGCCGGTCGCCGGGTGCAGCAGGCGTAGCACCGGCTGGAGCGTGGTGTACGGCGCGCTGGCCGACCACGTGACCAGGACAGGGCACGCTACCGCCACGCGGCAGGGGCCGACCGCCCGCGCTGCATAGACCTGGAGCACGTGCGCGAAATCGGCGTATGGCGACGCCGCCGGGCGCAGCGCCGCGATCTGCGCCGCCGTGAGGCGCTGCGCCCACAACGCCGGCTCCCCGGCGGGATCGGTGAGGACGGTGGAGCGCCACTGCTGCGTGATGGCGTCGGGCCAGGGTGACGGCGGCGTAAGGGAGCGCGGCAGCAGGTAGAGAGCGTCGCCGGTGGGCGGCAGCACGAGCGTCGCGCCGCCGGTGAGCCATTTGGCCTGCGGATACTGGCGCGCCAACGCCGCGACCGTGGGGTGGCGGTAGTGCTCGCTGGCGATGTAGACGGTGGTGTGTGACAGGTCGGTCGCCTCCAACACCTTTGCCGCCAGCACCATCTCGCCATCTACGGTATAAAACAACGCGGTGGATGTGGCCCACCGGCGATAAGCGCGGGCGGTCGTTGCCCCGCCGAGCACTAAAAGAAGCAAGAGGCACGAAGCAAGAGGGAAGAAAGAGCTTTTTGTATTTGTAGAGCGATTTGGTAAATCGCCTGTGAGCGCGCCGACGAGTGAAACGACCCCGTATGCGGGCAAAATGGCGATGAAGGGGAACAAGCCAACCAGCCGCAGGTTGCTCGGCGTCATCTCTGAGGTTGCCAGGGCGCTGGGCAGCAGCATCGTTGCCAGCGCCGCGACGATGAAAAGCCGCGCAACGCCGTCCAGGGCATCTTTGCGCGTCCCGAAAAGCAGGCTTGCCAGCCCGACGAGCGCCAGCGCCGCCGAGAACACGTCTAAAATCGGCCTGCCGGGAATGTTGAAGCGGATGTATGTGTCGCCGCCGCCGGGCCATGCCAGCGCGCGGACACACAGCCACAGCCCGTGCAGCGCATCTTGCCACGTCGGCGCGGCGACCTGGGCAATGCGCGTGGTGAAGGCGGCGGGATTACGTAGAAAGTAGAGGCCCAGCGGGGCAAAGATGATCAGCGCCACCAGCAGCGCCAGGGCAAACTGGCCCATCCGCCGCAGACGCTCCTCGCGCCGCGTGCGGAGGAGCAGCCAGCCAAGCGCCAAGGCTAGCGGCAGCGGGAACAGGCGCGCCGCCAGATACGTGTATCCGGTGAGGCCGAGAAACGCCCCGCCCACGGCGAACCAACGCCGTTTGTCGCTGCGCAAGCCGCGCCAGAGCGCGGTCGCCGTCAACGCCTGGAGCAAGGGTTGTGCAATGGCGCGGAATCCATAGCGGCTCAGCAGCACGTGTGGGAAGAGCACTGCCATCCAGCCTGCTGCCAGCAGCGCGATCCACCGCGCGCGCCGTCCCGACCCCAACAGCGCACAGGTCACGGCGTATGTCGCCGCGACGGTGAGCACACCGAACATCGCTGCGTTCAGGCGCAGGCCCCACGGCGCGCCGCCCGTCGCCCAGACCCAGAACGCGCCAATATAGAAGAAGAGTACTTCCTTGCCGGTGTATGCGCGGATGAAGATCGGGCGATAGGTACCGGCGGCAATCTGGCGCGTGAGGATGACGTTGGCGGCCTCGTCGTAGTGCAGGCCCACCGGCAACTCAGGTAGCGCCATCACCCGCAGCGCAGCGGCGACCAACAGCACGATCAGCATAGCAAAAGTAATGTAGCGTTTCATCAAGGAGGCATTATACTGTTAACAGGGTATCTCACAAACTTTCATCACCTGCCCCCGAGACGGGGGCGGGGAGCAAGAAGTAAGGACGGGGATCACCTGCCCCCGAGACGGGGGCAGTGAGCGAAGGGGGCAGTGAGCGAATAAATAAAAAGGTATAGTATAATCGTAGGCGCGGCGGATGAAACGGGCCGTAATCTAACAAAGGGCTTGCTGAATCATGGGTGAACATCTCAAAGAACTGTGGGCGTACCGCGACCTGGTTTACAACCTGGTGGTGCGCGATCTTAAAGTGCGTTACAAAAATTCGTTGCTCGGAGTCTTCTGGTCGTGGTTGAACCCGCTGCTGATGATGCTGATCTTCACGTTTGTGTTCGGCTATATGTGGCGCAACCGCACCATTGACAATCCACATATCCTCTTCCTGAGCGCACTGCTGCCGTGGAACTTCTTCACCGGTTCAGTGCTGGGGGGGATTCCGAGCATTGTGGGGAATAGCCATCTGGTCAAAAAGGTTTACTTTCCCAGAGAAACGCTGCCCATCTCGGTGGTGCTCTCCAATCTGGTCAACTTCCTGATCTCATTGCCGGTGCTGCTGATTTTGATTCTCATTTCTGGCGTCCCGTTGACGGGCTGGCTCTTGCTCCTGCCGGTTCCGATTCTGATCCAGGTGACTTTTTCAATTGGGATTGTGCTGTTTCTTGCGACGCTGGAGGTGTTTTACCGGGACACGCACATGATGATGGATGTGGGGATGCAGGCGTGGTTCTTTCTCACGCCGATTGTGTACACATTCCGCGATCTGCCGGAGAAGGTCACATTGCTGGGCGTGACGTTCAATCCGCAGCTCTGGCTGTTCCGGCTCAATCCGATGGCATCCATCATCAACACGTACCAGGACATTCTTTACAACGGCGCGCTGACGCGGCTGGACTTCCTCGCCCGCACGGCGGTGACGGCGCTGGTGATGTTGGTTTTCGGATACTGGTTTTTCTTGCGGTTTAGCAAACGGTTTGGCGAGATGGCCTGACCACCGCATTATCGTGATGTAGAGCGCGTAGTAGCGACTTTAGTCGCGTTTTCAGGGATGTGGGGAGGTGAAGATGATGCAAGATTTATTCGAGTTATGGGAAACTCCCAGGGCCAAAGAGAAATATATGATCGCCGGGTGGCGCCAATGGGCCGACGCCGGTTCGATTTCGTCAGGATTGCCGCAATATCTCATCGAAAAGACAAATGCGCGCCAAATTGGGGAACTGAATTCGGAGGATTATTATCTGTTCCAGATTCCAGGGACGCACCACTTTTTGCGGCCCCAGGTCAAGCTTGAAGAAGGCTACCGGCTGTCCATGTCCACCCACAACAACGAGTTTTTCTACGCCGGCGACGACGAAAAGGGGCTGGTGATCTTTCTGGGCGATGAGCCTCATCTGCGTGTTGAGCAGTATGCCGACGCTTTCTTCGATATGGTGCGGACGCTGGGTGTGAAAAGAGTTGCGGCGGTTGGTGGGGTTTATGGGGCTGTGCCCTACAACAAAGACCGGGAAGTTTCGTGCGTGTACAGTCTTAAAACCATGAAGGATGAATTGAGCCGCTACGCCCTCCGCTTTTCCGACTATGAGGGCGGGACGACTATCTGCACGTATCTCGCGGATCAGGCCGAGCAGCGCGGGATCGAGTTTTTGGCCTTCTATGGCTTCGTCCCGGCGTATGACTTCTCGCAGATGTCCACCTCGGTGCAGGGTTTCAGCATCGAGAATGACTTCAAAGCCTGGTACGATCTGGTCAAAAGGTTCAACCACATGTTTAATCTCACGCTGGACCTGTCGGACCTTGAAGCGGAGAGCGGGCAACTGCTGCTGTCTATCGAAGCCGAGATTGACAAGTTGGAAGAACAGACGCCAGGCCTGCAAATCAGAGAATACATCGAGACGCTCGCCGAAGATTTCACCGAGAAGCGGTTCGTCCCGCTCGGCGATATGTGGACGCGGGGCCTGCGCGACCTGTTCGATAACGACGGGGGCAATTCGTAAGAGCCGCGTTTGACAATCGCCTCACTTGTGGTAAACTTTCGGCGTTGCGAAGATGGGGGCTGAACGTCACGACAGCCCCCTTCACCTTGCGGGGCTGTAGCTCAGCTGGGAGAGCACTACAATCGCACTGTAGGGGTCAGGGGTTCGAATCCCCTCAGCTCCATCAGGGCCTCAGTGGGGCCTGATGTTGTTCTAATACAAAGTTAAAGGCAGTTCTGGGCCTGTAGCGCAGTTGGGAGCGCACTTGAATGGCATTCAAGGGGTCGAGGGTTCGAGTCCCTCCAGGTCCATCGGTTTCCGTTTGTTGGGACGCCGCGTCACCACGGCGTCCCAACGCTTTTTTCTCTATCCTAACACACGCGCTTGCACGGCCAGCAGGGTCCGGTGCAGTTTTTGGGAGGCCGTGGGTTTCTCCACGATTTGCAGTCCAGCGTGGTAAGCCGCCAACCCTTCTTGCCGGCGGCCAGATTTGAAGAGCGACAGGCCCAATGCCATCAATGTATCACCCTGTTTCTGCCGATCCCCGATTTCTTCAAAAATCATGGCTGCCGCGCGCCAGGCTTCGATGGCCTCGTCCTGCCGCTTGAGCGCAGCATAGATGCTGGCCATGTTGCCGAGAGCCTGCGCCGCGCGTGACTTATCGCCCGCCCGCTCGAAGATGCGATGCGCTTCTTCGATGGACGCGAGCGCGTCGTCCCAGCGACTTTGCTTGCGGCGAATGATGCCGATGTTGTTGAGCATCTCACCAGCTTCGGTCTCCAGCCCTTCTTCAGCGAAGTGTTCCAGAGCCTCGCCAAAGCGCCGCGCGGCTTCATCATATAACCCTTCCTGGAAGAGGCGCAGTCCTTCCTTTTGCAGTTCTTCGGCTGTGGGTGCGTTCATTGAGTCTCCTAAAAGGTAATTTCCAACAGACCCTCGGCAATGGCGCGCAGTGCGCCGGCTGGCATCTGCGCCAGCTTCATCGCCAGTTCCAGATAACTTTTGTTGATCGGTTTAAGGACGAATTCGCGCAGGTCGGGCGCCATGTTCTTGAAAAGTTCAAACTGATCCTGTAACAAATGCCATTTGCCAATGTCGCTGTCTTTATCGAGGAAATAGCTGAGTGGAACGTTGAGTGCGCGACAGACAACTTCCAGTTCAGCGACGGGGATCGGGCGTTTGCCGAACTCATATTCGGCGATGGTCGCCAGTGGACATTCGAGCATATCTGCCAGGTCTTGCTGGGTGCGATTGCCCTCAGTGCGCAGTTGGCGCAGCCGCGCTCCAACGATGCGGTGGCGCAAGAGCAAGTACATGCTGGGATTGGGCGTCTTTTTGTCGGCCTGCATCTCGTTCAGCGTGTCGGCGGTGCGGATCGCACTTAAGGGCACATTGAGGAACCGCGTCAGCAGTTCCAGTTCGGGCAATGAGATGGCTTTGCTGCCCTCTTCGTAGGCCGCCAACGTCTCGACGGGCACACCCAGGATGGCAGCACATTCCTTTTGTGAAAGGCGCGACCGGTCGCGCACGTTTTGGAGCAACGCCCCGATGATCCGACTCCGCAGCTCAATCACTTCTTGGTTTGGCATAATGACTCCTTGTGTTGCGAAATCATAACTTGAACTGTGGAGGGCGGATTAGCCGCCCTCGTATGCTACCGCTTTGCGGAATTCCGCAGTATGTCTCATCTCAGTTGCTATCTTCATTCTACCGTCAAAACTATGCTTTGCAAGAGGTTCGCAACGAGGTAGCGTCGCTCGCGCCGGTTTCTCCTTGTACTCTTCCCTTGATGGTTTATAATCAAGGTAAGGGTTGGTGGTAACCACTCTCGAACGTGTTTGACCTCGTCACGTGTTCAGCTTCACAACGAAATATCGAAGAGCTTTATCTGACGCACGTTGCAACGTTGAACGTGCGACCTGCAATGTTGTACTGTCGGAGGATGGGGATGGCGGATTTTGTGCATTTGCACACACACACGGAATTTTCACTGCTGGATGGCTTGAGCAGCGTGCAGGCGTTGGCGACGTATGCGGCGGAATTGGGCATGTCCGCACTGGCAATCACCGATCACGGCGCGATGTTCGGCGTAGTGGACTTCTACAAGGCGTGCAAATCCGCCGGGATCAAGCCCATCATCGGCGTGGAAGCCTACATCGCGCAAAATTCGCGTTACGACCGCGACCACAATGAAAAACCCTATCATATCGTCCTGTTGGCGCAAAACCAGGCCGGCTACCAGAATTTGCTCAAGCTCGCCAGCATCGCGCAACTAGAAGGCTTCTACTACAAGCCGCGCATTGACAAAGACGTCCTCGCGCAGCACAGCGAGGGCTTGATCGCGCTCACGGCGTGCGCGCAGGGCGAAATCCCGCAACTGCTCTTCCAGGGGCAAATTGACCAGGCCCGCGCGGCGGTTCGCTGGTACCAAACGCAGTTCCCCGACCGTTTCTACTTCGAGTTGCAAAGCCATCTGATTCCCGAATTCGATCCCGTCTACCGGCAGATGGTGGAATTAGGCCGCGAGATGGGTGTGCCGCTCGTCGCCACCAACGACATCCACTACGCCAAACGCGAGCAGGCCGACGCGCACGACGTCCTGCTCTGTATCGGCACGGGCAAGACGGTCAACGAGTCGAACCGGATGCGGATGACCGATCCTTCATACTACATGCGCTCACCGGAGGAGATGGCGCGGCTCTATGCTCACTTGCCCGAAGCGCTGGAGAACACCGTCAAGATCGCCGAGCAGTGCAACGTCGAGATCAAATTCGCGCCGCCGTATCACCTGCCCAAGTTCCCCGTGCCCGAAGGACGCGGCGATTCGGAGACATTCCTGCGCGACTTATGCTACAAGGGTCTCGTCCGGCGTTATGGCGAGGCGCGCGCGCAGGAGCCAGAAGTCATCGAGCGGCTGGAATACGAGTTAGGCATCATCCACACGATGGGCTTCGACGACTACTTTCTCATCGTGTGGGACTTGTGCGAAGCGGCGAAGGAGCGTGACATCTGGTGGAATGTGCGTGGTTCCGGCGCGGGCAGCGTCGTCGCCTACAGCCTGGGCATCACCAGCGTTGACCCGTTCAAGAACCGCCTGTTGTTCGAGCGGTTCCTCAACCCCGACCGTATCTCCATGCCTGACATTGACCTGGACTATCCCGACGACCGTCGCGAGGAATTGATCACCTACACCGCCGAACGTTACGGCGCGGACCGCGTCGCCGCCATCATCACCTTTGGGACGCTTGGCGCGCGCGCTGCCATCCGCGATGTAGGCCGGGCGCTCGACATCCCACTCAACGAAGTGGATCGCGCGGCGCGCTTGATCCCCAACGTGCCCGGCAAACCGGTCTCCATCGCCCAGGCGCTCGAGGAAGTCTCCGATCTCAAAGAAATGTACGACACCATCCCCTACGTCAAAAAGCTGCTCGATACGGCGCGCGAAGTCGAAGGCGTCACGCGGCATGCCAGCACCCATGCCGCCGGCATCCTCATCTCCGACCGGCCGCTGGTGGAGTATATGCCGCTACACCGTCCCACCAAGGGCGAGGGCGAAGGTCCCATCGGCATTGTCTCCCAATGGCCGATGGAAATTGTGGATATGCTAGGGATGCTCAAGGTGGATTTCCTGGGGCTGCGGACGCTCACCCACGTGCGCAAGACGTGCGAGTGGATCGAGCGCGAGCACGGGCGCGTGCTGACGATGAATACCATCCCCTACGAGCGCGTCCCCGACGACCCGGAGCAGGACGCCGACGTGATGAAGCTGTACGAGCTGCTCACCAGCGGCGAAACGACCGGCATCTTCCAGGTAGAAGGGGCGGGGATGCGGCGCATCTTGCGCGACATGCGCCCGGACCAATTCCAGCAGATCATCGCCGTGCTCGCGCTCTACCGCCCCGGCCCGATGGAAAACATCCCCTCCTATATCCGCCGGATGCACGGGGAAGAGGAGATACAATTCCATCATTCTATTTTGCAAAATATACTAGACGATACATACGGAATTATAGTCTATCAAGAACAGATCATGCAAATTGCTGTTGCAATGGCCGGCTACAAACCTGGCGAGGCCGACGGCATCCGCAAGGCGGTGGCGAAGAAAGTCCGCTACTTGATGGACAAGCACAAGCAGATGTTCCTCGAAGGCGCGCTCAAGAAAGGCATCCCGGAGGAAGTCTCTGAGAAGGTCTGGGCCGACATCGAGTTCTTCGCTCGCTACGGCTTCAACCGCGCGCACGCCACCGACTACGCCGTCATCACCGCACAGACGGCCTATCTCAAGGCGCACTATCCGCTGGAATTTATGACTGCCTTAATGACGACCGAGCGTCACAACACCGAAAAACTCGGTTTTCTCATCGCCGAGGCGCGCCGCAGCGGTTTGGAGGTGCTGCGCCCCTGCATCAACCGCTCCGAAGTGGAATTCACCATCGAGCATACCCCGGAAGGGCGTGCCATCCGCATCGGCCTGGGCGCGATCAAAAATGTGGGCGATGAGATGATGCGGCTGGTCGTGGATGCCCGCCGCGCGCGCGGCCCTTTCAAGACGCTGGACGACTTCGCCGACCGTGTGGACTTGCGCAAGCTCAACCGCAAGGCGCTCGAATGTTTGATCCAGACGGGGGCGCTGGACGACTTTGGGGCGCGTCCTGCGCTGCTCACGTTGATTGACGCGCTCATCGGCGCGAGCGGGCAGGTGCACAGCGCCCGCGACGTAGGCCAGTTCTCGCTCTTCGACGCCATGCCCGGCGCGACACAGACCATCAAGCCGCCTTCTTTTGTCCCGGCGATCCCGGAGCGGCGGCTCTTGGAATGGGAGAAAGAATTGCTTGGCACGTACCTTTCGCGCCATCCCCTGGCGCAGCAGGAGAACGAGTTGTTGCGGCAGGATTTGGTCAACACGACGGTAGATCGCCTGGCGACAGAGGCGCTGGGACAACAATTGACGCTGGTGGGGGCAATCCAGCGCGTGCGCCGCATCGCCACGAAGAAGGGTGACACGATGGCCTTTGTGACCCTGGAAGGTTCCGGCGGCGCGGTGGACGTGACCGTCTTCCCGCGCGTCTACGAGCGTTTCAAAGACAAGCTGGTGGTCGAGAGTGTGGTCGTCGTCAGCGGCAAGTTGGATAACCGTCAGGATCGTGAGGAACATTCGCTGCTGGCGGACTGGTTCAAGGAGCCGCACGAGTTGCTGCGGCCAGTTGAAGACGGTGGATATGCCGCGATAGGCTACACTGCGCCGCCGTTTATTGCCGAAGCTGCGGAGTTCTATGGAACAGAACCGGATTTCCCTGACGATGTCCCGCCAGTCAACGCGCCAAATGGCTTTGCGCCGAATGGCAACGGCAACGGCGCAACGACGCAGACGCGCGTCGCAGCGCCTGTTGCGCCGCCGACACCGCCGTCGCCTAAGCCGAAGCCGCCCACCGCCCCGCTTTCCACTGGCGGCAACGGTGAGCGCCATGTCATACCACCTCCGCCGGAAGAGCCGCCTGCGCCTCCTGCGACGGTCTACGTCACGCTGCCACGCACCGGCGATCCTTCCCGCGATTTCGCCCGGTTAGCGCAATTGCACAACCTGTTCAAGGCGGAGTCGGGACAGGATAACTTCGTCGTCTATCTCGAAAACGACCGCGGCAAGCGCGTGGAACTCTCCTTCCCCAACGAACGCACGCGCTTCACCCCGCATCTCAAAGAGCAGGTTGCTGGTCTCGTCGGCGCGGAGAACATCCGGGTGATGGGGAGTTGGTAAGCAGGGATTGGTAACGGGTAATGGGGAGTGGCGTGGCGGCGGTATCTGCAATAATCGGGGTATCTACATTTGCCAACGCACTTGCAAGTCATCTGGTGACATCAAGCGAGGTAACGCAGCGTCACAAAATGGCGCGGGCAACTGTGCAGTCATCGCGCGAAAACGTCGTTCCAGAGCCGGCAATGTGGCGCGATACCCATTGAGCAAGGGCTGATCACGGGTGGCCAACCAATGGACGCCCAAAATCTCGCCAGCGTCATTGCTGCCAAAGCTGGCGAGTGCTATCATCGCTGCATCCTCGCGGGACAATCCAGTGCTCTCCCGGATGCGTCGCGCCCAACGTGGATGATACCGGGTAGGCGACAAGGTTGCCATCGCGTTGAGCACAATTTGTGCAAGTGGATATGGTTGTAGACGTTGAAGCACGTTAAAAGTGTAACGGCTGATAAAAAGTGTTATACCGTGTTCTTCGGCGGCTCGCCAGAGCGAGAGCGCGTCAGTTTCCAGGGGCGTCAAGGGGCGCACCCGTCCGTCATGCAACCCGGTTAGGATGTAGCGGACAAGGTTTTTATCGAGCAGACACCGCATCGGGGCGGATGGGGTGTTCATAGTCATTTAGTGTTTGGAGCGATTCCGTATGCGCGGTATCCCAAATGCGCGCTTGTTCGGCCTCTGGCGCAGCAAAAAACTCGGCGACAGTCAATCCACCCAGGAAGGGATCGCTGTCACGCAACGGGCGTACTTCAGACGGCGTGGCGATTTTGGCGTCGAAATAGGCCAGCAAATCATTCTGCTCGGCGGGGATCGCCAGTTCATCCGGGCGGATGGTCTGCAATTCTGGCACCAAGCGGAGTAGCGCCGCTTTCTGGCGACGGTCGAGCCGGCGGATCAACCGGGCAAGCTGTTCCACGGGCGCGCTACGCGCGTATAGTTGCGTCATGGCTTTGCCTCCATTTTGTCTGCTATGCTTATAATACCATACCTTTCCAGTTTTAGGATGCGCGGATAAAAATAGTCATTTGACGATCATGATTTTTGGGAGGAACAATCTATGACCGAAGTACTTTTATCCGATACGCTGCTACTCCACGTCCGCAAACTCGCGGAAGAAATTGGGCCGCGCCCGGCGGGACATCCGGCGGAGATGCGCGCACGGCAATACATTCGCCAGGTGCTCTGCGAACTCGGCTACGATGAAATCGAGACGCTGCCGTTTCTCACGCCGGATACCTGGGGGTACGCGCTCGGCAATCCCCTCGCGTTGACCCTGGCGAGCAACCTGTTGGGAACGCGCAGCCGTGTGGGACGGGTGTTGGGCGGCGCGCTGGCTCTTGCCTGTGCATACACGCTTTGGCGTTCCACGCGCATTGACAAACAGCCGCTCGCCGCGCTCTCCCCGCGCCGCCACAGCGCCACATTGATCGCGCGCGTGCCGCCCACCGCCGAACCGCGCCGCATCCTGGTGCTCCTGGCGCACACCGACAGCAACAAACACCGCCCGTCATTCTCGCCGCAGCTCAAAAAGTATCTCTTGGGCTTGACGACGGCGGGACTGGCCGCGATAGCGAGCAACGGCGTGGCGCAAATGGCTGAAGCGCTGACCGGCAGTCCGGGCGCGGCGAGGTTCCGTAAAGCCAGCCTATGGGCGGTCGTCGCCAGCCTGCTCATTGCGCTGTACGACGAGACCGGCCCCTACGTCCCCGGCGCGAGCGACAATGCCAGCGCGGTGGCCTGCGTCCTGGGATTGGCGGCGCAATTGCGGGAGCAGCCGTTGCGCCACACCGAAGTCTGGCTCACGTTCACCGGCGCGGAAGAGGTGGGCTGTCTGGGCACGCACGCGCTACTCGACGCCTATGGCGACAAATTGCGCGACGCCTGGTTCCTCGATTTGGAGATGGTGGGGACGGAGCAGATCGCCTACGTCACGCGACACACAGGGTTTTCGTTGATTTCGGCCTATCGTCCAGACGCCGAATCGCTGGCGCGGGCTGAACGGGTTAGCCGCCAACATCCCGAAATGGGCATCCGGGGACGCGACATGGTCATCGGCGAGGAAGTCGGCGCACTGCGCGTGCGCGGCTATCGCGGAATATGCCTCTCCGGCTTTGGCGCGGATGGTTGGCTCGAAAATTGGCATCAAACCAGCGACAATGTGAAAAACCTCGTCCCGGCCGGCCTGGAAAAAGCTGCCCGTTTTGCCTGGGCGATGATGCAAGAGCTGGATGGTTGAACGTTGGAACGTTGACACGTTTGAACGTTCAAACGTGCTGACGTGTAAACGCTCCCAAGAACTCCACCGCATTTTTACCGAGTGTCTTGATACGGTAGCCGCCTTCCTGGACGATGACGGTGGGGAGGCCGAGCGCCGCAATCCGCCGTCCGATTTCATTGAATCCCCATGCGGTGATGTGGAATTTGCCGATGAGATCGCCTTCCGCCGCATCCAATCCCAATGAGACGAGCAGGTAGCGCGGCGCGAAGTCCGCAATGACGCCGAGTGCCTCATCCACCACTGTGAGATAGGCCGCCTCGCTGATGTGCAGCGGTAGCGGCCAGTTGTAGTTCAGCCCCAGACCCGCCCCCGCGCCGCGCTCGTCGGCGCGGCCCCAGTTGAACGGATAAACCAGATCCGGGTCAGCGTGCAGCGAGCAGAACAGCGCCGCCGGGTCGTCGTAGAAGATGGCCTGCGTGCCGTTGCCGTGGTGGTAGTCGAGGTCGAGGATGGCGACGGGGCCGTCCGCTTGCAGGTAACGCGCGGCAATGGCGACGTTGTTGAGGTAGCAGAAGCCGCCGTATTGATCGGGCATTGCATGATGACCCGGCGGGCGGCAGAGGGCGTAGGCCGCGCGCTCCCCGTTGCGGGCGACATCCGCGGCCGTGAGCGCGCACTGCGCGGCCCAGTAGGCGGCATCCCACGTTAACTCAAGGATGGGGTCCTCGTAGTCGTAGGTGTAGTAGTCGCGCTTGCCGGGGAAATCCTCCGGGCAAGACGGGGCGCGTTCGAAGGTTACGTCGTCGCGGGCGGCAATCACCGGACGGGCTGCGCCGAAATAGGCGGCGCTCTGCGCATAGGCGGTCTGCAAGTAGGTTACAAAGTCCGCAGCGTGCGCTGCCAGGATCGGCGCGAGGCCGTGGTCGGTCGGCGAGAGGATGGGGCCAAGCTGCGCGGCCCGCACAGCAGCGAGGATCGCTTCCGCGCGGGCCGGCGTCTCACGGTATTCGATGGCCTGCCCGTTGATGACGAGGTTCGCCGTGGCGTGCCCGTGATGGCGGTCGGTGTAGATAATGCGCATAACAATCCCAGAGACAATGTTGGAACGTTCAAACGTTCGAACGTTCCAACGTTTTTAATGAAGACCGTAACGCTCCAATGCCAATCCGAGGATTTCCGCGATGAGCGTCTGGTAGCTCACACCTTCGGCGTTGGCGAGAATCCACATGTCGCTGAAGTGCGGGCGCAGGCCGGGCAAGGTGTTGATTTCCACCAGTTGCGGCGCGCCATCGGCATCCAGACGGAAATCCACGCGCGAAACGTCCAGCGCGTTGAGCGTCTCGAAGGCGCGGATGGTCAAACGTCTGATCTCCGCCGCCACATCCTCCGGCAAGTCCGCCGGGCAATGGAACTGCGGCCCGCCCACGTTCTCCGGCGCAAAGCCTTTGGCCTCGGTGTTGTATACGTCTGGGATGGCCGACCGCGACATATCAATTTCCTCAATCGGAAAAACGTGGTAGCCGTCGGCGTCGTAGAAGGCGGAGCGCGGCGGATCGCCCGGCAGATAGCGGTTGCCGATCAGCCCCACAGTGAACTCGCGGCCCGGCAAGTACGTTTCGACCAGCGCCGGTTGGCGGTAGGTGTGGATGACCCATTCCACCTGCGCGCGCAATTCCGCCTCGTTGTGGACGATGGAATGGGCATTGATGCCCATCCCCGATCCCTCCCGCGCCGGTTTGACGAACAGCGGGAAGGTCAAGCGCTCATCTAGCGGAACGGCGACGTGGCGAAAGCTCTGGAACGGCGCGGTGGGGAGTCCCGCGTCGCGCCAAATCCGTTTGGTCATCACTTTGTCGAGCGAGACGGCGTGCGTGAGCACCTTCGAGCCGGTGTAGGGGATAGACAGCATCTCCAACACCGCCGGCACGTGCGATTCACGGGAATCCCCGCGCAGTCCCTCGGCGATGTTGAAGCACATGTCGGGCCGGGCGGCGCGCACCGTATCCATGAAGGTCTCGTCCGCCTCCAGAAAGAATGCCTCGTGACCGAGCTGGCGTAGCGCGTTTTGGATGCCCTCGACCGTCTCTTCGGCATCGTACTCAGCCAGCGCGTCAGGCGGCGCGCTGGCCTCGACTTTGACGCTGTGTTTGCGATTGGCGACGACAGCGATGCGCAATCCCATCTTAACGCTCCACCATCTCGCGCTGCACGACGAAGGGCGAGGGAACTTGCGGCAGACGGGCGTGTGTCTGCTGCCAACCCTGCGGCGCAATCTCACGGCGCTGACCCGACAGCAGGCCCGCCACGCCCTCTTGCCCGGCCTCGTTGCGGCGGCTCTGACAGTAGGGGCAGGTCGCCGGATTGTGGCCCTGGTAATCGGTCGGCTGCGTGTAGGCGGTGATGAAGCCCTCGTAGTTGCGGACGATCACCTTGCTGTCGGACATGCTCAGCATGTAGTTGGGCAGGATCGGCACTTTGCCGCCGCCCTCCGGCGCGTCAATCACGTAGGTGGGGATGGCGAAGCCGGACGTGTGCCCGCGCAGCGATTCCATAATCTCCAAGCCCTTCGACACTGGCGTGCGGAAGTGCCCCGCGCCGTGGACGAGATCGCACTGGTAGAGGTAGTAGGGGCGCACGCGGTTTTTCACCAGCTTGTGGGTGAGCGACATGATGATGTTCGGGCAGTCGTTGATTCCGGCGAGCAGCACGGTCTGGCTGCCGAGGGGGATGCCCGCGTTCGCCAGTCGCGCCAATGCCAGCTCGACTTCCGGCGTGATTTCCTTTGGATGGTTGAAGTGAATGTTCATCCACACGGGATGGTACTTTGCCAGCATCGCGGTCAGCTCCGGGGTGATACGCTGCGGCAGGAAGACGGGCACGCGCGAGCCGATGCGGATGACTTCGACGTGCGGGATGGCGCGCAGGCGGAACAGGATGCGCTCCAGCACGTTCTGTGGCAGCGTCAGCGGATCGCCGCCGGAGAGCAGCACGTCGCGGATTTCGGGCGTGGCGGCGATATAGTCCAACTGCTGCTCGTAGGAGGCGGAGTTGAACATCACGTGGCTATCGCCGACCAGGCGGCTGCGCGTGCAGAAGCGGCAATAGCTGGCGCACTGCGTCGTCAGCAGCATCAGCACGCGGTCGGGATAGCGGTGCACCAACCCGGCGACCGGGGAATGGGCATCCTCGCCGAGCGAGTCGGCCATTTCCGCGTCGAACGGAACCAGCTCTTGCGCGGTCGGAATCACTTGCCGCCGGATGGGACAGTTGGGGTCGTCCGGGTCCATCAGGCTGGCGAAATAAGGCGTCACGTCAACGTGAAAGCGGCCAGGCGCAGAAAGGCCAGCGATCTCGTCGGGAGTTAACTGCAAGATGCGGGAAAAATCTTCTACTGTGCTCAGGCGGTGGGCGAGTTGCCAACGCCAGTCGTTCCACTGTTCAGGGGGAACAGTTTGCCAATAACGACGCTGGCTTCCTGGACCAGGAGGCTCTTCCAATTCACGATTCAACTCTAGTTCTTCCATCCTTTATTTCTCCTTAAATCATCAGATTGTCTTCGGTCTGTTTATCGCATTGCCTTAACTTAACAGACCTTCGAGCGTCAACGAGAGTTTGGGCGCCGGCACGCCGGTCAGCAGGACACGGCTTGCTCCGGCGGCTTCTGCCTGGCGATAGTGCTGCACGGTATCAGATAGCACGACACAGCGCGTGTGTGGCGACCTGGCTTTCACCTGGTTCAGCATATTCCACGTCTCCCCGCCGGGCAGATTGGAATCCACCACGACCAGCGCCGGCCGTTTGACCTCAATCGTCCGCAGCGCCGAGGTGGCGGTGTTGGTCTGCTCCACAGTAGCTACCTGCGGGAGTGACTTCAAAAGCGCCACCAGGCTATCCCGTAGCGGACCAGGTTTCGCCACGACCAGGACCGACGTTCGTGCATCCATTCGCTCTATCCCTTATTCACACAATCAGGTGCAACGCGCTTGTGTTCGATAAAGAAGGGCGTTGCACCTGAGCACCTTGTTGCGTCTCAATTTCGACTCTATCATACCCGATTTCGTCAAATACGCATCGGTCATAAGACCAGTCTTTTTCGAGACAAAAGACGGATTTGTGTGTGGCGCGGGGTACGTCAAATGACGTAGATAAAAGTTACCCCAGATTCACCAGCCCCTCCCGCAGAGCGTAGAGCGTGGCCTGGGTGCGGTTGGCTAGATGGAGTTTGCGCAGGATGTTGCTGACGTGGGTGCGGGCGGTGCGCTCACTGATGAACAGCGTCTTGGCGATTTCTTCATTCGCCAGACCGCGCGCCACCAGCTTGAGCACGTCGGCTTCGCGCTCGGTCAGCGGCTCGGCGGTGGGGGGCAGGTCGGAGGGACGCTGAATTTCCTGCATCACTTTGCGGGCGATGGCGGGATGCATGGTGGGCAATCCCTGGTACACGTCGCGGATGGCCCGCAGCAGGTCTTGAGGCGCGGTGTCTTTGAGCAGATAGCCGGATGCGCCGGCTTTGATCGCCGGGAAAACCTTATCATCTTCGGCGAAGCTGGTGAGCACCAGGATGCGCGCGTCGGGAAACGCCAGTTTGATCTCGCTGATCGCCTCAATGCCGCCCTTGCGCGGCATGACCAGGTCCATCAGGATGATGTCGGGGCGCAACTTCTGCGCCTGCGCTACGGCTTCGACGCCGTCGGCAGCCTCGCCGACTAGCTCCATCCCTGGTTCGGTGGCAATCAACCAGCGCAGACCTTCACGCACAATGGCGTGGTCGTCGGCAACGAGAATGTGAATCGTTTCGGCCATGGTAACGCCTCATTTTGTACGGGTATCGTAAAACGTAAAACGTAAAGCGTAAAACGTAAAGTTTTTTGCATCTTGTGTTTCGCTTAGGCATGATCCAGGTTGACTGTAACGTTGACGTTGGTCCCTTTGCCGGGTAGGGAGACGATGTTCAGTGCGCCGCCCAATTTCGCAGCGCGCTCGCGCATACTGCTCAGGCCAATTCCACCTTCGCCGCCGATAGCGTCGAGGTTGAGTCCTTTGCCATCGTCGCTAATGTCAATGGCAATGTGTTTTTCGTCCGCGGCGATGCGCACGGCGATCGAGGTCGCCGCGGCGTGCTTCAGGGCGTTGTTGAGCGCTTCCTGTGTGATGTGGTAGAGTTCTTCTTCCAGAGGAGCGGGAAGGCATACTTCGCCCGTCACGGTCAGCGCGGCATCCACGCCGGCCCGCCTTTCCACCGTATCCAGCCGCTGTTGCAAGGCGCGTACTAATCCTACGTTTTCCAGGGCCAATGGTCGCAGTTCGTAAACCAGCAGCCGCATTTCTTTGAACGCTTGCTGCCCGATTTCACCGAGCCGCACCATGGCCTCGTCCACCCGTTGCAGGTCGCCGGCTTGCGCCAATCGTCGCCCGGCTTCCGCGAGCAGCGTGAGGCTATAGAGCAGTTGGGTCACGGAGTCGTGCAGGTCGCGGGCGAGCCGGCTGCGTTCCTGGAGGATGGCGGCCTGTTCTGCCTGGACGCGCAGGCGGGCGTTCTCAATAGCAAGGGCGGCGTGATTCCCGAAGCTCATTCCCAGGCGGATGTCCTCGTCCGAGAACTGGCGAGAACCGGCGTAGTAGAACCCCAGGTTGCCGTAAAATTCCTCTTTGATCACCAACGGCACGGTGAGAAAAGCGTGGTAGTGCTTGACCGCGGCCCGGCACCAATCGCGCACGTCGGCGGGCAAGGCGGCATCGCTCACGGCGGCGGCGATCGGGGACGTCGTCACGTCCGGGATGGCGAAGGGCTGCCGGTCGAAGTGTGTGCCACCCAGTTCGCCGTGTCCCAAGACACTCCAGGCGTGCAGGGGCAGGGTTTTGATGGGCAGAAATACTTCCGGCAGACCAAAACTGGCTTCGATGATGATGCGCCGCTCTTCCTGGCTCACGCGATAGAGTACGCAGGCGCTCGATCCCAGCAGCGAGCAGGCCTGCGCCACGAGATAATTCAGGATTTCGCCGACCGGGCGGTCGGAGTTGAGCACGACGAGGATGTCGCGCAGCCCTTCGGCAACCCGCTGCCGCCGCTCAATCTCCTGGGTGCGCGCTCTGACGCGCTGCTCCAGGGTCTGGTTGGCGAGTTGGAGGGCTTCCTGAGCGCGTTTGTGTTCCAGGGCATTGACGAATATCTCACCGACGGTCTTGAGCAGGATGATGGTGTGTTCTGACCAGGTTTTCTGCGCGCGGATAGCGTCGAATTTGAGGAGACCGACCACAGCGCCGCGATAGGTCATTGGGATCGCGGCGAACGATTGGATGCCCTGCGCGCGGCACATACGTCTTTCGGCGTCGGCTTCGGGCGGGAGCGCCGAGGCGAGCGGCACATTCACGATCTCGCCGCGCGTGATACGCGCCGTCAACCACGGCCACGCCGCTGGCGAGAGCGCCAGAAGTGGGCGATTCTGCGCCACGATTTCCGGCGCGCTCCAGGTATGGGTACAGGTCAATTGTCGTTTATCGTCAGAAAAAAGCGCCACACAGCTACGTTCCACGCGCGTCACCTGGCTGATGGTGCGCAGGGCGCGGTTCATCTCCGCATCAATCTCGTCGGGTTGGAGATTGATAAAGTTTGTTGATATGGTCGTGATGATGTTCTCAAAAATGACGCTTTTACGTTTCCGGTGGCGAGCCACAGTTACAATCCTCACGTTGGCGTTGGACTTCCCATTATAAAACGTAAAACGTGAAACGTAAAGAAAAATTACGTTTCACGTTTTGTGTGTTACGCTTTGCGCTCTACGTATTATTCCCACAATTTGACGCTGATCAACGTCGGGAACCCACACGTCCCCGGGCCATGGCTGCCCATACCGTCGCCCGGATCAATCAACCCTTCACCGATTACGACGTTCTGGAAGATGCCGGTGAAGGACTTGTCGTCCCCTTTTGTGTTGACGGCGATAAGTTCAACTGCCACAAAACCGACGATGTGATAGTAGGCCCCTTGCGTTTTCCCCCCTGCCGTCATCCAACCGACAGCCGGCGCCTGACCGGGAAATGCCTTTTCCATTTCTTTGGCGGTATACGTTCTGTCGAAGATCAGCCAGTAGAGGGTATCCCCTTTGCTGTAGTTGACCGCCAACTCAAGCAGCGCTGAAGTACGGGTCCCCGAGAGGCCGTAGATGAAGTCGCCCTCTTTCTCACCCGACTCTCCAGCAAACATAGGATAAGGGTAGGGACACGTTTTGCTCAACCAGCCCTTCAGACCGGTGGCCTTCACGTTGACAGTTCCATTGGGGTTGTAGCGACATTCACCCGCCCCCAGGCTTTTGGTGAAGGCGCGGTCCAGCTCCCCGCCGTTCCAGTAGGTATTGTTGTAAATGTGACCCAAGTTCAGCCAGCCGTAGAAGGCGTTCGCGCTCAATTTCGTTGTGTCGGTGATGCTCTTTTCCTTGGGCGGAAGTACACAGGAACCCGGTTTCTTGGCGTTGCAGAAAAGGCCGTCGTCGAAGACGGTGAATTCTGTCTTGTCTTTGAACTCCGCGACGACCGTTTCGGGCACGGCGATGGGCAGGACGCCTTGCTCCATTTGCACGACCGGCCCCACCATCGCCAGGGCCTCTCCCGTCATCACCAGGTAGGGACGCCCCAGCAGCCGCATGAAGGTCGCTGTGTCGCTGAATGTCAGAGTGGTCTTGATGCCAGTGGCGCCATTGGGGATGCCTTGATTCCACCCGATGTGGCTGAGCGGTTCGGCGTCGGCGTTGACGTACCAGGCCTCAATGTGGCCGTTGGGCGAGAAGTGATCAATGCCATTGTAGCGCGCCATGTCAACCATCGCGGCGGCAATGCGGTTATCGTTCACGGTATCGGCGCTGGCGCATGTAGAGATGAACTCGGCCAGCTCCCGGGCGCCGGCGAGCGCAACGGCGTCGGCGGCGTTCTGGGTCCGGCGGCGTTCGGCGTAGAACCGCCCGCCGTCAATCGCCAACCCGGCAAAGGCGATCAACGCCAGCAGCGCGACCGCCAGTATGATCAATGCCTGCCCAGGTTCTCTGTTCGTGCTGCTTTTTCTCATCACACAAACTCCCAGGTACGCCGCACGATTCACCGTGCGGCGTACCTTCACAGGAGGTCACGCTTGTGGCGTCTAACGCCAGAGTTGGACGCCCATCACGCCTGTGCTGTTGCACGCGCTGCCGCTGCCGCTGAACCCCGCGCCGGGTTGAATCTGGCTGGAGCCGACGACTGCGCTTTGGAAGTTGCCCACCAGGTAGTGGTCGTTGATTTTATTATCGGTGATCTGTACGGCAGCAAAGCCAACGATGTGGTAGAGGAAGGCATGGCCGCCGCCGCCTGCGCGCGGCCAGTTATCGCCATTAAGACTACCATCAGGCACCGGATTCTCGGGCGCGGCGAAGTTGGCTTTCATGTAATTGCTCATGTAGATGTTGTCGAAGATGGGGACGTAGACAACCTGGTAGTTGTAGGTGTTGATGACATCCATCAGTGAGCTTTGCCGCGCGCCAGGGTCGCCGTGAATGAAGTCGCCATCAATGAAGCCCGGGGTGCCGGCGATGATGGGGAAGGGGTAGGGGCAGTCGTCGCCAGCCCAACCTTGCAGCCCGTCATCAATGGACTTGGTAGCGATGTTCCCGCAACCGCGGTTGGGAACGTTCTGCTCGAAGGAACGATTGAGGCTATCATTGGCGGTACGATGTTCCGTGTTATAGATGTAGTTGAGGTTCAGCCAACCCCGGTGTGCATTGGCTGCGGTTACATCGCCGATACACATCGTCCCGTTGGGATCGCGGCAGAACGCGCCGCCATTGTGCGGCGCATTTTCCATCATATAGAAAGTTTCGCCTGGGTTGAGCGCGCGGACGACTTCCAGCGGTACGCCGATGGGGATGATACCGCCGCCCATCTGCATGACACGTCCGGCCATGGCCGTCGCCTCGCCCGGCGCGACGATGTGCTGCCGCCCCACGATCTTGAGGAAGGTCGTGGTATCGGTCGTTGTCAGGGTGGCGTAAATGCCGGTTGCATTATCGGGTACGCCAGCACCCCAACCAACCCGTCCTAAGCGCGCTTCTGCCGCATCTACGTACCAGCCTTCGAGAGACGCGTTTTCGAGCAGGGGATCAATTCCATTATCGCGGGCCAGTTTCACCATCTCTGCCGCAATGTTATTGTCGGCAACAACCCTGTCAATCCCTGTACAGTTGGCGATGTAGCTGGCCAACAAGCGTGCGCCAGCCATCGCCGAAGCGTCGGCGGTGTTCTGCGCCTGCCGCCGTGCGGCGTAGAGGCGGCCCCCGTCAATCGCCAGACCCGCAAAGGCCGCCAAAGCAATCAATGCGAAAGCCAATATCACTAGAGTTTGTCCACGTTCTTTGTTCATCATAATCCCCTTTCCCATAGTATTAGTAGGAGTTACGCACTTTGCCATTTTCTGACAGGATTAACAGGATTTTCAGGATTAAAGAAGGCTTTATAGGAGCTTTTTCATCCTGTCAATCCTGTAAATCCTGTCCAAAGAAACGAACCGCGTAACTACTGGTATTAGAATGTGCGTCTTTTCCTATTGAAGAACCTACCTTGTAAAACGTGAAACGCCAGCAGTCGTTTTACGTTTTACGCATGACGCTTTATCCCGTCAGCGCCAGAGTTGTACGCCGGCGATGGCGAACGGATTGCACGTACCCCCGCCGCCGCTGCCACTAAATCCCTGACCCGGCGCGATTTGGCTGTCGCCGACAATGGCGCTCTGGAACTCACCGGCGATAGTGTGTTTGGCTGAGTCGCCGTCAATCAGAACCGCGGCAAATCCGACGATGTGATAGAAGTAGGCGTGCCCACCTCCACCGGCGCGCGGCCACGAGAGATTCTCCGGTTCCTGGAAGTTTTTAGCCATGTAGTCACCCATGTAAATGTAGTCGAAGATGGGGACGTAGGCAATCTTCCCACCCCAGGCCGCTTTGACGTCCATGACGGTGCTCTCGCGCGCGCCAGGGTCACCGTGGATGAAGTCGCCGTTGATGTACCCAGGTGTTCCAGCAAAGATCGGGAAGGGATAGGGGCAACCGTCACCGGCCCAACCCTGGAGCCCATCATCAATGGAGTGATTAGGATCGCCGCCGCACCCCTTGTTCGTGACATTTCGCTCGAAGGCGCGATTGAGCGGGTCGGCTGTGGTACGGTGTTCTGTATTGTAGATGTAGTTGAGGTTCAGCCAACCACGATGCGCATTCGCAGCCGCCGGATCACCGATACACAGGTCGCCATCGGGGTCGCGACAAAACGCGCCGCCGCCCCACTTGTTGTTTTTCTCCATCATGTAAAAATGCTCGCCCGGTCTTAGTTGTCTGATAACCTCCAATGGAACGCCGAGCGGAATGACGCCGCCGCTGAACTGCATAATGGGACCGGTCATTGCCAGCGCGTTTCCTGGAGCATTGAAGGTTTGTTGCCCTACAATCCTGAGAAACGTTGTGCCTTCTGTTATCGTCAGTGTGGCGCGAATACCGGTCGCCCTGTCAGGCACACCCGCCCCCCATTCCACACGTCCCAGGTTGTTTTCAGCCGCATCAACATACCATGCCTGCAACTCAGCATCGTTGACCGCGGGATCAATGCCGTTGGCGCGGACCAGATCCACCATCGCAGTCGCTACCTGATTGTTAGCCGTCACCCGATCAACAGCTTGACATGTGGAGATGGATTGCGCCAGTACCCTGGCCCCGGCTACGGCTGCGGCATCAGCAGTGTTCTGCGCCTGCCGCCGGAGCGCGTAGAGACGTCCCCCATCAATGGCAAGACCGGCGAATGCCGCCAGCGCGATGAGCGCAAAAGCCAATATCAGTAAAGCCTGTCCACGTTCTTTCTTCATACTATAACCTCCTTTACCTTGAAAATCGCCTGTTCTTTGACTTTATCATTAGACCCTATCCGCAGATTCGCCGTTAGTGTACCAGAAACGCGCGCCTGCAGCATTTGCGGATAGAGACTTATGCCAGGTCATTACCTGACTGTGATGATGGGTTGGGTTGCGCTTCCCATCAGAATCAACTCGCCATCCGGCAACATCGCCTGCACGAAGGGCGTGTAGAGGTCCAGGAAGTAGTCAATCGTGACCGTGATCGGCGCGCCGACGGTGATGATGGGTGGATAGACCACGCTGACGTTGGCTTGTTGAATGGGTACGAGCCGCGTGGAGGCTTCGGCGGCGCGCCGTTGAATCCCGGCGACGTCGCTAGGCCGGATCGCTGCATAGGTCGCGCCTTCGTCCGCCGCGTCGTGCAGCGCCACCAGGGTGAAGTAAGCCCGTCCGAAATCCAGCAAACCCAGCAGAATCATCAGGATGATGGGCAGCACCAGGGCGACTTCCACCAGGCTTTGTCCACGGTTGGATTTATTGCTCCTTTTGTATTTCATTTTGCACCTCTCTCACTTTTCAACTCACCCTTTATACTTCGCCAGGGTTAATGTGAAGTTGGTAAAACAACGCCAGATTCAGCGTCAATTAAAACTTCCAGATAATCTTGGCCTTCAAAGGCGGCGACGCTCCACATCACACTGCTCGTATGCGGTCGCAAGCGAAAATCCACCATCGCGTCCGGATGCCGGTTCAAGAAATCATCGCCGCCGGCGGCGCGGAAGGAGAGCCACGCGACCTCGATCCCATAGTGCGGGAGCGCCGGAATGGTTTGCGGCGCGTAGCTGATCTCCAGCGGCGGCACCCAAAACAGTTGCTCCCGCGCAACGACCACCGTCGCCAGCGTGCGCAGCGCCGGCGAGTAGTAGTAGAACGACCACGTCACCGGCGGCACGTCGAGCTGTCGTCCTTCCGCGCCGGGACGCCAGGCCGCTTCGGCGCGCACAAGCACGGCGTCTGCCGCCCAGGTTCGCACGCGCGCTTCTGCTTGCTGCGCGGACGCTTCCAGCGGCAGGCCAGAGTCGGCGGCGCGCCAGATTTGCGTTCTGCCGGTCGGCGCGGCGGTCGTCGGCGTCCCTATGACGTTGAGCAGGTTCAACAGGATGAAGGCCAGCGTCACGAGTAGGGCCAGGATCAAAACCCCCAGGCCGATGCGCGTGAGCTGCTCTTTGCTGATGGCCACCCTCAGCTCCTTCGCAGGATCAGCGGCAAGAAGACGCGCGTGATTTGGGATGTGCCGGTGCGATAGAAGAAGTCGTCCGAGACCCACCAGTTCCCTTCAAGTACGAATTCTACCCATGCCACGTGCGCCTGCCCCTGGGTGTCAATTTTGACTGTCGGGAAGATCGAAAGTTTCTTGGCGCTTTCCGATGTGTTAATGATGGAAGGCCAGGTCTTCCCTTCATCCTGAGAGCAGCGCATAAAGATGTCTTCTGTCCCCGGTGTTCCCAAAGGGGCGTAGAATCCATGCCATGCGATGCACAAACGACTACCTTTTAGCGCCAATGATGATGTGGTCCAGGTGGGTTTGTTGTTGTTCACCCGAATGGCTGGACCACTGATTCTGAGGGGCGCGGCGTCGCCAAGCTGGAAATAGTTAATGTGCTGTTCTTCAGGGTTGATAATGCTGCCTGTGCTGCCGGGAATCAATTCCGTCCACACGATATGAACTTTTCCCGTTGCCCCCACGGCTACGTTAGGGCGGACGGTATAGCCTTGACTCGGCGGTGACACTTGCTTGGGCGCGCCTAGGACCAGGGTCCCTGCCTGCCAGGTGCCAGGCGCGTACCACACCGTATGCGTCAACGCTGTCGTTTCTTGTTCCCACACGATATGGAATTGTGTCCCCGCTTCATTAGACGCCAAACGCGGCGACCAGATCCCGGCCGGCGTGATCCCGGCCGGCAGCACCTGGGCGTGGGTAATGATGATGGTCGGCGGCGCCCACGTGGTTGCGGTGAAATAGCGATGCGTGTAATACAAATCCCACGGGTAGCCGATGGTATCCGTATTGGTTGTAGCGGCAAAGATGAGGTGCATACCGGTCGGCGCAATCACCAGGCTGATTTCGACGTTGCCGAACACGGGCGTGATAATGGTCTGCGCTTGAAGCGCATTCTCATCTCTCTGCATCACCGCGTGCGGGATGCTGCGCGGATACCGCGCGGCCCCTTGTGCCCAGGCGGCAATCGCCTCGGTCCCTGAATAGGCCACGGTGGGATACCAGGTGGCCTGCCCGGAAGCCAGTGTCCGCGTGACGCCCCAATTTCCTTCCGTAGCCTGTCGCAGGAAGACGCCGCGTGTGGCTGCGCTGGTCCAGATCGCTGCCACGTGCTCGTTCGGTCCAAGCGCCAGACTGCTCTCGTCCATCACATCATGGGTAGAGGAGAGATTCACCG
This sequence comes from Anaerolineae bacterium, assembly GCA_035420085.1. Lineage (GTDB taxonomy): Bacteria > Chloroflexota > Anaerolineae > B4-G1 > SLSP01 > DSWT01. The sequence continues at coordinate 45,491 of DAOLUH010000035.1, forward strand.
TCGGTTTCGCGCCGATCCAGCTTATCCCTTCTGCTGCGCTGACGACGGCGACCAGGCCACCCGCCAGCAGAATCGCCATCAGGACGCCGACAATACGTTTGTTCATGTTAAGGTACCGCCACCAAATCAATGTTGACGCCGGTTGTTGTTTGCCCGGCGCCTACATTGACCGGCGCCACTTGCCCGCGATAGAGGATATTCGCCAATCGCAGTTCCCCGACGACTGTATACGTGCCAGCCGGAATGTTCGTGATGGTATAGTTGCCGTTGGCATCGGAGCGTCCTGAGCCGACCAGTCGCCCGTCCGCCGCGTAGACATAGACGCTCACGTTGCTTTGCGGCGGGCCATTTAGATAGGTGACGCCCTGGATCGTGCCCGGCGGCGGGGTGGTGCCGGCCGGCGTGGGCGTGGGCGTGGGCGCGGGGTTGTTCACCGTGACCGTCACCGGCAGCAGCGCGCTGATGTTGTTGGCTTCGTTGGTCTCGCGGACCTGGTTCCACGTGTCTACCATCGCTTGCAGTGTGTGCGTGCCCACCGTTTTGAAGCCGCCGGGGACGTACATCGTGAAGCTGACCGTTGACCCAGCCGCGATGGCATTGACAGCGACGTAATCAATGCTGGCCTGGTTCGTCAACACGCCGGTGGCATCGGCGTAGAGGTCCACCCAGAAGAGCGACGCTACATCCACGGTGCCCGTGTTTTGCACGCTGACCGTGACGCGCAGGTTTTCGTATGTGCCCAGGGGCGGCAGGTTTTGCAGTCTGATCCCCGTGATGCGCAGATCCGACAGCACCGCGGGTGTGGGGGATGGGGTGGGAGTGCCGCTACAAGGACGCTTGAACGGGACGGTGGCCGGAGACCCCACCGCCGAGCCATTGCTCTTCCGCGCAATGCCGGTGATGGTGTGGTCGCCTACGGTGACGAACGCATCGAAGGTGCAGGTGAAATTGCCGCCGCTCAAGGTGGCCACGCACACGGCGTTGTTCAGATCGCCGTCCCAATACAGGTACATATTTTTGGCCGACGAAGACCAGTTCCCGCCTATCACCGTGATCGTGGCGAATTGTTCGTTGGTGCAGGCGGTGGCCGGCGTGGTTATCCTGATATAGGGATCAGTCGGCGGTATGGTGGGGGTGGGCGTAGGCGTGCGCACCTGCACGATGGCGAGGTCCTGGCTGCCGTATCCCTGGACGATGACCGTGTGCCCGCCGACCAGCAAGGGCCACACGGTGAACATAAAGTTCCCACTGGCATCAATGACGCCGCTGATCTGATAGCCGGTCTGGACGATGCGCAGGGTGATGACCTGGTTGGGTTCCCCCGTCCCGCGCACGACATTGGTATCTGCCCACAACGGTTTGGTGATGATGATGGGAATCAAAGGCCGCGGCGTGGGGGTAGACGTGGGCGGCGGTGTGTTGGTCGGTGTGTTGGTGGGGCCGCCGGGTGTGTTCGTCGGCGCGCCGCCGGGGGTGCTGGTCGCTGTGCTGGCGGGCGTGCTAGGCGTAGCGGTAGAGGTAGATGGCGTGGTGGTCATGCCGGGCGCTGGGCTGGGCGTGGTGTAGACGAGTTTGAGGCTCTGGATGGTGCGCGAGTTGCGCACGTCCACCTTGAAATCGGCGGGGACGAAAGGCGCAAAGATGGGCGTGAGGGCATCCACTTGATATTGCACCTCAACGATGACGCGGTGACCGACCGCGACGTTATTGGGATCAGTATACTCCGTGCCGCCCGGCCCGGTGTCGTAGCGGATCAGCACAGACAGATTGGAAGGGATGGAGAGCACAACCGAATCGGCGACGCGCTGGTTAATGCCGATATAGTCGGTGGGGTTGACCATCCCATAGCGCGCCCCTTCACGCGCGGCGTTGGAGACGTTGACGTAGATGAGAAAGATGCGCGCAAATTCAATCGTGCCGATGACCACCAGCAGTAGAATGGGAAGAATGAGCGCGAACTCTACAAGACCTTGCCCTTTTTGTTTTCGTTTGTCCATTATTATTTCCCCCTTATAGCCAACGTAAGCACTGCTATCCAGGTAACCATCTCAGCCTTTTAGCGTTACATGTTAAAAATTCCTTTCCGCCGCCGGCGTCCCCATCGGCGTAGGTTTCGGCGTTGGCGTTAGAATGGGCGCCGCCGGTACGGTCGCCGGTGTCAACAGACTGGAATCCGGCGTTGACGTGATCAGGTTTCTCAATTCTTCGGTGATGACGACGCCGCTCAACGGCCCGCCGCTCGGCAGTGGCATCCTTTCCGGCGTACCGGCCTGGTACGCCTCACGGAACGTTTCTGGATTCTCCAACGCCACCATCGCAATGATTTGCGTCTTCATACACAAAGTTTGTATATCGTTTAGCATGGGGAGATTACGCGGCGTCGCCTGCACTTTCAAGAGTTCCAATTGTTGCACTTGTTGGCGGATGTGATGGATGATGTACTCCAACATATTAGCCATGGCCGTCTCTGGCGCCCATGCCGCCGACATCAACGCAGTGCGGAACATGTAATCCGTTCGATACAAGATATCCACCGGAATGGCTTGCTGCTTTTCCACCAGTGCGCGCACTTCTTCCACCCGTTCGTCAGATAGGGAGATCGCCAGTACGACTTGCGCTTCGGCATCGTCCATGGAGGCGAAAAGCTGGTCTTCCGCCGATAATTTCAAGCTGTAGAGAGGGTTGCCCGGTAAGGTAGTGCGGGCTGCCGAGACGAGCGGGCCGCGGAGCGGGATCAGGATGAGGGTGATGATCACCATGACAGCTCCGGCGAACTTCCAGAACGGATTGTTGGGGCGACTGGCGTTGCCCCACACCGTGTGCCGTGTTGAGACTGCCGCGCGGTGGGCCGCGGCGAAGGCCAGCGCGCGTTGCCGTCCCTCGTGCAGCCCGTCCGGCGGGCGGGGGACGGCGGCGTAATACGCTCCGGCCTGCTGCGCGGCCTCAAGCAGCGGGCGCAGTGTTTCCGCTTTATCTGGATAGTGCGCCAGAACCGCCGTGATGTTCTGGGTCTGCTTCAGTTTTTCCAGAGATTCGGTCAGTAAAGACTCTGTCGTATGGGCCTTCATCCTTCGTTTCCTTGTTCGATCATTCTGCGCAGTGCCGCCAGAGCGCGATGCTGTAAAGCTTCGATGGCGCCAATGCTCTTGTCCATCACTGCTGCGACTTCGTGGACTTTCATCCCTTCGCCAAAGCGCAAGACGAGCACTTGCTGTTGGTCTGGTGTGAGCCGGTCGAGCGCGCCCGCCAATGTCTGAAAAGTTTGCCGCCCGGCGTGGAGCGTATCCAGGTCATCGGCTACTTCATGGCCGGTCTCCAGATGCTCTTCCAACGGTACCTGGATCATCCGCGCTTGCTCGCGGTAATAATCAATGAGCCGGTTGTGGGCGATGCGGTACAACCAGCCCCGAAACGACGTCTGCCAGAACCGCTCAGCTTGGATCGCCTGGAGCAGCCGCACGAAAACATCGCCCGTCAAATCTTCGGCCACTTTGGCATCGTGGACACGCCGGTACAGATAGGTGTAAATGAACGGAGCGTAATGATCGTACAATTCGCCGATGGCCTGCTCATCGTAGGCTTGCGCGCGCTTGAGCAAGGCGTATTCGCGTGTTGTCATTTCGCTCTCCTATCTATCATGACGAAAAACTAACCAAAACCATACGGGCTGGATTAAAACGTCATACGTAAAACGTAACAAACTCATCCTTCACGCTTTACGTTTTACGCCTTACGGGTGCATTTCAACTTGGAGGAAAAAGTCAGATAAACTTCTGATTTAACCGCAGAGTCCGTTGAGAGCGCAGAGAAATCTTTGGAAACTCTGCGGACTCTGCGCTCTCTGGTCTGAAAATAGACAGTGCTCCGGGAGCATGGCGACTGGCTGTGGCCGGTCTCCTGATCGAGCCACGTGATGCGCAGGCACGGTCTGGAGACCGGCCTGTGCGTCGCCCGCGCGCGCTCTGGAAGATGGCATTTTCATACTTTATGATGCTCCCCAGGAGCATGTTGACTGCGGTAAAAGTCGCCTCCGTCCTGAAATGCACCCCGCTTTGCGTTCACCTTGTCTAAATTTAAAACTATGCTATAATCATACCCCAATGGGCGGTTAGCTCAGATGGTTAGAGCGCTGCGTTGACATCGCAGAGGTCACAAGTTCGAGTCTTGTATCGCCCATAGAGCAGGTTGGTGCACCCAACCTGCTTTTTCATTGTACACGTAAAACCGCCTTGACAAAATCGCACAACCACGCACAATGCCACAGAAAAACGCTCAATGAGGCTATGTATGGATAACATCGGTCTGAAACACTGGCGCTTGATGGCGCTGTTGGCTCTGTCGCTGCTGCTGGCCGGCTGCGCGACGTCCACGCCTGGGCCAACGCCTACGCCGACGCGCACGCCGTATCCCACACACTCGCCGACGCCCACGTTGACGCCGACGCCCATCCCCCCCACGCCGACACCCACCCCTGCGTTCCCGGTGACGGCGGGCTGCGCGGCTGGCGTCCCCGACGCGGCGTGCGCCCGCTTCCGCGAGCGTGTGACCGAGGCTGCGGCCTACTTCGCCTGGAGCGACGACGCGGCGCACGCAGATACACTCCTGGGCGGTGCGGATGTGCCGAACGCGACGCGACTCGGCGCGTGGACCTACGCGGTCGCGGCGCCTTTTTTCACCGTTGATGATGATGTCACGACCGCCGACGTGCGCGCGACGTGGAGTGGAACGCCCGCTGGACCCTTTGCCCTGCACGCCCTGCTCGTGACCACCAACACCCGTGATGCGCTCGTGACGCTGTGGGGAGCGCCCGCCGCGGGTGCGCTGCAACTCGTCGCCGCGACGGAGCTGCTGACCGCAGCGGAGCAGATGGACGCCTGGGCCATCGTCCCGTTCGACGCGCTGGAACCGCGCTGGAAGGCGCTGCGCGTGGACGGTCTCTCGGTGTTGGATAAAAGTATGGATGCCGCGGCCTATCCGTTGACGATACCGCTTTACTGGGGCAGCGCAGGGCGTCCCGAAACGTTGGCTTTGCTGCCGCGCGCGCCTGAAACGTTCTCCAACCGCACTACGCAGAATATGACCCTCGTCATGATGACGGGCGTCACGGCGATGGCGCGGGGGACTGGGCGCCTGATGGACGCGAAAGGCGTCACCTATCCGGCGCGGGATGTTTTGCCCTGGTTTACCAGCGCGGACATCGTTCACATCAGCAACGAGGTCTCCTTCAAGCCGGATTGTGTCACAGAGGGCAGCGGTACGATGTCGTTCTGCTCCCACGATAGTTACATCGGCTTGTTGGAAGCTGTCAACGCCAGCGTCATCGAGCTGACTGGCAACCATCTGGTGGACAAAGGCATTGCGCCGTTGCGTCATACCCTGGAGATGTATAAGGAACGCGGCTGGCAGTGGTTCGGCGGCGGGGAAAACTATACCGACGCGCGCCAACCGGCGCTATTCGAAAAAGGCCCGAACAAGATCGCTTTTATTGGCTGCAACAGTGTAGACAATCCCTACGACTGGGCCACCGACACTTTGCCTGGCGTGTTTTCTTGCCGCCAGACCGACCGCAAAGCCCTCGATCCAGAGGATGTGGCGTATCTGGCAACGACGATCGCTGATCTACGCAGCCAGGGGTACAATGTCATTTTTACCGTGCAAGAGTACGAAACGGAGAGCTACACGCCATTTGCCGGACAAATCAGCGACTTCCGCGCCTTTGCCGATCTCGGTCCGGTCTACGTGCAGGGCAGTCAGGCACACCAACCGCAGACGATGGAGTTTTACAACGGTACGTTTATCCATTATGGTCTGGGCAATTTCTTCTTCGACCAGATGTGGACAGAAGGGCAGCAAGGGTTCGTGAATCGCCTGGTCTTCTACGATAACCGTCTGCTGAGTATTGAGCTGCTCCCCACGTGGCTTGAGGAATATGGGCGGCCCCGCCCGATGACGGTTGGTGATCCCGTGCCGGCCGCAGATCGCCGGCAGTTCCTGCAGATGATCTTCGATCTGCGCCTACGCTGAAAATGGGTTTGTAGCAGGCGATTGATCGCCAGCGATACGGCGCTGAAGCGCCCACTTATGTGCGAAGGAGGTTGTGATGACATTACCGACTATTGCTGTGATTGGTTCCGGCGTGATGGGGGAAGCTTTGATGAAGGGGTTGCTGCGCCAGTCTTTGATCGAGCCGCAGCACATCATCGGCGCAGATGCGTGGCGTGAGCGACTGGATAGTCTGGCCGCGCACTATCATATTCGCGTGTCGTCGGACAACGCGGCGGCAGCGCAAGTGGCCGACATTGTTTTCCTGTCCGTCAAGCCGCAAGTGATGAGCGTGGTGCTTGACGAGCTGCGGGGACACGTGCAGCCCGGGGCCCTGGTCTTCTCCATCGCGGCCGGGGTGCGCATTGACACGCTCCGCCAGGGGTTAGGGGTGGAGAGCATCATTCGCGCGATGCCGAACACGCCCGCGCAGATCGGGCAGGGGATTACTGTGTGGACGGCGACTGCTGCCGTGACCGAGCAGCAGCGAGAGCACGCCTTGACGATCCTTAAGGCGCTCGGTGAGGAAGTCTACGTCGGCGACGAGCACTATTTGGATATGGCGACGGCGCTCTCCGGCACCGGCCCGGCCTACGTCTATTTGTTTATGGAGGCCCTGGTGGATGCGGGCGTCCATTTGGGATTCTCGCGCCACATCGCGCAGAAACTCGTGTTCCAGACGGTGATCGGTTCGGCGAATTTCGCCCGGCAGTCGGAGATGCATCTAGCAGCGCTGCGCAACCAGGTCACTTCCCCTGGCGGAACGACGGCTGAGGCGCTCTATCACCTGGACAAAGGTGGGTTCCGCACAGTGCTGTCGCGGGCGATATGGGCCGCCTATGTCCGCTCGGCGGAACTGGGCCGCGACAAAACGTAGCATTATGGTTTCTGGGAAGGCAGCGCAAAAGCAGCGGGGCGGCCCCCGCTGCTTCTTCAATGAAGACACCCTTGAGGGGATATTTACTGCGCCTGGTTCTGCAAAGCGTTGATTTGTTGCATCAGCCGAGACTTGAGACGCGCTGCCTTGTTGGGATGAATGACGTTTTTCTTGGCAGCTTTATCCAGTTGGCTGGCAGCCTTCGGCATAAGCGCCTGCGCTTCGGCAGCGTTGCCGCTCGCAATGGCCTCACGCACCATTTGCAGCGCGCCGCGCATTTGCCCTTTGACGTGCCGGTTGCGCAACCACTTGCGATATGAATTACGAACTTGCTTTTGGGCTGATTGAGTATTTGCCACGCTTGTTCCTCCAAAACATCTACTAAATCTTCCGTTACCGGGCAAGAGTATACCCTATATTCGTTTTTTGTCCAGTTTGCGCTTAAAAAAGCAAAAATCCCCCTGATGACACAGGGGGATTTCGTGAGGAGGAAGCAGGGCGCGTCTGGCGCTAGTTGTCACCACCACCGCCAGAACCGCCTCCATTTCCGTTACCCGATCCGCCGTTCCCACCGTTTCCGTCGCCGCCGTTCCCACCGCCATCGGTGTTACCACTGCCGCCAGTGTTGCCGCCTTCGCCAGTGTTACCTGTGCCGCCTTCACCGTTACCGCCGCTATCAGCGCCGCCGCTATTGCTACCGCCGCCGTCGTTAGGAACGCCGTTGCCGCCGTTGTCGCTGTTGCCGTCACCGTTGCCGGTGTCAACCTTACCACCCTTTTCGCCGCCATTTTTCTGGCCGTTGTCGCTTACACCGCCGCCGTTATCTTCACCGTTTTTATGGTGCTTATCTTTGACCCCGCCATCGTGGCCCTCGCAATCGCCATAGCACTGCTGCCCATTCTCTTCGCCGTTGCCGCCGTTGTCTCCTCCATTGCCGTTAGCGTCTGGATTCGGGCCTGGAGCGTCGGAATTCGGGCCTGGAGCGTCGGCATTGCCTGGCTCTTCGTTGCCCGGCTCTGTGTTGCCGCCGGCTTGCGGGCCAAATCCGCCGAACTGTTGCTGTGTCTGCTGCATCGTTTGCAACATGGCCTGGATCCTGGCCTGGGTGGGTTCAGGATGTTCCGCGTTCTCGCCCTGGTGCAGGCGCGCCATCAATTGCGTCATCACGCGCACCTGGTTTTGCAGTGTACCGGAGAAATGAGCGCGCAATTGCAGTTGTTGCGCTTCACCGAGGCCCTCCATCGTTTGCAAGGCCAACCCGACCTGCTGTTGATAGCGCGCAATGAGCGGTTCGGGGATTTCGTCGCCGCGTTCGACCAGGCCAACCGCTTCGTCTACACGCTCTTGAGCGCAGGCAAGCGCCAATAGGGCTTTGGCTTCGCCATCCGCGGTCGTTGCCAGCCGCACATTTTCGTACTGCACCTTGACCGGATACAGCACCGATCCTGGGAGGCTCTCTTGGGACGCGCTGACCGTACCGGCCGTCATCCCCAAAATGAGCGCCACCGCGACCACAACCTTCACTAATGCAGCCATCGTACCCTCCTTATATTGAAATGAGAATAGGTCTTTCCATGTCTTACGACGCACGATGGGTGTTGGGGATATGGCCTCGGTCGCAAACTGCCGCGCTTCTGTCAGAAAGGCGCGCTTGCGCGCTTCCCATGAGGCTGTATCCGGCTCTGGAGCCGGACGCAGGGCTGACAAGACGGCAGCTACCTCAGGGGATAGCGGTTCTTGCATTTGATCGCGTTCACGCTTCATTCCATCCCTCCAAAATGCGTCGTAGACTGTCGAGCGCGCGATGTTGCAGAGCTTTAACTGCGCCTTCGGTTCGCTCGACGATCAGGGCAATGTCCTCGTTACTTAACTCTTCCAGATACCGCAGCGTGATAATTTGCTGCTGGAGCGGCGTTAATTGCCGCAAGGCGGCGCGGGCCTGTTCGACCTGCATCTGCCGTTCCACGTGTGCTGCGCCTTGATCTGGCTCTGCCAGGCTCTCCTCCACGTTGTCCAGTGATTCTGGTTCCTGTGGCGGCTGGCGACGGTAAAAATCAACGATTAGATTGTGCGCCACCCGATAGAGCCAGGCCGAGAGATATTCTGTTGGACCGCTGCCGTGTTTCAAAGCCACCAGGAAACGGTGAAACGTTTCGGCGGTGATCTCTTCCGCCGTGTTCTGGTGCCCGGTTCGTCGGTAGACATACCGGTAGATGGCAGGCGCGAAGGTATCGTAGATTTGCGCCAGCGCATCCTCGTCCCATTGTCGCGCGCGTCTCAACAAAACATCGGCTGTCTTCTTCACACGTGCTTCCTACCCTTTACGACGCAAAATTGTGGAAAAAGATACGGGTTCAAGTTTTTCGTGGTTTCCCTGAACACGTTGGAGCGTATTATATCCTGTTTGGGGATCAATTCCAAAACCGGCCGGGACACGAACGTCCCGGCCGGTTTTAACGGTTGGTACCCTGGCTAAGGTTGTTGATTGCTCAGGTTGCCCCGGCCGGCCCATTTGGGATGGCCGGTTTCGTCACGCAAAACGATAGTCTGACCAGTAGTGTGATTTTCGACCATGCCAGCTTTGAATTCTCCATTTTCTGTGTAACCGCTGGCGGTGATCTCATCGCCGACACTGACCGTAAATCCTGCTTCTTCGCGGTAATGCGTCGGCCCCATCCCAACGACGACGTCGCCGGAAGGGGTACGCAAGGTCACATCAGTATCCGCCACAGTGACGATGCCGCGGAGGGGCACCCATTGCCCGGTCGTGTTGGCCGCCCCGTTGCCTGTTCCGCCGCCGCGATAGCCTCCTGGTTCATTGGTTTGCGCGCGCCCGCGTCCCTGACCCTCCTCACTTTCCAGCCCCAGGTCTGTGGATAGTTCGCGGCTTGATCCGGTGATCGGCACATTGTCTCGCCCTTGTCGCGCTCGCCCATCTGAAGGGCGCAGTACAATGAAGCCTGTGCCTGCGATCAGAACGATGGCTAACAGTCCTACGATTCCATATCCTATCACTTTCTTAACCACATTTAACCTCCTGGAGTGCGCGAAGGGTGATCACCTATGCGGTGATCTCGCACGATGATTCTGGCAGTTTCTGTACCGGGCGCGCAAAAATTCGGCGAGTGGTACACACAATCCAATTCCAGTGCAGCGCCAGATGCACGACAATGCCCGCAATCATCACCAGGCTTGCCAGGGTGTGCAGATCATTCCAGATTGTCCGATCAAGGCCGATAAACGTTGTGGTGAAGTGAGCGTTCCGTCCGCCCTGATAGCCACCAGACCCCATCACCAGGAAAGCGATGCCTGTGCTGGCCGACATCAAGAATGACACGGCAATCACCATGTCCAGCGCGTAATTCAGTTTTGTTTTGTTCATCCTTATTCTTCCCCCGTGGTCATTGATATCTAAAGTTTACCAGAAGTATGTGAAGGAATGATGAAGAATCTATGGAGAAGTTATGAGTTTGGATGGATTGAAAATTTAGCTGACTACGATTATACTTAGAGTAGTCGTCCTTTTGATGAGAGGGAGATTCCGTTATGGTGAAGATTCTCCATGTGGAAGATAATGCAATCCAACGCGAGTTGGTACAGCGGCTGCTTGAGCTTGAAATTCAAGATTGTGAAATGCAATTTGCTGATAACGGCGTAGAGGGAATAAAACGCGCGCAAAGTTGGCAGCCTGATGTCATCTTGATGGATTTGCGGATGCCACAGATGGATGGGTTTGAAACCATCCAATCGCTCAAAACCACACCGGCTACCGCGCACATCCCTATCATTGCGATTTCAGCCTGGGCAAACCTGAAAAATGAAGAACGCGCGCTTGCCCTGGGCGCAAGCCAATGCATTGTCAAACCCTTCGATCCCGATGAAGTCTTGACTGCTATTCGGGTATGTCTCAACGCAAGCCGGCGCACCCCCTGAAACCTATTTGCCTATTTTACGTAACGTTTCTATAATAGAACAGAGTAAGGAGAGCACAATGATTGACGGGCTTTTGAATCTCGCTTCGGCGTTTGGATTGTCTACGTCGGCGGGATTGAATGCATATATCCCTATGCTGACGTTGGCGCTTTTAGCGCGCTTTACCTCGCTGGTTGAATTGGGAGAGCCGTGGTCGGCTTTGACCAGTTGGTGGATTATTGGGTTGCTGGTGGTTTTGCTGATCGTGGAGACGTTGGCCGACAAAATCCCTGCCGTGGATACTGTGAATGACGTCATTCAAACGATCGTCCGTCCCGCGGCCGGCGCGATCGTGTTTGCGGCGACCACCCAAAACACCATTCATCTGCACCCCGTCCTGGCTTTTGGCTGCGGCGTCATCCTGGCCGGCGGCGTCCATTTGGTGAAGGCGGGCGGGCGGCCGGTTGTCACCGCTACCACCGGCGGGGTCGGCAACCCCATCGTGAGCACGATTGAAGACGTTGTTGCCACAGTTACGTCAGTGGTTGCCATTATCTTTCCCTACCTGGTTCTGGCATGGTTTTTCCTGGTGGCGTTGTTGCTCTATTTGTTCGTGCGTCGCCGGCGATTACGGGCAGAAGCGCGCGCTATAGCGACACAGCGCGCGGCGCGGCCTGTGCAGCGCTGAACAGAGCGGAACCGACAAGGTTCTTTACAGCCTATCCAACTGTTGATTATCTGACTATTTATGTGAGGAGGACATTATGACCCAAGACCCTTTTTATGAATCCAATACACCCACGAGCTATCAGGCTCCACCTGCCCCTGAGAAGAAGAACCGGACCTGGCTTATTATTATCATCGTCGCGGTTGTTTTGCTCTTGTGTTGTTGCGTCGTGGCGGCGGGCTATCTCCTTTGGACGTATGGCGACCAGATTCTCTATGAGTTGGGCCTCAGTTCACTCATAACGTTGATCAATTGAAAGGGGAAAACCTATGACTGAAGATTTTGCCACACCCGATCCCGAGGACGTAAAGCCCGAATCCGAGATTGAGTTGCCATCGCCATTTGACGCCGTTGAGCCGCCGCCCTTGCCGTCCGAGATTGTCGAAGCCGCCGATCTTGAGACTGTTGCTCCGCCGCCGTTGCCGCCGCTCGAAATCGAGTATCCTGACGTAGAGCCTGTTGCGCCGCCGCCAGTGGAGTATGCGCCAACGCAGGTCCTTGGCGCGGAACCGGCCCCGCCGCCTTTCGTGGCCGCGCCGCCCGAACCGCCGTCCTTTGTGTCTGCGCCGCCGCCGCCGCCCTATACTCCGCCGGTAAGCTACGCCGCCGATTCCACCGCTGCGGATCAGGCTGTGCCCAAGAAGAGCAATCAGACGTTGATTATCGTCCTGATTGTGGTCGCGGCGCTGTTGCTGTTGTGCTGCTGCTGCGTTCTCCCCGTTGGACTTATTATCGTCAACTGGGACAACATCATGTACGAAATGGGACTACACCTGCTCTCGATACTCTGAGAACGGCGCCGCAGATTGAGCCTGAAAACCCGATTTTGCACAAAAATCGGGTTTTTGGTTTGCTGTATAATATAAGGCGTGAAGCGTTCAGAGAAGATCGAACAGAAACTAGCCACCCTGCCCACCACTCCCGGCGTGTACCTGATGCACAACCTCCGGGATCAGGTGATTTACGTGGGCAAGGCGATCAATCTCGCCAACCGCGTGCGCTCGTATTTCCACGCCTCGGCGCAAGAAGATGCCAAGACGCGCCGCCTCGTGGCCGAAATCGCCGACATCGAGTGGATCATCACCGAGTCGGAAGTTGAGGCGCTGATCCTCGAAGCCAATCTCATCAAGAAACATCGCCCGCGCTTCAACGTCCGCCTCAAGGACGACAAGCGTTACCCGTATCTCAAAGTCACCAACGAAGACTTCCCCAAAGTCCTCATCACCCGCCGGATGCGCCGCGACGATGGGCGCTATTTCGGCCCGTACACCTCCACCAGCGCGCTGCGCGAGACGCTGGACCTGTTGCGCCGCCTGTTCCCCTACCGCACCTGCGACCGCGACATCACCGGGACAGATCGCCGCGCGTGCCTCTATCACGATTTGAAGCTGTGTACCGGCCCTTGTATCGGCGCGGTGGACCGCGAGCAATATATGGCGACCATCAACCAACTGATCCAGTTTATGGGCGGCGAAACCGAAGAGATTATGGAAGGACTGAAGCAACAGGTGCAGGAGGCGGCGCTGGCGCTGCAATTTGAGCGCGCGGCGCAACTGCGCGACCGCTATCAGGCGCTCCAGCAGGTGATGGAACGCCAGCGCATCGTCACCACCGCCGCGATCAACCAGGACGTCATCGCCCTGGCGCGCGACAATGGCAACGTCTGTGTGGAAGTGTTCTTCGTGCGCAACGGTAAGTTGTTGGGCCGCGAGTTCTTTATGATGGAAGGCGGCACTGACAACGACGAGCAAGAGATCGTGGCGGCGTTTTTGCAGCAATTCTACACCGAGGCCGCAATGGTGCCGCCGGAAATTGTGTTGCCGTCGCAAGTGGCTGAAGCTGCTGTGCTGGAGTCGTGGCTGCGCACCAAACGCGGGGATGTCGTCTACCTCAACGTCCCCCACGCAGGCGCTGACCGCGATCTGCTCGATTTGGCGACCAAGAACGCGACAGAAACGTTGCGCACAATCAAGGCGCAGTGGGAGCTGGACAAACATCGCAGCGAGCAGGCGTTGGCCGACTTGCAGACGGCGCTCAGCCTGCCCGCGCCGCCGGTGCGCATGGAATGTTACGACATTTCGACGACGCAGGGCGTGGAGGTCGTCGGCAGCATGGTGGTGTTCGAGCACGGCGCCGCCAAGAAGAGCGACTACCGCCGCTTCAAGATCAACACCGTCGAAGGCCAGGACGACTTCGCCAGTATGCGCGAGGTGCTCACCCGTCGCTTTGACCGTTGGCGGCGCATGGAGAGCGGCGAACTCAAGGGGACGCGCGGCAGCCAGGCGTGGGCCAAACTCCCTGACCTGTTGATCGTTGATGGCGGGAAGGGCCAGTTGGGGATGGCGGTGGACGTGCTGAAGGCGTTCGATTTGCAGGACAGAGTGCCCGTGGTGGGCCTGGCAAAGCGCGAGGAGGAAATTTTCAAGCCGGGGCGCTCCACCTCCATCCGCTTCGATCCTGCCGCGCCGTCCATTTTGCTGCTGCGCCGCATCCGCGACGAGGCGCACCGGTTCGCCATCACCTATCACCGTCAGCGCCGCGCCAAGCGCGGCCTGGCCTCGCAAATTGACGAAATCCCCGGCATCGGGCCGGTGAAGCGGCGCGAGCTGCTCAAGCACTTCGGCTCGCTGGACGCCATCCAGAAGGCCAGCCTCGAAGAGCTGATGGACGCGCCGGGCATCTCCCGCGTGCTGGCGACGCAAATCCGCGAGCATTTTGCGCGGCTAGAAAAAGAGTTGCAGGAAGAGGATTAAAGATTCAGCGATTGGAGTGTTGGGGGGGCTTGACTTTCATCTGCGGACCAGATATATTTGTAACTGAATAAATGTTCTAATATCGAGGCAAGTCAGTATGGATTATCTAAATGAAATCTTGCTCGGTGATTGTGGCGAGGTGCTCAAAGCTCTTCCTGACAATGCAGTAGATCTCATTTTCACATCGCCGCCATACGCCGATCAGCGCAAGCAAACATACGGAGGTGTTAGCCCCGATGAATATGTCGAGTGGTTTTTGCCAAAGGCGGAACAGTTCTTGCGTGTCCTCAAACCTACCGGTACGTTTATTCTCAACATCAAGGAGCGTGTCGTTGATGGACAGCGACACACTTATGTCATTGAATTGATACTGGCGATGAAAAAGCAGGGCTGGCTATGGACTGAAGAGTTTATCTGGCATAAGAAAAACTCCTATCCTGGTAAATGGCCTAATCGCTTTCGGGATAATTGGGAAAGGCTCATCCAATTCAACAAATCCAAGAAATTCAATATGTATCAAGAAGCTGTGATGGTTCCGGTTGGTGATTGGGCTAAGGAGAGATTAGCTAAGTTGAGTGATACTGATCGAACACGCGATGAGTCCAAAGTGGGGAGCGGATTTGGTAAAAATATCTCCAATTGGTTAGGGCGTGATATGGTGTATCCTACTAATGTCATCCACATGGCTACGGAGTGTTCCAACAAGAATCACAGTGCTGTTTTTCCGGTTGAACTGCCAAAGTGGTTTATCAGGTTATTCACTCAGTCTGGGGATACAGTTCTTGACCCTTTTATAGGTTCAGGTACGACGGCTGTAGCTGCTCTACAACTAGCTCGCAATTATGTTGGTATTGATCTCAACCCGGAATATATTGAGATCTCACGGCACAGAATGGCAGAGACTCAGTTAGGTCTTCCGTATATAGCCGAAGAGCGCGAAAATTATCAGGCGAGAGACGGCGTGGCACATAGTCTTAACGAGAGGAGGCATGATGAATCCCCTTGACCTGGACAAAGTATGTGAATACGTCAACGAAAATGTGGTTGATTTTCATCAACACCGTATCAGGTCTCTGGAAGGGTTGAAACTCGAGAAGTTACTGACCAAGAACCCATATTTGTTCAAGGCCAAGCACATCATGACCGCTGGCGAATTGGTCTCTGGCTTGTTGGAAGCCTTCCTTTCCTCGTCCGAAGAAAAGTTGTTTGGGGATTTTCTTGAAGGGTTGGCTGTTTTCGTCGCTGAAATAACTTGCGGTGGGCACAAATCTTCCGCGCCAGGTGTGAACTTGGAGTTCATCAACAACAGCATACATTACATTGTGTCTGTAAAATCAGGACCAAATTGGGGAAACAGCTCACAACAAGCCAAGTTGGAGCAAGACTTGAAAAATGCAGTTGCCAGAGTCAAGCAATCAAAACGTGGGGCCAATGTTCAACCGGTGTTAGGTATTTGCTATGGCAAAACCAAAACGAGCTATCTGCGTGGGTACCTGAAGGTCGTGGGACAAAACTTCTGGTATCTCATTAGTGAAAATCCCCAACTATATGTTGAGATCATTGAACCGATTGGGTACAGAGCGAAAGAACACAATGAGTCTTTCCTAAGCGAGAAAAGCAAAGTAATCAATCGTTTCACGAAACAGTTTGTTGATCGCTTCTGTGACGCAAGCGGCGCCATTGACTGGGCTAAACTTGTTGAATTCAACAGTGGAAATTTCGATCAGAATCAATGGGTACAACCATAAAGATTTGCAGACCTTCGGGGTTTGCGGTGTATAGATGTGATCGAAGACTGACCTGAGCATAGAATGGTCTTTGACAACGCAACGATCATGTATTTACAAACCCACCGCGTCGCCGCGCAAGAGCGCCTTTTAACCTGGTTCGCGCGGCACGCCCGCGACCTGCCCTGGCGACACGACCGCACATCCTACCGCGTGTGGGTCGCTGAGGTGATGCTTCAGCAGACGCAGGTGGAGAAGGTGCGCGAGTATTACGAGCGTTTTATGGCGCGCTTTCCCACCGTTGAATCGCTGGCCGTCGCGCCACTGGATGATGTGCTCAAGCAGTGGGAAGGGATGGGCTACTATAGCCGGGCGCGGGCGCTGCATCGGGCCGCGCAAGAAGTCGTCGCCCGCTATCACGGTGAACTGCCCGCCGACGTGGATGCCCTGCGGCGGCTACCCGGCATCGGCACATACACGGCGGGCGCGATTGCCAGCATCGCGTTCGGCATCCCCGCGCCGGCCGTGGATGGCAACGTCCGGCGCGTGTTCGGGCGCGTATTGGCGCTCGCTGCACCGTCTGCCGCCGATCTTGAAGCTGCCGTGCGCGCGTGGATGCCGGACGATGCGCCAGGCGCGCCCGGTACGCCGGGCGCGTTCACCGAAGCATTGATGGAATTGGGCGCGACCCTCTGCCGCCCAAAGTCGCCGCAGTGCCTTCTCTGCCCGTGGCGCGATCTCTGCCGC
The DNA here is from genome assembly GCA_035420085.1 of Anaerolineae bacterium. Taxonomy (GTDB): domain Bacteria; phylum Chloroflexota; class Anaerolineae; order B4-G1; family SLSP01; genus DSWT01. Next base: position 62,276 of record DAOLUH010000035.1, read on the forward strand.
GCGCGGGCGCTAGGACAGCCGGAGGCGTTCCCCGCGCCGCAGCTCCGCAAGCCCATCCCGCACTATGACGTTGTCGCCGCCGTTGCCCTGCGCGACGATGGGCGCGTGCTCGTGGCGCGTCGCCGCCAGGACGACAGGCTTGGCGGATTGTGGGAGTTCCCCGGCGGCAAGCGCGAAGAGGGGGAGACGCTGCCAGCCGCGCTGCGCCGCGAGTTGCGTGAGGAAATGGATATCGAGGTGGCGGTCGGCGAACAACTGATCGTGGTGGAGCACGCCTACACCCACTTCCGCATCACGTTGTATGCGTTTGCGTGTCGTCTCGTGGCGGGGGAACCGGTGTGCCTCGATTGCGATGGCTTCCAGTGGGCCACGCCTGAGGAGATCGCGGCGCTGCCGATGTCGGTGGCCGACCGGAAGATCGCGGCGGTTTTGTAGGGTGAATCGCGTGGGAACACGCGGGCGCGAGGCTGAAGCCCGCGCGCTGAAAGGGCAAAGCCCTGCGGGCTAAAATCTAGCCCGCAGGGCTTTGTTCTTTTGGCTCGGCCTCTTTAGGGCCGAGGTCTGGAAAATCAGGATGTGGCGCAGCCGGGCCATCGCGCAGCACGCGCAGCATCTCGGCGTGGATCAGGCCATTGCTGACGAGGACTTCGCGCCCGGAATAAAGGTTCGTCGTCCCGTTGGCATAATCGGAGCAGCGCCCCCCGGCCTCTAACACGAGCAGCACGCCCGCCGCCAGGTCCCACGGGCTGAGGTAGGATTCCCAATAGCCGTCGAAGCGTCCGCAGGCGACGTAGGCCATATCCAGCGCCGCCGAACCGGCCCGCCGCACGCCCTGCGAGCGCCGCAAAAAGTAGTCCAGCATCCGCGTGTTATTGTCGGCGGCGACGCGGCGATTGTAACCGAACCCCGTCGCCAGAAAGGCATCCGCCAGGTGCGCCACGGCCGTCACATGGATGGGATTGCCGTTGAGTGTCGCGCCCGTACCGCTTTGCGCGGCGAACAGCTCATCCCGCAGCGGATCGTAGACGACGCCGACCTGTAGTTCGCCGCCGACCATCAACCCCAACGAGACGGCGAAGTGCGGGAAGCCGTGCGCGAAGTTGTTCGTGCCGTCCAGCGGATCGACGAGCCAGATCGGGCCGGGGACGTTCCACGGGCTGCCGCCGGTTTCTTCCCCCAGGATGGCGTGATCGGGAAAGGCAACGCGCAACCGGGTGAGGATCAGCGCCTCAGCGGCGGTGTCGATTTCGGTGACGGGATTCACCGCGCCTTTGAAGTCGAGGCGCTGGACCTTGCCGAAGCCCTCACGCACGACGTCGCCGGCTTCACGGGCGATGGCGGCAGCGATGTCCAGCCAGCCTGGCGAAGGCTGCACAGGGGTAGTTGTCACATAGGTCTTGAATTGTTTGTGATTGTTGTTCATATCAAATCTGTTCAGAACCTTGGTCTACTCATTTCCCGTCAAAGCGCGCCACCAACGTTGCCAGAAGGGCAGCGGCGTGGGCGTCGGTGTGGGAACGGCGGTGGGGAGTGGGGGCGGCGTGGGCGTCGGAGTCGGCGCGATCGGCACCACCAGCGTCTCACCGGGTTGCGTCATCCCGGCGTGGACGCGCGACCACTCGTCAACGTAAGCATCGCTTTGCACGTAATCGAGTTGCGCCTGCAACGTGGCTTTCTCTTCCGCGGCAGCCGTCAGCATCGGCTCCAGAGTCGAGACTTCGGCCCGCAACACCTGGTTCATCTCCCAGGCGCGGGTGAAAGCGGAGGCCAGCAGGATGACCAGCACCGCCAGTCCGCCCCAGATGATCCACGAGATGCGCTTGATCGTGGTATTTTGTTCATCCTTTTTCGTCATACTGCCCCCCACAGTTTCGCTGAATGATTTCAGTATAACACGCTCCTTTGACAGTTCAACTATCACCTGGCATAGCGTCAAAATGCCTTTCAGCCGCAGCCTCCATTCATTTGTTGATGCGATAAAGAACAAACTGCTGCATCCTCCTTACATTCCCATCAACCAGGCGATTTGGAAGGTTTTTGGAAGGATTCGGGTTGCATTTGGAAGGTTTTTGGAAGGCGGCGGGGTTACTGTGTCATTGTAGAACTTAATGTGGCTTTAATGACAGGTGAGGTTAGAACTGTAGTTTCGCCAAAAGTTGGCGGATAGCACTTTAACAACCGCAAAAAGAAGC
>DAOLUH010000036.1:0-62007 GCA_035420085.1 Anaerolineae bacterium
TGCCGAAGTCCACGCTCCCGTCGCGCACGCTGACGACGATGTCGGTGGGGCGTTGGAACAGCACGGTGACGTTAGGCAGCGCCGGAATCGTCGCCGCGTACTGACGTGGATTCGGTTTGTAGATATGCAAACCGCACGCCGCGAGAAAAGCCGCCGCATCCTCGGCCAGGCGACCCTTGCTCGGTAAAGAGAGTCGAATTTCAGTTCGTTCGGGCATCAGTTCCTCCTGAAAAGTCCAAAGTCGAAAGTCAAAAGCTGGCATCCGTCATCCGTTAAAATCCGTTCAATCCGTTGACAAACAAGCCGTTGACAAAAAAAGCCCCCCGGTTGATCCGGGGGGCTTGCATTGACCCTGACAGCGCGTTCTGCTAACCCATACGCAAAAACGCGCCTCCCGAATCGGGCGGCGGCGGCGTATGATGATGGCGCATCGAACGTGTTTTCATAGGGTGGATTTTAGCAGGAATGGGGAAAGTGTCAACTGACATTCACTCTGGCGCCCCAACTTCCAGCATTTCGTTGAGCGTGAAGGTGTCCCCTCCGCCATCCCACGAGACCCGCGCGCCGGTCGTCGCGTCGTATAGTCCCAGACGCAGCGTCGCCGGGCCAACATACTCGCGCTGCCAGGTCAGAACGTGCGGATCCACGAGGATTTCACCGGCCAGCCACCCGCCCGTTGGACGCAGCCCGCCCACCGGCTTGCCGTCGTGCTGTGCGACGATCTTGCCGTCTTCGCCAATGAGGTGCGTGAAGATGGTAAGATCTGCGCCCGCGGCTCCGGCTTCGGCGCGCCAGAGCAATGTGACGGTGAACGGTTCGCCGGAGCGCAGCGCGAGGCCTGGTTTGATGTCCAGCCCAAGCAGCGTTGCGACATCGCCGGCGCGCGCGTTAACGGGATAGGCGACCGGCGGGGCAACGAAGGTGTGTTCGCCCACGCGCAATGTCACCGCGCCGACTTCGATCTGGCGGTCGCCAGCGATCACCACCACGTCCGCTGCGCCATCCTCCGCGTCCGCCGGGACGGTCAACGCGCTATGCTCCAACAGTGGACGGCCTTCCGGTAATAACGGCAAGTTGTCCAGCAGCGCCACGGACGCCAGTTCGCGTTCGTCCTGCCGCAGCGCGAGCCGCAGTCCTGACGTGTTGACGCCGTCCGCCGTCACCTGCCAGCGCGAGACAACGTAAAGGGATTGCCCCGGATAAACAACGTCGTTGTGCAACGTCGCGCTGTACAGACGCAAACCGGGCAGCGTTGCTATCGCTGTCGAGGCGGGAGCGTCATCCACCCAGAGCGCGACGGCGGGCGTGACCTGGCCCAGGACGAGCGCCGGAACCGGCGGCGCGCCTTCGCGCAGCAGCGACAACGGCGCGGCGGCATTTTCTACAGGATACACACCGACTTCCAGGCGATAGGCGCGCGGCAGCAAGCCGGCGGGCAAGGGGACAAGGTGATAGGTCGTCACCGGCCCGGTGGACCACAGGTCGGTGGGGCGCAGCGCGGCATCCAACAACTGCGTGTCCACGCCGCTCACCAATGCGCCGCTCTGTGCGTAGAGTCGCAGCGCCGCCGCGTAACGGCCTGGCGCAGGCGTGCCATCCCAACACAAAATCACCGGCAGCGCCGCGCCGCTCACAGGATTGGGAGCAAATGTCGCGCCGGTTAGACACGGCGACTGTCCCTGCACGCAAGCCGCCGTGATCGGCGCGCAAGCGGGCAGCGCGGGCGCGGCGGAGATAGCGTACCGCTCGACGAAGACGCCGTGGAACTCGTCACGCGCCTCGAACCACCCGCCCCACGCCAGGCTCGCGCGCACCTGTCCACGCGGATCGAGCGCGTTGCGCCGGTAGTCCAGCAGGTAGACGTGAGAGTGCGGCTGTATCGCGCCGATCAAAGTTGCTGTCACTGCGTCGTCGTCCGCCGGAGAGGGCAGTGTGATCAAACGCGCCGCGCCCACATCGTACTGCGCCAGCGACCAGTCGGTGTACGGCGCGAGCGCCACGTCGCCGGGAAGAGCTTTGGCGCGGATGAAAGCCGCCGCCCCGCGCACGTCGCTGCGCGCGTAGGCCGGGTCGGTGAGATAGGCGCGCAGACCAAGCAGACACGTGACCAGCACAGCAGCGAGGAGCGCGCCACGCAGCCAGCGCGGGACAGCGCGCGCGGTCGTCAGCGCCGCCGCCAGCAGCCAGCCGCCCGTTACGAAGGGCAGTCCATAACGCGGATGCGCCTGCGGGCTGAAAACCCACATCAACGCGGCGGTCAGCATGGGAAGCAGCCAGACGGCAAGGAATAGATTGGCAGTGGTCGAGCGGTTCGCTGATTTGCTGATTTGCTGATTCGCTGATTCGCCAATTCGCTGATTCGCTGATTCGCTGATTCGCCAATTCGCTGATTTGCCAATTCTCCGATTCGAGCCAATGAACGCGATGAGCAGCAGAATTCCCGTCAACACCGACGGACGCGCCAGCAGTGGATTCGTCATCGCTTCGGGGAGGCCGACGGTGTGGAAGATGCCCAGCAGCCGCGCCAGGTAAGTGAGTGGGATCGGTTCGGCGAGGACATTGCCGAGTCCAGCCTCGGTCTTCAGTCCCGTCGCGCCCGCGAGCAGCACTATCGCAGCCCACGGCGCAGCTAGAAGCATGGTGAGGGTGACGCTGAGCAACCACTGCCGCCACATGCGGCGATCTTTGCCGCGAATGAGGCGCAGCAGCAGCGCGAGGTTTGCCCACGCGACGGCGATCACGCCGGCGTAGTGGGTGAGGACGAAGGCAGTTTGGATCAACGCCAGGAGCGTCGGATTGTAATCCGACGCAAGCATGGTTTGTGGGTGGTGATCCGCCACAGATTTTTTAGGCGACGATGCAGGCCATACCTGCGCCAGCAGCGCGAGCGCCAACAGCGGTAGAAAGGCGTAAGCACGCACTTCTTGCCCGTAGTTGATGAAAGGCGGGGCCAGCGCCACAAGCAGCGCCGCAGCGCGTCCGGTGCGCCGATCCACCCGGCGGCGAATAAAAGTATAGACGACTGCCGGGAGCAGCGTCGCAGCCAACGCGGAGAGATAGCGCGCGGTGAAAGGCGCGCGGCCCGCCAGACTTACCCACACTTTGAGCGCAAAGAAGTACAGCGGCGGATGGATGTTCGCCGCGCGATCCGCAACAATCTCCGTCCACGGCGACGTCGCCAGGTGCAGGCTGATGCCTTCATCCCACCAGAGCGATTGTGTGTCTAAGGTAGTGACGAGAATGGCAAAAATGAGCAGGCACGGTAGAACGGGACGTAAAACGTAAAACGTAAAACGTGTTGCGTGATTCATCGTGCCTGCTGTGAATGGCTGCGACTATTTCCCCAGACGGGCGAGTTCTTCGTCAATGACGCTGTCGTCGAGTTTCTTGAACAGTGGACTGGGTTGGCTGAGGACGCGCCCGGCAGGCAGGGTCTCAAACGCCCAGCGACCGCGCGCGAGGCTCTCGTCGTAGCGCAGCACGGAATAGTGTTGGCCTTCAGCCTCGACTTCTTCGATGTACTGGATGCCGAAAAGCTGATCTGCGTAGCCGAGCGTCTTGTGTAGCTTTTCCGCTGAGAAAGGTAGGAAGGGCGCAAGCAACACTTTCAGCGCGTTGATCGCTTGCAGCGCCATGTAGAGGCTTGTCGCACTCGCCGCGCGATCCGTCTTGATCTGCGCCCACGGCGATTTGACTTCCAGGTAGCGGTTGGCCTCGCGCGCCAGGTTCATCGCTTCAGATAGTGCCGCGCGGAAGCGCCGTCCCGCCAGGTGCGCGCCTACCGTGTCAAACGCGGCCTCGGTCTTCGCCAACAGCTCACGGTCCACGTCCGCCAGCTCGCCGGGTTCGGGCACAGCGCCGAAGTGCTTGTAGGTGAACGAGAGCACACGATGCGCCAGGTTCCCCCACACGCCCACCAGTTCGCCGTTGTTCCGCTGCACAAAGTCATCCCAGTAAAAGTCGCTGTCGCTGGTTTCGGGCATCACGACGGTGACGTAATAGCGGATGGCGTCCGCGTCGTAGCGTTGCAGCAAATCGGGCACGGCGATCATCCGCCCCCGGCTCTTGGAGAACTGCGCCCCCGACAGGTTCATGAACTCGTTGGCGGGCACGTCGTAGGGCAGATTGAGGCGTTTCGCTGGATCGTCCTCGTACAACCGCTCCACCCCCATCAGTTCTGCCGGCCAGATGATGGCGTGAAAGGGGATGTTGTCCTTGCCGATGAAATATATCGTCAACGCCTGCGGATCGTACCACCACGCCTTCCAGGCATCGGAATCGCCGATCAGCCTGGACCACTCGATGCTGGCGGAGAGGTAGCCGATCACCGCTTCGAACCAGACGTACAGGCGCTTCCCCGCATAGCCGTCGAGCGGCACGGGGATGCCCCACTCGATGTCGCGGGTGATGGGGCGGCCCTTGAGTCCGCCCTTGACGTAGTTGAGCGAGAACTTGAGCACGTTGGGCCGCCATTCTTCTTTGCCGGTTTGCAAGTAGTCCAGCACGCGCGGCTCCAGCTTTTCCAGGTCGAGGAAGAAGTGCTCGGTTTCGCGGATGACCGGGGTGGCGCCGTCAATTTTGCTGCGCGGATTCTTGAGTTCCAGCGCATCCAAAAGCCGCCCACAGTTGTCGCATTGATCCCCCCGTGCCTCAGGATAATCGCAGTACGGGCACGTCCCCTCGACATAACGATCAGGCAAGAATTGCTGCGAGACTTCGGAGTAATACTGCTGCTGCTTTTCCACGTACAGATAGCCGTTGCGCAACAATCCCAAGAAGATGTCTTGCGACACGCGATGGTGATTGGGCGTATCGGTGTGCGTAAACAGGTTGTAGGAAATGCCGATGTCGCGTTGCGTCTCGAGGAAACGTTTATGATAACGCTCGTAAATTTCGCGCGGACTGACACCTTCCTGATCGGCGCGCACGGTGATGGGGGTGCCGTGCGAGTCTGAGCCGGAGACTACCAAAACGTCGTTGCCGGCCAGGCGATGATAACGAGCGTATATATCGGCGGGCAGGTAAGCGCCGGCGATGTGGCCGACGTGCAGATCGCCGTTGGCATAGGGCCAGGCGATGGAAACAAGGACTTTCTTTTTGTCGTTCATGATTCTCCTCCTGTCACAATAATGAAAGTATAACTGAAGATAGAAATAAGAAAACCCGCCAGCGAGGCTGGCGGGGTTTTTGCCGTGTTCCGTGCGTCACGGACCGTTGGCGCTTAGGGAGCCTCGCTTCCCCAGCGCCACGGCGCGCAACGCATCATCATCACGCCAACAGCACAAACGGTCATCGTAAGTAATCCCGTAAATCGCGGCTGCGGCTGGGATGGCGCAGCCGGCGCAACGCCTGACCCTCAATTTGGCGGATACGCTCGCGGGTCAGGCCAAACTTCTGCCCAACCTCTTCCAGGGTGTAGCTCCGGCCATTGTACAGCCCAAAGCGCATGCGTAAAATACGCACTTCGCGGGGACTGAGTGTGGTCAGAACCTCTTCGATCCGGTCGCGCAGCATCCCTTGATAGGCGGTGTCGGGCGGCGTAGGGGTGTGGTCGTCTTCGATGAAGTTGCTCAGTTCGCTGTCGTCGTCTTCGCCGACGGGACGCTCCAGGCTCAAGGGCTGCCAGGAGACGCGCATCATCCACTGCACTTTGCGCGGTTCAAGCCCCATCTCCTCCGCCAGTTCCTCCGGCGTGGGACGGGTGCCACGTTCCTGCTCGATCTCCTGCGCCCGGCGGTACAGGCGACGGATGCGGTCGCTCATGTGAACCGGCACGCGGATGGTGCGCCCCTGATCGGCAATCGCGCGGGTGATGGTCTGACGAATCCACCACGTCGCATAGGTGCTGAAGCGATAGCCGCGTTGGTACTCGAACTTTTCGACGGCCTTCATCAGGCCCAGGTTGCCCTCCTGGATCAAGTCCAGGAACGGCACGCCGCGCCCGATGTACTTCTTGGCGATGCTGACGACGAGGCGGGTGTTGGCGCGGATCAAATGGTCGCGCGCATCCACGCCTTCGTGCAAGACCTCTTCCAGACACACCTGCTCATCAGCCGTATGGTGCCCGTTATTCTGCAACGTCACTTTAGCCGCGCGGCCTTCTTCGATCTTTTTGGCTAAAGTCACCTCTTCGTCGTTGGAGAGCAACGGCACGCGGGCCATTTCCCGCAGGTAGAGCGCCACTGTGTCATCCACCCCGATCCCGTCGAGGTCGTACATATCGCCGTCCCAGGCTTCAATTTCCTCGTTGGCAATATCGTCAAGTGAAGGTTCTTCTTCATCTATAATATCAACATCGTCATCGGCCTCATCGTCTTCGACGGCCTCAATCTCAATCCCGGCTTCCCGTAATTCTCCCATGACCGCGTCCAGTGGTTCTTCTCTATCCACTGAACCGAGAGCTTCCAATACATCTTCAATGGCAAGATACCCCTGCGTCGCAGCTTTTTCCAAAAGATCATTAACGACGTTCATAAGCCTCCTTGAGTTCCTAAAATATGGGTGACCCAAGTTTGTTGACCGAAATACACCTCACGAATTCGTCAAGGTTTTTCGGTTGGTTCGACCAAGGTACGCAGCACTGCCCAACGGGGGTCAATGGGCGCCGTGTTATCACACGTACATTCACCCAGGTTGATATTTCCACCACAGTTAGGGCAGATTCCTTTACACTTCGGAGAGCAAATCGGATTAACGGGTAATCCAAGCCAAGCATACTCACTGACCAGCGGCGCTAAGTCAGTCCAGCCATCCTCGGCAACACGTACAGGACGTTCTGGGGTTAAGTCTGCTCCGGGAAGGCTAATCGTGTCATCTAACTCAATCACAACCGGCGCGTAAAAGGGCGTCAGGCAGCGGGTACATTCGGTTTTAACTTCGGCATCGAGTGTGCCCTCAACCAGGATTCCATAAGCTACGCGAGTGAAGTGGAGTTTACCTTTCAGATACCTCAGGTCGAGGTCGTGGATGACGATGTTGCCTGTATCAAAAGCGACCGTCTCATGGCCGCCGGGCTTGGCATGAATAAATTCGGATAGGTTGACCTTTATCATCGCACGGGTCCCTCCGATGACCCGCCAACATTGAAATTATAACACAGCTAACCATCCGAGTCAAGGATTTTTATATAGATTTTTCTCCTTTTTAACGAGTTGCTAACACGGGCGCGCAAAGTAAAAGGAGATTATCCTGACTTCAAGGTATTTGGATGCGGATTTCGATGACTTCTGGCGGTTTGCCCGACTCTAAAATCAGATGCGCCAGCGATGGGATGTTAGGGGCATTGAAGTACGCCGTGGGTAGCGCTGCGCCGGGATTGATCAGCAGTGTTTTTCCCCAGTATGCTTGATAGAAACGATGCGTGTGACCAAAGACGATAATGTCGGCACAGGGAAACCGGCGCACCAGGGCGCGCGCGAGCGCACGGTCATAGGCCGGCAGCGTCCACCGCCCCATCATGTTCTGTAGCAGCATATAGACTTTCCAGAACCAGGTGGTTAATCCCATCTTGTGGCCGTGGATCAGCCCGATATGGAATCCGGCTATATCAAGTTCAACGGTTTCCGGCAGCGACGCGCCGCCAGCGGAACGATCAAAAAAGTGGTAGTTGCCCCGAACAGCGTACACCGGCGCCAACTGGCGCAAAACCTCCAACGCCCAGGGTTCATCAACATCCCCAGCGTGAAGGATGAGATCAACGCCCAGCAATGCGTCTAAGACTGGCGCAGGAATTTCAGCCGCCCGATAGGGGATGTGGGTGTCTGCAATTAAACCGATACGCATAATAAAAGGCCACCGTCTTCCGGTGGCCTTCACAGGAGACAAAACAGCAATTACTGGCCGACTGCCATCCGCCTCTCGACGTAGTTCACGGCAGCCTGAACGGTGGTGATGCTGCGCGCATCGTCGTCCGAAATACGCCCACCGAATTCGTCTTCAAAAGCCATAATCAATTCCACCAGGTCCAGCGAATCAGCGCCCAAATCGTCCCGGAAACTGGCCTCCGGTATGACCTTGTCCGGATCGGTCGCTAAAATCTCAACGATAATTTTCTTAACACGGTCGAAAACTTCACTCATGGCAGCTACCTCCTCAAGATTATCAATTTAACGGATGATGAATGCGCTTTTTTACATCGTCACCGTATTTTATCCTTTGCATAGCAAAAGTCAAGAATCCCAACGTGCCTGTTATTGACGCACGGCGACTTTACGGTATAGTGACCCAATGTTGCGCTCTTCACGCAGCTATCAACCAAGACAAAGGTAAAGTGAATGTCCAACCGGCAGACGGGATTACGCAAAGACGAGCATGTTCGCATCAACCTGGAAGAAGATGTTTCTTTTGACCAGGTGACGACGGGGTTGGAACATTTCCGCTTCACCCACCAGGCTGTGCCTGAATGTGACCTTGCCGATGTGGATACTGCCGCCGATTTCTTGAGCCACCGATTGACCTTCCCATTGCTGATTGCTTCGATGACCGGTGGAACGCAATGGACAGGCGACATCAACCGGGTATTGGCGGAAGCGGCCCAAGCGGCGGGCATCGGCATGGGATTAGGGTCTATGCGGGTACTTCTGGAAGAGCCGGAGACAGCGATAACGTTCCAGGTTCGCCGCTATGCACCCGATATTTTGCTGCTGGCAAATCTCGGCGCGGTTCAACTCAACTACGGATACGGCCCCGATGACTGCCGCCGCATCGTGGAACTCGTCGAAGCCAATGGGCTGTTCCTGCACCTCAATCCCCTGCAGGAGGCGTTACAACCCGAAGGAAACACGCGCTTCGGCGGGCTGTTGCGGCGGATCGAGGCCGTGTGCCGCGTGCTCGAGGTCCCCGTCATTGTCAAGGAGGTCGGCGCAGGGTTGTCGGAACGCGCGGCGCGGCAGCTCATCAACGCCGGCGTCGCAGCGTTGGACGTTTCTGGCGCCGGCGGGACGTCCTGGAGCCAGATCGAGATGCACCGCGGGCAAGATGCCGTACAACGCGAAGTCGCCGCGGCCTTTCGAGATTGGGGCATCCCCACCGCGCAGTCCCTGCGGATGGTGCGCGCTGTCGCGCCCGATATTCCACTGATCGCCAGCGGGGGCCTGCAAACCGGGCTGGATGTCGCCAAGGCACTCGCCCTCGGCGCCGACGTCGCCACGATGGCCGGGGCGCTGCTCCAGGCCGCCGCCGAGTCGTCCCAGGCGCTCTACAACCGGCTAGAAATCATCCGCCGCCAACTGATGATTGCGATGTTCGCAGCCGGCGCGCCAACGATTGCGCAGCTCAAACAAACCCCTTTAGTGAAAAGCGAGGTGTGACGATGAATCCCTTCACCCAATATCTGCCAGCTCTGGAGGCCATGATGCAGCAAGTCGTCGGCGACAAATCGCCAGAGCTGCTATATGGGATGATACGCTATCATCTCGGCTGGGCCGATACGGCGTTCCGGCCCATTACGGATAAGGCCGGCAAGCGACTGCGACCCATCTTCCTGCTGTTGGCGTGCGAAGCGCAAGCCGGGGTCCCGCCAGTCTGCGACTGGCGAGAGGCGCTTCCTGCCGCCGCAGCCATCGAGCTGCTCCACAACTTCACGCTGATCCACGATGACATCGAAGACCGCGACCGCACCCGCCGCGGACGCCCAACGCTATGGACGGTATGGGGCGAACCGCAAGCCATCAATGCTGGCGATGCGCTATTCACGCTCGCTTACCGCAGCATGATGAATTTACAAACAACGTCCCTGCCGCCCGCGCTGATCGTGCGCGTCGTTGCCCGGTACACGGAGGCCATCCTCAAGATCACCGAGGGTCAATGCCTCGATCTCTCCTTCGAGAGCGAACTAGACATTGCCGAAGCAGCCTATATAGCGATGATTAGAAACAAAACGGCGGTGCTGCTTGGCTTGTCCTGCGAACTCGGCGGGATGATCGCCAACGCTCCGGCAGCGCGCATCGACGCCTTGCGGGAATTCGGCGAGAGCCTGGGGATGGCCTTCCAGATGCAGGACGACCTGTTGGGGTTATGGGGAAAACCTGAACAGACCGGAAAACCTGTTGGCTCCGACCTGCGCAACCGCAAGAAGACGCTACCTATCCTCCACGGCATGGCGCACAGCGCAGACTTCCGAGCGTTGGTGACAGGCGCTTCAGCCATTGGCGATGCGGAGATCGCCGAGGGGCTGGCGCTGCTCGAGGCTGCCGGCAGCCGGGAATACGTTCAAGCGCAGGCGCTCGCGCATCACCGGGCGGCGCTCGACGCCCTGGAACAGTCCCAGGGCGTCGGAGAAGCGCAGGCGGCGCTCTATGCGCTGGCCGAACAGCTTGTAGGACGCGATACCTGAGTCACGTCAACGCTGTGGCACGGTCATAGACCGGCCACAGCGTCACAGGCGCGGTTAATCCATCACATCGGACAAGCCAAGCAGCGTCAAATTCAAAGGCTTGAGCGTTTGCACCGCTTCTGCCAGGGGGAAGGATTCCAGCACGTTGCCGCGCATGGCCGCCATCATCCCACTCTCGCCGTTGATGAGATGTTCGGCGGCATACGCGCCCATCCGCGTCGCCAGGAGACGGTCATACGCGGAAGGCCGCCCGCCGCGCTGCACGTGTCCTAAGACGGTCACGCGCACATCGAAGCCCAACTCGTCCTTGCGCGCGGTCAGATATTCAGCGACGGCCTGCGTCCCGGGCTTCCACCCCTCCGCAATCACCAAAATACAGTGCGACTTCCCCCGCGTGTACGCTTCTACAACGGTATCGGCGATTTTCTCAAGTGGCGGGCCTTCGTGTTCGGGGACCAGAATCATTTCCGCGCCCCCGGCCAGGCCGCTCGCCAGGGCCAGATAACCGCAGTCACGCCCCATCACCTCAATCAAAAAGGCGCGTTGGTGTGAGGCCGCCGTGTCTTTGATGCGATCAATGGCGTCCAGAATCGTGTTCAGCGTCGTATCCACACCGACGGCCATATCCGTACCGTTGACGTCGTTGTCAATAGATGCAGGGACGCCGAATGTGGGGAAGCCCATCTCGTGCAAGGCCAGCGCGCCCGCCAACGAGCCATTGCCGCCGATCACCACCAGCCCTTCAATGCCGAACTGGTTCATCTGGCGAAGCGCAGTGCGGCGCACCTGAAGCTCCTTGAACTCCGGGCAGCGCGCTGTCCCCAAAAACGTCCCGCCGCGCGCCAGGATGCCCCCCACGTCCCGACTGGTTAATTCATCAATTTCCCCGTTGATCAGGCCTCGGTAGCCCCAACGCACGCCAAAAACCTTCGCGCCGCGCCCCAGCGCCTCGCGCGTGACCGCACGGATGCACGCATTGAGCGCCGGGCCATCGCCGCCACTTGTCAAAACAGCAATTCTACGCATATATGACCTCCTGGAATAGTTATCAGTTTTCAGCAATCAGCAATCTGTCATTCACCATTCGGCTCAGTCATTCGGTAAGGGTCAAGTAAAGCGGTCAACGTCTCCTCCGGCAACACATCCCAAGCCAGGGCAATCTGGCGGACGGTTTGGCCGGTAGATTGCGCGGCCTGGGCGATGGCAGCAGCTTTGTCATAGCCGATGACTGGCGCTAACGCTGTCGCCAATGCCAGGTTGCGCTCGACGGTTTCACGGCAACGGTCGGCGTCGGCGTCGAGGCCAGCGATGCAACGATCGGTGAAGACGCGCGCGGCGTTGGCCAGCAGGGCGATGGCGGCGAGGATGTTGTGAGCGATGAGCGGCATCATCAGGTTCAGCTCGAAGTAACCGCCCAGGCCACCCAGCGTGATCGCCGTATCGTAGCCGATGACCTGCGCGCAGGCCATGATCACCGCTTCTGGAATCACCGGGTTGACCTTGCCCGGCATAATAGACGAACCGGGCTGCACGGCGGGCAAATGCAGTTCACCCAGGCCATTGCGCGGCCCGGAAGCCAGCCAGCGGATGTCGTTGGCGATTTTGTGCAGGCTCACCGCAATCGTCTTGAGCGCGCCGGAGGCTTCCACCAGCGCATCGCGGGCAGCGTTGGCTTCCGCGTGGTTGCGCGCTTCCACGAAATCTGTCGCTAACGCGGCGTTAAGGTGCGCCAGCGCGCGCTCCACAAAACCCGCCGGGCAGTTGATGCCGGTGCCGACAGCGGTGCCACCCAGCGGCAGCGCGCGCAGCGCCTCTACCGCGCGGCGCGCCCGGTCCAGCGAAAGTTCAACCTGCGCCGCATATCCGCCGAAGACCTGCCCCAGGCGGATGGGCGTCGCGTCCTGCAAGTGCGTGCGCCCGGTCTTGACGACAGCGTCGAACGCTACGGCTTTGGCGGTCAGCGCCGCGTGCAGATGCGCCAGCGCCGGGATGTGATCGTCGCGCAGCGCCAGCGTCGCCGCCACGTGGATCACGGTGGGGATCACGTCGTTGCTGGACTGGCTCATGTTGACATGGTCGTTGGGGTGGACCGGCGACTTGCTGCCCACTTCCCCGCCAAGAAGCTGGATGGCGCGGTTGGCGATCACTTCATTGGCATTCATATTGGTGGAGGTGCCGGAGCCGGTCTGGAATACGTCAATGGGGAAATGCGCGTCGAGGTCGCCAGCGATAACCTCGGCGCAGGCGCGAATGATGGCGTTCCCCGGACGCGGATCAAGCCGCCCCAGGTCCACGTTAGCGCGCGCGCAAGCGTCTTTGACCTGGCCCAGAGCAGCGATGAAACGCCGTCCCAAACGTTGGTCAGAGAGGGTGAAGTTTTCGACGGCGCGCTGCGTTTGCGCGCCCCACAACGCATCCGCCGGGACGCGAACTTCGCCCAGCGCGTCACGCTCGATGCGGTCGGATCCGGTGAATTTCATCGGTCGTCATCTCCTGAAAATGAGTGTGGCAGTTACACGCTTTGTTTTTTGACAGGATTAACAGGATTTTCAAGATTGGAAAAGGTCTTATGAAGTTTTTTCATTGCGTAAATCCTGTCCAAAGTCATCAGGCAAGTCGTTGATTGTGCAACGGCTAAGGTTTTACGGCGCGCCAGCGACGCAGGGAGAAGACGGCGACGCTGGCTGCGCCGACCAGGTTCAGCAACGTCAGCAGCACAGGGGCAATCAAGCGTCGTCTGGCCCGGCTGACAAAGGCGCGGTGCGTTCCCACATACACGATCTCAGCCCACATGGTTCGGGTAGTCTCTTTTCTACCGACGACGATCACCGGCTCGCCGGGCGCGAGGAAATTCGCCGCATACAACGGCTCCGGTGGGTTATTCGCCGCGGGCCATCCGACGCGAGAAAAGTCATTGTTGGCAAGCGTCACATCGCCATCGTCCACTGTGACGCGCAAATTCTCCGGGATGCTGCGGAGCGTGCAGGATTCCTCATCCTCACAGGCTGTGTAAGCCGCATAATTTGCCGTGAGCAGTGGATTATCCATACTCACGATGCCGTCAAGGATCACCGGCGCGCCGTCCGCGACGTTTCCAAAGGCGCCCACCGATGTCACCGCCGGCAATGTCGCCGCCGCCCACAAGCTGCGCGCGCCGAGAAACGCGAGGAAGGCGTTGCCCAGGAAAACCACGCCAAACGCGATCAGGAAGTAACGCAGCGGTTTGAAGTCGGCCTGGGTCGCAGCGCGGCGCAGCGGGAAATAGTAAAGCAAGCCCCACAAGAGACCGATAAAAAGGAAAATGACAATGTTAATCGCCATCGGGTTGCCTCTGTTGCGCGCAACCGGCGCGCCAGGCGCTTCGTTCTTCCGCGATGAGGGCGTCGGCAGCAGCCGGCCCCCAGCTCCCCACCGGATACGGCAAGGGCCGCCCGGATTCTGTCAACGGGTCAATGATGCGCCACGCCAGCTCGATCTCGTCGGCGCGGATGAAGAGCGAGGCATCGCCTTGCAGCGCATCGAGCAGCAGGCGCTCGTAGGCTTCGGGCAGCGCCATCGCGCCGAAATGCGCGCCGTAGCGGAATTCCATATCCACCGGCTTGACGCGCATCCCCGCGCCGGGCGTCTTGGTGGCAAAGCTCAGGTGGATGGCTTCATCGGGCTGAATGCACAGGGAGAGATGGTTGGGCAGCAAATCCACGTTCTCCGCGAAAAGCAAATGCGGGACGCGCTTGAACTCCATCGTGATCTCGGTCAGCGTGCGCGCCAGGCCCTTGCCGGAACGCAAGTAGAATGGGACGCCCTGCCAGCGCCAGTTATCCACGTACAGCCGCAACGCCCCATAAGTCGGCGTGGTCGAGTCCGGCGCAACGCCCATTTCGCGCAGATAGCCATCGTATTGTCCCACCACCCTATCCGCCAACTGTGGGGGACGCACGGCCTGGAGGACTTTGACCTTTTCGTCGCGCAGCGCCCGCGCGTCGAAGGCGGAGGGCGGCTCCATCGCCATCAACGAGAGCAGTTGCAGCAGATGGTTCTGGAACATGTCGCGCAGCACGCCCGACTGGTCGTAATAGCCGGCCCGCTGCCCCACCAGGCCGGTTTCCGCCACGGTGATTTGTACATGGGCGACGTAGTTGCGATTCCACAGCGGCTCGAAAATGGCGTTGGCAAAGCGGAAGGCCAGGATGTTTTGCACGGTCTCTTTGCCCAGGTAGTGATCAATGCGGTAAACCTGCGCCTCGTCGAAGGCGGCGTGGATCTGCGCGTTGAGCGCCTGGGCGCTGGCGAGGTCGCGCCCGAAGGGTTTTTCGATGATGATGCGCGTCCATCCACGCGCGCCGTGATTGAGACCAGCCTGCCGCAACTGCTCCACGATGATGGGATAGAGAAACGGCGGCGTGGAGAGGTAAAAGAGATGGTTCTCCGGCGCGCCAGCGTGCTGATCGAGCTGTGATAAATGTTCCGCCAGACGCCGGTATGTATCGGCGTCGTCGTAGTCGCCCGCGAGGTACGTGTAACGCTCAGCGGAACCTTCCCACAGCGAACACTGCGCCGGCTTGAGACGCGAATAGGCTTCTACGCCCGTGTAGATTTGCTCGCGGAACGCTGCGTCCGACAGGGGTGAACGCGCCACGCCGACAATCTGCGTCTGCGGAGGCAGCAACCCCTCGCAGGCCAGACTGTGCAGCGCCGGGCCGAGTTTGCGCCGCGCCAGGTCGCCGGATGCGCCGAAGATGACGATCACCGCCGGTTCAGGTCTTGTCGCCATAATGCTCCTGGGAATCAGGTTGATCGTTGGAACGTTGGAACGTTTTAACGTTGTCGCGCTTCAACGCTTGGAGCGCACGGAAGAGGATGATGAGGTAGGCGATCACCGCGACGCCGAGAATAACTAGCACCGGCAACAGCGGGATCCAGATCAGCAAAATGCCGGCGTCCACCAATGCTAAAGCACACAGCAGGATGACATCGGCGCGAGTTGTCCCTTTTTCGAGCACGACATTCTCCGGCTTTTGCGGATCGTAGTAGACGGTCACCCGCTGGCTCTGCGGGTATTTGGCTACCAGCTTGTTCAGATTGCCAAAAAACCATGAAAAGCTTCTGAATCCCACCTCGTGGCCCTCGCGGACGACGCCATCAACGGTGTAACTGTACGATAGCTGGAGCAATTCTTTCGCGACGTCCTTGCCCCGATAATACTGCTCCACTTTTGAGAACAGAATCTCGCCGGAGGTTTCAGCCCACGTCGTACTGCGCAATCCACGTATAATCCCCCGCGCCACATAGTATGTCCCGTAGAGGAAAACGGGCAAGGCCATCGTCAAGAGCGCCAGGAAGATGATCAGCATTGATACCCCTCACAATAGCCACAAAGAACACAGAGTTCACAGAGAAGAATGAAAACACTCTGCGCTCTCCGCGTGCTCTGCGGTGAAATTTTCATTATCGGAGCCATACCGCACAACCCACAACCTCTATTATAGCCGAAAGCGCGGGACAGACTACAAGCACGAGGGGCATCTTCTTCCCACCCGAATTGCTTGGGCCGGTCTCCGACCGCGCCCGCTCGATCCATCACCTGGGACTGCGGTGGTACGGTCGGAGACCAACCACAGCAATACGAGGGCATCTCCCGCTCCCTGCCCCCGGGGACGGGGGCAGGGAGCGGGAACAATCTTATCGCTCCGCGCCCCCGGGACGGGGGCGCGGAGCGAACGCGGCGAGAAGAAGATAACGTTGCGATTTCGCCCATCAACGGTATGATAAACGCGATGGACACACGACGGTACACGCTGCGAGACATTGGGATACGCGCCATGGGCGTCGCGCTTTTGCTGGCGCTGTGCCTGGCGCAGATGGCGCTGAGCAGCGCGCGCCAGTCCGCTGCATTTGACGAAACGTACCATCTCGTCTCCGGGTATGCTTATCTGCGCACCGGCAGCCCGCGCCTCAGTTGGGAACATCCGCCCGCGCCGCAAGTGCTGGCGGCGCTCCCGCTGCTGACGAAGACGATGGCCCCCTTCCCCACCGAGCACCCCGGCTGGCAGGAAGGCAACGCAGAGGCGTTCGTGGATGATTACCTCTGGGTGGATAACGCCGCGAGTGCGCCGGATTTGATCTGGGCGGGGCGCGTCCCGCTGCTGCTGTTGACGACGGGTTTTGGGCTGGCGCTGTTCGCCGCGCTCTTCACGCTGGTCGGGGAACCCGCCGCGTGGATCGGGTTGACGCTCTTCGCGCTCGATCCCAACGTCATCGCCAACGGGCGCATCATCGGCAACGACATGGCGGTGGCAGGGTTTATGTTCGTCGCCGTGTGGCGGTTGGGGGCGTACTTTCGGCAACCCACGCCGACCAACTTGATCGTCACCGGCGTCGCCGCCGGGTTAGCCATCGCCAGCAAACTCACCGCTGCCTTTCTTGGCCCGGTCTTCCTGCTTCTCGCCCTCATTTACCCGGCAAGTCCAAAGTCCAAAGTCCAAAGTTCAAAGTCGGAGAATGATCACGCATCACACACTACGTTTTACGTTTTACGTTTTACGTTTTATCACCGCCTGCTGGCAATGACGGCTATGGCCTTCGTCGCCGCGCTCACCGTCTGGGCGGTGTTCGGCTTCGAGGTTGGGCCGTTGACCGAAGGCGGGGTTCCCGTGCCCGCGCCCACCTACCTGCACGGCTTGCCGCGGATGTTCCAGCGCGTCGCGCGCGGCACGCCCACGTTCCTGCTTGGGCGCGCCAGCGACACCGGTTGGTGGTACTACTTCATCGTCACATTTCTGCTCAAAACGCCGCTGCCGACGCTGATTTTGCTCGGAATTGGACTGCTGCGCGCGCTCCGCAACTGGCGGGAGACGGCGCTGTGGTGGCTGCCGGCCGGACTGTATCTGCTCGTCGCGTCGGGGAGCACGTTGCAGATTGGCTACCGCTACATCCTGCCGGTGCTGCTTTTTGGGATCGCACTGGCGGCGAGTGGTTTCCGTGCATGGCCTCGCGCGCGTTGGCAGCGCGTGGCGCTGGCAACGCTTGGCCTGTGGCTCGCCGTGGACGCGGCTTACGTCTTCCCCGACCATCTGGCGTACAGCAACGCGCTCGCGGGCGGCCCCGATAACACCTGGCGGCGCTTCGCCGATATGAACGTGGATTGGGGGATGGATCTCGTGGCGCTACACGACTACATCAACGCACATCCAGAGGAAGATATGCGCCTGTCCTACTTCGGCAGCGCGTACCCCTCGGCTTACGGGGTAAACGCGCGCCTGCTGCCCGGCTTCTCGCGGATGCTCGCCGGACCAGAATATGCGGGTTTCAATCCGTACACGCCGGAACCGGGGACGTATGCCATCAGCGCCACCAGTCTGCACCTCGGGCTGCTCTACGAAGGCCAGGACATGTACGCCTACTTCCGCGCCCGCGAACCGGACGCGCGCGCCGGACGTTCGATGCTGATTTACCGGGTGGCCTATCCGCCAGAAACATCCGCCGAGCGCGTCGTCGTCATCGGGACGCCGGTTTGGCAACACACGCCGGAATCGCTCGGGGTGATTGCGGGACGGCAGCTTATCGCCAAGTGGACGGGCGGGGGCGCGTTCGTATTACCGGCTAACGGCCCGGCGCGCTTCGTCGTAGAGGCCACTATCCCAGAGACAACGCTGATCCACGCCGCTATCGCCGTCGGAGATGCACGTCCGCTGCTGGCGAACATTCCCGCCGGAACAGCAACCACGCCAGAAGGCCAGATGGTCGCTCTGCCGGCTATTTTTGGCGATGCGGCGGCGCTCGCCGGGTGGGAACTGAGCGCCGCGCGGGCTGCGCCCGGGGAAACGCTGCGGTTGATCACGTACTGGCGCGTCGAAGGGCCGCTCGCTCCGCCGTTATCCGTCTTCGTTCACATCGTCAATCAAGATGGGCGTCCCATCGCGCAATGGGATGGCTGGCCCGTCGCCACAACCGGCCTGGAGAAGGGGGATGTCATCGTGCTGGAACATCCCCTGACCCTGCCCGCCGACACGCCGGCCGGCGCATACCCGCTGCAAATTGGCCTCTATCACCCGCCGGACGGCCCGCGCTTCCCGGTCGCCGGGACAGACCGGCTATTCTTAAGTGAGATCACAGTACAATGAACCGACTACCCAAAATCACATCCGTCTGGGCATTTTGTGCTATACTGGCAACGCTCCCATTTCCTCCCAGTTAAGCCCCACTTCCACATCCACTTTGAGCGGGACGATCATCTGAAAGGCTGCGCCCATCGCCTCGCGCAGCAGCGCAATGACGGCGTCCCGCTCATCTACGGGCGCTTCCAGCACCAACTCGTCGTGAACCTGAAGGATCATCCGCGCACGCAGCTTTTGCTCTCGCAACATCCGGTGCGTGCGCAACATCGCCAGCTTCATGATGTCCGCTGCGCTGCCCTGGATGGGGGTGTTGATTGCCATGCGTTGCGCGGCCTGGCGCGCCTGCGCTGCGAGCTGACTGTCGGGCGCGAGTTCGGGGAAGAAACGCCGCCGGTGCAACAGCGTTTCCACAAAGCCTTGCTCGACGACCTCACGCTGCACGCGATCCATATACGCGCGCACGCGGGGGAACCGCTCGAAGTAACGCTTGATAAATGTATCGGCATCTTCCACGCTGATGCCAATCTGCCGCGAGAGACCGTAGGCGCTCTGTCCGTAGATAAGGCCGAAGTTAACGGCTTTGGCGATGCGCCGTTGGTCATACGTGACCTCGTCCAGCGGTACGCCGTAGACCGCCGCCGCCGTCGTCGCGTGGATGTCTTCGCCGCGCTCGAATGCGCCAATCAGTCCCTCATCCCTGGACACGTGCGCCATCACCCGCAGTTCCACCTGCGAGTAATCCGCGCCGATGAAGAGGCAGCCTTTCTCGGCGATGAAAGCCCGCCGCACGCGCCGCCCTTCCGGCGAGCGGATGGGGATATTCTGCAAGTTGGGGTTAGAGGATGAAAGCCGCCCCGTCACCGCGCCGGTCTGGTTGTAGGAGGTATGCACGCGCCCGGTGTGCGGGTTGACCAACAACGGCAGCGCGTCCACGTAAGTGGATTTGAGTTTAGACAGTTCGCGGTGCGCCAGAATCGCGTCCACGACGGGATGCGCGCCCTGCAAATCCTCCAAAACGTCGGCGCGGGTGGAATAGTGCCCGGATTTGGTCTTGCTGATGCCGCGCGTCGGCAAGCCCAGGCGCTTGAAGAGCACGTCGGAGAGCTGTTGCGTGGAGTTGATGTTGAATTCGACGCCGGCGTGATGGTAGATCTCCCGTTCGCGGTTTGCCAGGCGCTCGGTCAGCTCAGCGGACAATGTGTTCAGCCAATCCACATCCAGCTTGACGCCGGCCATTTCCATATCCACCAACACCGGCAGCAGGGGCATTTCCAGGTCATTGAGGAGCTGCGTTTGCTGGCGGCTCTCCAGTTCAGGTCGCAGCACGCCCGCGAGGCGGAAGGTCACGTCGGCGTCGGCGCAGGCGTAGGGGACGACTTGCGCCAGCGCGACCTGATCCATCGTCTTCTGGTCGCGGCCTGTACCAATCAAGGCGCTGATTTCGGTCATCCGCAGGCCCAGGCGCGCCCAGGCCTGATTCTTAAGGCCCAGGTTGCCCGAATCGGGGTTGAGCACCCATTCGGCGATCATCGTGTCAAAGAGCGGCCCGGCGATGTCGAAGCCGTGGCGCTTGAGCACTTCAATGTCGTATTTGAGGTTGTGACCCAGCTTGATGATGGCCGGATTCGCCAGCAGGGGGCCGAGGCAGCGCAGCACAGTCGGCAAAGAAACGACCGGTTCGCCGGCGGGCGCGCGCACGGGTACGTACCACGCGACGCCCTCACGGTCGGTGATGGAGATGCCCACCAGATCCGCCAGCATCGCATCGGTCGCCGTGGTTTCGGTGTCCACCGCCACACCGGAGGCTGCGCCGAGTTGCGCCGCCAGCCGCGCCAGTTCGGCCTCATCCACCAGCCGGTAGTCGCCGAGGCCGGGGACAACGACCGGCGGCTGCGGCTGCGCGGGCGCCGGTTCGCCAAAAAGCAAAAGCTGCTGGCCTGCGGACGGCGCGGCAGGCAAGACGCTCGCCGCCGTTTCTGCGCCCGGCAACCGGCCAAGCAGCGAGCGGAATTCCAGTTGTTGCAAGAGCGCCAGCATCCGCGCGCGGTCGTAATTCCAGGCCGCGCGCGCCGCCGCCAGGTCCAACGTGACCGGCGCGTCGCGCACGATGCGCCCCAGGCGCTGGCTGAGGTAGGCCGCGTCGCGGTTCTCGGCCAACGCGGTCTGGTAACGCGCCGCCAACTCGCCGAGGTGCGCGTAGATGCCATCCAGCGAGCCGTATTTTTGCAGCAACGCAATCCCACCCTTCTCCCCCACGCCGCGCACGCCGGGGATGTTGTCGGAGGCGTCCCCCATGAGCGCCTTGAGGTCAATGAGCTGTTGAGGTTCCAGACCGTATTTCTCGCGCACAGCATCCGGCGTGTAACGCAGTGTATCGGAAAAGCGCCGCCCGGAGGTCAAGACGGTCGTGTGGTCATCTACCAACTGGAGCGCATCGCGGTCGCCAGTGACGATGAGCACATCCAGTCCCGCCTCGGCGGCCTGGCGAGAGAGCGTGCCCAGGAGGTCATCGGCTTCGTAATCGTCGAGTTCTAGCAGCGGGATGCCAAGCGTGGCGACGATTTCACGCACGCGCTTCATCTGCACGCGCATTTCGGGGGGCATCTGCGCGCGATGCGCCTTGTACTCCGCATAATCACGCACGCGAAACGAGGGCCCTTTGTCGAAGGTGACAATCACATAGTCGGGATGCTCGTCCGCCAGCACACTGAACAACATCGAGGCAAAACCGTAAGAAGCGTTGGTCAGTTCACCTGAGGACGTTTTCATATCCGCTGGCAGCGCATGGAAGGCGCGGTACGCCAGTGAATGACCATCGAAGAGAACGAGTTTCTGCGTCATAAGTCCCCCCCTTTTACGAATGGAAAATGAAATGGGTGTGTTTCATTAGCTCGTTCTTCAACTGAAATGAAATGCACCCAAACGAAATCAGGGATGAGAACATTCTCCCATCCCTGATTGTAGCACAATGCGGCGCAATTACCGCTTGGCGATAATCAAGCCAGAGGCGGTGCGGTTTTCCGCGGGCGGCGGCGTCTGCGGCGGTGTGGGAGGCTGCGGCGCAGTCGGCGCGGCCTGCGGAGCTTCTGGTTGCAGCGCGTAACGCTCCGCCAGCGCGCGGATGTGCGCCAATTGATCCGCTGCTTGCGTGTCGCCTTGCTCGCGCGTCGTCGCTTCGACGTTTTGCATGAATTGGAAGAACGCCGGTTGAAGCAATCGCTGGTTCTTTTGCAGGATGTCGAGCATCTGCTCCTCAGAAGACGTCATCAACAAGCGCCGCACCAGGACGATTTCCGGCGGCATATTCTCTTCCGTCACCTGATTGATGACCCCGGCCACACGCTGTAAGGCCTCAACGGCCGGCTTATCGCCGCGATTGCGCGCCGCCGTCATCTCAGAGCGCAGAACCATCATAAACATATCATCCAACTCGGAGAGATAGCTGCGCGCCATCTTGAGCGGATCTTCAGTGTTGAGCAACTTCTCCAAGAGTTCCGCGCGCGCGCGCGCAACGCCTTCGCTGGCTTCCGTCAATGAATCGCGGATTTCCAGGATGGTGCGGCGCAATTCGGCCAGACGCGCCTTCTCCTGTGGGTCCGTGGTGGATTCCATTCGCTGGACGAACATCTGAAAGAATGTGTAGTTCATCAGCGAGATGCCCGACTGCACCAAAACCGCAACCGTGTCGTCATCTGGCGCGGCAATCATCGCCTCGAGCAGAGTATTCTGATCGGGATTGTCGGCGAAGGTCTGCAGAACCTCGCTGCGCCGGCTCAACAGTTTGCCGAGGGCTGTGTTCTCCACGAAATAGGCATAGGCTTTCTGCACTTTGGCAAAATCACCGCCGTCTGTCCCGGCCATTGCAACAACCTGCATCATGTATTGCAGCAGACTGAAAAAGCCTTCATCAACCAGCGCTTCGTTGTTGGCAATCAACTGCGGCCATTCTTCTTCCAACGCAGACAGGAAATGATCCAGGAACGCACGCTGCTTTTGGTTGCGCGCCATATCCTCTTCGGTCACGCCTTCCAACTCCAGGACGCGCTTGACAATGTTTTCCAGCGTGAGAAACACCTCAGGTTGGAAGAGATAGCCTTTGCGCTCTTCCTGCGGCATCGCGTCCATCAACTGACGGGTCAAGCGCCCGGCAGCCTGCTGGCGCTGCACTTCAGTGTTGCCAACTTCGGCGGGAAGGAAAAGCAGCGCAATTTCCTTCTCTGGATCGTGGTAGATAAACGGCAAGTTCAGTGGGCCGCCCATCCCGCAGTTTGGACACACAGCGACGTTGACCGAGCCGCTCAACAGGCGGTTCTTCACCTCTGGACTCACACGCACATCCAGAATTTGCTCAATCGGCGTCTGGAAGCGGGTTCCACACGCCGGACAGGCGACATTAGCATAGTACCTTTGTGGCATTGTTTTCACTCCTCAAAATGTAGTCTTTAGTCCAATAAAGAGTCGGATCGTCTCGTTGGAGATATTCCGATATTACACATCAAAAATCACCGGCTGCGCCGAAGTATCCTCAACAGCTTGAGCGGCGCTATCTGAGACGTTGCCATCCCATGCGGTAGCACGCCACAGCGCCAGCCCCGTCTCTCTGGGCAGGGCGACATAAAACGTCGCGCCCTGTCCGGGAACGCTATCTACCCAACACCGCCCGCCGTGCGCCTGTACAATCGCGCGGGTCAGATAAAGGCCCAGGCCCGTCCCGGAGACGGCGCGCGTCTCCGGGTTTTCGACGCGGTAGAAACGGCTGAAGATGCGCTGCTGGTCTTCCAGGGGAATACCCACGCCCTGGTCGCTCACGGAGACGATCACCTCAACCGGCGTGGCTTCGCCTTTGATCCGCACTTCGCCGCCGCGGGGCGAATACTTGATAGCGTTCGAGACCAGGTTATCGAGCACCTGCTCCAGGCGTTGCGGGTCGCCGCGGATGACGGGGAATTCACCTGACGGGCTTTCGCCGAAATCCAGTATCAAGGTGTGCTTGGCGGACTGCGGACTGTAGCGTTCGATCACGCGGCGGGCGATGAAGCGCAAATCCACATCCTCCACGTCGCGGAAGGGCAGCCCGCCGGCCTGCAACCGCGAAGCATCCAGCAGGTCGTCCACCAGACGCGCCAGGCGATCCGATTCTTCGGTGATGGACGTCAGCATCTCCTCGACCAGGGCCGGATTACGGCGCGCTTCCGGGCGACGCAACGTCTCGGCGTAGCCTTTGATGATCGCCACGGGCGTCTTGAGTTCGTGCGAGACAACCGAAATGAACGTGTCCTTGAGCACGTCAGCTTCACGGAAGCGGGTGATGTCGCGCACGGTGCTGATGATGTTGAGCATCCGCCCGTTGCGCGCGAGCAGCGGCGCGTAGGTGATGCCCACCGAGACCACGCTGCCGTTGCGCCGTCGTATTTCGCCTTCGACGTAAAGCGTGCGGCTCTCGCGCGTCGGCCACCCCTGGGCGATGGCCTGGCTCAATGTGACCTCAGAGCTTTGCCGCGCCCAGACGATCACGTCATCGTGTTGCCGTCCGGCAGCCTCCTCGGCGGACCAGCCGGTGAGCGACGCCAGTGCGCGGTTGAGCCGTTCGATGCTCAGGTCGGGGCGCAAGACCATGATGCCGTCGGCGCTGGATTCGAGCAGCGCGTCGAGCCGCCCGCGTTCGGTGACGGCGGCTTCGTACAACTGGGCGTTGTTGACGGCAATGGCGGCGTAATCGGCAAAACTTTTGAGGATCTGATAATCATCCTGCGAGAAGCTCAGGCTGTGCGAGCGGAAGATGAAGAGCACGCCCAGAAAATCTTGATCCACAACCATCGGCAGCGCCACGACCTGACGCAGCAGCAACCCCGTCTCCTCGGCAATCTGGGCGAGTTTGTCGGAGAGATCGGGAATTGTGAAATCCTCCACTTTTTCGACGACGGGCACATCTTCGACCAACGGCTGAAACGCATCCACCAGAGCCGGCGGCAAGCCGTAGCTGGCCCAAAAGGCGAAGGGCGCATCCTCGTTGTGCAATGCGATCAAACCCGACTGACCCTCCAGCATGTCCACCGACGCCTGGAGGATCAAACGCAAGACCGCACGCACGTTCAGGCGTGAGATCATCGCCTGAGCAATACTCAGCAGGTAGTCGCGTTGTCGAATACGGAAATCCAATAGGTTGAGCGCCATACCACGACCTCTTAAGAGGTAAAGAAAGTGAATCCTTCAGCCATCTCCAATACAATCTGGCTGACCGACTGCGGGAAGATCCCTAATAGCACCGTAGCGCCAATCAACAGCACAATCAGTATCAAGACCACCCAATCTTCCTTCTGCCGTCTCTGGGACGCAGACTTGGGCAGTGGCATGAGTAACACGCGCAGCATCCCAATCACGCCCATCATCACCCCGGCGCAGCCTGCCAGCGCCAGGACGGCCTGGAAGACGCTCGCAGCGGAGACGATGCGGTACAGCCCCCAGCGCGCGGCAAAGCCCAACGATAACGGAAAACCGGCCATGGCGATGCCGCCAACGATAAAGGCTATCGTGCGCCAGGGGGCGCGCCACGCGGCGCCCTCCAACGTTTCAATCGTATCATCGCCGCTGCCCAGACGCCGCAGACCATCCAGGCCCATCGTCATCAAACCCAAGGCCAAAGGGCGAGCCAGCAACATCATCACGGCAAGCGCCACACCAGAAATCTGCCATGTTCCCAACGCCACAAACATCGCGCCGTTATCCACCAGGGTCGCGTACCCCACCAGACGCCCCAGGCGACGCTGCGAAGCTGCCAGCGATCCACCGATAATCATCATCAGCAGGCCCACCGTGGTGAAGAGGGACTTAAAGGAAGCCTGCGCGCCCAGCCAGGGATAGGATTCCAGGTAAGCCAGCAGCATAAACCACACCGTACCCAGGTTGACGGTGAAGAGGAAGGTGACGACCGGCGGGGAACCGTCAGTCGCTACCGTCGAGAGCCATGCCTGGAAAGGAACCGCGCCCAGCAAAATGGCAAAAGACAGGCCCAACAACACTGTCGCAGCCTGGAGCAAAGCCGTATCGTTCGGAAAGATGGCGAAGAGTTCCAACAACAGTTGCGTCACCATCAAGCCGGGAAGCGCCAGGGTGACATACGCGATGTAACGCGCCCCACCCTTCGCGCGCCGTCCGTAATGCGCGCCTATCGGTTCGTGCAGGGGGAAAACGGCAAGGATCGCGGCTATCTCGACCAAAAGGGCGGTGTAGACGACCTGCTTGACCATCAGCGCGCCGGCCAACATCGCAACCATCGCCAGTCCTGCCGGGAAAAAGTTCGAATGAGGCAGCAAACGCCACGCGATGACGAAGAGAACTGCCGCAGTGCCGAAGATAAAGGTCAGCGGCAACCTGTCAACCGGCTCGATCACCAACACGCGGCCCAAGACATTCAACGGCTGTTCCATCGCAATTTGAAATGTACCGGATGGAACAATGTCACGTAAAGGCGTAAACGATACCAATAAGCCGCAAAATAATGCGGTGAGCGCCGCCAGAAGCGCCATCAACAGTGTCCAGCGGCGCAATAGAATCTGGAGCACCGCCGCCACGGCCAGCGGCACACCTATCAGTATGACCGGGCCGGGGATCGTCATTCAGCCACCTCAACCACGGTAAGATACGACGCTGCCAGGCCGATGAGCAGGTTGACCATCACCAATAATCCTGTGACCAGCAAGCCAGGGTCTTGCGACGAGTAGAAAATATCGAGTGCGGCCAGCAGGTTGAGGATTCCCACCCCCATCACCAGCGGGTCGTTCTCCTCTGTGCCGATGAAGAGAACCGCCAGGACGATCAAGATGAAACAAGCCAGCGCCAGATCCGCGGAGACGAAAGGTAGAGGATACCGCTGGGAAGCCAGATAAGCCACTACCGTCATCACCGTCAAAGAAAGGATGCGAAACGGCAGGTTGGACGACCAGTGAAAGCGCGAGTCTGCTTGCCCGCGTGTTCGCCCACGGACATGCGCGCTGATCAAAAAGGCGCCACAGACCAACCAACCGACCAAAATCTTCAGCAGAGCCATCTCAGGACGGGTATCGAAGACGCGCGCAAAAAGAATCCCAATCAAAAAATACTGCGTGACCAGAATCAGGAAGCGGACGCGCCACTCGTGAATCAGATAGATCCCGGCGCCGGTCAGAAATATGCCCCACGCTGCCGGCGTCGAGGCAAACGATGAGAGTTGGCTTAACCAGGCAATGAAGGGATTCATCGGTTTCCGACCACCAACAGAACCAGGAGCAAGATCAACAAAGACCACAGCAGCGAGCCGCTGCCCTCCACCACATCGGCAGTGACGCGCATAAAGCTCAACAGATGTTCGCTGCCGCGCCACATTGATTGGTAGATCCACTGCAGATCCAGGAACTCCAACAACGGTTGGCTGTAGCTTAAGCGTTCGCGTATCGCCTTGCCCCAGCGCAGCAACGCCACTGCCCCAATGATGGCTAAAAACCACAGACCAAAGCCCGCCCACGAGAAGGGCTGGGCTTCAACTAGCGCCACAGGGATGATCAATATCACTGTGATCACGCCCATGCCCACCCCAAACGCTACACGCTGCCACATTGCCGGAAACGCCGATGCGCCAAGCGCCGGTCGGGTCACGTGCTGCAGGAAGACTGCGGCGATCAGAATCACGCCAAACCACAGTGCAAATCGTAAAGTCCACGGCAGCACGTCAAACAAGGTCCACAGCGTCATCCCTACAGGCGAAGGCGGTGCGCCCAGCAAGAACAACATAGCCAACCACACCGGCCAGATCCAGCCAAGCGCGCGGCGGTCGCGCCCACGCGCCAAAGCCAATAGAGCGCCGGCTGCGGCCCACAATCCCGACGCCAGGAGCAACAGAGCGGCTGATTTCATCACCCAGGCCCCGGCGACCAGGCCGACCAACAAAGCATGGCAAGCCCCAATCCCGGTTGGCTGGCGATGGCCGAGCCAGGCCATCCATCCGCCCCACAACAGTGACAGAATACCCCACGCGGCTACCCAGGCAGGCGGTTGCTGTAGACCCGGCAACAGCATAACGCGATAGAGCAGCGCGACGCCCGTCACCGGCCCCATAAAATAGAGCAAACTCAGCGAACGAGCATTGCCCATCGCATCCGGGAAGACGATCTGGAAGGGGTAGAAGCCTATCCGTATCAATGCGGCGACCAGCAGCAACACCAACATCGGTTGACTCGGCCACATCAACCACCACAACTCACTGATCCCACTTTGCAGCAGGAATAGCGAAACGATCCACAGGAGCAAAGACGCCACGCCATGCAGCGCCACACCAAAAACGACCCGATTTGTGTTCGCGCCTGACATCAGCCCGGCAATGCCCCATATCAAATCAAAAACCGCCCACATTGCCAATGTCGTGAGCAATGAACCGCTAGCCAGCGTCAGCCACGTCACGGCAAGCATCGCCAATACCAACGCCCCCGATAACTGCGGTGTTTCCCGGCGCTGCGCGACCTCAGCCCACGCCACGCCGCAAAAAATAACCACCAGGCTCAGTCCCAGCCACCACGTAGCAGAGGTCATGTCCAGCAATATCTGCCCCCCAAAAACGGAGCCAGGCGACCATACAGAAAGCAGCAAACGGCCTTGCTGGGGCAGCATCAGCCAGAGGAAAGACAGGAGCGTCAACCATCCGGCGGTCATAGGCTCGTGCAGTGGGCGCAAACGTGAAATCGCTGCCATCCCTAGCAGCAGCAAACCGCCGCCCAGGGCAGTGTAGAGTAAAAGTGGGAAAATCGTCGCCATAGATTAAAACTCCAAAAGGGAATTCTAACACACAACAGCCCGATGACAAGCCTAAAAGTCTTGTTTGTGGTATAATGACGAACTGTACGCTGATCACATAAGACTCCACAAACATCTGCCTCTCTGTCACGTTTGACTCAGGCTTCATTCAAGGAGTGTGTATGAGCATCCCATTGAAAAGCTACTGGGATCTACTCGCCCGTCACATCCAACTGCGTGGCGAGCTGGCGCGCCATTGCATCTACCTGAATATAACGTTCCGCCGTATTATGCCTATATCCCAACTGTTTTTCCCTCTGTTCATTCGAAACTCCCCTAACGGTTTTGCGACACAACCGCAATGCAATCATAACGTTTATTTAACATGCAAGTAGTATACTATAAGCGGGATGACTTTGTCTGTTTCAAATGACATTCGACACAGCGCAGTTAGGATAACGAGCATGACAACGAATTGGCAGTGGTCTCTAGCGATGCTTCCTCTGTTCCTGGGGGGTATCGCTACTTTGGCGTTTCTCGTGTTGAAAAACAGGCATCCGTCTGAGGCGGGCGATATTCTCCCGTTAGCCCATGCCTCGGTGATCACAGGTATGCCCGATGGGATCATTGTCCTGGATGCTCAGGCGCGCATTATGGATCTCAATCCGGCGGCGACAACTTTGCTCAACCTCAACAAAGCCGAGTGCGTGGGGCGATCTTTTGCCGAGATCAAGGCTCCATGGGCGGAAGCACTGGTGGAACGCGCCAGGCGTGAGAATGTGACCTGGTCTCAGGAAGTGACGCAGATCGTGGACGGTCATCCGCAGATTTTCGATGTGCGGGTATCGCAACTGCGCGACGGGCATGGGACGTTGGTCAGCCACGTGATGGTCTGGCGCGACATCACCGCACGCAAGCAGGTTGAGCTAGAAGTTCGGGAACGGCACCGCCATCTGGAAGCTGTCTGGGGGGCAGTCCCGGATGCGATCGTGGTCTTGAACGCCAGGCAGTGCATCGTGGAGTGGAATGCCGGCGCCGAGGGTTTGTTTGGGTATACTAGAAGGGAAGTGTTAGGGCGCAAGCTTTCCCCCTTAGTCAACACTGCGGAGACATTGGCGGAAGCCGAAGAGTTTTTGCGCCGAATATGGGCCGGGGAGCGGGTTCAAGCAGTTGAAACGGCGCGCGCTCACAAGGACGGATATGCGATCAACGTGGTATTCGCCGGGGCGCCGATCGTGGTTGATGACAGGCTCGTAGGCGCTGTGATTGTCTATACGGACATCACCCAGCGCAAGCGCATTGAGGCGGATATTCGTACGCTCAACGAAGAGCTGGAAGCGCGTGTGGCGGCGCGCACAGCCGAACTGGCGGCCCTGAATCAACAGCTTGCCGATGAAGTGCAGAAGCACGAACAGGCCGAGGCGTTGCTGTTGCAGCGGAATCGTGAGTTGCTGGCCCTGCAATCCGCCGCTGCCGCGACGTCATCCAGTCTGGATCTGTCCTTTTTGCTCGACACGGTGACGTGGGAAATGATGAATCTCCTGCAATCCAGCGGCTGCATCATCTTTGAGCTGGATCAAGAAGGCAGCCAGATCGTTGGTGTGGCAGATTATGAGGCGTCTCTGGGCGGCGGCGCGACCCACATCGAGCCACAGCCGCTATCCGCTTATCCATTGCGCCAGGGGGTGCTGAAGGAACGCTATGCGGCTCAGGTCAATTTCAGCACTGCCGACGTGGCCGAACGGACGTTTATGGCGCGCCGTGAAATCAAGTCCCAACTGCTTCTGCCTATGGTTTTTCAGGATCGTGTAGTGGGGCTGGTCATCGTCACCCAAAATGACCGCGAACGTTTTTTTTCAGATCGTGAGATTTCCCTGGGGCAGTTACTGGCGAATCAGGCTGCCATTGCAGTCGAAAATGCACGACTTTACGAACGCGCCCATCGAGAGATTGCCGAACGTGCGCAAGCCGAGGCCAAGGTCAAGGCATCCTTGAAGGAGAAGGAAATCCTGTTGCAGGAGATTCACCATCGCGTCAAAAACAACCTGCAAGTGATTTCCAGCCTGCTCAATTTGCAATCGCAAGGCATTCAGGACAAAAAGACGCTTGAGGTATTCCAGGAGAGCCAGAACCGCATTCGTTCTATGGCGCTGATTCATGAAAGGCTCTATCGTTCATCAGACCTGGCGCGCGTTGACTTTGCGGAGTACATTCGCAATCTCGCGTCTTTCTTGATTCGCTCATATCGGTCCAGGACAGTGCAATTGGATTTACGGGCATCCGACATTTACCTCTCAATAGACAACGCTGTGCCATGTGGATTGATCATCAATGAGCTGATTTCCAATGCCTTGAAACATGCTTTCATAGATGGTCGTGAGGGAGAAATTTGTATCACAATGCAACAACTTGCCGATCAACAGGTGAAGTTGGTCGTCCGCGATAATGGGGTAGGACTGCCCAAAGATGTTGACTATATGAACACCGGATCGTTAGGATTACAATTAGTGACGATGTTAGTGCAGCAACTAGATGGGACGCTTGAAATCCGTAACAACGCAGGTGCGGAGTTTGAAATCACATTCCCCGGTGGTCGAGTCTGAATCGCAAAGTGCAAAATCTAAAAGGATGTTTCAATGATTGAGGGGTGGCGATATGGAGAACCAGGCAACAATACTCGTTGTTGATGATCACGAGGCTATCCAGGTCTATACTGAGCAGGTGCTCAATGAGGCGGGATATCGCGTGTTAATCGCCAATGATGGAAATGAGGCATTGGGCATACTGGCGGCGCACCCTGTGAATCTGATCCTAGCGGACATCAACATGCCCCGTATGAACGGTTATCAACTTTACGATAAAGTCGTCAACGACCCGCGTTGGGTTGCTATTCCCTTTATTTTCCTGACCGGACGAACGATGGATAGCGACATTCGTTATGGTAAGGAATTGGGTGTGGATGATTACATCACCAAACCTTTTTATCCCGATGATTTAATCGCCATCGTGCGCGGACGGCTGCGACGCGCGGAGCGATTGACGGCTTCTACACATCACAACGGGACGAAACAGACGACCCATGACGCAGTTTTGACAGTTGGGGCGTTGAAAATCAATCTTGATCATCACAGTGTTGAGTACGCAGGGGAGCCAGTCAATTTGTCAGCCAGAGAGTTCACGTTGTTAGCCACGTTGGCGAAACGCGAAGGCTGTGTGGTCTCTCCTGAAGAACTTGTGCGTGCGACCCACGATCTAAATACAGACTGCCAGGATGCGGGTTCGTTGCTGCGGCCCATGATCCGTTCGTTACGACGTAAACTTGGCTATCAGGCCGGTGAAATGGGTTGTATCAACAATGTGCGTGGCGTTGGCTATCAACTAGTTGCCAGTGAGAGCTAACTGACAGCTATGAAGAAGGGGTAAAGATGCTTTACTGTACGCAATGCGGGCACGCAAATGCCGATTCTGCCGAAAAGTGCGCCAATTGCGCCACGATTCTGAGGCAGCAATGTCCAAATTGCGGGAAATTAGTTCCCGCAGGGGGTCAATTCTGCATCTTGTGCGGCGCGCGTTTGGCTGAGTCTGACGCCTTGCCCATGACCCCTTCCGCGGATAACCAGGTGCACTCCGTCTTGCGCACGCTGATGCCGGATGCATTAGCGGCCAGGGTCAGTCACGCTGTTGCCGGAACAGTCGGCGAACGCCGTGAGGTGGCCGTACTACACGTGGGTATGGAGAGTCTTACCACACGTAAGTCGTCCGCTGGCGACGAATTGCCCGTGGACAATGAAATATCGTATCTGCTCAGCGACAAAGTCATCCACGTGCTCGCAGATGTGATCTACCAATATGAAGGGACAATCAACAAGTACGCCGGCGATAGCCTGATAGCGTTGTTCGGTATGCCGTTGGCCTACGAAAATAATGCCGAGCGCGCTGTGCGCGCCGCATTGGATATCCTGGCGGCCTGCCAGCCCTTGCGAACCGATTTTCAGGAACGGTATGGTATTGATTTTCGCCTACGCATCGGCGTGCACAGCGGCACAGTCATTGTCGGTCAACTTGACAGCAACTTCCATATCAACTGTACCGTCGTAGGCAATACATTCGATCTGGCAGCGGCTCTGGTGGCGGCAGCCGATGAAGATATGATCCTCGTGAGCTTCGAAGTCTACCAGCGCACCCATCCGTTGATCGTCTATGAAGCGCAGCCTGTGGTGACCTTTGGTAAACCGGCGCGGTCCATTCGAGTCTTTCGCCCATTGCACGTGCAAGCGGATCGGCATACTGCGCGTGGTTTGTTCGGAAAATATGTTCTGATGATCGGCCGCCGCACAATCCTGGAGGCGCTCCAACAGGCGTTCGATGCTATGTGCACCACCCGACGTAGCCGCGTGGCATTGGTCACAGGCGAGGTTGGGCAGGGCAAGAGCCGGCTGATTCGTGAGTTCCGCGAGGTGGTTTACCACTCAGGTATTCCGATCTACCAGGGCGATTGTATGACGTATGCGCGCGCCAAACCGTTGCACCTGTTTGCCAATTTACTCCGTGATCTCCTTTATCTAGCGGAGTCCGATTCGCCAGACGCCCAGTTGGAGACCTTGCGCGCATCTCTGGGGCGCTTGAATCTCAACAATCCCGACACCCTATCCTACGTAAGCAGTATTTTAGGCCTTGAACGCGATAATGATCATCGTCAAATGCGTTTGCGGAACATTGATGAAGCGGTGCTGCAGAAGATGACGCACACAGTCTTGCAGCAGATCATTGTCGCCACGGCGCAGTTGACGCCGGCGGTGTTGATTTTCGAGGATCTGCACTGGGTTGATGCTGCTTCCAGGGATGTACTGGTGCATCTGTTGCGCGCCATAGACGACGTGCCGGTATTGATGATTCTGGTTTCACGCGATGCTGAACGCGACACCGTCGTCCAACCTCTGATTGCCGCGGCCAACGAGCGCCACGATGCGCTGTTGGATTTGCATCTCGCGCCCCTTCCTGATGCAGACCTGGCGCAATTGGTTGACCAACTCGTGGTCGAATCCACAGACGTGGCGCAGGCGCTCAAGCGCCGCATCGTGGAGCGGGCGGAGGGCAACCCATTGTACGCCGAGGAAATCGTCCGGATGTTGATTGACAATGGCGGATTGGCGCTAACGGAAGAGCACTGGCGCGTGACCGATAGCGCGGCAACGCTGGTCGAACAGTTGCCAGGCACCCTGAATGGACTGGTGATGGCGCGCTTCGATCGTCTGCCTGAGTCTGCGCGCTACCTGCTGCAAAAGGCCGCAGTGTTGGGGTACACATTCCCTGTGGCTGTGTTGAAACACATCGCCGGCCTGAGCGCCGACGACGCCGACAAGGCGCTCAATCTGTTGGTGACCCGTCAATTCCTGATGCCCGAAACGTTGGCCAATGGTCAAGTGTATACATTCCGCCATGCTTTGATTCAAGAAGCGGTCTATGCCACCTTACTCAAGCGCGACCGGCAACGGTTTCATTTGCAAGTAGCGCAAACGATAGAGGACAGTGACGCCTGGCTTTTAGGTGAACGTATCGAAGCCCTGGCTTACCATTATGCGGAAAGCGCCAACCCGGAGAAGGCCATTCCACATCTGATTGCTGCGGCTGAAAATGCCGCGCGTCGCTGTGACTACGAAACAGCGGTAACACGGTACCAGAACGCGTTGTCTCTGGTAACGCTCTCCGGCAGCGAAAAGCAGTACGATCTTCTGGCTATGCGGATTGGGCTAGGGCGCGCGCTTAAGTTTACCGGCAAGTACAGCGAGGCCAGCAAGGTGTTGGAGCAGGCGCTTCGTGATTCGCTCTATTTGCAAGCCAAAGCCAGTATTTCACAGATCATGCCGCAGATGGTCAGTGGCTTGAATGAGTTGGCGGATATTCGTCACCGGGAAGGCGCTTCCGAGAAGGCCGTGGAATACCTGAAAGCCAGTCTGGCGACCATAGACAGCCAGGGACGCCAAGACTACTTGCCGTTGTGGCGCACCGTCATTGATCGTCTGGCCTGGGTGCGATTGCAACAGGGCAAATTGGATGCAGCATTCAAGTTGGCGAGTTCAGCGGTTTCGAGTGTGGACCCGGAACATGCCGAAGACCCCATTACGCTGGCCAGCCTCTACAATACGTTGGGCGGCGTGTTGTGGCAGCAAGGGAATTTGCCGGAAGCGATCACCTATGTAGAGCGCAGTTTGCGGCTCTACGAGCGTATTGATTACCAGTGGGGCATGGCGAGCGCTTACGGCAATCTGGGTGTGCTGCATTACACGTTGGGAAATTGGTCAAACGCTGCCGACATTCTGGCGCGCGCCGAGATGTTGCACAAGCAGGCAGGCGATCTGCAACATCGCGCCATCACGTTGAACAATCTGGGCATATTGCGTATGGCGATGGGACAGCACGAAGCGGCGCACCAAGACCTTACGTCCAGCCTGGACATCTTCGAACGACTGGGTGACGTCTGGGGCGCCGCGCAAGTTCACGTCGGTATGGCCCGACTGGCGCTGATTCAGTCGCGTTTCGACGCTGCCATTGCGCACGCCGAAGCCGGTTTGCAGATGATGGACAACGTCGGCGCTTACGGGGTAGAAGCGCGTTGGATTATGGCGCTCGGCCTGGCCGAAACAGATTTCCCACGCAGCTTATCCGAAGCGGAGGCGGCGCTGTATGTCGCCCAGGAAGCAGGTCTCATTGAGCAAGAGGCCGACTGCCGCCGTGTGCTAGGAACGTTGCGCACGCGGGCCGGGGATTATCTGGAAGCCGAAAGCTTGCTGCGAGAGTCGGTTGAGCTTTCCTTACAATCGAATATGCCTTACGCGCGGGGGCTTGCGCTGGTGGAATTGGGTAAGTTGTATGCCAGCATCGCCCACGAGCAGCAGGTTGAGCGCGAAGCATGGAGTGTCAAAGCTTTAAGCGCGTATCACGAGGCCGCGAAACAATTCCACCAATTAGGCGCAGCCTACGATTTGCTGGGTGTGCAGGCCGCCATCGGCGCGCTTGAGAGCCAAGTGGTACCCTCTGCACCAGCGATTGGATCAGAACAGTCGCTAGAGGCTGTAGAGGAACAACAGCAGGCCACGTTGAAGGGTGGACGCCGTACTGCCACAGTTTTGTGGCTTCGGTTAATCCCCGCTGAGGAGACCGATGAGGAAACCTTCGAAACCATCGCCCTGTTGATGCCGGCTCTCGTAACCATCGTGAACGAATACCAGGGACAGCTCATCCAGCGCAATGATGGACTAACCGCGGTCTTTGGCGCGCCAACCGCGTATGAAGACGACGCAGACCGCGCCGTCCAGACGGCCTGGCACCTGGCGCGTTACCTTGAAGAACATACGCGCCAATTCAACCTCAAGCTGAATTTCAATGTAGCGTTGGGCCAGGGTGAAGTGGTGGCAGGTTTTGTCGGCCCGCAATCCCAAATGACCTTCGATGTCAGGGGAGAGCCGCTGCAAGAAGCACGCCTTTTGAGCGCCTACGCACCTTCCGGCGAAGTTTGGGTCACCGAGAGTGTGCGCGCGTTGACAGAGCGTATTTCGGTCTACCGACCGGTTTCTTCAGATGTCGCGCCTCTGCCGGCAGCCATAACGGTCTGGATGTTGGATGGCTTTAGGATTCAGCCTCGACCAGCGCGTGGACTGTCTGGCAGACAAACCCGGCTTATTGGCCGTGATGCGTCGCTGCAGGCAATGCTGCGCCTGGCGGAAAACTTCTCGCGCGGCATTGGTGGGTTGGTGTGGCTGGAGGGCGAACCTGGCATCGGAAAGAGCCGTTTGATGCAGGAATTCTCACTGCGGCTCAAGGATTCCGGCGTCGTTATCCTGGAAGGGCGATGCTCACCCCAGAAGTCCGCGCACGCCTTCTCACTGTTCTCGGAAGTCTTGCTACAGGTCTTCGATGTGCAACCGTACGACGCTCCCGATCAAATACGCGCCAAAATCGAGCGCGCTTTTGCGGGCTGGCCGCGTGATACGCTGGCCACCCGTCCATACCTGGAAGTCCTGCTAGGGCTGTGGCCCGCAGGCGCGCTGGGCGAGCGACTCGCCAAACTGGAGCCGGAGCAGTTACGCCAGCAAACGTCTGTAGCCTTGCGTCGCTTGTTCAAGAGCCTGTCAACCCAAAGCCCGTTAGTCGTTCTGCTGGATGATCTGCACTGGATTGATCCGGTATCGGCGGAACTATTACAATTCCTCATCACCATTGTGGCGACAGCGCCAATTCTCTTCGTGTGCGCGCAGCGCCGTCAAGGCGGCGACGCGCCGAATGACCAGCTCGTTCGTGTACAAAGCCTGATCCCGACGCAGACGCTCAGTTTTCTGTTGGAGCGACTTACGATGGAAGAGCGCGAACTGCTGCTGTCTGAGTTGCTGCCGCAAACGGATCTCCAACCCGATCTTCGAGCGTATATCCTCACGCAGAGCGAAGGCAATCCCTACTTTATCGAAGAATACGTTCGCATGTTCATTGATCGAGGCTACGTGCAGTATCGGAATAACCGGTGGGTGATGCGCGCTGACATCACACCCCAACAAGTCGAGCTGCCGGCTTCTCTGGAGACACTCATCCGCTCGCGCGTTGATGCATTGCCACAGGATTTGCGTGAAGTGTTGCAGGTAGCCGCCGTCCTCGGTGCGCCGGTTGAGACCGAGATGCTGCAAGCTGTGACCGGACGGCCAGAAACGCCGACCGCGCTGGCGCGTTTGGCTTCCCGGCTCATGATGCAGCGCGGCGCTGAAGCAGGCCAGTGGTTTTTTCACCACTCACTCATTGAAACTGTCGTTTATGCTTCGCTCTTGAGGACACATCAACGCGCGCTGCATCTCAGAGTCGCACAAGTTCTGCAGGAACGTTGGTCTGGCGCTGAAAGCGAACATGCGGAGGTGCTGGCCTACCATCTGCTACGGGCAGGCCAGAACAGCGCGGCGCTTACCTACCTGATGGTTGCCGGGGAGCGTGCCGAGGCTCGTTTCGCCAATGAGGCTGCGATCCACTACTTTGAGCTGGCTGCGGAGATTATGAGCACCCAGTCCGCCATCTCCGACAGTATCCGCTGGCGTCTGGCGGCGGGTCTGGGCGATGTGTATCGCGCGATGGGTCGTCATGCTGATGCTATGGCCGCGCTCAAGGCCGGGTTAGCCTTGAAGTTCACCGGAATGTTATCCAGCCATCTGCAGGCCGGGCTGTACCGGCGCATGGGTAAAACCGCTCAGCAAATGGGTTCGTTTGAACTTGCGCATCAGTACTATGAAGCTGCCGTCAAAATTCTGGGCGAACCAGATACGCCTGAGACGGTTGTTGAGATGTCGCGGACACTCAATGGGTTGGCGTACTTGTTATTACAACAAGGGCAGCTTGAGGAGGCGCGAAAAACGTGCGAGGCGAGTGTGGTTTTCGCGCAACGTGCTGGCGATGTAGCCGGGTTGGCAACCCTGGAGAACACCATAGGCGGCATCTATTATCACCAGCGGGCGTGGAGCCAGGCAGCCCACCACACACATCGCGCCATGGCATTGCGCGAACAAATGGGATATACGTGGGGCGTGGCTTCTACGCTGAGTAACCTGGGCATATTGGCGGTTTTGGAAGGCGAATGGCACCAGGCGAAATCGTTCTTTGAGCGTAGCCTTGCCTTGCGCACAGAGTTGGGTGACGTTGAGGGGGTTGCGCTGGCGCATAACAATCTAGGCGCTCTCCACCGCGATCAGGGCAGTCTCGACGCCGCCGAGAAACATTTCCTGGAAAGCCTGAGCGTCGCGCGACCTTTTGACATGGGATTCCACATAGCAAATTCGACTGTCGGGCTGGCGCAGGTCTTGTGGCTGAAAGGCGATCGGGAAGCCGCGCAGCAGCAGGCAGAACTTAGCTTGAAATTGGCTGTTGAGTTGGGCGTCAAAGAGACGCTGGTCGAGGCTTATCGGCTGAAGGCTGAAATGCAGATGGAGGCGCAGGTCTGGAATGAGGCAAAAGCTTCAGCGATGCAAGCGCTGGAGTATGCGGACGCGCTTGGCAACCGGGGATGGCAGGCCAGTCTGTGGCGGCTCATATCGGAACTCGAACTGCGACGCGGAGAGCAGAATGCCGCACAAGCCGCGTTTGATAAGGCGTGTGAAGCGTTGACCGATGCTACAGACGCCCTGGAAGTTGGACGTACAAAGGTGCAGGCCAGCCGTCTAGCGTATGCTAAGGCGCAGTACAGTGAAGCCGAGAGAGAAATACAAGCAGCGCGCAAAATCTTTATGCGCTTGGGCGCGGCGCTGGATTTGGAGCGTAGTGAAAAAATCTGGTGATCGCAGATTGAAAAAAGCGTTTTTTCGCACGCAACTCACACTTTTCTCACACTTTGTCTCCATAGACATACGGATAGGTTAGTATTAAGATAGTGACAGGATGATTGTAAATCGTAGCTCAGCGTGCCAGTGACATTCTAACAAAATTGCGACCGAACAGCAACAGAATGCAAACAAACAATGGCGTAGTTTCAGTTAGGATTAAATAAAAAGGCTGGGGTTGGGGCGAGCATCCGATGTCCGTAGGAGGCAGGATATGGTGAAACGAATACTGACAATCCTTGTGTTGGTGGGATTACTATGGGCGCCAGTCGCGCCACAAGCTCGCACGAGCATGATTGTGCAGGCCGCCGACATGGCGACCGCCGCGGCGCTGGTGCGCGCGGTGGGCGGCGAGGTGTCGCATGAGCTGGAGATCATTAGCGCCGTTAGCGCCCGGCTTACCGCCGCTCAGTTGGCGCGTTTGGAACGAGCGCCCGCCGTAAAGCAAATCTATGCTGACACCCCCGTTCAGGTCGCCTCGCTGTCATACACAACAGGCCAGGATCCGCTCCAGCAACTGCTGGACAAGGTCAAGCAGGTTGGTGCGGACCAAGTCCACGCTCAGGGGATTACGGGTCGCGGTGTAGGCGTTGCTTTTCTCGACAGCGGTTACTACATTATAGATGAACTGAATCGCAACGCGTACGGGCAAAATCGTATTGTTGCGCAATACAACGCGATCACCAATATTGAAGGATTGTGGGTACAAGATGACCAGGCTGGTCACGGCGCCCACATTATGACCACCGCGGCGAGCAGCTACTCTACTGCACCCGATGGCACGCTTCGGGCGCCGGCTGGCACTTTGACCAACAACTATCATGGCATCGCTCCTGGAATTAATCTGATCAGTGTTAAGGCCTTTGGCAGTAACGGCGGGGGAAGCTATGCCGATGTCATTCGCGGCATTGACTGGGTGGTGGCGCACAAGAACGCTTACAATATCCGCGTGCTCAACTGCTCCTTCAGCGCGCCACCGCAATCCTACTACTGGGATGACCCGCTGAACCAGGCCATTATGCGGGCTTGGCAGGCGGGAATCGTCGTTGTTGCGGCAGCGGGGAATACCGGGCCGAATCCGATGACCATCGGCGTGCCGGGCAATGTCCCCTATATCATCACCGTGGGTGCGGTATCGGATAACGGCACACCGGCAGATGGGCGTGACGACTTCCTGTCCTCGTTTTCAGCCACCGGCCCTACCGTTGAGGGGTTCGTTAAGCCTGAGTTGGTCGCTCCGGGCGGCCATATTATGGCGTCTATGAGCCATCAATCCCAAATTGCACTTGCTCATCCTGAATTCTTCAATGGGACCTATGGAAACTTCTTCCAGATGTCCGGCACTTCTCAATCAACGGCTGTGGTGAGTGGCATTGTGGCTTTAATGTTGGAGCGCAATCCGAACTTAACGCCGAATGACGTGAAGTGCCGTCTGATCACGTCGGCGCGCACAGCGATGCAGGCTGATGGTAGCCCAGCGTACAGCGTCTTCCAGCAAGGGGCAGGAATGGTTGATGCCTACGACGCAGTCTATTCGACGGCGAGTGGTTGTGCGAACCAGAACCTCAATATTGCGGCTGACCTAGCGGGAACCGTGCATTACGGAGGACGCGCCAACCGGAACCCAGACACGGGCGCATACTACCTGATGGGGTTGGAAGGTTACGTCTGGGGTGGCGGCTATGCCACTAATGATGGTTATGTGTGGGGCGATGGCTACGTCTGGGGCGACGGCTACGTCTGGGGCGACGGCTATGTCTGGGGTGACGCCTACGTGTGGGGGGAAGGTTACGTTTGGGGCGATGGTTACGTCTGGGGTGGCACCTACGTGTGGGGGGATAGCTACGTCTGGGGCGGAACCTACGTGTGGGGTAGCGCTGTAATGGCGCTGAACACGTGGGTGTACGATGATCCCTATCACACCTCTACCTCTACTCCCGGCGTACCCACGATGTACGTGAGCAATCTCGCTGGAAGTAGCGTACGGACTGGTTGGTATTGGCTACCGAAGGTGACTGTGACGGTGCGTGATAACAATGGAGTGCCTGTCGCGAACGCAAAAGTAACCGGTAAGTTCGACACTAATAGTTACGTGTGCCTGACTGATGGCTCTGGACAATGTACCGTCAATAGGGGTGCTTTATCCTGGTATGTACCGAGTACGACCTTTACCGTCAGTGAAGTCACACACGCACAATATACCTATAACGCCAGCGCGAACAGCATGACGTCCATCCAGGTTGTACGGCCATAGCTTAACAAGCCAAAAGGGGAGTTATTGATGAAAGGATCGTTGGAAACATTGAAAATCGGAGTGTGGATTTTGGTCATTGCTATCCTGGCGATTGTCTTGTGGGTGACGACGCAGCCGGTGGCAGCGCGGATGATCTGGGGCGGTTGAACCAGAGCGAATCAGAAGGCAGGCGCGCCCTTGATACTGGATATCAAGGGCGTGCTTTTTTGCCTGTTTGCGCGTCAGGGTTGTTGGTGTTCGGCGCTTTCAACGAATCATACTATAATGTGAGTCTAAATATGTGGAGGGTGACGTGAGTGCAGTCAAGATATTAATCGTCGAAGACCAAATCATCGTTGCGCGAGATGAACAGCACATATTGGAGGCTCTCGGCTACAACGTTGTCGGCGCGACTGCAACGGGCGAGAATGCTATCACGCTGGCCGGGACGCTACAACCCGATTTGGTGCTGATGGACATTATGCTCAAGGGAGACATGGATGGCATTGAGGCTGCCCGCCACATCCGCGAGCGTTTTGATATTCCCGTGATCTTTGTGACTGCCTATGCCGACCAGGCCACCCTCCAACGCGCCAAACTGACAGAGCCTTTTGGGTATATCCTCAAACCATTCGAGGAGCACGATCTGGCGACGACTATTGAGATGGCGCT
Source organism: Anaerolineae bacterium (assembly GCA_035420085.1). Taxonomy (GTDB): domain Bacteria; phylum Chloroflexota; class Anaerolineae; order B4-G1; family SLSP01; genus DSWT01. The sequence goes on from DAOLUH010000036.1 coordinate 41,461, forward strand.
GTACAAGCACCAGATGGACAGGCGTCTGAAGGAAAGCGAGCAGTGGTTTTCCGCAACGTTACGGAGCATTGGCGATGCCGTTATCGCGACCGATGTAGATGGCCGCGTCAGATTTATGAATCCACTGGCTGAGACATTGACGGGATGGCAGCAAGCCGAAGCTGTCGGTCGCAAATTGACGCAGGTGTTCCACACTATCAATGAGTCCAAGGCTGAGCCAAACGCAGCGCCGGACGCTCGGGCGTATCCATACGCGACCTCACCGAACTCGACCGATAAGGTGCTCATTCCACGTTCAGGACCGCCCCTGCTCATCGAGGATAATAGTGCGCCCATCAAGGACGACCGCGGCAACACCACCGGTTTGGTTCTGGTCTTTCGGGATATCACAGAACGCCGCCGGGCAGAAAGAGAACGTGAACAGCTCATCAGCGAATTGGATGCTTTTGCGCATACGGTGGCGCATGATCTCAAGAACCCCTTGAGCATCATCGTAGGCTCGACAGAAACGTTGGAATACGATTTTGCGTCCTTGTCTGAATCCGTGTTTCGGCAATATCTGCGCGCGATCGCGGCCAAAGGGCGAAAGATGAGCAGCATCATTGACGCCTTGCTCTTGTTAGCCAGCGCGCGCCAGTCGCACGTGCAGCTCAAGCCCGTGGAGATGGGGGAGGTGGTGACCGAATCTCTTGAGCGAGTTAGCAACCTGATTGAGCAACGCGGCGCACAGGTAATCTCGCCTGGCGCGTGGCCTGCTGTGCGGGGCTACGCGCCGTGGATCGAAGAAGTGTGGGTCAACTACCTGAGCAATGCGATCAAGTATGGCGGTCGTCCCAACGAAGGCATCCCCCCCGTCTTGGAGCTTGGATTTGATGCGCCGCTGACCGTAGGCGATGCGGCGTATGCATGTTTCTGGGTCCAGGATAACGGTATGGGCTTGACGCCGGAGCAACAGCAACAGCTTTTTACGCCCTTTGTGCGTCTTGATCAAGTGCGTACTGAAGGTTACGGACTGGGACTGTCCATCGTACAACGCGTTATCGAGAAACTTGGCGGACGGGTGGGTGTTCAGAGCACCGTCGGCCAGGGTAGTCGTTTTTATTTTACTTTGTCGTTAGTCTAGAAGTCGTTCTGCCCTTCGACGCCTTCAATGAACGTCTCCCTCAAACACTACTGGGCCTTACTGGCCGACCACATCAAGCCGCAACGCGCGCGGTTTGCGCTGCTGGCAATTTTGCTTTTGGGTAACATTGGTTTGCAGCTCATCAACCCGCAGATCGTGCGCCACTTCATTGACGCGGCGCAACGCGGTGACAGCGTCGAGAAGCTGCTGTATGCGGCGTTGGCCTTCATTGCCATCGCTTTGGTGCAGCAAGTCGTCGCCGTGAGCGCGACGTACACGAGCGAAAACGTCGCGTGGACAGCGACCAACACCTTGCGCGTCGCGCTGCTGCGCCACTGCATCGATCTGGATATGCGCTTCCACAACGACAAAACGCCCGGCGAACTAATCGAGCGCATTGACGGCGATGTGTCCGAGATAGCGACCTTCTTCTCACGTTTCGTCATCATCATCCTCGGCAACGTCCTCTTGCTGCTCGGCATCCTGATCGTGCTGGCTTTCGAGGATTGGCGCATCAGTGTAGCTTTTGCGTTCTTCGCGGCGCTCACGCTTTGGGCGCTCAACCGTGTGCGTGACCTCGCTGTGCCGCACCAGAAAGCGCGCCGCCAGGCCTCCGCCGACCTGTTCGGCTTCATTGAGGAGCAGCTCAACGGCGCAGAGGACGTCCGGTCGAGCGGGGCGGTGAGTTTTGCGCTGCGCGAACTCTCCCGGTTCCAAACCGTCATTCTTAAACACGCCTACAAAGCTTCGCAAAAGGATTGGCTGATGGGCGTGACCGGCAGTTCCTTGCTGCTTCTGGTGAATATCACCGTGATGATCGCAGGATACTATCTTTTCCGAGATGGCGCGATCACTATTGGCACGGTCTACTTGCTCATCAGTTACGCAAAGCTCCTGGCGCAGCCGATCTGGGAACTCTATCACCAGATGCGCCAATTCCAGACCATCGGCGCCAGCGTGGAGCGGCTAATCGAGTTACAGCGCATCCCACGCGAGATCGTGGACGGGCCAAGCGCGGCGATCGCCGCCGGGGCGCTGGCGCTCGCGTTCGATGATGTGAACTTCGCCTACGTCGCCGACGAGCCGGTGTTGGCCGATGTCTCCTTCCGCCTGGAACCGGGCAAGGTGCTGGGCGTGCTGGGGCGCACCGGCAGCGGCAAGACGACGCTGGCGCGGCTGGTCTTCCGCCTGTACGATCCCAACGCCGGCGCGGTCTGCCTGGGTGACGTCAACGTGCGCCAGCCCACGCTGGAAGCCTTGCGCCGCCGCGTGGCAATGGTGACGCAGGACGTGCAATTGTTCCAGGCCAGCGTGCGCGATAACCTCACGTTCTTCGATCCCACCATCCCTGACGAGCGCATCCGCGCCGTCATCACCGACCTGGAACTGGGCGAGTGGTATGCCGCGCTGCCCAACAGCTTAGACACCGAAATCGAAGCCGGCGGGCGCAGCCTCTCGGCCGGCGAGGCGCAGTTGCTCGCGTTCGCGCGCGTCTTCCTGCGCGATCCCGGCCTGGTCATCCTGGACGAAGCCTCGTCGCGGCTCGACCCGGCGACCGAGCAACGCATCGAGCGCGCCGTGGACAAACTGCTGCGCAATCGCACCGCCATCATCATCGCGCACCGCCTCGGCACCATTCACCGCGCCGACGAAGTCTTAATCCTGGAGAAAGGCCAGGTTTTGGAACATGGCGACCGCGCCGCACTCGCGGCAAACCCTGACTCGCACTTCTATCACCTGCTGCAAACCGGCTTGGAGGAAGTGCTGGCGTAAAAGAGGCAAGAAGCAAGAGGCAAGAGGCAAGACGCAAGAGGCAGGAAGTAAGATTCTCGCATCCTGAGTCTTGCATCCTGCATCCCGCATCCTGCATCCTGGAGGCGTATGGAAGAAGAGAAAAAGCTGAGGGCGCTGCCCGCCTGGAAAGTCATCCTGCGGGCCATCCGGTTCCGCCCCTGGTATTGGGTGATGGATACAGGCGCGGTAGTGCTCGTGCGGGTGTTCTGGCAACTCGTACCGGGATTGGTCCTGCGCGCTTTCTTCAATTTGCTGACGGGAGATGCGCCGGTCAACTTTGGGATTTGGACGGTCGTGGCGTGGCTCGTGGCGACGGAAGTGGGCCGTCAGATCGGGCATTACGGCTTCGTCTATGCGGACGAGCCGCTTTTCGCGCACATCACCACCTGGCTGCGCACCAACCTGCTCAAGCACATCCTGCGGCGTCCCGGCGCTGCGGCGCTGCCCGATTCGGCCGGCGAAGCCGTCAGCCGCTTCCGCGACGACGTGTTCGAAATCCCCCTGTTTACGCTCTTTGTCAACGACACCGTGATTGGGGCCGTGCTAACGCTGATTGCCATTGGCGTGATGCTGAGCATTGACGTTCCCCTGACCTTGCTGGCGCTGACGCCATTCCTCATTGTCGGCATCATCGCCCACCAGGCCGCCAAACGCATCGAACAGTACCGCCGCGCCAGTCGCCGGGCGGCGGGCAAAGTCACCGGCTTCATCGGCGAGATTTTCGGCGCGGTGCAAGCGGTCAAGGCGGCGACGGCGGAAAAGCACGTCAGCGCGGCTTTTGCCCGGCTGAGCGACGAACGCCGCCGGCTGGCCCTCAAAGACCGGTTGTTCGACACCCTGCTGGAATCCATCTACGGCAACGCCGTCAGCCTGGGCACCGGCATCATTCTCGTGCTGGTCGGCAGCCAGATGCGTGTGGGGCAGTTCACCATCGGCGATTTCTCGCTGTTCATCTCCTACCTCGAACAAATCAGCCTGATGATCACCTTTTATGGGATGCTGGTTTCGCGCTACAAACAACTTGGCGTTTCGCTTGAGCGGATGGGCCGCCTGATGGAAGGCGCGCCGCCGGACGCGCTCACCGAGCATGTACCGGTCTACCTGGACGGTCGCCTGCCCGACGTCGTCTATCCCGCCCGCGCCGAGTCCGACCGGCTGCGCAGCCTGGAAGCGCAAGGCTTGACCTACCACTATCCCGATTCCGCCAACGGCATCACCGACGTGAACCTGCACCTGGAACCCGGCACGCTCACCATCATCACCGGGCGCGTGGGAGCGGGCAAGACGACGCTGTTGCGCGTGCTGCTCGGCCTGCTGCCCAAAGATGCGGGCGAGATCCGTTGGAACGGCGACCTGGTGGAGAAACCCGACGACTGGTTCACGCCGCCGCGCTGCGCCTACACCGCGCAGACGCCGCGCCTGTTCAGCAACACGCTGCGCAACAACATCCTGCTCGGCCTGCCCGCCGATGACGACGCCCTGACACAAGCCATTCGCCTGGCGGTGTTGGAGCGCGACCTCGCCGAATTCGAGGCCGGCCTGGAGACGCCAGTAGGCGCAAAGGGCGTGAAGCTCTCCGGCGGGCAAATTCAGCGCGCGGCGGCGGCGCGGATGTTCGTGCGCGCGCCGGACCTTTTGGTCTTCGACGACCTTTCCAGCGCGCTGGACGTGGAGACCGAGCGCACGCTCTGGGCGCGCATCTTCGAGCGCCGCGCAGGCACGCATCCGCCGACCTGCCTGGTCGTCTCGCACCGCAAAGTGGCTCTGCGCCGCGCGGATCACATCATCGTGATGAAAGATGGGCACATCGAGGCGCAAGGGACGCTGGACGAGCTGCTGGCGGCGTGTGAGGAGATGCGGCGGCTGTGGCATGGGGATGCGCCGGAGAATTCGGGGAACATGTCATTGACCTGAGTATAGAGGTGGACTATAATGATTTCAGACAATTGGAGGAGTGAAACTTGCTGAACAAAGCTAAAGAATCATTGCAGGCCGCTGAATTGTGCTATGCTCAAAAGCTCTACAATGCTACCGCCAATCGCGCGTATTACGCGATGTTTCAAGCTGGTATTGCGGCGCTATATGCTGCTGGCATCCAGCCGACCGGCGAGCAGTGGAGTCACGCCGGTTTGCAGGCGGCATTTACGCTTGAATTAACCAGGCGACGTAAGCCGTATCCGCACACTTTGAGCGTGTCGCTGAAGGATGGTTTGAGTTTGCGTAATACAGCCGATTACAAACCGACTGATATCTCTGAACGTTTAGCAAATCAAACCTTACGGTGGGCGCGAGAATTTCTGCAACAAGTAGAACGACAGGTGAACCGATGAATAATCTATTAGAAAATCACATTCAAACTTTAGTAGAGTTTATCTCGCAGCTCGCCCCAGAAGTGCGCGTCGAACCCACCAATATCATTTATGAAGATGAACATGCCAATTTGGATGTCTATCCACCTTTGACGTGGAGCGAGGACGAATGTCTGCATTTGCAACAGCGCATTTCTGAGCGAACAGTGGATATGTTAGTGGATTCGGGTTATTTTATTCTCGTCTACGTCTATACACCGGCGCAACAAATCCAGTTGGCGCAATACAAATTGGCGCAAGTCAAACAGGAGTGGGAATCTACCAACCGTTTTTTGGATCAGGCTGCCGCTTTAGGGATACTTCAAGGCACAGTGCCCGCAATGGTCTAAAAAACTGAACGACTGATTCGTATCAACCAACCAGTTTATTGCGACTGCATTTTTCGACTCGTCACCGAAGTTTATGAAAGCGATGCTCTTACCCAAACTCTGCAACCTCGCCGACGAGCACTCCCCGTTGAGGCTCACCGAATTGCCCAACCCCGTCCCCGCCGCCGGCGAAATTCTGCTCCGCGTCTCTGCCTGCGGCGTCTGCCACACCGAGTTGGACGAGATTGAGGGTCGCACGCCGCCGCCACGGTTGCCTGTCGTGCTGGGGCATCAGGTGGTGGGGCGAGTCGTAGATCGTGGGCCGGGCGCGGAGGCGTTCGAGAGCGGCGAGCGAGTGGGCGTGGCGTGGATTCATTCGGCGTGCGGAACGTGCAAGTTCTGCCTGGCGGGTAACGAGAACCTGTGCGCGGATTTCAAAGCCACGGGGCGCGATGTCAACGGTGGATATGCGGAGTATATGACCGTGCCGGAGGGTTTTGCTTACCGCATCCCCACGTTTTTCACCGATGCCGAGGCTGCGCCGTTATTGTGCGCGGGAGCGATTGGGTATCGTTCGCTGCGCCTGACCGGCATCCAGGATGGGCAGACGCTCGGTCTGGTAGGCTTTGGGGCGTCCGCGCACCTCGTCTTAAAGATGGCGCGACACCGGCATCCGAACGTCAAGGTCCTCGTCTTTGCCCGGAGCGCGCAGGAACGGGCGTTCGCCAGAGAGCTGGGGGCGGTCTGGGCGGGGGACCACGCTGAAGCGCCGCCCGACAAGCTCGATTGCGCCATTGACACGACACCGGTTTGGGGGCCGATTGTCGAGGTTCTGCGACATCTGGAGCCTGGCGGCAGATTGGTCATCAACGCGATTCGTAAAGAGAACGCGGACAAGGAGGCGCTCCTCCGTTTAGATTACCCCGTTCACCTGTGGATGGAGAAGGAGATCAAAAGCGTCGCCAACGTCAGCCGCCAGGATGTGGCTGAGTTTCTAACGCTGGCGGCTGACATGCGCATCAAACCGGAGATTCAGGAATTCACTCTGGAAGACGCCAATACGGCGCTACTGGAACTAAAGATGCGCAAGATTCGCGGGGCGAAGGTCTTGCGCATCATCTGAAACTTACGGGGTTACTTTCGACAGGATCTTCAGGATATTTCCCATCCTGTAAATCCTGTCTAACAGCCACATTTTACGCTTCAATCACATACGTGCTGAACAGTTTGTCGTGCCAGCACTGGCGATAGTCGTCCCACAACATCCACAGGAAGCCCAGACCGAAGATCAAATCGCTCAACCAGTAGCCGATGATGGCGCGGCCCATAGCCCGCCAAAAGGAAGGCGGGGTGCGCTCCGCGGTCACGATTTTGATGCCGAGCCACTTCTTGCCGAGGGTCTGACCGGTACGCGACCACATCCACGCGAAGTACAGTGCGCTGGCGACGACTGCCCAGATGACAGCGACGAACGAAATCAGAACCATCACCAGGACAGCAGCCTCCTCGTCCATACTGGTGATCAATGCCGAGGCTCCACCGACTAGACAGGCAACAGGGACGCCGCCGATCCAGCCGACGATGAAGCTATCAATCACATAAGCCACCAACCGTTTGCCAAAGCTCGCGTACTGCATTGTGTTTTCTCCTTGAAGGGCCGAAAGTCTAAAGTCGAATGTCGAAAGACAAACTCACTATAGAACAATTTACGCGCTTTGTCAACGCTAACGGCAGAATCTTGACTCAGCAAGAATAACGCTAACGCGATACCCCGTTGGTGGCTGCATCCCAACACTCGCAGGCGGTGCGGGTCTGCCCGCCTTTGGACAATGTTCCGTCGTAAGCATCGCCTGTGGAAGCCGGAATCCACCCCGATAGCGCCATCGGCCAGCGTGGGTCGTCCGCCGCAATCCAGACGCCATTGTAACGCCGGGCGATGTGGAGATGCGTGGCGTTCGAAACCCCGCCTTCACAGGAGGGATGCCCGACGTTGTCACCCGTTTGCAGCATCGTTCCACTCTGCACTCGTCCATCGGAAGCGACGTGCATGTAAAACACCACCCATCCCGTACCCACAAAGCCGTCGCTGTCGAGGTCTTGCAGGACCATACCCTCGCGGCTGTGGACGACGAGGCCGGAAGCTACCGCCGTCGCCCACTGGCTGCTTACGGCGCAGCCAATACTGCGCTCGCTGGTGGTGAAATCCAACGCCGAGAACGCGCCCTGCGTCCCGTACCCTGGATGCGGTCCGCCCGTGTAATACCAGGTCGCGCCTGCAGGCCAGGGGAGGACCAGCTCTGGCGCTTGCAGACCGGCCGGCATCAACGGTTCCACGGCCAACGCAAAGGGATCGCCGAAAAGTTGACGGTACACTTCTGCAAAGCGAGTCAAATCCGCCAGCCAAGTGTTGTAATCGGCGGCGCTGGGCGCCAGCGCGCGCTGCACACCCGCCGTCCCGGCGTTGAGCTGTGTAGAAAACTGGACGTAGGTTCCGTCGCGCGTCCGCACCAGCCAAAGGGTGTCCATCCACCAGCCGTAAAATCCCGTGTTGAGTGCGTCGGCAGCCAGGCTCAGTTGGTGAAAGAGGCCGTTCCGGTAGGTGAGATCGGTGTAACCGAGTGGATAGGTGAGTTGTTCCACAGATTGATTCGATTGGGTCAACCATCCGCTGCGCAATTCCAGGAGCGCCAGCAAAACCCGCGGACCAACGCTGTAGCGTTCGGCTACCAGGCGGACGATCTCGGGAGCGGTCATCGTCACACCCTCAACGACCTCGCTGTACGTCTTGAACAGTCCCGAAAAGGCTGCCGTGGCCTGCGTGATGTCGAAATCCTTGTAACCCGGACCGTACACCAATTCACTGTCGGGAATCACAAGTGCGGCAGGGCCGGTGTGCTGTGCGTTCAGGGAAATCTGTAACACCTTGCCGGAGGCCAGTTGATCGGCATTTGTCATCCCGTTGATGTTCATCAGCGCCTCCACGGTCGTGCCGAAGGCGGCGGCGATGGCAGACAGCGTATCGCCTGAGCGCACGGTGTAGTAGACAGCCGTGGAATCTGGCGCGGCGCGGGTGGGCGTGGGCGTCGGCGTGTCCACCACAACGGTGGGCGTCGGTGTGCCGGCGACTTTGGCAGTAGCGGTCAACATCGCGGGCTTGGGTGTACGAGTTGGACGCGCCGTGACTGCAACCTCTTCGCCAAAACTCACCTCGCGGCGGCAGGCCGATAGAACCACAACCAACAGCAGAACAAGCCATCCGACCCAAAATATGCTTAACGGTGACCTCTTCAAAATGCGCTCCTCATCTCTTCAAGTCAAAACCGTCCCTGATTGTACCCGAATCTGCCTGTAGGCAAAGCCGGAACTACAAAACACACAGGAGTTGCAGGACATGCCGTCCTGCAACTCCTGTGTTCGTAGAGAAGCCTATGGTCAGGGAATCACAAGCTCTTGGCCAACGCGAATCGCGTTGGGATCCTTGATGGTCGCCTTATTCGCTTCGAAAATCTCCTTCCACCGATCCGGGTCGCCGTAAACCTTCTTCGCAATCGCACTCAGCGTGTCTCCGGCAGCCACCACGTACTTCTGCGGCGCTTTTTCGGCCGGCGCCGGCTTGACTGGCTTGGCATCCTTGCGCGCCAGCAATTCTGGTTCAATCTCACTGCCCGACATCATCTTACCCATAGCAACACCTCCTGTTGATATGATCCGGCCAAGTCATCCTGACGATGACTATACTAAACACATTGTACTCTCGCCCCATGAAATCGTCAATTCACGCAACCACCCAATCACCAATCCTCAATGGTGTTCTGGATGATCCTCAACCGGTGTGTGTTCGTGGAAATAGCCGAGGCGGTGCATCCGGTTGTGCAGGCTGCGGTGCGCAGATTCCAACACCAGGCGCATCCGCTTGTAGGCGATGTCTTCGGCGCGCGTGCCAACGGTATCGAGATACGCCAACGCGCCTTCGATCTGTTCCAGGATGGTGACGGCGTCTGCCGCCGCGAGCATCGGCGAGCCTTGCACGTCCACCATCACCGGCGACGAGTGCGCCGTGATGATTTCCGGCTTATCGGCGTAGTGCCCGCGCACGAGCAGCGCCAGCCACGCGCTTTTGTCCACCTTGACCGACCAGGAACCGCTCGCGTGCACCGCGTCCACTACCCCACTTTCGCGGATCTCGCCGTTGACCACCAATTCCACCCGCGACATCGGTACCGTGACACTGGCGACCTGCCACACCACATCCACGGTGCCGCCGTTGGACGTCATCGGGATGCGACGGCCCATCGGCTGCCCATCCACCGCGAATTCAAGCAGCGGCCCGTAGGTGACAAACGTTTCGGCGCGGCGAACGGCGTCCATCCAGGCGTCGTAGGTGAACGGCGTCTCCGGCGGGATGTGGGCATAGGTGCGCACCGTCCCTACCGCCACGCCCGACCACATTTTGTCGGTGCCGCCTACCGCCGGGACCATGTAGCCGCAGTTCAGATAGCGATACCAGTCCGAGAGGCTGTACGGGTTGATGCCGCCATACAAATCGCCCCATGCCGTCATCTCCACGGCGTCAATATCGCCGCTGATGATGCTGGCAGCGTGTTCGGCGCGCGGGTTGGGGAAGTGCGGCAGCACGACGAGGCCGCCCTGCCGCTTGCACTGCCGCGCCCACTCCGTCAGCAGGATTTCGATGGGATCGCCGAGCGCGGATTCGTCTGGGCCGCCGGTCGTCATCGGCGCGATGATGCGCCCGCGATAGCCAAGCAACGAGATGTGGCCGAGCACGTGCTGGCGGTTTTCTGTGCCGACGCGCACCAGATATTCGCCGTCACCGCCGTTCTCGCGGCTGCCCCAGGTGTTTGTGCCGTCAAAATCGCCCACGTTGGTCATCAGCTCGCCCCACTGGCTCGCCAGCAGGTTCACAATGTTGACGCCCTCACCCGCGCCTTCCAGCAGCGCCGACATTGGCGAGAGGAAATGGACGTGCGTGTCCGCCGTCACCCACCCCTTCTCACGCCAGGGCAACACTTTTTCAATGGGGATGACGATTTCGGTCGTCTCCGGCGTCACCGCGATGACGGTGCGCACCGGGCGAATCTCGAAGCCTTTGGACACCTCGACGTAGACATTGCCGAGCGGCAAGTCCACCCACGTTTCGCCGGGAATGTACGCGGTGGAATGGAGGCCGTTGTGCAAGAAATCCACGCTGTAATCCTCGAACCACGCGCCATTGATGATGCGGTGGCGGTCCACGGGCGGCAGATACTCGCCGGCTTCCCCGTGGATGTGCAGCTTGACAGCGACGGGCCGCTCACTGCTATCCACGACTTTGAGGTTGACGCGCTGCGCGGCGGGGGCGACAGACCTGACAGGTCTCGGAAGACTTGTCAGGTCTGCTTCAACTTGAGAAACCGGAATCACACGGCCGTCCCAGAGGTGAAAGCAGGCGTCGGGATGGGAGGTGTATTCGATGAGGATTTCACGCTCTGCCACCTGGGGCAGTCGGTTGTTGTACGAATCGCTCCAAGCGGCGTTGGGATACACCAAACGTGGCAGCGCCGAGATGACCTGTCCCATATCGAGCCGGATCTGCTGCAACAGGCCAGCGTCATCCAGGTCTGGCGCAAAGGCGACGCCCTCCGGCAGCGTGAGCAGCGCCTTGCGCCGCCTGCGCCAGCGGAGCGGTTGCTCCGTCACATCGCCCGCCGCCAGCGCGGAGATGACAATCAGGCCGCTGACCGGTTCAAAGCGCACGCCGACGACAGCTTTTTCGGGGTGCGGGTTCTCCCACGCCCAGAGCCAGTTCACCCACAGCCCGTCGTCCGCCGTCTGAACGCGCGTCTGCTTCCAGCCCCACCCATCGCCCAACTGCTCGTGCGGCGTGCGCATCGGGTACGGTTTGTGGTGCGCCACCGCCTGGAAGCAGTTCTCCCCCCACCCGCGCCGGAACGCGCCGATCTGGTGGCGGCGGCGAATCTCCGCGCGCGCTTCCGTGCCGTCATCGTAGAGCAGCACATAATCGGCGGCGTGCTCGTTGAGCCGGCCCGCGCCGCGCATCGGCGCGACGAAACCGGAGGCGTTATAGTTAAGCGGGCGCACATCTGACGTGTGCAGGAAGACGAACCAGCGCGCTGTCGTCGGCGGCAAGGATACGGAGACCGGCGCGTCGGCGACGACCACGACCTTGTCCACCGCGAAAGGGATGCCCCAGGCGACACAGTCGCCGCGTGGCGCGTGCTGGATGGCCTTTACCATCTCAGAAGAGAGGCCTTCGACGTGCGGCAGATCATCCAGGCTAACCGCGCCAGTCAAGGGAAGTGGTTTGAAACTTGGGGAAACAGGACCGTCAATGATTGGGTTCATGGGTAAACTCCTTCGGAAGGACTTAACAGGTTTTAACGGAGGTTATCGCCTCCACCTACAGTATAGCCGAGGTCAGCCGGGGCGTCAATTGAATGACGAACTCTGCACTGGACATGACGCTTGAGGATCTAACTTCATTTCACTGCCTTGACCGTCTCTTGATGTTTTCTTGATAATTCTTGTGTATCCTGAAAGCATCAAGCAAGGGGCAGGTGACGCGATGGCAGAACCATCACCGGACTACTTTTCCTATTTGCTGCGTTTTTGGCGCACAGGCCCCGACCGCCCCTGGCGCGCCAGCCTGGAGGATCCGCGCACCGGCGAGCGGTGGGGATTTGGGTCGCTGGAAGCGTTGCTGGACTTCCTGGTGCACCAGATAAACCAGCCCTTGCAAGCCAATCAAAATGAGTTTCAGTCGAAAGGAGGATGACATGCAAACGAGGATTTCACGTCAAAAGACAATATGGGCGCTCTGGAAAGAACGCCTGCGCACGTATGCGCTGTTGTTGATGGCGCTCTGCATCGTGGCGGGCTGCGGGGCAGGGCAGGCTGCGGCACCGCCGCCAACCGCAACCAGCGCGCCCCCTACTGCGACGCCATCGCCTGAACCCACCCCGACGCCGATCTCGATGCAGGACATCCCCTACTATAACATCGATAATCCTGTACTTAAGCGCACCCTCACCATCCTGCACCCGGAAAGCGGCAATCCGCCCTATCCCTTCATTCTGTTCACGCCCGCAATGGAATTCTCCATGAGCAACTACCCCAATATCATCGAGGCGTTACTCTCCCGCGGATATGCCGTTGTGCAAATCCCCGGCCATCCATACTACGGTCTCTGGCCAGATGGTTTCTGCGCCTGGGCATGGCTGGAGGCCAACGCCGGGACCTACGGGCTCGATATCAACCGGGCGCTGGTGTTCAGCCACGGAGTAGGCGTCGCCGGCAGTTTGCTGGGCCTGGCTGACAAGTCGTTGTGGACTAACTTGCTGACGTACTGCCCAAGCCCGATGCCATCTACCGTCCATATCCGAGGCGTCGTGACCTACAATGGATGGTTCCTCATCCCAGAAGGCAGCCTCACGTGGTGGGGCGAGTATATTATCGTGTCGCGGGTGACCGGTACGACAGAGACGCCGGCAGATCTGATCGCGCGGTTACGGAAGGTCCCGTATGAGGAGTGGCGCACCCCTGGTCAATTGGATGAGCCAACGCAGCATCTCGCCACCCAACTCCCTCTCTATTATGTATTGGATCCGAATCCTGCCTGGGAGCGACCGGCCTTTCTCTTGTTGCACAGTGGCAAAGAAGCTGACGAAATTCCAGCTTCGGAATCGCTAGCGATGGCCACCGCCCTGGAGAAGGGGGGTATTGCGGTAGAACTGCAAGAGATTCCCGATAGTGACTTCGAGAGCATCAAGGACAGCAATGTCGCCGGGCAAATCGCAGATTCTATTGATGCCTTTGCGCAGAAGTTGTTCGCCAACACCGGCCCTTGACAATTAGAGCGTCCTGGCAAGAAGCTATCTTGCCAGGACGCTTTCACACTCTTACCGCTTCAAACCGTGCGAGCCATCGCCGCCAGTTCGGCCAGCATTTCTGCAGCCGTCTCCCGTAATTCCCGCGCCTGCCCACGTTCTCGCGCTGCCGCAACCACATCCTGAGACAGTGTAGCCATAGCGGCATCAATGTGCCGAACCGCCACATCCCAAAACCAGGGCGAGGCCTCAAGCAGCGGGAAATTGGCTGAAACCGCTGCAATGAGTTCAATAGCACGTTCGCAATCCTTGTGACTGACCAGGATCAGCGCCATACCCACAAGGCCATAAGTCAATGCTATGTGGTCCCCTGTCTCTATCCCCATCCGGAGAGCTTCGGTCAGATGCATACCAGCCTCAGCGATCCTATTCTGTGCCCACAGGGTATAGCTGAGGAGGCAGAGAGCAATCGACACATCCTGGGGCCGTTGCAGTGATCGAAAGCCAGCGACACTGGTTTCGATCAAGGACGCAGCTTCAGCGTACTGTTTCAGAGCCAACGCGATATGGCCTAGAACTCCGTAAGCCACGATCAGGTGACGTTGCTTGGTCCACGCACCAGGCCAATCCTTAAGCTGGCGGAACTGCTCGACTGCGATCTGACCTTCGATCCTGGCCTCCTGGTAATGCCCTGCATACATCTTCGTCCAGGCCTTCAAACCATGGGAGACGGCGTTATACAGATCCGGCAAATCACGACTCAATGACTGCAACTCCTCTAACAGCGGCCATGCCGCATCGAACCAGCCGAGGTAGAAGATGTAGGGCAATGTCAAACCCCATAGAGCATCGGCAATCTCCTGAAGATCACCAGTCTCGCGCCTAAGAGCAAGAACCTCCATTGCCAGGCGTACACACTCATTACAATCTCCGAGTGACCACGCCACAAAACTTAACATCTGGAGCGCTTGCGCTATACACGTTTGATCGTTCAGCCTGCGCAGGATAGCCAGGCTTTCCTCAAGGTTATACCGGGCAGCGTTGTAACTGCCCATCTCATAGTGCTGCATCCCCAAACCTAATAATGCCTGACCCTCCCGCCACACATCACCACATGCACGGGAAAGCGCCAGACTTTGTTCGCAGCAAAGGACAGCAGCAGCACGGTCGAAAGATGCTATGGCAAATGCTATTTGCTGCAGGGCAGCAGCCTTGCCCCTACTTACATCCTGCATAGCCAGCGTAGGGCTTTCCAGGAGCGCCAGGCTGCGTCTCGCGGAGACGAGCGCCTGTTCCGGAGGCAGGAAGTTGCTATGCCACTGCATGACTTTGGCTCGAGCTAGCACATTTTCCTCCGGCGGAGCAATGTTCTCCATTGCCTCCAGCCGTTCAAGCGCCATGTGGCACATATTTTCGCCCTGCTGTGTGAGTCCGCGGCATAGATGATAGCCGGCAAGACCCTCGATCGCTTGATTTATGCACGCACAATTGCTTTGCGCCACCGCCCACGCCCAGGCCGCCCGCGCGTCGTTAATCTCCATATCGATCTCTGCCCATGCTTCTTTCTGCCGGGGGCCTTTGGCATCCTCAGCCCACCCTTGCAGCCGTGCCGCGTAATAAGCGCAGTGACGTTCGTGAGTTGCGGAGTCTGCTATAGAATCGAGAGCCAGGCGGTTCTCGGCATATTGGTGTACCAGCCGGTGCATCGTGTAGCGTCCCGTGGACTCGCGTTTGAGCAGCGAGGCATCCACCAACCCTCGCAGGTCTTTCGGCGTCGCGTCGGCGACGGCCTGGGCCGCCACCTGGGTGAACGCGCCACGAAAGACGGAAAGGGCCTGCATAACACGTTGCTCGCGTTCAGTCAGCAGTCGCCATGTCCATTCGAACACAGTCCGCATACTGCGCTGGCGCTTAGGGATCGTTTGCCAGTCGGTCTCCAACAAATCCTGACCCTGGGCCGGCTCGCGGGTGAGCTGTGCAGCGATGTCGCCAACCGACATCGTATTAACCCAACTGGCACACAGCAAGATCGCCAGGGGAATGCCCTGCACGTGACGACAGATTGTGCCCACGGCTCGCACATTGGTGTCCGTGAGGACAAAGTCAGGCCGCCGCTGTCGCGCCCCCTGAACAAACAGGCGGACGGCGGCAAGGTCCCGCACCTCCGCAAGAGAGGGTAACGCAGCGTCAGGGTAGTCCAACTCACGGATCGGGAACAGGTATTCGCCCAGGATGTTGAGCGCCAGTCGGGATGTAGCCATTATCTTGAGGCCAGGCGCAACTTCCAGGAGGCCTGTGATCAAATCCACCAGCGTGGGCGATGTTTCCGCCTCGCCTTCCTCCGAACCGGAAATCGCATCCTCTTGCGAGGGTTCCCGAAGCAGATGCTCCGCATTGTCGAGAACGAGCAGCATGGTCTTATGCTTCACATAATTCTGCAACTGCTGCGCCTCGGAACCGCCTTCGGCGGTGAAGACGATCCCCAGGCTATGGGCCACCGCGCCCGCAACCGCGTCTATGGCGTGCAACGGCATCAGCGAGACGAAGAAAACACCGTCAGCAAAATGGGAAACCACCGACACGGCGGCCTCCAGCGCGATCCGCGTCTTGCCGATGCCGCCGATGCCCGTCAGCGTGAGCAGACGACAGGCCGGGTCTGCCAGACGCGCCCGCAACACCGCCAGTTCCACTTCCTTCCCGATCAACGGCATGAGTTGCGCGGGCAGATTGTGTTTCGGCGGCGGAGCGCCGGGCGGTTGGAGCGTCGCCGCCCGTCCGGCGCGAGCCTCCGCGGTTCCACGTTTGATCGCCTCATACAACGCCGTTGTTTCCGCTTCGGGGGCGACGTCCAGGTCTTTTCGCAAAATGGCGCAGCACGTGGCATAGTGCGCCAGCGCCGCGGCGCGTTGACCGGTCATCGCCAGCAGGCGCATCACCTGGCGGTGCGCCTCTTCGTGCCACGGGTCGAGATCCACCTGCCGCCAGGCGTAATCCAGAGCGCGATCAAACACGCCCTGCTGGGTGTAGCCCGCGATCAACTGCGTCAGGGTCTGCTGCATCAAGCGGTGCAGGTGCTCGCGCTGGACCAGCATCCACTCCTCGAAGGCCGGGCTATCGCCGAACGACAGCCCTTCCAGGAAGGCGCCGCGATACACCGCCGCCGCTTCCTCCAGCCGTCGCAAGATCTGATGAGGATCAAAGGTGTGAGCGCGCAGATCGGGCAGCGCGGTGAAGCGTTCCACGTCCAGCCAATAGTCGCTGGCCCGGTTGAAGCACAATGTCTGGCGGGTGACGTCCAGAAAGGGGACGGACTGCTGCTCGTCGCGGTCGCCGATGACGTGGCGCACGTTGGAGAGCGCCTGGCTCAAGCTCTGCCTGGCGCGCTCCTCGGGGAATTCGGGCCACAGCAGTCCTGCCAGGCTCTCGCGGGGATGCGGGCGGTCAGCCTCGACGGCCAGATAGGCCAGCAGCGCGCGCGCCTTGTCAGAATCGAAACCGCTTGCCGGGCGATCTCCCAGTGTAATCTGCAATGGACCCAGCGACAAAATAGAAAGTCGCGCCATCGGGTATGCCTTTACTGCGAACATAGAGAGAACTGACTATTTATATTGTACTACATAGTTGCATTCTATGGAATAGCCCATATTGACAAGGCTTGGACTCGGTGCTACAGTTTCACCTGGACAAGACTGCCTGAGGAGGAAACGCAATGAATACCACCTGTGTTATGCCCATCACCCAACCCGCAGATATGGCAAAAAGCCGCACGTGGACAAGCCACTGGTTTGCCAACGCCGCCGACCTTCCGATTGCTTTTGTGCTGGATGATCGCGTCATCCACGGCATCCCCGCCGCTTGGAATCCAAGCCGCAAGCATCGTCTGCTGGATGCTAATCTCATCGAAACGGTTTTCACCGGTCAAGACCCTCACACCGGCTTGAGCGTCCGCGTCGAGTGTCTGGAATACCGGGACTATCCGGTGGTCGAGTGGGTGGCCTGGTTCACCAACACCGGGCAGGAAGCCACACCCATCCTCCGCGACATCCGCGCACTGGATGGCGCGTTCAGTGGAAAAGCCCCCGCGCTCTATCACTGCAACGGCGACTTCTACAGCGCGGAGGGGTATACGCCCCAGGAGACGCCCTTTTCTCCCGGCGACGCGCTCACTTTCGCCCCCAACGGCGGGCGTCCCTGCGACGGCGCGTTTCCCTACTACCGCATCATGTTCGCGGATGGCGGCCTCACCCTCGCCATTGGCTGGCCCGGACAGTGGGCGGCCAGCTTTACAGGGCTGGCGGACGGCGTCCAGGTACACATCGGCCAGGAGAAGACGCACCTGCGACTGCTGCCCGGCGAAAGCATCCGCACACCGCGCATGACTGTCTTGGCCTGGACTGGCGACGCAACCCGCGCCGTCAATCTGTGGCGGCGGTGGTATCTGGCGCACATCCTGCCCCGTCCTGACGGGCATCCAATGCGCCCGCTCCTGGCCGGGTGCGGCACCGATGATGGCGAAGAATTCACCGCCGCCACCACCGAAAACCAACTCCGGTACATCGAGAAGTTCGTTGAGCATGGCCTTGACCTGGATGTGTGGTGGATTGACGCCGGGTGGTATCCCTGCTACACCCCAGACGGCGAGAAAAAGTGGTGGCGCACCGGTACATGGGAACCCGATCCCGCCAGGTTCCCAGCCGGCCTCAAAGCCGTCTCAGAGCAGGCGGCTCACAATGGCGCGGCGCTGTTGCTCTGGTTTGAGCCGGAGCGCGTGTTCGCCGGTCAAAAGCTGGAGCAAGAACATCCCGAATGGCTGCTGACGCTGCCGAATGAGAACAGCCGCCTGCTCTATGTGGGCAATCCAGCGTGTCGCCAATGGCTAACCGACCATGTGTGCCGGTTGATCCAGGAGAACGGCATCAAAATTTACCGGCAGGATCACAACTTTCCGCCGCTGGAATACTGGCGGCAGAACGAAGCGCCGGACCGCCAGGGGATGAATGAAAACTTGCATGTGCAGGGCTATTTACAGTTCTGGGATGACTTACTGGCGCGCAATCCCGGTCTGTGGATTGACTCGTGCTCAAGCGGCGGCCGGCGCAACGATTTGGAGACCATGCGCCGCTCCGTGCCCCTGCACTACAGCGACTATGGCTACGGCGATCACCCGGTCAAACTGGCTTTCCACCGGACGCTATACGAGTGGATTCCGTATTTCAAAGAAGCTACTCTCGCCTGGGACATCGAAGGCGCGGCGCGCTTTGACCACCACGTAGACCGTTACGCCTACCACTGCGGCATCGCGCCGATGTTGTTCGTGACGCTGGACATCCGCCGCGACGATTACGATTTTGCCCTGGCCCGGACAATGATCGCCGTCTGGCGGCGCGCCGCCGACCTGTTCCTCTACAGCGACTATTACCCGCATACCCCGTTCCACCGCAGCGCGCAGGCATGGGTCGCATGGCAGTTTGACTGTCCAGAAACCGGCTGTGGGCTGATCCAGGGCATCCGCTTGCCGGAAGCGCCAGAGGAGACGCTCACCGTCTATCCACAAGGCGTTCAGCCAGAAGCGTCATACCGCTTCGAGAACGCGGAAACCGGAGAAACACAGGATATTGAGGGAGCGACTTTGCGCGAGAAGGGCTTCACCCTTACGCTGCCCGCGCGTAGCGGCGCCATCTGGTTTTACCGCGCCACAGTCAGCTAAACGCCTCCCTACCGCACATCGCGCGCCTTCAACAATAGTTCAGGTACACAAAAAGGAGCGACCTATGAACAAGAAAACCGCATTAGTACTCAGTGGTGGATCCATCAAAGGGGCCTTCCAGGCCGGGGCGATCGCGGAACTGCTGGAATCGGGATTCATACCCGACGCGATCTACGGCACCTCGGTCGGCAGCCTCAACGGCAGCTTCCTGGCCGAGCGCGCCGGGAGGGCGGCGCGGGCGGGACAGTCGCCGGATTGGCCGGCGATTGGCCGGGAGTTGGAGCGATTCTGGCTCGAGGAACTGCAATCCCCGGCCCAGATTGGATCGCCCCGCAAGCTGCTCGGTCTGGCCCTGGCGACGTTGCGGGGCAAGTTCGCCGGGCTGATTGACATGCGACCACTGCGCAAACTGCTGGAGGCAACGCTCGATCCAGGCAACCTGCGCGCGTCGCCGATTCGATTCTATGCGTGTGCCGTCAATCTGGCGACGGGCGAAGCCGTCTATGCCGACCAGGATTACTCCGGCCTCCTCGATTACGTCATCGCCAGCACAGCGATCCCCGTTGAGATGCCCTACGTCAACATCGGCGGCGCGCCTTACGTGGACGGCGGGGTGCGCGAGGTTGCGCCGCTCGCCAAAGCGATTGAGGATGGCGCTGAGGAGATCGCGTGTATCTGTTGTCTACCGCGAAAACTGGAAGGCGTCACATTCAAACCGGGCAATCTGCTCGAATTCGCGCTGCGGCTGATGGACGTCATCACCAACGAGCTGATCAACAACGACCTGGACAGGTTCCAGCAGGTGAATACGTGGGTGCGCGCCTACAAAGAAATGCCCGGCAAACTGAACCAGACGCTGCCAGCAGACGCTGGGGCAGACGATGCGCAGAACGTGGTCAATGACCTGTTGGCCGATTTCCCATTCGGCGACTGGCGCGAAATTCCCATGACACTGATCCGTCCGGAGAATGAGGTTGTCCTCGATTTGATGAACTTCACCCCGGCAGACATCGCAGAGGTGCTCAAGTACGGTCGTCACATCGCCCACCAAGTGCTCGAACAGAGCTAATCACAAAGCGCAGGCGCAACGGACCTGGCGGATATATCCGCTCAAAGCCCGTTGCGCCTGTGCCGTCACCAGTGATTCCGCAGTACCAGCGGCAGGTAGATGGAGTAATTCGCCTCGCTCTTCACTTGGATGCTATAAGTCCCCTGCACTGGGCTGCCGATGCCGTTGTTCACCGTGACCGTAAGATACTTGGTTCCCTCGACCGCCCAGGTGAACGATTGGTCGTTGCTCGGCCCGCCAACAACGATAGTGGGTGCGTAATCGGTCGCCTGCCATGCGTAGGTGATGGGCAGCGTCGCCGTGAGCGGGCTGACGCTGGCGATGAAGGTGTAC
>DAOLUH010000037.1:0-1824 GCA_035420085.1 Anaerolineae bacterium
ACGCCCGACTTTATCAAGAAACCGAGGACCTGGCCGAGCAATTGACGATGCTCCATCAGGCCAGTATCGCTTTGAGCGGCCCGTTCACCCTCGCACAACTCTACGATCAAATTGCCTCCCTGGCGGCCAAATTGCTCGATTGCCAGATCGCGTGTCTGTATACGTGGGATGATGATGCGCAACTCGCCGAAAATGTCGCTACCTATGTCGCTGAAACCTTGGAACAAGAAGAATTGGACATTCCCCTCAGTGGTCTGCCGTGTCTGCAAGAATTGGTCACGCACCGTCGCTCTGTCGCCATCGAGAACGGGCGTACCGATCCCCGCGTGCCGCTGGAGTGGCGCCGGGCTTTTGGTGTCCACGGCCTGTTGTGCCTGCCCCTGTGGACGAAGAGCAAACCGCTCGGGGTGCTGTTCGTCATTGACCAGCGCACCCCGCGACGCTGGCGTCCGGACGAAATCATCCTGGGACAAAGCTTTGCCAACCGCGCCTCTATGACTCTGGAGAACGCCTATCTCAACCAGGAGATCGAGAAAACTGCGACGATGCACGAGCGCCGGCGCATCGCGGCGGAATTGCACGATGGGGTGGGTCAGACGCTCAGCTACATGGGCCTGCAGGTTGATCAGGTGGCGCAGATCAAAGGAGACGACCGTGAGGCTCTGCGCGAGGTGGAACTGGAGAAGATACGCGGCGCGGTGAACCAGGCCACGCGCGAGCTGCGTGCCGCCATTGATCACTTGCTTTCGAAGCAACAACCGCGCAAGGCGCTGCGCGACTTGCTCAGCGACATCACGCAGACATTTAACGAGGAACACCAGACGCACGTGCGTTTGATCGGCGACCACGGCGCGGCGCTGTTCCTGTCGCCTGATCAAAACGAACAGGTGACACGTATCGTGCAGGAGGGGCTGAGCAACGCCGTCCGCCACGCCCACGCGCACAACATTAGCGTTGCGCTGGGGAAACAGGCGGACACGATTATCATCACTGTGTCCGACGATGGCTTGGGCTTTGATCCCGAAGAAGCGGCGCGCAGTACGGGGCACCATTTCGGCCTGAGCATTATGCAGGCCCGCGCCAACCGCATCGGTGGGCAAGTGACGGTGGATTCTGCGCCGGGCAAGGGCACGCGGATCACCTTATCTTTTCAGGGAGGATAATTCATGAAGAAGACTCGCGTCCTATTGGCGGATGATCACCAACTGTTCCGCGAGGGTGTTTCCAACATTCTGAAGATGCAGGCCGACTTTGAAGTGGTCGGCGAGGCCAGCGATGGCGTCGAGGCCGTGCTCAAGGCCCGCGGGCTGCGGCCCGACTTGATCCTGATGGACATCAACATGCCGAGTTGCGACGGCGTGGAAGCGACCCGGCGTATCAAGGCCGACTTGCCGGACACCATCGTCGTGATGCTGACTATGTCCGACAAGGATAGCCAACTCTTCGACGCACTCAACAACGGCGCGCAGGGCTATCTGCTGAAGACGATCCGCTCACAGGAATTGTTGGAACGGCTGCGTGGCGTGATGCAGGGCGAGGCCATCTTCAGCCCTGAAGTGAGCGGCCATGTCCTCGAATTGTTGCGCCATCCCCTGCAAGGTCCGCAGCCCATCGGCCTCCTTGAGGATGAGCGCGCCTTGACGCAGCGACAAAAAGAGATCCTGGCGCTGGTCGCCTACGAAAACGCCTCCGATCAGGAGATTGCTGAACGGTTCCCCATCTCCATCAACACCGTCAAAACCCACGTGCGCAACATTCTGAGCAAGTTGCAATGCCGCAGCCGCCACGAAGCCGCGCTGGCCGCCATCCGCGATGGCCTGATCG
>DAOLUH010000037.1:1924-60817 GCA_035420085.1 Anaerolineae bacterium
CAATGCCGCAGCCGCCACGAAGCCGCGCTGGCCGCCATCCGCGATGGCCTGATCGGCCCCAAAGACATTCCCCCGAAACGCATCGGTTGACGCGCAAAATCTCCAAAGCGCAGCGCGTATCGCCTCACAGGTGTAGGGCAAACTGTCAGTTTGCCCTACATTCTCGAAAATACTCTCAAAAGAATTAATTCTTTTGCCCAAAGAATTAATTCTTTTGCCTCCTGCCTCCGGTTAATATCGTTCTCCGTTTCATTCCTTGCCGCAAGGGGTGAGTATTGTGCCACGCCTATCCTTTTTGGTATGATATGCGCAGTTGTGAGGGATATTCCGCCATCAGTTTTTCTGTTTATACGATAGGAGGTGATTGTGATGAAGAAGCTGTTGATTGTATTACTGGTCGCTATGCTTTTGGTCGTCTCCGTCGCACCGGTTGCAGCTTATAACGGCGGAAAGCCCGAAAAGCGGCCGCCGGGATGGGCGCAGAATCCAGGGAACAACGATCCCATTTCGGGTCCTCCGGGATGGTCACACGTCAACCCGGGTAAGGGTGGTACAGAACCCCCTGGTCAAGGTATCGGCAAATAGCCCTTTTGGGGGCCGGTGTTGCGCCGTTGGCGGGCGGCGCAACACCGGCGCTTGTAAGTTTCAGCAGCAATGTGGATTTTTACTTTTACAGATGGAGTTTTGCAATGGATGACCGACAACTTATCGTTCTTTTTGGG
The DNA here is from genome assembly GCA_035420085.1 of Anaerolineae bacterium. Lineage (GTDB taxonomy): Bacteria > Chloroflexota > Anaerolineae > B4-G1 > SLSP01 > DSWT01. The sequence goes on from DAOLUH010000037.1 coordinate 2,647, forward strand.
GATTCCCTGTTGATGGATGGGGTCGAAGCCAGCCTCGCGGACAAGCAAGAACTGGATGTCATCCGGGTTGATGCCACGATAAACAATGTGGGGCAGCATTTGCAGTCGATTGCGCCGGATCTGGTCATTTTCGACCTGGACATTCCCTTTTCGGCGCAAATCGTCCCGCTCCTGCGCGAGCAACCCGGCATTCCTTTTATCGGCCTGGACGCACAATGCAGCGAAGCCATCGCCCTTTCCAGCCAACAATACACCGCGCTGTCGGCGAATGACCTCGTTAAAGTCATCCAGATCCAGACGACGACCCGCCCCGCTCAGGCCGTCGATCCTCATACAGCGCCGTTTTAGGCGCTCAGTTCAATCCGTTTCTTTAAGGAGGAAGGACACATGAAATCAAGACGGATACGCAGTTTTCTAGTGGTGCTGGTCCTGCTTTCGCTGACCAGCCAATTTGCTTTTGCGGAGGACGGGATTCTGTTCCGCCGCAACGTCTCCGGGACACCGGATGCAGAGACCGAGCAGGCGGCCCTCTTCATGATGGATTTCTACGTACCAGCGCAGTCGGCGGCTGGTGTGGTCGGGCCGGTGAGCAACTACATCCTGGCCGACGGCACAACGGTCGGCTACGAGCCGCGCTATTACGCCAAGCCGCTGATCTCGGCCTACATTGACGACATCGGAGTTCATGTTGGCGAAGAAGAAGAAGAAGTTTCTACCTTCGGTCACGTCGCCATCGGAGCATTCGATGCTTTCGTCGGCGTCTCGCTGGATGATGGCACCACCTGGCGAACCACCAACCTGTCGCGCGCTTCGGATCTGTCGTCTTTCACCCTGGCGAACGGTCACGAGTACCCCGGCGATGCCTTTAAGGTGGTACACCAGGTCTTCAACGATAACATCCTGGTGGCCTGGGCTTCCCGCTACTGCGCAGGCGGCGCGCCGCTCTTTACGCTGGACCCGGTTGAGGATGCGACCTACCTCACGGATCTCGAGACCAACTACGGCAAGGACGCCCTGTACCTGTATGACCTGTTTGGCGTGGGCGGCACACAGCGATCGGTGGATTATACCCTGCAGGGTTTCCCCGAAGTGGGCGAGCTTCCCTATGGTTGCATCTGGGCGGCGCGCGGCAAGCTGCTGGCGGGCGATGACCCCTCCACCGCAGACGCGACCGAGGCCACCTACGTGATGTGGACCAAACCGGAGCGCCTCACCTCTGGCGTGCGCGATGCCATGCTGCCGCAGTTGGACTGCGCGGCCGGCGCCGGCTGTGCCGTGATCTGGCAGGAAGACCCCGAAGGTCTGCGTCCCGGTTTGGGACTTGGCCCCGGCGAGGGCTGGTCGGGCGCTATCACCAACGGGCAGACCGACATGTGGTACTCCTACATCAAAGAGGAGGACTTCGACATTGTCTTCGCTGACGATACACTGAACACGGACACCGAAGTCCGCATGGCGGAGTTCCAGGGCACGACCCAGCCCAAGCCTTACGTGCCGATGTCCATGCCCATCCGTATGACCGACAACGCCATGTGCAAGTACAACAAGGACACCGATCCCTACTGCTACATCAACTTCTCCAAGATTGGCGAGTATGATCACACCAATATTACTGAGTTGCAGGGTCTGACCGCCCCTCAAGAAAACGCTACCTTCTGTACTGGATCCGTCTCCTGGACAAACCCGGGCGGTACCACACTGGAGATCTGCAAAACCCAAGATGGGCGCGTGCTGAACGGGCGTGTCGGCGCCAGCCGTGTGCGCTTGAACACCAAGGGCTATGACTCCGACAAGGACGGTATCGCCGACCACGCCTGGGTGATTGCGGGTGCGGAAGAGACCAAGGCCCTGGGCGACCTGCTGGTCGATCCGTGGGGCAACCCCACCGAAGACCCGCTGGATGTCGGCAAGGACATGTTCTACTACACCTTCGACCTCTTCAACCCGCCGATGCTGGAGCAGGGGTTGCAGGTCAACCAGCCATCGGTATGCAGCCCGTTTGTGCCCAGCCCGTCTTTTGAGTGCACGCCCTACGAACTCTACCCGGTGCAGACCGACCCGCTCAACGGCGGCGAATTCTACCTGACCGATATCACCCGCCGCTTTGCGCTGACCACCAACTCGGTGAAGGACGTCGTCGAATCGAACTCCCACCTTGCAACCATCCTGTTCGTCAAGAACGGTATCATCAACCAGGGTGGTCCGGCGGACATCTTCCTCCAGCGCTTCGCTGCTCCCGCTCCGTGTGTCGATGCGGATGGCGACGGCACCTGGGATGTTGAAGGATGCTTCGACCCGGCAGTGGACAACCCCTACGACTACAAAAACCTGGACTGCGACGAGTGGAAGTACACCGACGGCAGCAACCCGAACTACCTCCACGGGCTGTGCATGTCCCAGCCGATCAACGTCTCCGGCACAACGATCGTGGAGTGCGAGAGCGCCACGGGCAACGACAATTGCGCCAGCCTCTTCCCCTCCTTCGATGATGGCAGCACCATTGATCCCGACGCGAAATTTGAGAAGGTGCTCGAGTGGCGCAACTGCGACGGCGTCACCGATGTCCCCGGTTGCGAGCCTGGTGAAAGCGACCTGGATGACTACAACTGGGAGAACCCGTATGACGTGGCGAAGGGGCACCGTGGTTTCCTTGACGGCGACATCGTTATGGTGATGTACGCCTGGTCACCCAACTGGCACGCGAACTCGGTGGGTAACGATCACTACAACCTCTACATTCGCCGTTCCTTCGACGGCGGCTTGACCTGGACCACCACTCCGGCAGAACTGGGCGGCACAGGCACCAGCTTCTATGAGAACTACTGCGTGATGACCGCCGCCGATGACTGCGTGGGCACCCTTTGGGAGTACGGCCCCGGCGAGTTCGAGCAGGCGCGCAACGTCTCCCAGCTCATCGGCAACAAGGTCACCATCCTTGACCCGCGCTACACCCCCACGGGTGGTCTGAAGCTCTACCCGAAGATCAAAACCAGCTGGCTGACCAACAATGGCTTCTCCTTCGAGGGTCTACCCTATGATGACGACCTGGCGCGCGACAAATCCAAGTTTTTTGTCATCTACGAGACCGGTGACAATACCACCGTGGATGTCGGCGAGGCCGTCCCGCTCGACCTGTTCTACAGCCGGGCAACGACCTATGGCGACACCTGGGAGCTGATGGACTACAAGACCGAGGAGGATGACGCGCTTATCGACCGTTGGCCGTGGGCGGAGAAAGACGCCGAGGATCTTTCCGGCGAGGCGGCTATGCTCGCCAACCCCGGCGGCACCTTCATGTACACCGTCTGGAACCAGTGGCGGGAAGAGGTCCTACCCGATGGCGAAGAGTTGGTATACGACAGTGACATGATCTTCCGTCGGATGATGTACCTGCCAGATGACTCGACACTCGAAATTGAGCCGACCGCCTCCATCCTCTACGTGAGCGCCACCACGGTCAGCCAGCTCGACGGCGATATCCTGACTCTGGCCGGCACCGCGCGCGATCTCGATGTGGTGGGCGAAGGCATCGTGGCCTACAAGTGGACGTCGGATCTCGACGGCGTCGTGGGCAACGAGCAGGTGCTCAAGATCCCGGCGGCAGCTCTCAGCCGCGGGCGGCACACCTTTACCTTCTCCGCACTGGACGGCGAAGGCCAGTGGTCACGAAGCGCCACCGTCACGGTGAACGTGGTGCAGCAGATCTACCGCGTCATGCTCCCAATAGTGATGCGCAGTAAGTAAGTTGTTTCAAGCTTTTCGAACCCTGGGTATGGCTGGCTTGCTTTCGAGGCCAGCCATACCCCAGGAGTTACAAACAAATAGATACATAAAAAGAGTGACCGATGAAAGTACAAATACCCGCCAATCATACTTTCGCAGAGCACACCCTGCAAGCCGTGAACCCGGTCAGTGACCGGAGCCGGATGCGTGAGGTGCTCAACAGTTTGATCTTACATCTACACCCCACCCGCGTGCCCGCTGCCGCGATTCGCTTCACCTACACGTGGGGGCTGGGCGGCATCAGCGCCTTGCTGTTCGTGCTCCTCGCATTCACCGGTGTGCTGTTGATGTTCCGCTACGAACCCACGGTCGACCGCGCTTACATCAGCATCCAATTGCTGGAGACGCAGGTCGCCTTCGGGTCTCTCATCCGCGCGCTGCACCACTGGTCCGCCAACCTCCTCGTCGTCACCGTCTTCCTGCATATGTTCCGCGTCTTCTTCACCGGCGGCTTCAAGCAGAAGCGCGCGTTCAACTGGTTCATCGGCCTGGTGCTGCTCGTGCTGGTGCTCGTCTTCAACTTCACCGGCTACTTGCTGCCCTGGGATCAGTTGGCATACTGGGCCATCACCGTCAGCAGCAGCTTGCTCAGCTACATCCCGCTCATCGGCGCGCCGCTCAGCAATGCGGCGCTCGGCGGGCGCGAAGTGGGGCAGGTGGCGCTGAGCAACTTCTATGCGCTGCACGTTGCAGGGTTGCCGGCGCTCTCGCTGCTTCTGCTGGCCTACCACTTCTGGCGGATCCGCAAGGACGGCGGCATTTCGCAGCCGCTGCTGCCCGAAGGCGAGAAACCGGTGCGCGTGACGACGATCCCGCACCTGGTGCGCCGCGAAGTGGCGGTCGGCGCGGTCGTGCTCGCCGCGATGCTCGTGTGGGCGATGTTCGTCCCCGCGCCGCTCGGCCAGATTGCCAATCCGCTGCACTCGCCGAATCCGGCCAAGGCGGCGTGGTACCTGGGCGGCATCCAGGAGCTGCTCCTGCACATCGAGACGCGCGCGGCGATGCTGCTGGTCGCCATCCTGTTCGCCGGCATCGCGCTGATTCCCGCCATCGACCGGCACGACGCTAACATCGGCATCTACTTCCGCTCGAAGGTGGGACGCCGCGCGGCGCTCGTCGGCGCGCTCTTGAGCGTGGACATCCTCCCGCTGCTGATCATCGCCGATGAAGGGTGGCCCGGCTTTTCGTCGCTGCTGCCCACGTGGTCGCCGTTCGTTTCGAATGGACTTATTCCTGTGGGATTGGTACTCATCGGGTTGTTCGTGATTTACATGCTGATCCGGCTTGTCCTCAAAGCCAACCGCAGCGAGGCGCTGACCGGGCTGTTCGCGTTTGTGATGATGAGCTTTATCGTCCTCACCATCACCTGCGCGTTCTTCCGCGGCCCCAACATGGCGTTGGTGCTGCCGTTTTAATCGGAGGAAACACAATGGACACAGAAAATCTTGAACTCCTTGAACAACCCGAAGAAGCAGAACACAAGCAGCCTGGCCCCACCTGCAAGCTGCCCGGCAAAGGGAAGATGAGCCGCCGTGACTTTTTGGGCATGGGCCTCAACGTCCTGGGCGCGCTGGCTTTCCTGGAGATTGGCGGCGTCAGCCTGTTCTACCTGCAATCGCGCGCTCAGGAAGGGCAATTTGGCGGCATCGTCACCGCGGGTGCGGTGGATAGCTTCCAGCCCGGCAGCGTGACCGAGTTCACCGATGGGCGTTTCTTCCTGATTCGCTCGGCGGATGGCGGGTTCCTCGCCGTCCACAGCCGCTGCCCGCACCTGGGCTGCACCGTGATGTGGGTGCCGGAAGCCAACCGCTTCCTCTGCCCGTGCCACGCCGCCCACTTCGACGCGCACGGCAACTTCGAGGGGCCGCCGGTGCCGCGTTCAATGGACATTTTTACAGTGAGCATCGAAAAGGGTATGGTGAAAGTCGATACGACGCAGCTCCACCAGCGCCAGAACTTCAGCCCAGATCAACTGGTGTATGCGTAGAAGGCAGGCTATCGATGAAAATCTATAATGCTCTCGCCTTTATCGCCTTGTTAATTGTTATCGCGCTGGTCCCGTTTTACGCGGTGCGCGAATCGGCGCGCATGGAAGCTGCACAAGTCGCCCTCAGCCAGGAACGCATCCGCACCGCTGCCGCGCTCTATCTGGAGGACTGCGCTTCCTGCCACGGGCCATCCGGAGAAGGTCTCGGCGCAATGCCCGCGCTGAATAACCCGGCCTTCGCCCAAGCCGAAGCCGGCAAGCTGTACAACGCCATCGCCGGCGCTTCGCACGGTTCGGGGATGGCGGCCTGGCACATGGCCGAAGGCGGCATCCTGACCACCTACGAAGTCGAAAGCCTGGTCACCCTGATCCGCCAGGCAGATTGGCAGACCGTCAGCGCGATGGCCGCCGGACGGCCAACGGAGTCCGCCGCGCCAAAACTCGCCAGTACCGATCTGACGCAGATCGACAAGATGAGCGGCGATCCGCACGAGTGCCGGGCCTGTCACGAAGAACCGGCCGTCCACGCCGATCGTTTTGGCTTGAACTGCTCGCGCTGCCATGGTCTGGAATCCTGGAAGCCGGCGCTGCTTACCCGCCACACCTTCGCCCTCGATCACGGCGGGGAGGGGAAAGTCGCCTGCCAAACCTGCCACACCACGACCTACTCCGAGAATACCTGCTACGGCTGCCACGATCATCATACCGAGGAGCAGATGATCACAGTGCATGCCGAACTGGATATTACCGAGATTGCCAATTGTGTGTCGTGTCATCCGACCGGCGAGCCGGGCGAGGGCGCTTATTGGAGCGCCAGCGTCGCGCCGGTCCCCGATGGTGTTCTGGTCAACAAAAAGCCGTAAGCGCGCATAGGAAGGAGAAAACATTATGGTGGAGAAGTTGAAAAAATTCCTACGTTCGCGGTTCTTCCGTATCAGTTTCGTCGCGGGAGTGGTGGTGATGGGCGCTCTGGTCTACCTGCACTTCGCCGGGTATCTTGGGCCGTATCTCAACCCTGGTCCGATCTCGGCGTCGCAGGGAAGCGGCAAAGTGATTGAAGGCTTCCACTCGCACGCCGAGTTTGAGCGGGAGTGTTTGCACTGCCACCAACCGGTTCACTGTCTTACGGCCAGCCGCTGCCAGGAGTGCCATCTCGATGTGGCTGAGCAGCGGGCGAACACCGAAGGACTGCACGGCTTGTTGCCGGGCACGGATCGCTGTCGGACGTGCCACCAGGAGCACAAGGGGCGCGACGCCGAACTGACCAACGTTCCTATGGTCAACTTCGATCACCAACTGGTCACCGGCTTCAGCCTGGAACACCATCAAACCGACTTCGCGGGCAATCCGCTGACCTGTGAGAGCTGCCACAAGGACGCGCGCGACTCGGCTACGGCGATGGATTGTAATGGTTGTCATACCGAGAACGACGCCCTGTTCGTCAGCAGCCACAGCGAACGCTTCGGCGGTGAGTGCCTTATCTGTCACGACGGTGTGGACCGGATGCGCGACTTCGACCACGCGACCGTGTTCGTGCGTGAGGGCAAGCACGCCGAACTCACCTGCGAGGATTGTCACACCGAACGGGTATTCGCCGGTATGAGCGGCGACTGTGCGAGCTGCCATGAAGAGCCGGACGTTCACGCCGGGCATTTTGGTACGGACTGCGCGCGCTGTCACGTTTCCGCGGGGTGGCGTCCCGCGCAGTTGACCCAGCACACCTTCATGCTCGATCATGGCGACGAAGGGCAATTGGAGTGTACGGCGTGCCACGTGACGAACTACACCACCTACGCCTGTGAAACGTGCCATGCTGCGGATGAGATGTATACCGCGCATGTTGCCGAAAAGGTTATTGCTGCGAGCGATACGCTTGCCGACGGGCAATGCAGTGGATGCCATCCTACCGGTAAGGCCGGAGAAGCAGGCGCCGCGCGCGCGGCGGCCAACGCCTCGAACTAGAAGATAGATAGAAGGAGGGAGATCTATGAAGAAATTCTTGATCATATTCGTGGCGATCAATGTGCTGTTGGGGATGCTGGCAGCCGGCGGGTTGGGCGGTATGCTCTTCCTGGCCGAAACCACACCGTTTGGCTATTCCAGCCCGCTTTACGGTATACAGACCTGGGCGGAAGGCTGGCGCCTGCGTCTCAGCCGCGACGAGAGCCGCCGCGCTGAATTTGCGCTCAAGTTGGTAGACCGGCGACTTGCTGACCTGGCGCACGCGGCGGATGAGGAAGCCGTGACGAAAGAAACCAACGCCGTATTGGATATATTCGATGAAGCCATTCGCGCTATTGATGCCGCGCCGCTGGCCGATCAGGAAGCGCTGTACGCGCGTCTCGATCAGCTCCTCATCCAGGCGAAGACCATTGTCAATGGGTTGGTGTCTACTTACGCCAACAACGCAACGGTCCTGGCATTGAGCAATCGGCTGGCCGAATTCCAGGAGGCTGAAACGCGCGAAGATATGGTGGCGCTGGTGCCGCCCGCTCCCAAAATCACAGCGGAAGCCATCCCCTTCCTGAGCAAGCAAGTGGAACACAAGGCCTTCTTGCTTGAGGGCGCGCACGCCGACGTGGCTTGCGAAGACTGTCATACAGCAGGAAAATACAAAGGCACACCCAAAGAGTGTACGGACTGTCACCGTCCGCCGGCGAACGGCGTCTACGCCGCGCACTTTGAAGGCGCGTGTGTGGACTGTCACACGGTTGATAGCTGGGATCCATATCAGTTCAATCACATCGCGGTTGTGGAATGTGAGTCCTGCCACTTGAAAGATCGCCCACTGGCTCACTATGACCCACCTGATCCAAGTATCAAATACCTGGCGGCGGTGTCTGTCCGACCCGTCACCCTCCCCACGGCTACTCCACTGGGCGATGACCTTCACACCGATGCCTGTATCCGTTGTCACACCGATACCACCGACTGGAACACATACACCTTTGATCACTTCGGGTTCACTGACTGCACTTCCTGTCACCTGGACGATGCTGCGCCCGCTCAACACTACGCTGGACAGTGTTCCAATTGTCACACTCCCTCCACGTGGGAAGAGGCGACGTTTAATCACACCGGCTTCACCAATTGCGCGACGTGCCACGCCGCGCCTACGCCGGCGCACTACACCGGTTATGCCTGCGCTACTTGCCATACATCCAGCGCATGGACTCCGGCTGTGTTCACCCATACAGGCGTGGAAGACTGCGCGACTTGCCACTCCGGCGCTAAACCCACCGCTCACTATGATGGACAATGTGCGAGCTGTCACAACACCGGCGATTGGACGGCGGCCACATTCAACCACGCCGGCGCAACCGACTGTCTTCAGTGCCATCAAACGCCCACCATCCATTGGCAAGCCGGGTGTACGAACTGTCACAACACGGAGAACTGGCTTGAGACCCATTTCAGCCATAACGGTCTGACCGACTGCAAATCCTGTCACAGCCAGAGCGATCATTACAGTGGGCAATGCTCGAACTGTCACAATACCCACGCCTGGCCGGAGGTCAATTTCAACCACGGCGACCTCACCACCTGTGTTACCTGTCACACCGAGGATCTGCCGCCGATGCATTACACTGGCAGTTGCGACACTTGTCACAGCACACGCTCGTGGGGGGATGCATCGTACAATCACAACAACGCTGGGCCATGCGCCACCTGCCACAGCGATGTCTTACCGCCCAACCATTACAGCGGGGACTGTGCGCTGTGTCACACCGCAGACAGTTGGGACAAAATTAGCTTTGATCACGTTGGCGCGGTCAACTGCACCATCTGTCACAGCGCCGACAAGCCAGCTTCTCATTACACTGCCGAGTGTTCGTTATGTCACACGACTGTCAGTTGGGCATTCGTGCATCAGGGGCTAGATAGCGACTGTCAATCGTGTCACACTTACGCGGGGCACTGGCCTGGGCAATGTTCCGACTGTCACTTGAGCGTCAGCGACTGGCTCGAATACAAGTTTGACCACACTGGCTACACCGATTGCAAGGCTTGTCACACCCGCCCCGATAACCATCCGCGCGGGCAATGCTCGAAGTGTCACAACACCGATAGCTGGACCAACGATATTACCATGCTGCCGGATGAAGCTGCTGCACCTGCCGTAGCGCCTGAACGACCTGGTTCGACGACGCCTACTACACCGCCCGTCGCCACTCCGGTTGCGGCGCCAAGCCGCTAATTCACTTTCACCTCATAGAGGCGGGATTCAGCGATCCCGCCTCTGTTTTTGCGAAGCAACCAATATGGTCGTGGCTGAAGCGTCTGCTGGATAATGCTGTATGAGATAACGAACTCGCCTTGCGCCGAGCTGGTTCGCAAGGCGAGTTTTTTGTTGGTACGCCGGATTCCCTGTTACCTTTTTCATCAAACTCCGACATAGTTTATGAATACAGGTCAGGGAAGTGGTCAGTCGTATGGCACAGGAATCTTTCGACGAAACAGTATTAATCGCGGCGGCGCAGAAGGGCAGTCTGGAGGCCTTCAATGCGCTGGTGTTGGCCTATCAAGGTCAGGTCTACAACCTGGCGCGCTACATCCTGCGCGATGATGCCGCAGCCGATGATGCGGCGCAGGAAGCCTTCATCTCCGCCTACCGCGCGCTGAAAGACTTTCGCGGCGGCTCGTTCCGCGCGTGGCTGATGCGCATCGTCACCAACGCCTGTTACGATGACCTGCGCCTCCGCCAACGTTGCCCGGCAGTCTCGTGGGATGATTTCGAGGAGCTGGATGAGGACGCCAACCCGCACCTGGTCGATCACGGGGAGTTGCCCGAAGAGAGCGTGCAGCGCGGGGAACTCAGCGCGCTGCTGGATCGCGCCATCGCCGGTCTGCCCAAAGATCAGCGGGTGGTGTTGGTGCTGGTGGATCGGCTGGAATACTCTTACGAGGAAGTTGCCGAGGTGCTGAAGATGCAGTTGGGCACGGTCAAATCGCGGCTGTTTCGCGCCCGCGCCCGGATGCGCGAGGCGCTGCTGGCGGAACAAGAGCTGCTGCCCAGACGCTATCGCCAGATGGCACTTGAGGCAGTGTAAACCGTAAACCCGCCAGGTTTTCCTAAACCTGGCGGGTTTTTACGATTACGGGGCTACAACAAGCGGTAATACGATGGCATCTTCCAGTGACTCGGTTGCGTCGCCATAAACACCCAATCGCCCGGCGGCATCATAGAGGCCGACACGCAACTGATATGTCCCTGCCGGTACGCCCGGCAACGGATGCGCGTCGGCGATGATTTCCCCGGCGACCCAGGTGTTCGTTGGTTTCGCGCCCAACGCGGGCCAGCCGTCGTGCTGCGCGGCGAGGGGGGCGGGTGCGTCCGGCGGTGTGACGTGGACGAAGACGGAATACGGCGTGTCCCCCGTCTCGCCGGCGCGCCAGTACAGCGTGACGGTGAACGGCTCTCCGGCGCGCGGTTCTGGCGTCACTGCGTAACCCACCAGTTCGGCAACCCCCGGACCAAAGTCGCCATGGATGCCTGGAATGTCCTCAGGCGGCGTAAACACGCGATCAGCGATAATTGAGACCACCGGCCCGCGCCACGCTGCCAGGCGTGTCCCTGACGTAGCGATAAGCTCTATTTCCAATGAAGTCTCGGCGGGCAGCGCGCGGCAGTCAATCGGCAGGCGGAATTGCGTGGCGAAGCGCGTTCCAGCCGGCCGGGTTGGCGTGGTGGAATCCGCCACAACGGGTAACGCAAGCCGGTGTTCGCCAACCTCTACCGCCAGGCGCAGATCGCGCAGCGGCTCACCGGCGCTCTCCCAGTAAACCCATCCTTCGGCCTGCTCGCAGGGGCGCACTGTATCCCGTCCGATCCATAAGCCCAACAGGCGCAGTGGTGCAGTGGAGGCAGGCTGTTCGACAGGTGCGGCTCTGTCTGGCAGAACCGGCGGCGCATCGGCGGGCGCTATGACGACCGGATGCAGTGTTACTGTCGCTTCGGCTTCACCGGCGAGGTAGACCGTCAGCGTGGGCGTGTAGATGCCCGGCGGCGTCCACGGATCGGGCGTGAGCGCGTAGCGGCCCAGGATGGGCGTCGCGGCAGGCCAGCGCGAGGGGCGATAGTCGCCGCCGCCCGGCGTGCTGTTGGCGCGCGCCCATTCGTCGCCGCGCGCGTCCAGCAGGCGCACCACAACCTGGTAGAAGCGGTCTTCGAGATTGCCGTTAGTGTCGGCGGTCCAGAAAGCCCACACATCGAGCGGCGCACCGGCCGGCTGCGGTTCTTCCGGCAGGCGATAACCCCACAGCGTCAGGCCGGGGAGCGTGGGTTGCATCGGTTGGGCAGTGAGCGACGGTGTGGTGGGGAAGTTAGCCGGGTGTTCGAGGGTGAAGTGGCGCAGACCCAGGCCGTGGAACCGCGGCACCGGCGTCTCCGGACCGAGCGTGCTTAACAGGGCCGGGACGATGCCGGTGGGATCGGTGATGTGATCCAGCCATGTGACGAGCCACACGCCAGACGCCTCTTGTAGGGCAGCATTGAGCGTGGGCGCAGTGTTGTCATAGTGCAGCACGTGATTCACGTCCAGCAGCTCATCGTCGGGGAGCGGCAGCAGGCCAACATCCCCCGCGTAGTACGTCCAGGCTGGGAAGACCGAGCCGGTTTCGACGATGACGACGTCGCTGGGCGCGCGGTGTTCGGCGACGTAGCGGGCGGCGCTGCGCCAGTCCTCGGCGGCATAAGTCGGATCGGTGAGCAGGTTCAGATCGGCGCGGAGCGCAATGGCGACGAAAATCGCGCTGCACGCGCCGAGCCAGGCGCGGGCCAGCCAACGGGCGCGCTGGCGTTGGATCTGCGCCGCCATCCCCCAGCCAATCGCCAGCGCCAGCGCGGGCAGCGGGGCAAACAGCGAAGCGTGACGGCTGCCCCACTTCGGCAAGCTACGGAAAATCAGCGCCATCACGCCAAGCGTGAGCAGGTACAGCAGGGGATAAAGTCCCGCGTGGGGGCGGCGGCGGGCGAGCAACAGCGTCGGGAACGTCGCCAGCAGGATGACGCCGCCCGCAGCCACTTTCCACGCAGCGGGCCAGTAATCGGAGACCGTCATCCCGGCCAGGGAGATGCGCAGGAATTCGGCGATGGGCAGATGCCCGGCCCAGTAGGTGGCGTTGGCGCCGACTGAGCGCAGCGCGCCGATGACCCAGGGCAGGAATACCACGCCAGCAACGACGGTGGGCGGAAGCATAGCGCGGAACCACGCCTTTACAAGGGAACGGGGACGGCGCAGCAGCGCGACGAGCGCGAAGCATCCCTGTCCGATGAGCCAGAACGCGGAGAGCGCCAGTGTGGCGAGCGCGCCGAGCAGCGCGCTGCCCCACAGCCAGGCCCAGCGGCGACGACCGCGTGCGGTGCTGGCGTACAGAGTCTCGATTAATGCCATCCCCGCAAGCAGCGACCAGGCGATGAACGCGCCGTACATGCGCGTTTCCCGTGCAGCCCAGACCAGCGTTGTGGCGACAGCGCCCAAAAGCAAGGCCCAGATTGCCGCGGCGCGCTGACCGGTGAGACGGCGTGCGAGGCGCGCCATCGCCGCGAGGGCGAGGATGCCGTAGAGGGCGGAGGGAAATCGCAGGACAAACTCGCTGCTTCCGGCGAGCGGTTGCCATACACGCAGGACGAAATAATGTAACGGGGGCACCAATTCGCCCATACTGAGCGCCAGCATCTTGCCGAGCGGCAGCCGGGTGGCCCACCACAAATAGGCTTCGTCGTACCACAGGCTCCGTCCGCCGAGGTTCCAGACGCGCAGGGTGAACGCCGCGAGCAACAAGATAACTATCGTCAGACACTTATCAGACCTGACAGGTCTTCCTAGACCTGTCAGGTCTAGCGCACGTACGTTGACCGCACCGGAATGATCACGATTCACAGAATGACTCACTTCGTCATTTCCCCACGCAAATCCACCTGCATCTGTTGCGTGACAATGGCGACATCGTCATAGCGACTGAATAGGTAGAACAGCTTCGCCAGCGCCGCTTCGACGGTCATATCGAAGCCGCTGATCACGCCGATTTTCGCCAGGGCCGAGCCGGTCGCGTAGCCCTCCAGGTCAACGGTTCCCTTCAGGCATTGGGTGCAGTCTACGATCACCACGCCGCGTGTGGTCGCGTCCTCAAGCGCCGCCATAAACGCGCGGTTGCTGACCGGACCGTTTCCCACGCCATAAGTTTCCAGTACCAGTCCTTGCAAGGGCGGGCGCAGTGCGTTGGCGACGAAGTCCGGGGTGAGGCCCGGAAAGAGGCGCAACGTCCCCACGTGCGCGGCGCCGAGCGCCTGGACGGTGAGCGGGCCGGGTGCAGGTGGGGGCAGGATGCGCCGCCAATGTACGTCAATGTGGATGCCCACCGTCCCCAACGGCGGGTAATTGGGCGAGTCGAACGCCTCAAAGCCTACCGCGTCAACTTTGACGGCACGACAGCCGCGCAGCAGCTTGTCGCCGAAATAGAGACAGACTTCGGGAATAGCATAATTCGCGGCGATTTGCATCACGGTGATGAGGTTTTCACGCGCATCGTTGCGGACTTCCCACAGCGGCAACTGCGATCCCGTGAGGATGACTGGCTTGCCCAGGCCTTGCAGCATAAACGGCAGCGCCGACGCGGTGTAGGCCATCGTATCTGTCCCGTGCAGGACGATGAAACCGTCGTAATCGTCGTAGTGCGCCGCGATGTCCTGCGCGATTTTGAGCCAGTCGGCCGGCGACATATTGGCGGAATCGAGGAGCGGGTCATACTCGTGGATGGTGTAATCGGGCATGGCGGCGTCGTGCAATTCCGGCATCGCCGCCAGTTGCGCCGCGAGATAGCCGGGCGCCGGCGCATAGCCCTCGGTCGTCGGCTGCATCCCGATGGTGCCGCCCGTGTAGACGATGTAGACCCGTTTCTTCACCATGTCCTCTTATTTTTATCAGCACACAATATGAGCTAGGCTCTCCACCAAAGATGAAAATTACGCGGAAGGAGAGCTATTTTCGGAATAGATTTAGCAGATTTTTGTTTGGTAGCAATAAATAATCTGCTTCATCTGCTTAATCTGCTGACAGAGATCTTATTTGCGCGCCATGCCTAACGCCTGCGCCACAAACGCCCACATGTCCGCGCGCTCGGCGATGAGGACGGCGGTGGGCTTCCCCGGCCCGTGCCCGGCGTGCGTCTGGATGCGGATGAGCACCGGCGCGTCGCCCTGCTGCGCGGCCTGGAGCGCCGCTGCGAACTTGTACGAGTGCGCGGGCATCACGCGGTCGTCGTGGTCACCGGTGAGGATGAGTGTGGGCGGGTAGGCTGCGGGTTTCGCATTGTGCAACGGCGAGTAGGCGTAGAGCGTCTGAAACTGCTCAGGATCGTCCGCGCAGCCGTAGTCGCTCACCCAGGCCCAGCCGATGGTGAACTTGTGGAAGCGCAACATGTCCATCACGCCCACCGTGGGGAGCGCCGCGCCAAAGAGGTCGGGCCGCTGCGTGAGGCACGCGCCGACGAGCAAGCCGCCGTTGGAGCGCCCTTCGATGACAAGTTTGGGCGCGGCGGTGATCCTGTCCGCGATCAAATACTCGGCGCAGGCGATGAAGTCGTCGAAGACGTTTTGCTTTTTGTGGACAGTTCCGGCTGCGTGCCACGCTTCGCCGTACTCGCTGCCGCCGCGGATGTTGCCGACGGCGAGCACGCCACCCATCTCCAGCCACACCAGTCGCCACACCATAAAGACCGGCGGCTGCGCGATGTTGAATCCGCCGTAACCGTAGAGCAGCGTGGGGTTTTGTCCATCTTTGCGCCAATCGCGGCGATGGACGAGGAACATCGGCACTTGCGTCCCATCCTGGCTGGCGACGAAGACCTGTTCCGTCTCGTAAGCCGCCGCGTCGAAATCGAGATCCGGCGCAGCCAATACCTCGCTTGCGCCGCTGACAAAGTCGTAGCGATAAACCGTCGGCGGGTAGAGGAACGAGGCGAAGGTGTAGAACAACTCCGTATCCTCGCGGCGACCATGCACTTCAAGGAGCGCGCCCAACGTCGGCAACGCAATCTCACCGAGCGGCGTACCATCCAGCGCGAAACGCAGCAGTCGGTGGTGCGCGTCGTGCAGGTAGACGGTCACAAACTCGCCGTGCGCCAGCGTCACATCTTCGAGCGTATCGGCAGCTTCGGCGATCAACGTCCGCCAGTGCTCCTGCGCCGGATTGTCCACGTCAATGGCGATGACTTGCCTTTGGGGGGCGTTCCAGTCGGTCAGAAAGTAGAATTTGGAGCCGGTGTTCCCGATGAAACGATAATTGGCCTCCAGCTCGCTAATCAGCTCCACGAAATCACCGTCTGGCAGCGTTTGGTAGAAGATGCGGTTGCGCCGGTCGGTCCCCTGTGAGACGTTCATGACCAGGTAATCCCCGTCGTCAGTGACTTCGGTATAGAAACCCCATTCTTTGTGATCGGGCCGCTCGTAGATAAGCGCGTCTTCTGCCTGCGGCGTATTGATACGGTGCAGGTAAACCTTCTTGTGGTAATTTGTGCCCGCGTATTCTGTCCCTGCTTCCGGCGCAGCGTAGCGCCCGTAGAAGAACCCGCTGCTATCGGGCAGCCAGGACGCTTCGCAGAACTTGCTCCATTCGACCGCGTCGGGCAAATCCGCGCCGGTTTCGATGTCGCGCACGTGCCACGTCTTCCAATCCGAACCGCTGGCGCTGACGGCGTAGGCCAGCCACCGCCCGTTCCAACTCACGTCGGCGCCGGTCAGCGCGATTGTGCCATCTTTGGATAAGGTATTGGGGTCGAGCAGTGCGCGGCCTTTGTCGGTGGGCGCATCCATCACATAGAGCACATCCTGGTTTTGCAGGCCGCTGTTGCGGAACTGAAACGTGCGTCCGCCGCGTTTGAACGGCGCGCTGCACTTGGGAAAGTCCCACAACTCCGTCAGCCGCGCGCGGATGGCCTCGCGGTCCGGAATCTGCTCCAGATACGAGAACGTCAGCGCATTTTGCGCTTCAATCCACGCCTGCGTTTCCGGCGCGTTGAGGTCTTCCAGCCAGCGGTAGGGATCGGCAACGCGCGTCCCGTGATAATCGTCAACGTGATTGACGGTGCGCGTTGCCGGATAATGAAGTCTGGTCATACTTGTCCCTCCTGGAAAAGATAGCGTCAGACAAAGTATACGTGCATTGTGGGAACTGAAAAGTCTCTCGTTTTTTCAGGACAAGCCAGTTGCGAATTCACTGGCTTATAAACCGTGCTATACTATATATGCGATTCATAATGCGTGCTTCTGTGTTGTTGTTTTGCCACACGAAAGGAGAGGTTTAACATGGCGCCCAAAACGATGATTGACAAAAACAGTCTGTTGAAATATGGTGTGCTGGGGATCGGCATCGTCGTTGTGTTGGCGGCAGCGATGGGCATCGTCGCCTTTTCCCCGTCCGGTAAAACGTTGGTCGCTGCCGCACCGGCTCTTTCTGTTGAAGCCGCGCTCCCATCTCCGCCGCCGTCTCTGAACGTCGCCCCCACGCCCACGCCCGAACCGGGTGCGACAACGCTCGACGCGCTCACCCTCGCCGCGACGAATGATCTGGAAGTCGTGCGTTTCCGTCCGCAGGTGCAGTTGCGGCGGGATGCGACGTTGCAGCCGGCAGCGCAAGCCGCTAAACCGCTCACCGCCGCCCGTACTATTGCGCCTGATGCGTCGCCCCGTCCCCAGTCCGCCTATACTGCGCCTGATATCGCCAGCATCATGAGTCCTCTGGAATGGAATGTGTTGCTGTATGAGGATTTCGAGGGCGTGTTTCCAGGGGATTGGCTCCTCTACGATAACAGCGATGACGGTTACGAACGTACATGGGGCGACACCAACTTTGGCTATCAGCGCGGGTATTGGAGCGCGTGGCCTGCCGCTGAAGGCGCTGATGCGCTCGATCCCTGGGTCACGACCTGGTACACGGACAACTTGAACAGTTGGATGGTGCAGGGGCCATTCGATTTCAGTGCAATGTCTGATGTTTTTGTCAGTTTTGGCCTGTACTACGATACCGAGCCGGAATACGACTGGATGTACTTCTGCGCTTCGATTGACGGGTACAATTATTACTGCGATTACTGGTCAGGTTATTCCGGCGGCTGGTTGGATCAGGCCTATTGGCTCACCTCTTACGCGGGCTACTCCCAGGTTTGGCTGGCCTGGGTCTTCATCAGCGACTACAGCATCAGTCAAGGGTATTACGGCCCCTACGTGGATGAAATCTGGGTATGGGGCGATAAGATTGGCGGCACGCCCGTTCCGACGCCCACCCCTGACCCATCCGGCGAGTTAATCCTCAACGGCAGCTTCGAGACGGGCGACTTGACCGATTGGTACTACTACAGCCCGGTCGAGGTGTTGGCGGCGGATGGTGAAGCGCCGGATGCCGATCCACAGACCCGTCCGCCGCTCGCGGCGGAGCCTGGGGATGAGGTGGAGGGTATCCAGGCCGTGCAGGCGCCGTCCGACGTCGCCGAGGTTGGCGTGACCGACCGGGCTGCGGTGGATGGTGATTACTCCGCCTACCTGTGGCGTCCGGCCGCCGGCAACGATTTCCTTTACCAGACGATGGATGTACCCGCCGGCGTCAACAACGTCGTGTTGAATTTCTGGTTTGCCGTCACCACGTATGAGACGCAGATGTACTACGACTGGTTCTGTGTCAGCATGGCCGATGACCAATGGAACCTCGTGGTTGATCTGGGCTGTATTGATGCGTACTACACCACCGGTTACTGGCAGGAAGTCCTCTATGTTCTCACGGCGGATGAAGTTGCCGCCGTTGCCGGGCGGCAGGTCAACCTGGTCTTCGAGTTGTACAACCGGGGCGTGACAGGCACGGGCACTGCCGGTTGGGTGGATGCTGTACATCTTTACGCCATCGGCGCTGGCGCTGGCGCATCTCTGGACATTAACGAACCGAACGACTCGCCGCCGGAACAAGTCACCGAGCTGGCCTGTGGGCAGACGATCACCGGCGTCATCGGCGATGTCGTGAGCAGCTACGGCGATGTGGATTGGTTTGTGCTGCGGAACGTGCCGGCGGGTCAGTTGGATCTGGACATCAAAGCCGATACGCAGGTTCCACCTTCGGCGTTGGACTCGGTGGTTTCCCTGTGGAACGCGAACCTGGATTTGCTGACCTGGAACGACGATGATGGCGTCAGCTACGATTCCTATGTCACGTATACGAACGCTGCCGCCGGAAGCGCCTTCTATGTCGCTGTTGAATCCTATTCTGGCTACGGCGGCCCGGATTCGTATTACCAGATGACCGCTTACTGCGCCGGAGCGGGCGGCGGCCCGCCGACGGGCGGCAACCCGATTGAGCCTACCACGCCCATCAGTTGGACGCTGATGCTCTATCTCAACGCGGAAGATCGCAACTTTGAGGCCACGCTGCGCGGCTACCTCAACCGGATCGAGCAATTTATCGGCAGCAAGCAGAGCTTCCTCCGCGTGGTGGCGCTGTTCGACGGGCCGAACAATGGCGACACGTGGCGCTACGTGGTGCAGCCGAACGGCAACTATACGGATGGCGTCAATCGCTGGCATTTGGGCGAGCTGAACATGGGCGCGCCGGCAACCCTGGCGAGTTTTGGCAACTGGGCGATGGATCAATATCCAGCCGCGCACTACTACCTGGCGATTGACGACCACGGGCATGGCGCGTATGGCATTAGTTGGGATCACACCAATGGCGACGACGCGCTGACGCCGCCGGAGCTGTATTCGGCGCTCAAAGACGTCACCCGCAACGGCGCGCGCAAAATTGACATCTTCGACTACGAAGCGTGCCTGATGGGGATGGCCGAACACGCCTACGACGTGCGCAACTGGGTGAATTACGTGGTCTTTTTCGAGCAGATCAGTTGGGGGTTGAATACCTACCCGACCTACTTCAGCGATCTCGCGGCTGCGGATGCGCCGCTGACTGTTGGGCAGCGCATCGTCAACCGCTACCATACCCTGGCGGACGCAGCTGGCTACCCCCATACGATCTCTTTGGTTCGCACTGACCAGATGCCGGCGGTCAAGCGGAGCGTGACCAATCTGGGTAATGCGCTGGTCGCCACGGGCAACCGTACTGCGGTGAACGCTGCCCGCAACAATGCGCAAGCCTTCGCCGCCGCCAACGACGCCACCAACCCGCTGTTGGCCGATTACATTGATTTGTGGGACCTCGCGGATAAGACCGCCAGCTTGTCGGGTGTGCTGGCATCCGCCAACGCGGTGAAAACCGCCGTGACCGCCGTCGTCGTTGTCGAGAGACACAGCAGCGGGACCATAGACGGTTATACCTGGAACCATGCTGGCGTGCATGGGCTGTCAATTTACTATCCAGCCTACAATGCCACCAGCGCCTTCAACGACTACGTGGCCCCGCGCCTCTTCCAGATGAGCCAGGATGAAAGCGGCATTGACGGGCGCTGGGATGAATTCCTGAAGTGGGCCGTCACCACCGGCGGGAACGGCGCCAGCGATGGCCTCGGCGGCGGCGACCGCAAAGGGATGACTTCAGGCCGTTTCTTGCAGGTGAAACTGGGCGGCAGCAAATTTGTCTACCTACCGCTGGTCTTGAAAGGCATGTAGTATGAAATCGTTGTTGAACATTCTCGCTCCCTACGTCCCGCCCTACATCCTGCGCGCGACGCTGCGGGAGCCAGCGCCGCGCCCGCCCTCAGAGGCGAAGAGCGGCCACCTGCCAGCAGCCGTCCTCTTCGCTGACGTCTCGGGGTTCACCCCGCTGACAGAGGCGCTGGCGCAGCAGGGGTCTGAGGGACCGGAGGAAATGACGCGCCTGCTCAACGGCTATTTCAGCCGCATGATCGCCCTGGTCGAGGCCGAGGGTGGGGAAGTGGTCAAGTTCAGCGGCGACGCGCTGACCATCATCTTCCCTGCCCTGCGCGAGGACCTGGAAATCGCCGTCCGGCGCGCGCGCCAGGCCGCCGAAGCGATGCAGGCGGCGATGACGGAGTTTGCGCTACTGCCCACCAGCGTCGGGCCGGTGGCGCTGGGGATGAAGATCGGCATCGGCGCCGGAGAAATCTTGATCGCCCAGGTCGGCGGACGATTTGGCCGCTGGGAGTACGTCATCGCGGGCGACCCGCTGCGCCAGGTTGCCGAGGCCGAGCATCACGCCGGGCGCGGAGACATCGTGCTCAGCCCAGAGGCTGAAGCGATCTGCGTTCCCCATGCTGTGCCTCCGTGTCCTCTGGAAGAACCGGATTGGGCGGCGGTGCAGGACGCAGAAGCAGTCGCCGCGGTGTTGCAGGTCTACGTGCCCGAGATCGTTACAGTGTGGACGGCGGGCGCGTTGCAGGAGTGGTTGGCGGTGCTCAGGCCGATGACCGTCCTCTTCATCGGCGTCTCCGGCATTGACTACGAACAACCGGACGCGGTTGCCCGGCTGCACACGTTCCTGGGCGCTGCGCAAGAGATCATCCACCGGCTGGAAGGCAGCATCAACAAGTTGGCGGTGGATGATAAAGGCACCATCATGCTGGCGATGTTCGGCGCGCCGCCCTACGCGCATGAGGACGATCCAGAGCGCGCGCTGCGCTGCGCGTTGGATTTGCAAGCGATGGCGGAGGCGCAGGCTCTGCACCTGGCGACCGGCGTGGCTACGGGCCGGGTGTTTGCCGGGCCGGTGGGCAGCGAGTCGCGCCGCGAATACACAGTGATGGGCGACACGGTCAACCTGGCGGCGCGGCTGATGGGGATCGCCGGGCCGGGCGAGATCCGTTGCGATCACGAGACCTATCGCTACGCCGCCAACCGGCTGGCGTTCGATCTGCTCCCGCCCACGCGCGTCAAAGGCAAGGCGGGTTTGATCCACATCTACCGTCCGCTGGGAGAATCCGCTAAGGTCAGAACCGGTGAGCGCCCCGGTTCACCCCTGATCGGGCGACGGGCCGAGGTGGCGCGTCTCGTGCAGGGCTTGGACGACGCGCAGGCCGGGCGCGGGCGCATTATGCTCATCGAAGGCGAGGCCGGCATCGGCAAATCGCGGTTAGTCGAGGCGTTGCTGCACCTGATGCGCGAGCGCGGCCTCACCGGTTTACTCGGCGCCGGGCGCAGCATCGAACAACAGACGCCGTACCGGGCCTGGCGCGACATCTTCACGGCCTTCTTCGATCTTGAAGAAACGCGCGATCCCGCCGCGCGCCGCGAGCGGGTGCGCGCCCACGTGCAGGACGTCGTCCCTGAGTTTGTAGAACGGCTGCCCCTGCTCAACGACATCCTCAACCTCGGTTTCGAGGAGAATGTCCTGACGCGGGCGTTGGATACGCATCTGCGGCACGAAAGCCTGGTCTCCTTTCTGCTGGCGCTGCTCCAGGCCTGGGCGGCGGAGCGTCCACTGATTCTCATTCTGGAGGACGCGCACTGGCTGGATACATTGTCCTGGGACCTGATCGTGCAGGCCGCGCGCGCGCTGCTGGTGGCCCGCGCGCCTTTGTTCCTCGTCGTGGTGATGCGGCCTCTCGAAGGCGAGAAGCTGCTCCTCGGCGCGCAAACCCTGGCCGCGATGGAAGAAACCGAGCGCATGGCGTTGACCACCCTCGCGCCGGACGAGATTCTGGCGTTGAGCGCGGCCCGGCTTGGCGTGAAACCGGAGGCGCTGCCAGCGGTGGTGGCCGATTTTGTCCGCGAGCGCGCTGGCGGCAATCCCTTCTTTGCCGAGGAGTTGATCTACGCGATGCGCGACGGCGGGCTGGTGAAAGTGGTCACGGAGGACGGCGTCGCGCGTTGCATTATCAGCGCCGCTTTTGGCGCAGAACGCGAATTCCAGCGGGTCGTGCAGGCTTTGCCGGATACCATCCAGGGCATCATCCTCTCGCGGATTGACCGCCTGCCGCCGGAACGGCAACTGGCGCTCAAGGTGGCGGCAGTCATCGGGCGCACCTTCGGCTATACGACGTTGTACGACACGTTGGGCGAGCACATGGAGATCAGCAACCGGCTGTTGCGGACCTACCTTGAGGAGCTGACGCGCCTGGATTTGACGCCGCTGGAAGCGCCGGAACCGGAGTTAACCTACATCTTCAAACACATCATCACCCAGGAAGTGGCCTACGAGACACTGCTCTTCGCGCAGCGCCGTCAACTGCACCGCTCGGTGGCGCAGTGGTACGAGCGCAGGTTCGGCGCGCCGGCGGCGGACACACTGACCGCGCCCCTCGCGCCTTACTATCCCCTGCTGGTCTATCACTGGCACCAGGCCGGGGATGAGAACCGGGAGCGCGAATACGCGGCGCTGGCTGCGAAGTGGGCTGCAGCGCAGTTCGCCAACGTCGAAGCGGCGGGCTACTTCACCCGCGCTCTGGAACTCACGCCGCCTGGCGATATGGCGGCGCGTTACGACCTGCTGCTGGGGCGCGAGATGGTCAACGACCTGTTGGGGGCGCGGGAAGCGCAGGCGCAGGATTTGATCACCCTGGTGTTGCTCGCCGTTGCTCCGGATGTGACGGCGGATGAGCGCGTGATAGCGCGCAAAACGGCGCGGGTCACATTGCGGCTGGCGAATTACATGGAGGTCACGAGCGATTATGCCGCCACGCTGG
The DNA here is from genome assembly GCA_035420085.1 of Anaerolineae bacterium. Taxonomy (GTDB): domain Bacteria; phylum Chloroflexota; class Anaerolineae; order B4-G1; family SLSP01; genus DSWT01. The sequence continues at coordinate 25,994 of DAOLUH010000037.1, forward strand.
TCGCTGTGCACCGGGCGATCAACCTGTCCCGCGAGGCAGGGGATGTCGTTGGGGAGATCGAAGGGTACATTGCCTGGGGCAAGGCGCTGTGGCGGCAGGGGAACTACGAGAGAGCTTGTGCCCCGCTGGAGCGCGCCCTTGAGTTGTCTCGCTCCATCCACGACCGGTTGAACGAAGCCGAGAGTCTGGACAGTCTGAGCGATGTTTATCTGTACCAGGGCAATTATCCCCTGGCGCAAGCGTACTACCAGCAGGCTTTGGCAATTTATCGGGATATTGGCCGTCGTCAGGGCGAAGCAGATACCCTCGACATGCTCGGTGTGATTTGTTACGATCTCGGCGACTACCGGGGCGCGCGTGATTATTACGAACAGGGCCTTGCCATCTACCGCGCCATCGGCGACCGGCGCGGCGAGACGATGGCGCTCAGCAACCTCGCCGTGGTCTACTGCGATATCGGTGACTACGCGCTTGCCCGCGATTACCACCAACGCGCGCGCGATCTGCGGATCGCCATCGGCGACCGGTGGGGGGAGGCGGTGAGCCTGGTCAACCTGGGCTACGTGTACCATAGTATGGGGGATAACGCAGCGGCGCAGCGGCACTGCGAACAGGCGCTCAAGATTCAGCAAGAAATCGGCGATCAACGGGGGCAAGGGTATAGCCTGACCTATCTGGGCCATGCGCTGGCTGCACTGGGCCGGTTGGTCCCCGCCGCTGAGGCTTACAATCGGGCGCTGACCTTGCGCCGCGACCTGGGCCAGCACGGTCTCGCCATTGACGATCTGGCGGGGCTGGCGCGGGTGGCTTTGGCGCAGGATGACAAGGCCCGCGCCGCCGCCTGCGTTGACGAAATTTTGCGCTGGGTCGAGGCAAACGGCGTGGGCGGCATCGAATATCCGCTGCAGGTGGATTTGACGTGTTACACGGTGTTGCGCGAGACGGCGCAGGGTGACGCCATGAAGCTGGCGCAGGCTCACTCCATTCTCACGCGCGCGCACACTGCCCTGATGAAACGGGCCGCCGACATCGGGGACGAAACTCTGCGGCGCAAATTCCTGGAAGATGTGGCCGCGCACCGCGACATTGTCGCTGCGTGGCAGCAAAATACTTAACTCACGGAGGAAAAACTATGTTTATTGACCGACCGGACATCGAGCCGGGCATCAAAATCGCGGCGCAGATCACGCCGGAACCGACCGAGGACGATCTCGCGTTCATCCAACAGATGGGGGTGGGCTACGTTGTCCTGTGGACCGACGCCAAGAAGTCGAGTTACGAGTACTACGCCAGCCGCCGTCGCTTGTTCGAGGAGCATGGCCTCAAGGTCTACGGCTTCGGCAACAGCGACGTGCATAACCAGGACGCCATCGTGCTCGGTCTGGAAAACCGCGACGCGAAGATTGAGGAGTACAAGCAACATTTGCGCAATCTGGGTAAGGCTGGCATCCCCTACACGACCTACGCGCACATGGCGAATGGCATCTGGAGCACTGAGCGCGAGACGACGCGCGGCGGCGCGCCTGCGCGGGCGTTCAATCTGGACAAGGCTGACACAGGCCACTGGCACGGGCGGCAATACGACATGCCGCTCACGCACGGGCGCAGGTACAGCGAAGACGAAATCTGGGACAACTTCGCGTACTTCATCAAGCAGGTAGTCCCCGTCGCAGAAGAAGCCGGCGTCAAAATCGGCATCCACCCCGACGATCCACCCGTGCCGGAATTGGGCGGCATCCCGCGTTGTATCTTCGGCAACTTTGAGGGCTACCGCCGCGCCATCGAGATGGCGAACAGCCCCAACGTGGGGCTTTGCCTGTGCGTTGGCTGCTGGCTGGAAGGCGGCGCTTGGATGGGCAAGGATGTCTTCGAGACCATCAAGTACTTCGGCGAGCAGAAAAAACTGTTCAAGATTCACTTCCGCAACGTCAGCCAGCCGCTGCCGTATTTCGTGGAGACCTTCCTCGATAACGGCTACATGGACATGTACAAGGTGATGCGCGCCCTGCGCGAGGTGAATTTCGACGGCGTCGCCATCGCCGATCACATTCCGCTGATGGGAAAAGACCATCGCATCGGCACTGCTTTTAGCATCGGCTACATGAAGGCGCTGCTTGAGCGCGCAAATGCAGAATTTGAATAAGGAGCAAATCAATCATGGCAGACGAACAACAACCTTCAGTTTTGGAATTACAGGCCCGCTGGGATAAAATCCGTGTGGCGAATCTCTATGATGCGATGGATCAGATGGGCTATGGCGATCAGTGCATTGACCTGAGCATCCGTCCGTTGTTCCCCCACCAACATCTGGCAGGGATGGCGGTGACGGTGCGCGGCAGCCGCGATCCGTCCACCTGGGAGGAAAAGAAGGCCGCGAAGGAAAAGGCCGAGGCGGAAGGCAAGCCAGTGATGAGCGGCCCGAACCTGCACGAGTGCCTCTTCCCCGGTTGCGTCGTTGTGGTGGATGGCGGCGGCGAACCGCACACCGGCAAATTCGGCGAGATGACGAGCTGGGACTTGAAGCAGCGCGGCGCGATGGGCATCGTCATTGACGGCTTCATCCGCGACTCGTGGGGGCTGGAAGTCATCCCCGATTACACGGTCTGCGCCAAGGGGACGTCGCCCATTGAGTCGGCCAAACGCTGGAGCATCGTCGGCGTCAACGTCACCATCGGGATGCCGGGCACGCTGACGAGTATGGTGCGCGTGCGTCCCGGCGATTGGATCGTCGCCGAGGCGGACGGTGTCATCGTCGTCCCGCAGGAGATTGCGATGGAAGTCCTCACAAAGGCCGAAGAGATCGAGACCCGCGAGCAGGGGATGCGCGAGGATTTCGCGAAAGGGATGTCATTCAAGGACGCCTACGAGAAGTGGGGGAGAGCGTAAGGAATAAAACGTAGCCGAAAAAGCTGCTGCGCTCATCCGTTCGTAGGTAGAGGCCGGCGCAACGTGGTGGATCGAAGCCAAGTGGGGCGCGCCGGATGATCCCGTGCGCGCCCGTGTCTGCCAAGGCCCGGTTCGATTTTAGATTCGACTTTTGACCTTCGACTTTGGACTGAGGACTATGGACTATATCAACTTTGGCAACACTGGATTGAGAGTTTCGCGTTTGTCTATCGGCACGGGGACGCACGGCTGGGCCAAACATTCGGCGCAGACGGCTTTGGGGATCGAAGGGCTGGCGAATCTGCTGCGGCGCGCTTACGATATGGGCGTCAATTTCTGGGATGCGGCGGATCAATATGGCTCGCACCCGCACGTAGCGCGCGCATTGCAAGGGGTCCCCCGCGAGCGGATAGTGGTGGCGACCAAGACGATGGCGCGGAAGGGGCCTGACGTCGTCAAAGACCTGGCGCGCTTCCGCAAGGAATTGAACACCGATGTGCTCGATATCGTGCTACTGCACACATTGAGCGACGCCGACTGGCCGAAAAAGTGCGCCGATGCCATGGAGGCGCTCGCGCGCGCCAAAGAAACGGGCATTGTGCGCGCTGTGGGCTTCTCGTGCCACGGCCTGGGTGCGCTGCGGACTGCCGTGGAGACGCCCTGGGCTGAGGTGGTATTGGTGCGCATCAACCACGCTGGCGTGAACATGGACGCGCAGCCTGCCAGCGTCGTACCTCTCATCGAAAAGCTGCACGCTGCTGGAAAAGCCGTCTACGGGATGAAAGTCCTCGGCTGCGGGGCGTTGAAGGGCAATGTGCGCGCCGCCATCGAGTACGTTCTGCGCTTGGGGACGGTCCATGCCTTCACCATCGGCATGACCAGCGCCGCACAGCTTGAGGAGAACGTGCGGCTGGTCGAAGGATTAGCCCCGAAGTATCCCTTGCGAGCAGAATGAAGGAGGCTACATGGAGCCTGAGGTTCGTTATCACATGCTGCGGCCCGCGCAGGTTGTCGCGCGGCGACAGGCGTGCCCGGTTCTCTACATCCCCATCGGCACGATAGAATGGCACGGTGTCCATAATCCCCTGGGCGCGGACACGTTGCAGGCTGAGGGCCTGGCGGTGATGTGTGCGCAGCAGGGCGGCGGGTTGGTTTTCCCGCCGCTGTACTATGGCGAAAGCCGCCTGGAAGCCTTGATGGAGGCCAACGCCGCCGACCGCGACCGCATCGCCGAAGGGATGGCCCTCTCCCCGGATAACTTCACGCCGGAGCGGCAGGCGTTCTCGGCGACGGAGCAGGCATTGAATTACCATAAGCTGCTGCTGCACATCCTCGTCGAAGCGGAGACACTTGGTTTCGCGCTGGGTGTGTTGGTGGCGGGACACTATCCACTCATCGACCACGCGCGCGCGGCGGTGTTGCAGTTCAACCAGCGGGAGTACAGCAAGCGGCATGGGATGTTGGCCTGGGCCTGCGTGGATTACCTGCTCGTGCGCGATCAATACCCGCACGCCGGCGATCACGCGGCAGGGTGGGAAACCTCGCACGTGCTGGCGCTGCATCCCCAGACCGTTGACCAAAGCCTGCTGCCGCCCAAAGGCGAGCCGCTCGTCGGCGTCGGCGGGTGGATGCCGCCGCAAGACGCCACAGCGGAGTTCGGGCGCGAAACATTCGCCGCGGCGGCGGACATCATTGTCCGTGAAGTACAGCACCGGCTGGCGCATCCGCAGCTCTATCGGGGCCACGGCAACAGTCTGCGTGAAGGGTTGTGGCGGGAGTAAGAACGGTAAGGATAAGGTGAAATCTATGGAAATCAATCTGACCGATGAACGTGCATTTATCTTGCAGGCGCAGCTCTCCGTGGATCAAGCGGAGGGGCGCGCGTGGAGTCGCAAAGTCGATGCGTTTGGGACGATGGCGAAGATGGGGAGCTTGCTGCAACGTCCCAAAGATGAGGATTTCAAGCTAGTGTACAAGGAACAGCGTTACGAACCCTTCTGGCACGTGGTGTGCGATGCGCGCTACGTCTACGAACGGCGCGGCGATTATCCACTAGCGTTCAGCGATTCTGTGGTCAAGGCGGTGACGATTGACAGTGTGGAGTATCAAGTCTGCAACGGGAAGATCGTTCTCACGGGCCTGGAGCACTGCCGCGAGGAATTGCACGCCGACGTGTTCTTCGATGGCCTGACGAGTGCGCGAACCCCGGCGTTGACCGATTACCTCAAATACGCCGCCGTCGAAATCCCCGGCGACGACCTCGACGATTTCTCCGCCGGCGATGCGATTGTCGTGCCGCCAGCGGCGCGCGCTTCAGCGGTCGTCCACGAAGTGCTGATCGAGATGATCAAGAGCGTGAAGGCCGAGCGCATCCTCGAAGATTGTATCAACGTCGCGCAGATTGACCTTTACTACCGGCCTGTGTACGCCTTTCAGTATCGTTGGCTTTCCAAAGAGAAAGAAGCCATTGTCGAGTACGATGGGCTGACCGGACAGTGGCAAAGCGGCGGCAAGACGTTCCAGCAGTACATGGGCAAAATTCTTGACCCCGATTTCCTCTTCGATGTGGGCGTGGAGACAGTGGACTTGCTTGTGCCCGGCGGCGGCCTTGCCATCAAACTGGCAAAGAAGGGCCTCGATGTTGCCCGTGGTTCGAAGAAGGAAGGGTAGCTTCCAATCCCCCAACAGATTTGATCGGCTTTTGACTTTTGACATTCGACTTTGGATACTTTCGGGAGGAAAAACAATGACGCAAGTTTTAGTAACATATTTTAGTTCAACGGGCAATACAAAGGTGTTAGCCGAGGCTGTAGCGGAAGGCGTGCAGTCGGTGGAGGGTGTGGAATGTGTCGTGAAGACCGTCCCACAGACCACCAACGACGATTGGCTAGCGGCGGATGGCATCATCGTTGGCTCGCCCACCTATTTCGGCCAGATGGCGGCGCGGGTGAAGCAGATGTTCGACGTCACCGAGAAAATCTACGGCAAGCTGGAGGGCAAAGTTGGCGCGGCGTTCACTACGTCTGGCGGCGCGGGCTGCGGCCACGAAATGACGAATATGTCCATCCTCACCGCGATGCTGGTTTGCGGGATGGTGGTGCAGGGCACGACGCATGGTCCTCACTTCGGCCCATTCGCCGTAGGCGCGCCGGACGAGAAAGCCTTGCAGCAAGCCCGCGAGATGGGCATCCGTGTGGCAACGTTGACCAAACGATTGGCTGGCAGCGATCAGTTGTCGGCAACCCACAACCCATAACCCGAAACTAATGATCCCCTTACTTCCTGTCGTGACCACCTGGGCCGAGTGGGGCCGCATGTTCACCAACGTCGCGCAGTGGACGTCCGCCGTGCGCGAAATCTGCCGGCGCCACAATCTGCCGGCGCAGCACGTAGAGGCCGGATACCCCGGCACCAATGCCGTCTTCGTCGTGGATGACGCCTATGTCGTCAAAATCTATGCGCCGTTCTGTCCTGAGGATTTCGACCTGGAATGTGAGTTGTACGCGCTGCTGAGCCGTGATGCACATATCCCTGTACCATCGCTCATCGCGCAGGGTGTTCTTGAGGATCAGATACGATGGCCTTATATTATCATTGATTTCAAACCGGGCGCGCCTATCCGCGAGGTGCGCGCCCATATCCCGCGCCGCAATCTGCTGTGGATTGCCGCTGATATGGGCGAGATCGTGCGTCACCTCCATCATGTGCCGGTGGCGCAGCTCACGTCCCTGGATCACACCCAGGCCGGATGGCGGGAGTTCGTGCGGCGTCGCGCGGTGGAAACCGCCGATGCTGGTCAATGGGCAGACATTCTTCCCCCATCTGTTGTCGCTGAGATTCCCGGATTCCTCGCCTCTGCATTGGACGGCGACGACAATGTCCCGTTGGTGTTGATGAATGGCGATTTGACCGAGGATCACATCCTCCTGCGGCAGGATAACGGCAAGTGGCGTATTTCGGGTTTGATTGACTTTGGCGATGCGCTCGTCGGCCAAAGGGAGTACGAATGGATCGCGTTGTGGTTCAGCGGCTTGAACCGCGATTACGAATGTCTGACGGCGTTTATGGATAGTTACGATCCACACATCAAACTGGATGACGACTTCTTCACACGTGCTATGGCCTTCACTTTCTTGCACGAGTTTGCGGTTGACATTATGGCGCTCACCATGAAAGCCTTAGGCCATCCCGCCATAACGTCACTCCAGGAATTACAGGCGCTGGTGTGGCAGGGTTAACCGAGCACATTCGACTGTTGTCTTCGGCGTACTAAAGAGCTATTGAGCATATCCCTGTTTAGGGTATACTGGTATATATCTGTTTGGCGGCGTTCGCTGAACCTGATAGGGGGGATACTATGGCAGACACAGTTATGGTGATTACCGATAATTCCTCTGAGGGTCAGTTTTTAACTGAGATATTGACATCGCGCGGGTACGCAGTGCGCGTTTTGCCCCAGGAACAGATCAACCCCGCAACGCTTGCCGCCCTCACCCCCGCCCTCGCCATCGTTGATCTGGCGTGCGCCGCAGCCTACACGCATTTGTGGTCGAATGAAACCTGGCCTGTTCCAGTGATCTTTAGCGGTACCCTCGATAGCATGGCGGATCGTGAAAAAGCCTTCGCCCTCGGCGGTATGGATTATCTGGCAAAGCCTTTTCAGGCGGCGGAAGTTTTGGCGCGGGTGGAACATCATCTGACGCTCCAGCGGTTGCAGCAGCAACTCACGGCCCAAGAGGTGCGTATCCAGGCAGAAATCGCTTCCCGTCAGGACGCCGAAGCTGCCTTGCGGGCCGCGCACGAAATCCTCAACCGGCGCATGACGGAGAGCACGGCAACCCTGCGCGCTTCTGAAGCGATGTTCCGTTACCTCCTGGGACGGGTGAACGATGGCTATGTCATCGTTGATGAAGAGGAACGGATTTTGTACGCCAATATCAATGCGCAGGTATACCTGGGCCTGGGACGCGAGATTGATAGGACTGCGCCACCTGCGTTTATGGACATCGTCAAGCAGCAGTATCTCTGTGAGCCGCAAGCAGCCTGGGCGTTGTGGCCGAAGAAGATGTTTATCAACAAAGCACCGGTGCCGCTCTACCTGGTGCGCCCGGAGACGCCGGTTGACAAAGCATTTTGGCTGCAAGTGGAGATGCTGGACATCGCGGCTGGCCTGGATATGCAAGCTGGACGCATCATCTGCCTCAAGGACATCACCGAAAAAACCGCATTGCAGGAAGAGTTGAATCGCTTCCATTCAGTGATTGCGCACAAACTACGCACACCTCTGGTTCCCATCTACACCGGGCTGACCTTCTTGATTGAACAGATAGAAACGATGTCGCGGGACGACATTCTGATGTTCGTCCAAAATGCCGCTGAAGGGGCAGAACACCTTTACACCGAAATTGAGGAGATTGTCCGCTATCTTGGTGCGCCGCGCATCGCAACGCCAGATGCCGCCTTCCCCCTGGCAAACTTCGCGGCGCTGATTGCGAACATCAGCGGCGATTTATTGTTGCCGGATGTCACCGTGACGGTTGCCGAATCGTTGCAAAACCAGCATCTCGCGCTATCACAATGGAGCCTCGAAGTGATCTTGTGGGAGGTTCTGGAGAATGCACAAAAATTCCATCCGCGCAACTTGCCAGTGATTACGATTGATGTCGCGCCGGTCGGCGTGCAGCAGGTCAGAATTCAAGTTTGGGATGATGGCCTGACACTGTCGCCGGAGCAGCTCGTGCGGATGTGGATGCCTTATTATCAAGTAGACAAGTTTACGACGGGCCAGGTCGCCGGTATGGGATTGGGACTCTCGATGGTCGCCACGCAAGTGTGGAGTGTGGGCGGCACATGCCGCAGCTTCAACCGCGAAGATGGCCCCGGCATCGTGATCGAGTTCGTGCTGCCAAGTCGGGCATAGATTCGCGTCTTCGCGTCTCCAGGCTGGAAGTGTCCGTCAAACAGGGCCGCTATCCAGGCTTATAGTTGTCTGATCATCTGGTTAACCTCAATCAGATTTGCTCTCAGGAGGTGCATTATGCGTGTGAAAAAAGCCTTACGAGGCATCGGCCTTCTGATGTGTTTCTTCCTTCTCGCGCCTGATTCGGCGGCGGCGCCCCCTGTCGCTGCTGCGCCGGAAGCGCCGGCGCAACTCTTCGTCGTCAACACCGGCTTGGACTACGAGGACTGCAACCCGGGCAACGGCGCTTGCGATCCGGGGACGTGGGATGTGGGACATACTGTCTGTACCCCTGCGCCTGGCGTCTGCACGCTGCGTGCGGCGATTCAAGAAGCCAATGCCAGTGCGGGCGCGGATGAGATCAAATTCAACTCGGTAGCGCAGGCGATCCGGCCAACAAGCGCCTTGCCCTATATCTCCGATGCGATCGTCATTGACGGGATCGACATTGTATTGAATCGTTCGGTGCGATTGGATGGCGAGCTTGCCCCGGTTGGAACGAACGGCCTGTACCTGGTGGCGTCGAATAGCACCATCCGCGGGATGACGATCACCGGCTTCAAAGGCGATGGGACGCTCAACGGCTGCGGCATCGCCGTGGATGGCGACAACAACGTCATCGAGGGCAATTTCCTGGGGACCAACGCCGCCGGCGATAGCAACCTGGGCAACGGGAATAGCGGCATCATCATCGTCGAAGGTGCCGACGGCAACCGCATCGGCGGCACGACGCCCGCGCAGCGCAACGTGATCTCCGGCAATTATGGGCATGGCGTCCAGATTGGCAACGCGGTTGTCCACGCTGGCGCATCTAACAACCGTATCATCGGCAACTACATCGGCGTTGCACCGGATGGAGAGACGCCATTGGGCAATGGCTACACCGGTGTGGCCGTTTTCTACACCACATCGACCAACAACCAGATCGGCGGAACGGCGACCGGCGAGCGCAACATCATCGCCGGGAACGGCCAGCACGGCGTCGGCCTGGATCAAGGGACGAGCGGCAACCTTGTGGTGGGGAACTACATCGGCACCAACGTCAGCGGCACAACGGAACTGCCCAACGCCGCCGTGGGCATCCTCATCCACCAGGCATCGAACAACACCGTGGGCGGGACGATCGCCGCGGCGCGGAACATCATCGCCGCGAGCGGCCGCAGCGGGGTGGAAATCTCCGACCTGCCGTATGGGGCGTTGGCCGTAAACAATGCCGCCGTTACCACGGAGTCGCTGGTCAGCTACGGCGTGCAGCGCCCGGGAGAGCCTGCTGTTCCGGCCGCAGCGCCCACGGCGCTCACGGCCTCCGCAAACGGTAACATCATCCAGGGCAACTACATCGGCCTGGACGCGAGCGGGACGCAAGCGTTCTTCAATGTAGGCAATGGCATCATCATCCACAACGGTTCGTCCAACCAGATCGGGGGGACGGCGGGCGGCGCGGGCAACGTCATCGCCGGAAACCGGGGGAACGGCATCCTCATTCAAGCCGTCAGCGGCTACACGGCGACCGGCAACCTCGTCCAGGGCAACCTCATCGGCGTGGACGCGACCGGATTGGCGATGCTGGCCAACGGCGTCAATGGCGTGGCGATTTATAACGCCTCCTACAACACCATCGGCGGGACGACGACCGACGCGCGCAACGTCATCGCCGGGAATGTCGGAAACGGCGTTGAGATCGGGGCAGGTGAGGGCGGCGCGGCAGAAGGCAACCTCGTGCAGGGCAACCTCATTGGCCTGAACGCGAGCGGCATGACCCTGGCGCCCAACGATTACAGCGGCGTGATGATCTACGACGCCTCGCTGAATACCATCGGCGGGACAGAAGCGGGGGCGGGGAACGTCATTGCCGGCAACGGTCAGAACGGCATCACGGTTCAGGCTGTCAATGGGACGGCGCTGAGCAACACCATCCAGGGCAATCTCATCGGCACCTACCAGGACGGCAGCTTCACCGACCCGGACGAAGTCCCCGGCAGCGGTGACGATCCAGGCAACCGATTGCTGGGTGTGGGTCTGGAGAGCGCCTCTGGTAATCAGATCGGTGGCGCGACGTTGGCCGCGCGCAATATCATCGTTGGTAATGCGTTGGGCGGAATATACGTGTTCCGCCCCGGCGCGACCGCTAACCAGATTCAGGGCAACTTCATTGGCTTGTTGGCTGATCAAACCCCGGCAGGCAATGGCGGCATCGGCATCTGGATCTCGCAAGGTTCACGCAACCTGATCGGCGGGACAGGCGCAGCGACCAACACCATCGCCTTCAATGGCGATGTAGGCGTGTTGATCGCGGACAACGCCATCAGCAACACGCTTCAGGGGAACACTATCTACCTCAACACCGGACGCCCTGTGGATTTGGAGGGCGACGGCTTCACTCCCAACGATCCGGGCGACGCTGACGTGGGCGCCAATCAACGCCAGAACTTCCCCGACATCCTGGCCGTGAAAGATACCATCGTGACCGGTACGCTCTCCAGCGCGCCGAACACGACCTACCGCCTGGACTTCTTCGCCTATGAAGTCTGTGACGCTTTCCGCGAGTTCCCGGTGGGCTACGGCGACGGCGAGGAGTATCTCACCTTCAAAAACGTCACCACCGACGCCAAAGGCGATGCGGCCTTCACAGTGACGCTGGCGAGCGCGCTACCGGCGGGCTACGCTGTCGCCGCCACGGCCACCGACCCGGCCGGCAACACGTCGGAGTTCTCCAATTCGCCGTACAAACTGCGCGTGTCCAGCTCCACCTTCGCGCCGTCGACGATCTTCACGCACACCGTGCTGCTCTACTCGATTTTGGATCAGGGGCAGGCGCAGGCGCTGGCCGGTTGCATCGGAACCTCGGATTTGTACATTGTGGCGAACAACGACCTGGCGAATCCCAGGAAAATGGAGAATGATGGTCAAGGACTGCCCTTCAGGACAAAGGCCGATTTTAACGCCAATGATGTGCATCATTCGCTCTGGTTTACACCGACGCAAAACATCACCTACACGCTCGACCTGTATGTCGTTGCGGCTGGAAAGCCATTTGCCGAGGCCACCCTCAGCGACCGCGTCCAGTTGACGCCGCAACTGAAGCCCAAACTGATCGTATTGACCGATCTCGGTGAGTTGTTCCGCGAATTCAACCTGACCAGGGTCAACTCGGCGCGCGGGGATGCGAACGGCAACCTCATCCGGGATTACTACGAAGCCGTGGAGCGCATCCGGCGCTACGCCGCCGATCATCAAGGCGTGGTGGTGGATGTGCGGCAGGCTGCGTATAATGGCGATTGGGGCTATACCACAGATATTGCGACGCGCCGCAGCATGGGTATCGAGCTTGATGCATGGCTGCACAAACTCCCGTCGTTGAATTCGCTCGAACACATCGCCATCATCGGCGACGACGCCGTCGTCCCGTTCTACCGCTATCCCGATCCACAGGCCTGGGATGAACGCTGTTATCTGATGGTTGCTGATGCGGCCGGCAATCGGTGTCAAGTCAGCGATAGCCACAATGTGGCGACAGTGCTGGATACACAGGGAAACTATATCATGACCGATGTTCCCTACAGCACCCGCGAAGCGACCACACCACGCACGCCGGACGTAGATTGGAACCTGGGACGCATTTTCGCTCCCGCCCCGCTGGGCCTCATCTCTATGATTGACGGCTACGAAAAACCGGCGGTGGTGGGACCGTTGACCGGTTCGGCGTTTACGTTCAACATCGCTAACGAATTCGAACCGGACGGCACGCTGGATTTCAACTGGCAGGACAACACGCGGACATTCGTAGCATTGTTTCGTGATTTTGGGTATAACATTCTGACCTATTCGACGGCAAATCGCGGAAAGCCACGCTATCGTTTGTGGTTGGACGCGACAACGACAGGAGCCTGGCGCCCTGTTAGCGTGCGTTTTTCAATGGATAACCCGGCTTCTGGCCCGCGGCTGACCCTGCTCAATTCTCACGCCGCTCACTTTTATAACACCACGCCAACTGCCGCGGAGTTTTTCACCAGCCAATTTCTGGATGGGTTGGCGTTGTTCCCCGGTTCAGTCTTCGTCAACGTAGGGTGTCATGCCGGATACTCCACCAACCACGACGCGACCGTTGACCCCAACCTGTGGAATTATTACTCGCATGCTTTAGTGCGCGCCGCGTTGGAACGAAACATCACCTATCACGCCTCCACGACCTACGGGAAGACCACGGCCGGCGCCGAAATGCGTTTCAACGACCGGGTCCATTACCAATTCCTGCGCTTCCTGTTTTCCGGCGCTGCCACCACGGGGGAGGCCCATCGCCGCGCGATACGCACCTATACCACCTATCATGCTGCCAAGGACTTTGAGGCGCGGGATGTGATCGGTATCTATGGCACCGAGCTATACGGCCTGCCCACCCAGCCCATCCAACGCAAACCGGGCGCTGTAACCGTCCAGCACCTTGCCACCGCCTCTGCCGCGCCGACCGCGCCGCACGCCACCAGCACGCTCACCGCCAGCTTCGACACGCCCGTCTTCCGCATCACGCCCCAGGGCGCTGCCACGCGCTTCGAAGTCCCGCACGACGGCGAGATGACCGCCGTGGGCAACGGGCCACTCGTCCCATTGCTGGCGCGCTCGTTCTACTTCCCCGCCGGGACCACCGGCCTCACCGTCACCCTCGTCGCCAGCGATACGGCACTGCATCCCGTCGCCGTGCAATTGCCCTTGCAACAGGCCGGCGACCGCACCTGGGGCGTCGAAACGGTACCGTTTACCGGCACGGCGCTCTATCCCGCCGAATTCTTCTGGACGACGGTCTACTCCGACGCGCGCGGCGTGCAACTCGCCCTGAGCGCCATCCCCCTGCGCTATGATCCGCTCACCGGGCAGGTGACACTCTATCCGCACCTGGAGTTCCAGGTTGATTACGACCTGCCGGATGACGGGACGCTCGCGCCTACAGCGCCCCCGACCATTGCCGCACTCAGCATCAACGGTGGCGCGCCGGTCGCCCTCGACGAGGCCAGCGTCCCCATGTCGCTGACTGTGGCCGTGGCCGAAGCCGGGCCGCTGACGCTGCGCTGGACCATCGAAGACGCGGGCGGCCAGCCCGTGCGGGGCGACCTGGATGTTGTGACCCTGACCGCCGGCGTCAACATCCTGGCCTGGGACACCGACAGTCTGGGCTGGCAGCCAGGCCTCAAAGTGCTGCACGCGCAGCTCGAAGACGCTGAGGACATCGTCCTGGCGACCGCGCAGATGCCCTTCACGGCGGAAGGACGCAGCCTGGCGGTGACGACCGATCAGCCGCTCTATGGACCCGGCGCGACGCAGGCCATCGCGCGCGCGGAAGTGCGCGACACGACCGGCGCGCTCGTCCCCGGCTTGAACGGGGCGCTGGCGGTGTCTCTTGACGGCGTCGCGCAGGCTCTCGTCTGGCAGGGCGACGGCGTCTACACCGCCACCCTCGATATATCGGCGCTGGCGGCGATCAGCCATACCCTGGAAGTGACGCTCCCCGGCGGCCCGGCGGATACTGCGCCCTTCAGCGTGGATCGCCTTGCGCCCACCGCGAGCCTGAGCAGTCCGGAGATCGCCTACGCCCCGCAGGGCATCCCGGTCACGATCGCCGGCGACGACGACTTGAGCGGCGTCGCGTATTACCGGCTGCAATATCGCGTTGGCGAAACCGGCGCGTGGACCGACTGGCTCACCCGCGAAACGACGTGGAACTACGCTCTGGGCGCACCGGCCGACCTGACGCCGGTTTTCGGCCCCACCGAACCCATCGCCCTCCAGGACAAAACCATTTACTACTTCCGCGTCCAGGCGGTGGATTGGGCAGGCAATGCCGAGACGCTGCACGCCGATGCTGATACCTGGACGACCTACGTCCAACCCAAGTACGTCTATCTGCCGCTTGTGCTGCGCGCCTACGCTGGCGGTGGCGGCGTCCCAGGGCGCATCCGCTATGTCAAACGTTACGGCACAGATGCGGGCGACTGTCTAACCCCCGCCACGGCCTGCGGGACGATCCAGTATGCCGTCGATGTGGCGCTGGACGGTGATACCATCGCCATTGCCGGATATGCCGACGCTTACACGCTCGAAAATCCGGGTGGCGATCCACGCAATACGTATTGGCAGACGAGCACTCGCCCCAAACCCGACGGCTACTACGGCCCGGATGAGGTCACGCAGGTGGTGCTGGTCAATAAATCACTCACACTACGCGGCGGGTACGCGGCGGATTTCACGACGCGCGATCCGGCCATCTACAAAACAGTGCTGCGTCCCGGTCTCACGGGTGGGGCAGGACGCGGCGTGCTGATCGCGCCGTTCGTCGCCGTCACCCTGGAAGACCTGCATATCCTCGAAGGCGATGCGACCGGGCTGGGCGGTGCGTATCACCGCGATTACGGTTCTTTTGATGCGGGCGGCGGCATCCACGCGCTCGGCGTCAACTACCGGCAGGACGCACTTGTCATCCGCAATTGCGTCATTGCGGGCAGCCGGGCGTCCGCCGGGGACTACGCCGAAGGCGGCGGCGTCTATATCGAAAATCGCCCTGGCGCGCAGCTCATCGGCAATAGCATCTACGATAACAGGGCCACCGAAGGCGCAGGCCAGGGTGGGGGGCTTATGCTGCGCGGCGGCGCGAACGTGCGGCTGGAAGCCAACACCGTTACCTCCAACACCGGCTCGGTGTACGGCAATTTCCAGGGGGGCGGGGTGTGTTTGTTTGGACTGACCGGTCTTGTCCTGCAAGGGAACACCATCGCCGCTAACGTCGCTACAGAAGAAGGCGCGCGCGTCCTGGGCGGCGGGCTGTATATGGACAGCGTGAGCGGCGCGCTCATCAGCGGCAACATCATCCGCAACAATATCGGCGGCGGCTATGAAGTCGGCGCGGGTGGTGGGGTGAGCATCTTCCAGAGCCAGAACATCACTTTGCGCAGCAACACCATTGTCGGCAACATCGCCGCATATAGCGACGCGACAGGTCAATCCAGCAGCGGCGGCGGCCTGCGCGTCAGCGCCGGTTGCGCCAATATCGTGCTGGAAAACAACATCATCGCCCGCAACCAGGCGCCGTATGCCGGCAGCGGCCTGCTCTTCGTCCCGACCAGCGGCGAGAATCTCGTCGTCACCCTGCGCCACAACACCATCGCGGACAACCGGTTGAGCGAATCGGCGAATCGGCGAATCAGCGAATCAGCGAATCAGCGAATCAGCGAATCACGAATTATGAATCAAGACTCAGTGGATGGGCGGTTGGCCGAGCTGGCAAATGACTCCCTACTCCTTACTCCCTACCCCCTACTTCCTAACTCCTCACTCTCCGCCGTCCCCCAGGAATCCCAGGGCATCATGACGGTCTATAACGTGACGCTGAACGCGGTCAACACCATCATCGCGGGCCACACAAAAGGTATCTTTGAGTTGTTCCCCGGTGAAGGGGATTTGCGCGTCAACTTCACGCTTTGGTATGACAACATCCACAACGCCGATCTGACGGTGATACGGACTAACGACCGCTATGGCGACCCGGCCTTCGTTAACCCGGCGGGCGGCGACTATCACATCGGCGTCACCTCGGCGGCGCGGGACGTCGGGTTGAACATCGGCGTGACAACCGATATTGACGGCGACGTCCGTGACGCGCAGCCGGACATTGGAGCGGACGAGTACCGGTAAAACGTGATGTGTGAAGCATGAGGAGGACGACAATGGTAAAGCTACGGGTGACGATACTGGGAATGTTGTTGGCCTTGTTAATAACGCCGGTGCAGGCTGCGTCGCCAGAAATCGTTGGGCGAATTGTTAATTCGCCCAACGGCGTGGTCTTTATCGAAAATGTCGGGCAGTTTCCGCCGGAGGTGCGCTTCTACGCGCTCGGCGCGGGGCTGTGGATCGGCGACGACGGGGTGTGGCGGGAAGAGGCAGGAAGCAGGGGGCAGGGGGCAGGAAACAGGATGCAGGAGGCAGGAAGCAGGATGCAGGAAGCACGGCAAGGCTTCTACGCGCCATATTTGGTCCAGAATGTACGATCACTCACCAATCCTCAATCTCCCAATCCCCAATCTCCCAATTTCCAATCTCCCACTCTCCAATTTCCAATCTCTGCGCGCTTTGAAGCGAAGCCATTTGACCGCTCGGCAGAACGCATCCGCTTTTACCCGACCGCCGATCCGGCGACGTGGCGCGAGGATGTGCCGGCGTGGCATGGCGTGCGGCTGGTGGACGTCTACCCTGGCGCCGATCTGGAATTGACCGGTGCGGCCGGCGGCGTGACCTGGCGTTGGGTCTGCACGAGCGTGTGCCCGGCGGACTTGCCCACGCTCACCACCACGGCGACAACCCCACAGGCGATCACCGATAACCCCAGCGCGCTCATCGGCGGCACGTTCATCGGGGGCAGCGCCTACGATGGCCTGACCGGCCTGGTCCTGAGTGCCGACGGTTCGGTGTACGTGGCCGGCAGTACGTCCAGCACCGATGCCGGATTCACCGGCCCGCTCTTCATCGCCGCATACTCATCGGACTTGAAGACGCGGCGCTTCATCACCTTTCTCGGTGGTGATCTCCAATACGACGCCATCCGCGATCTGGCGCGCGATGCGGCAGGCAATCTCTATGTCGTCGGCAGCACCTGGTCGCGCCAGTTCCCGGTCACGCCGGGCGCATTCGACACGGTGCTGAACGACGGACGCACGGCCAACTGCCCCACCGGCAATCTGCAGAAACCGTGCCCGGATGCCTTCGCGGCCCGTTTCAACGCCGCCGGGCAGTTGACCTACGCCACGTACCTGGGCGGTGCGAAAATGGATATCCCCGGCCTGGGGAATAATGGGGGCGACGATTACGGCGTGGGCATCCGTGTCGATGCGGTGGGCAACCTCTACGTGGTCGGTCAAACCGATTCCGATGATTTTCCCACTACGGCGGGAGCCTACGATCGCACATTTTCGTATATGGACGTCGGTCTAAACCCGGACGTGTTCGTGGTCAAACTGCGGCCCAACGGCGCGGGCGCGGCGGATTTGTTGTACAGTACTTACGTCGGCGTGGGTTACGTCAACAACCCACGTGGTATGGTGCTCGACGCACAGGGCGTGGTCTACGTCACCGGTGAGGTGCAGGGCCACTACGGCCTGATCGAAGAAATCAATTTTCCGCGCACGCCGGGTGGATACTATCACCCGGGCGAATGTCTCGCTTATTATTGCCAGGACGTGTTCTTCTTCAAACTCCGGCCTGCCGGACAGGGCAGCGCGGATATGCTGTACAGCACTTTCTTCGGTGGTTCCGCGTCCGCGACAGTGTCTGAGTGGGAGTGGGGGGCGGATGTTGCACTGTTGCCCAATGGCGCGGTCATCATCGCCGGCGTCACAGTGTCGGGTGACTTCCCTGTGACGTCCGGCGCATTCTTGACCTCCTACCCGGGTGGCGCTTCACCGGCGGGCTTCGTCGCCCGGCTCAATCCGGTGGGGCAGGGGACGGCGGATTTGCAGTACAGCACGTTCCTGGGCGGGCGTTATGAGACATATCCTCAAGCCGTGGCGGTCGATACAGAGGGCCAGGTCTACGTCACCGGTTATACCACTTCGCCGGACTTCCCCTTCACGCGCGGGACGTTCGACTCGACGCTTAACGGCTGGGAGGATGGCTTCATTGCGCAACTGGCGCTCCTGGGCAAAGGCAGCGCCGATCTGAAGTATGGCAGCTACCTGGGCGGCCGCGACGATGACGGGGGGCGGCGTCTCGCCTTGGGGGCGCTGGGAACCGTCTACGTGGCAGGAACGACCTACTCGAATGATTTGCCACTTCCGGCAGACGGCTACGATCCCACGCATAACGGCGGCGCAGATGGCTTCATTGCCCGGCTGGCGCTGGGTAGCGCCAACATCGCCGGGCGGCTCACCGACAGCAGCGGCGCGCCACTCGTGGGCGTCACCGTGAACGCGGGCGCGTATGCCGCAGTGACGAACAGCCAGGGCCAGTATGCCTTCACCGATCTTCCGGCGGGAACCTACACGGTTGTGCCGGGCGGGAGCTACTTCTGGGAACCGCCGCAGCGCGTGGTCAGCGCGCCGCCGGACGCGACCGGGCAGGATTTTGTGGGACGCAGCCTTGTCAAGACGGTGACGCCATCCACCACCCAGGGGACATTGCTGATGGGCACACGGCTGACGTACACCGTGGGTCTCGTCTTCCCCGACACCACGGCGCGCGATTTCTATGATGCCGTCCCCACCTACACAACCTACGTCCCCGGTTCACTGGTTGCCCATGCCGGTGTGGCTTACGACCCCGCGCAGAACGCGATTGTCGGGCCGCTCACGTTTACGCCGGGTGCGCCGTTCACCGTGACGTTCGCCGTGCAGACGACGATCGCCGGTGGGCCGGATTTCGCCCCTCAGATCGTCAACCGGGCTTGTGTCCATACGCCGGGGAATACGCTGTTGCTGCTCGCCTGTTCCAATGAAGTGCGCACGTGGACCTACGTCTATCGCATTTACTTGCCGCTGACGTTGCGCAATCACTAAACTGTGTTATACACACCCATACAATCTTACAGATGCGTTGCACTTGATGAAGTGCAACGCATCTATGTGCAAGGGGAAATCCAGGATCATGGAACATCAAACTTTCACCTTTGAAGCACGCTTGAACGAAGAACAACGGGCGCTATGGGCCGGATTGACCAGCCCGGCGAAAGTTCAGGCTTTTTTAGATAGTATTGCCTACGCCGCGGAAGACACCAACCGCAGCCCGCTGCGCGTCTTGCGCGACCGCCGCGCGCATTGTCTGGACGGTGGCTTGTTTGCGGCGGCGGCGCTGCGCCAGCTTGGGTATCCGCCGATCATCATTGACCTCTTGCCGGAAGAGGGCGCGGACGACGATCGCGTGCTGGCGATCTACAGGCACAGCGGCTGTTATGGCGCGGTGGCGAAGTCGAATTTCGCCGGGTTGCGCTTCCGCGATCCGGTCTACCGCACGCTACGCGAGCTGGTGATGTCGTACTTCGAGGTGTTTTTCAACATCCACGGCGAAAAGACCTTGCGTGCCTATACCGTGCCGTTGAACCTGAATCGTTACGATCCACAAGAATGGCTGTGGAACGATGCGGCTGCCGATGCCATCGAACAGCGTCTCAAGACGCTGCACCGATTTCCTGTGTTGTCGCCGGAGCTGGTAGCGATCCTCACGCCGGTGGATGCGCGCTCCTACGAGGCCGGTATGTGGGGCACGGATTCGGCAGGGCTGTACCAACCCAAGCGTTGAAAAGCAGACGGTAGACGGGGGCAGCAAGCCCTGTCTACCGTCTACTGTTTACCCATTCCGCATCCATACGGATCAGGCGCGCCTTCTTCAGATTCTCGTTCATGATCCAGCGGACGTCTTTATCGTCGCTGGCGAGCCATTTTTCCATGAGCGACTTGCCCACATCCGGCAGCGCACAGACGGCGACGCTCCAGCCGTAGCCCAGACCTTTGCGCAAGGCGATGAAGGCGTCGTTGCGCCGGTCGGCGGCCTGGACTATGGAAGCAGTCACGGCATCGAGCAGGCGCAGCACGCGCGCGACTTGTTGTGGGTCGCGCAGCAAGTCCGGCTCGCAGAGACCCGCCACCATCGCGCGTTGCTCATACGGATTACCTGTAGCCCACTGTGCCATTTCCATCAGCAGCGCGTCCATATCGGCGCGCCCCCAACGCTGGAGTGCCATCGCCACGGCCTCGCGGGTGCGCCAGCGTGGATCCGACGCGCACGCGCGCAGCGTCGGGAGCACGTCCATGCGGCCTTCCGCCAGCAGCCGGCCCAGCCCGAGCGTCCCGCAGAAGGCGAGGAACTCGTAGGGCGAGTTGACCGGCGCTTGCTGCGCGTCGTAGGCGCGCCAACGGGCGAACATTGCCTCATCCCCCTCATCGGCGACAGCCTGCGCCAGTTCCAGATTCCCGCGTGGCCCCGGCAGCCCGGATTCCGCCAGCAGAAACGGCTCCCAATCGTCCAGCCCGCGCAACATCTTACGGTAAGCATCAACCTTGCCCATCCCGGTTCCCCAATCCCTCAATCTTCAATCACCAAATCTCAAATCCAGCGAGTGACGTCATCCACCGACTTGCGCGGGCGGGCTGACGGCGTCTCGTCGGGATAGCCCACGGAGACGGCGGCAATCATCTGGTGGGTTTCGCCGAGCCAGGTGCAGAGTTCCGGATAGGCGAAGAACACGTCGCAGATCCACAGCGTCCCCAGGCCCATATCGTGGGCGGCGAGGAGCAGGTTCTGAATCGACGCGCCGATGGATTGCACAGCCACGGAGTTGAAGACCATATCCTGCGCGGTCAATGGCTTTTCGCCGTTTTCCAGGGTCATATCGTCGTTGAAGACGAAGATCGTGACCGGGGCGCGCTCCATGATTTGTACGGTCCACGGGCTGCTGCCCAGGTTGACGCCGAGCGCCTTGAGGTTCTCCATACCGGCGCGCATCACAGCGGCCATCTCGGCGCGCTTTTCGCCGCGCACGACGACGAAACGCCACGGCTGAGCATTCTTGCCCGAAGGCGCGAGGGTGGCGGCGTGCAGGAGCGAGCGGATCTGCTCATCGGTGACGGGTGTGTCTTTGAATTTACGAATGCTGCGACGTTGCGCAATGGCTTCCAGGGTTTGCATAGGGTTCTCCTTTGTTGGAATTAGAAATGGGTAAAGAGTAAAGAGTAAAGAGTGAGGAGTAAAGAGTGAAGAGTGAAGAGAAATGTATCAAGTATTACTGATTACTCGTTACTCATTACTCATTACTCGTTACTCGTTACTCATAACCGTGACTATATGATGCAACTGGGTGGAATGTGACAGTGCCTCATTTGCGTGTGATGGGGATCATCCGCCCGGTGCCGAACGCCTTTTCGCTCACCTTGAGGATGACGCCCATGTGCCAGCGTTTGTGCTCGGCGCGGCGGATGGCGGCGTTGCTGCGATTCTCCTGGATGAGTTGTTCCAGCATAGGCGAAATTTTCGGATAGTCGAAGGGGTCCACCTGATCCGGCTTGAGTTCGGCGGAGGGAGGCCGCTCGATGATAAAGCGCGGGATGATGCTGCCTTTCGTCTCCTGAATCCACTGCGCCAGCGCGTAGACTTCCGGCTTGGTGAGGTCGGCGATGGGGCAGAGCGTGCCGGCCATGTCGCCGTAGAGCGTGCTGTAGCCCACCGTCAGTTCAGTCTTGTTGCTCGTGTTGAGCAACATCCCACCATCGCGGTTGACGAACGCCATCAAAACCATCGCTCGTAGCCGTGCCTGGACGTTCTCGGCTCCTGTCCCGCCCGCCAGCAGGTCGCCGAGCATCTGCTCTGCGGCCGCGTGGAGCGGTTCCAGGTCCACCACCTCGAAGCCGATGCCGAGCGCCTCCGCCAGCTCGCGCGCGCTCGACGTGGAGCGTGGATCGCTGTAACGCGACGGGATGGCAACCGCCGTGACGTTCTCCGGTCCCAGCGCCTCGGCAGCGAGCACCGCGACGATGGCGGAATCCACCCCGCCGGAAAGCCCCAGGAACACCCGCGGGATGCCATTCTTGCGGGCAAAATCGCGGATGCCCAAGACCAGGGCGTGGAAAAGCTCTTCTTCTGGATGCTGGTAACTGGTAACTGGTAACTGGCAACTGGTAACTGGCTGCTGGATGCTCGATTCATGATTCATGATTCTTGATTCATCCATATCCACCACCTGGACGGCTTCCTCGAACGCGGAGAGTTGGGTGAGGAGGTTGCCGCCGGCGTCGAGGGCGAGGCTGCGACCGTCGAAGATCAGCTCGTCGTTAGCGCCGACGAGGTTCACGTAGACGAGCGGGCAGCGCGGGCGGCGCATCACAGCGAGGCGGTGCGCGAACATTCCGCGCCGGAAGGGCGAGGCGGAGATGCCGACGAGGATTTCGGCTCCGGCAGCGAGCAAATCGGCGGGCGGGTGGATGTCGTAGCCGTCATCCCAGAGGTCTTCGCAGATGAGGACGCCGATGCGCGTCCCGCCGATGGTCACAGGCGAGGCGGGCGGCCCCGGCAGGAACCAGCGCGCCTCGAAGTAAACGTCGTAGGTGGGCAGCAGTCGCTTGGCGGCGACCAGGTGCACCTCGCCCCCGCGCAGGAACACCGCCGCGTTGTAGAGCCCCGGATGGTGCGGCAGGCGGCGTCCGCTTGGCGTAATTGTGCCGACGATGGCGGGCGGGCCGTCTGCCGCACTGCGGGCCAGGTCGCGGGTGGCTTCGAAGGCGGCCTCGGTGAAGCTGGCGTCGCAGAGGATGTCGCGGGGCGGGTAGCCGGGGATCGCCAGCTCCGGCAGCACGATGAGGTCGGCGCCCAAACGGCCCGCCGTGGCGATGGCATCCAGGCAGCGCTCGACGTTGCCGGGCAGGTCGGCGACCGTCGGGTTGATTTGCGCCAGGGCGATTTTCAACAGATCATCTCACCCATCAGGTTTGTTTTTATTGCAGAACATCAATTGGTCTCGCTAAGAAACGATTATATACTTTCTCTCCACACAGGTCAATTGACAAGACAGGGCTTTTTTGTTCTTCCGTAGGCTCACTGTCACTCGAACTCGACGGTGTAATTCACATCCCAGCCAGTCGGTCCGCCGGGGCCTTCGCGGTATTTGATCTGCAAGCGCGCGCCGGCCGTCCAGCAGAAGGGCTGATCCCACCAGCGCGTCTGCCAGCTCTTCCAGCCGTCGGCGTCGCAGAAGCCCAGACCGCCCGCCACCCAACCGTCGCCGATGAACGTGCGCACCGTCTCGTTGTTGAACGTCTGCTGGGCATACTCCAGCGTGATGTCACCGCGCAGGCTGACCAGGCAGATGAAACTGCCGAACACGTAGCCGCGCATTTTCCCGCCCCACGCATCGCCTTGATTGCCGGCAATCGACCAATACCAGCCCGCCACTTCCGCGCCGGCCGTCACCTGCAACAGACAACTCGCGCCAAAGATAGGCGTCTGCCCGTGGGCGCGCAGGTAAAAGCCGGTGAAGAGTTGATCGCCCGATCCCGGAATCTCCGACAGCTTGTCCATGAGTTCCTTGAAGTGCGTTTGCAGCACGGGACTGTTGGGCTTGATCGTCCCGACGAGCAGGCTGCCACCCAGGCGCACTTTGCCGGTGCCGCTCGCCACGCCCTCGAATTCGCCACCGATGTAGTTGACTTCCGCGCCGACACCGATGACGACGGTGAGTTGTTCGATGCGCGGGTTCGCTTTGGATAGCATTTCGTAGCCGGTAAAGCCGCCCTCGAACTGCGGCAGGACTGGATTGATGCGCAGGGAGATGTCCATGCGCTTGATCAAGTCCTGGATCATCTGGCTGCTGATGTTGCGCCCGATCAAGATGAAATCGCCGTGCCGGTTGATCTCCATGCTGATCAGTTCGGCGTACAGGCGTGGGTCTTTGTCACCCGATTGCTGCACGCGCAGTTGCAGGCTCAGCAGGAACCGCTCGAACTGGTAGTCGAGGCCCGTACCCGTCATCTCCACCAGCCCGCGCATGCGCGAGAGTTTGACGCCCCACTCATCCATTTTGCCCATAGTGCTGCCGCCAAACAGCGGATCGTCGGGCAGATTGGTGTTGGGCGCGAGTTCGTAGTCGTTCAATACGGCGACGGTGTCCGTGTAGGTGCGCGCGCCGTAAGTGCTCCACACGTTGTTGAGCAGCGTTGTGTATGTGACCGGATTGACGACGGCAAGTTTGGCATACCACACACTCAGCGTGTTCGCGTCCGGCGGCGAGCCGAGCGGCAGGTTTTGATGTTCCGCCAGGGCGCGCGCGCTGGCGATCGCGCTGGCCTGTCCCAGATAGACGCCCAGCAGGTCGGGTTCCATGACAACGCCGGTATCGAGGTTCAACACCTGCGCTTCACTCGGCAGCGGCGGGACGACGTCATCGGGCACCAGCTTGTAATTCTTGAACCCGGCAAACATCCCGCGCTGCGCCTCGGCGTCATAAGCGTAAACCAGCTTATCATAGTCGAACGTGATCTTCACCAGATCCAGATCGACCCACACTTTTTCGGCGCGCAGCGTCGAGGTGAAACCCATGTAGGGATCCCAGCCCAGCACAAAGATGTTGGGGCGCGGCTGGCTGGCCGGACCTTGCAGCGGGCCGAAGTAAGGCGTGATGATCGCCCCCTTCAATTCGACAAAGCCGCGTTGGTTCCAGTTATTCGCGGGTGGGTTGACGGCCGTGGCATCGGCGTTCCACAGAGGCGCTGCCCCGCCGGGATAGAAGTAGGGGAAGGTCCACGGATCGAACGGGACGTTGTTCAACTGGAAGCCTTCCAGCAAGAACGGGAAGCCGTCGAGTGTGAAGTCCGGGCGGTTGTAGAGCAGCGTCGCCGAATAGAATTCGCCCGTGGGATAGAACGAGATGTCGGTGTTGACGGCGGCCGGTCCCACCGCGCCCGGCGGCGTCACGTGCGGGAGGCTGATCGCGGTCTGCGCCCACAACATCGCGTCGTGATACTGGTTCTTCTGATCGGCCGTGCCCAGCGGCCTGCGGAACTCGACCGATTTGAAGCGCGCGTCGATCTGCCAATACTGCAACGTCTTGGCGGCCTGGCCGGGCGGCACCATACCGCCGTCGATACAGCCGTCAATCGGGTTGAACCACAAATTGACCAGCCGCAGGCTGACGTTGGGCGGCGCGGGCAGATTCAGCCAGCCAGTCGCGTTGCGGTCGAAGATGTAGTTGTCGAGCCACTCGAATTCGAGATTGTCGAGCGAGGCGTCGTAGCCGTGAATGGGCAGCGACACGGGCGCGATGATCTTCGCCTTCTGCCGCTGGCTCACCCCGCCCTGCCGGACGTAGGTGTTGAGCGCCGCGTCGAAGATCGCCGACGGTCCGGCGCAGTTGCCGAAGTACAACTGCGCGCTGCTCAAGCGCCGGTTCAGCCCCGGCTCGATCTCGGCCAACTGCGAAAGGCCCACGTCGCGCAAGTCGCTGGGACGGGTGGCCCACATCGCCTGGTGCGGGCGACCGCGCGTGCTCAGCTCGCCCAGGTACAGTTCCCAGTCACCGGCAAAGAGCTTGAAGCCGCTGTTCAGCCACGCCACATCTTGCACGGTGCTGAAGTCGCCGTAAGCTGCGCCGCGCGCATCGAGCGTGAGACTGCCGAACGCGCCGCTCAACGGCGCAGGCGTCGTCGTCGTGAGACCGGTGTGATAGGCCAGCGACACCGCTCCACCGCCCAGACTGCCGGAGACGATCTGCGTGCCGCTGATGCCGATGCTGCCACCGCTCGCGCTCACGCTGAAGCGATACGGGTAGCTGGCGAGCCACGCGAGACTATCGGCGGTCGAGAAAGCGCCGCGCAAGCCGGTCGCAGCGACGCTAATCGTGCCGCCGGTATAGTTGCCGCGCAGATACCCGTCGTTGCTGTCGGCGGGCGATGTGGAACGCGGGCCGTGCTCGCCCGAATAGCGATCGAGGTATTGCAAACAACTGCTCGGCGCGTCGATGCCGTACTGGTCGAAGCTCAGCGATCCCAGCGGCACCACCCTGGCAGGCAGCGTCTCCAGGTTGAAGCCAAGCGCGGGCGCGGCGCAACTGAATCCGGCGAGGCTGGCAGTCATGCTAAACGAAAGATCGCCGTGCAGCGCCAGCCCGTCGGCGGCGAACAACGGCCACACGTCGCTTTCGAGGCCGCTGCTAAAGAGGCGCAGGCTATCCGGCAGGGTGATTTGCACTTCACCTGTGCCGGGATTCGGCTGGGTGAACCACGGCTTGGCATACACCGCGGTGACGCCATAGCGCAAGCCGCCGGGGTATTGCACGTTGCCCGGCAACACAGCGCCGGTGACGTTGAGCTGTCCGGTGCAGACGTGATTCTGCGCGTCGCCCACGCTGATCGAGTCGGCGGCAGTGAAATTGACGGGGATGTAGATGTCGCCGGACGGCGGCGTCAGTCGCAGGTAGCCGCCGCCCGTCAGATTGGTGATGACGATTGGCGCGTCGAGCGTCACCGAGACCACCTCGAACCCTTCGCCGAAGCGGAGCGGTTCACCGGCAGTCGGCATGGTGGGGGCGCAGTCCGCCAGCGGCTGCAAAGCAGCCGGCGACGCCTGAAACGGGCGCAGCGACACAAATGCGGTTGACAATCCGGCGTTTTCAGGCGCGGGAGTATTGTCCAGCGTGAGTGCAGCCGCAGCAGGCGCGGTCCCGTAGGCTGCGCTGCGCGGGCGCGTGTAGCGGATCGGCTCGCCACTGCGCAGGTCGAACTCAACAGCGACGTACCAGTAGCGGTCGTGCTGCGCGCTCGCGTCGAGATAGATCGGCCCGGCGTTGACGATAGGCGTCAGTTGAATGTAGTCGCTGTCGCGGCGCACGCTGCGGAAAACGGCCCAGCCGCGCAGCAGATCGCTCTCCGGGTCCCAGTGCAACTGCACGCCCTGACCGGCCGTCCACGTCACATCCACCCACCCCACTTCGGTGAGAGGCCGTTGCCCGTTGATCACCGCCTTGAACGTGCGCGGGAACGACGAAGCTTCCACACCGAAAAACGGGAAGTTGGGCGGCGTGAGCGCGGTGACGGTGTAGTTGTAAACCGTCTGCAATTCAATCGAGGCATCCGTGAAGGTGCGCACTGTAGGATCGTTGACGATGAACGAAGCCACGTCACCTACCGGCCCTGCGTTGGGGCGGTAGATCGCTTCGCGGTCGATGCGGAAGCCCGACAATCCACCGGCATCGTTTACATCCCAGAACAAGTGCGCGCTGTAGCCGTTGACGCCGCCCAACGCGGTGTTCACGGTGGTGATGATCGGCGTCGGCGCGACCACAGGCCGGGGCGACAGCATCCACGGCACGTTGAACGGCGCGGGATCGCTGAGGTTGCCGTGCGCATCGGCGGCGCGCACCTGGCACGCCACATTGCTCACCGGGTACGGCGGCGAGTAGACGCTCTCCAGTTTGAAGGTGTTGATTTGCGTGGTGTCGCCCAGGGGCATCATCACGCCGTCGGCGCTGAACTGGCAATAGAGGCGATAGCGCGTGGTGTCCACCGTGGTCGGCGTGGCCGTGATGCAGTAGCCTTGACCCTGCCCGCCGGTCTCAGCACACGGCTGAACGCTCACCGTCGGCGGTGTGGGCGGCGTGACATCGTGCAGGATCGCCTGCACGGGCGCGGTGTACCGGCTGCGATTGCCGTCCTGATCCACAGCCTGCAAGCGATACCAGCGCACCTGCTCCAACGTCGGATCGAGGTCGTGCCATTGCAAGGCCGTCGTGCGCGTCACCTCGCGCCAACACTTGGTTTCGTCCACACAGTTGGTTTGCAGCGTCACCGAGATCGCAAAAGCGCGATAGACGATAAAACCGCTCAGGTCGGCTGTGGGCGTGATCTGCCACGAGAGGACGACCGTGGAGATCGGCCCGGTAGCCGTCACGGTGGCGGTCACCTCTATGGGCGGATCGGGCGGGAGGAAATCGCGGGCGCGAGCGGTAAACGGCGCGCTGAACTGCGCCTGATCGGCCGGCCAGACGTGAATCTGTCCCAGGAGGTCGCGCGGCGTCACCCGGTAAACCCACTGCCCGGCTGCCGGCGCCTCGTCGGCGAAATAGTAGGGCACGGTTTCGTAGGCGAGTACGTCGGTTGTGACGGGCGTATCGGAGATCGGGATCGTTGCCGTTAGCGCCTGAATGGGTTGGATGCCGTTGACGCGCGAGAGCGTGGTCGTGCTGGTGATCGGCGCGCGGAAGATGTCGTAACCGGTGAGCCACGGTCCGTTGATCGAATTCGCCTGCTGTTCCGCATCCCAACGCAAGTACACTGTCTGGTGAAAGCGCCGGTTTTGCTGCGCCGTGCCCCAGTCGCCGGCTTTGTCCCGGATCAAGGGGTCGTTGTCATCCAACGTCAGCGCGGTGAGGCCGGTGGGCTGCGCCAGGGGCGTCAATTGTCCCGCCAGCGCCGTCACACTGCCGAGAGTTTGCGCGCCGGCGGGCAACACCGCTTCGACGCGATAGGTGTACGTCGTGCCCGGTGTGATCGCCTTGTCGAGATAGCCCCAACCGATGACCAGCGCCGTCGGGTAGAAATCGCTGGCCATACGCTGCGCGGCGAGTTTGTTAGCACGCATCACGGCATGGAACGAGGGGATGTCCGTGATGCCCAACGGCGCGTAGTTGGTGATGAGGAAGTCGTACAGATTGCTGTAGCGCGGATCGGTGGTATTGAGCAGGCTGATCGCAGCCGTCGGGTTAATCACCGGCGTGACGGTGGCGATCAACGTTTCCGCGCCGCTACCGGTCTTGCGATAGACCCGAAATGCTGACGGTTCGGCCGGTTTGGTCCAGAACCACCGAATCAGCGTGCGGTCGCTGCCGGTGGCATAGCCCACGCCAAACTGATCGCTGTACGGATAGTTGTTGGCGACCAACGGCAGATAGACGGTATGCGTCACCGTCGCCGCCAAAGGCGCCGCTTCCGGCGTGGCAGGCGCTGGCTTTGGCTGCGCCTGAATGAACGATGCCCGCGACAACACCACAAACGCCGCGAGCAGCAACACCCCTAATGAGACACTCAGCATCACATGACGTTTCATCGTCGCCCTCCATTAAAAAAACAACAAATCGCAAATACCAAATGTAGGGCAAACTGTTAGTTTGCCTTTGCCGCAAGCTAACAGCTTGCGCTACATTACTCTTGCTTTCTTTTTCATCGGTTTTCTCCATTCGATTTAACGATTATTATCATAATAATAGTATATATAAACCGCGTCACGTGGCTATCACTTCGAAGCGCAAATTCGGGAAGTCAGGGACGACTACTGTGACAAAATTCAGAGGACCGACGGGTATTTCGAGAGGACTATTGTGACAAAACAGAGCTTATCACAGCTTGCGCTTGCGGGTAGGCAGCGCGACGCCCGCTTGCGCGAGAGCTTCCATATCGCGCAACACGGTGCGGCGACTGACGCCGAGGGCTTGCGCCAGATCGTCGTCGGTGGGGGCGGCGTCCTGAGCAATCGCTTCGGCCAACAAACGCCTGAGCACGGCCTGACGGCGCGCGCACTTGCCGCGCACCCGGTCATCCTCCGGTGTGTGGAGGGTCCATGTCACCAGAACGCAGTCGGCTTCGGTCAGGTGGCGGCCTAGCGGCGTATCGCGGTGCGCCAGGGCGACGGTGCGGTGGTCGGTTTGTTCCTGGTAGGCCAGCCACGCGGCGACCAATTCGTGATTGAGCGGCGCTTCTTCGAAAAAGCGGCGGCGCAAGGCCGGCTCGTTGAGCAGGGCAGCCCGCCGTTGCAGGGTGATGTAGGCCGTCTCAAGCACCTGATGCGCGTCACCGGGGCGGCCCACCGTCTCGAGCAACTGCCATAACGCCCATAGCGTGTATTGCGCTTCTTCTCCTTCCGGCGGAGAAGCCTGAAAAGTACGCCAACATTCTGCGGCGATCACAGCGGCGTGTGTGCGTTCTCCGGTATGCCAGAGCGCCAATCCCAACAACGCCCGGCTGCGCAGCACTTCCTGCCCGGCATGACCGGCCTCGAAAACAGCGACTGCGCGTTCCAGCACAGGCAGCGCTTCCGCCGGGCGGTTCTGTCGCACGAGCAAGTATCCCAGGTCCAACCGGGCAAGGGCCGCGAAGAATTCCGAACCGTCTTGCTGTGCGGCCATGTCGATTTTCAGACACAGTCCCGGCGCGGTCTGGTCGAGAGGATGATCCGGCGGGGCGTCATTGGTGTGGGCGAGGGAGGCATCGCGGCGTATGGCTTCGGCCATGGCCTGCGTCTCAGGCAAAGGCGCGATCGCCAATTCCTGGTGCAGGAGGCGGCGCAGCGCCTCGTAATGCGCCAGCGCCTCATTGCGGCGACCCAGGCGATACAGCAAACGCAGGTAGGTCTGCTGATTCTCCTCACGCAGCGGCTCGGCCATGACCACCTGACGCGCATACCTTAGGGCAGAAGTCAGGTCATTTCGACGTTCGTAGAGACTGATCAGCATCTCAAGCGCAGAGAGGTAACATTCACGCCGTTCGAGACGGGGATTGGTGAGCCACTCGTCGTAAAGGTCGGGGAGCAGGTCGTCCGTGTAGAACGCAATGGCTTCGGTCAACGCCGTCGGATCGGCGCGGCGGATGAGGCGGTCGAACTCGACGACGTCCACCCAGAGATTGGCGAAATTCAGGTGAAGCTGCTCATCGTCAGCGATGAGCCATTCCGCTCCCAATACGTGCCGGATCTGGTAAATGAGGCTGGAGAGCCGGTGGTGACCGCGTTCAGGCGGCGCGTCGGGCCAGAGCAAATCCACCAGACGCTCGCGGGAGCAGTTGGCCGTGGGGAATAGAACCAGATAAGCCAGCAGACTGCGCGCTTTCGTAGCTGGCAGAGAGAACGCTTCTCCGTCACGCGATATTCGAAAAGGCCCAAACAACCGCAATTGGTACATGGGTGTCCTATCCGCCTGCTACACACGAAATTTACAATCCCAACACGCCAAAAATGATCGAAGACACCCCCAGCGCCAAGAGCGTATTGAAGACCGTCGCCGCCATGTAGACGAAGAACGGCTTCCACCCCAGGCCGCGCAAATCGCCCACCGCCAGGTCAATCCCAATGGCGATAAAGGCGAAGGTGAAGGCCCACTTGGAGAGGCCGTCCAGCGCCTTGAGCGCGTCGGCATTGAAGACGCCCAGTGAGGTCAGCACAGAAAGCAGCACAAAGCCGATCACGAACTTGGGGAACCGCTGCCAGATCACCGCCGCGCTTGGTTTTTCGTTGGGCTTGCGCTCCACCGTGGTCACGAAGTACAAGGCCAGGAGGAAGGCCGCGACGCCGATAAAGACGTTCTGCGCCATTTTGACGACCGCCGCCACCGACTGCGCCTCCGGGCCGTACATCGTGCCCGCGCCGACGACCGCCGCTGTCGTATCGATGTTGCCGCCGAACCACGCGCCGGCCACCGTGGGCGACAGCCCAATCGCCTGCGCGATCCAGGGCATCAGCACCATCATCGGCAGCGCGGTGATGATGACCAGCGCCGTCACGTAGGTCACTTCTTCCTTCTTGGCGAGCACCGCGCCCGCCGCCGCAATCGCCGCGGAGACGCCGCAGATCGAAACCGCGGTCGCCATCACCGCTTTGAGCGTCGCCGCGAGCTTGAACTTCCCGGCCAGCCACCAGGTGAAGAAGAACACGGCGCTGACCATGATGACCGCCTGCAGCAGCCCGCCCAGGCCCTTACTCATAATCTCCCCCAGGCTGACGCGCGCGCCCAGCAACACCAGGCCGATCTTGAGAAACAACTCGGTGCGGATGCCGGGTTTGACAAAGGCGTGCGCCTTGGTGCGGCGCAAAATCCAGTTCGCCAGCAATCCCACCACCGCCGCGGTGAGCGGATATTCCAGCGGGTTCTTGCCGACTCCGCGCCCTTTGAACCACGCCGCGATGCCGGTATCCAATTCCGCCACCAGCACCGCCAGCACAAAGACCAGTCCCAACCCGGCCAGGACTTGCCAGATCGGTGGGCGGGGCGCGGTTTGATTCGCCGTTGATTTCGATGTGTTCATCTCCCCCACCCCCTCACTTCAACCAGCCAAACACCGGCCACGGGATGTTGCCTATGACGCCGATGCCCGTCAACAGTGCCAGCGCCAACCCGATTATCAGCGCCAGCCAATCTTCACTTTGCACCACTTTTCGTAATAACTCGGATGTCCCCATTATATCCCTCCAACAAAAGCAGCCACGCAAGCGGTAAGGTTGACAGGATTATATAATGTTGGGTTCGTAGTAACGGCTTTAGCCGTCCAAGAGACCGCTGAAGCGGTTACTACGAACAGATTTTTGATCTACAGAAACGTCAATGTGACCTTATTCGGCGGAAGACAACTTGTACCAAAATTCAGTCGGATACCCCTGAGGATCAACGTTGAGGACCTGCCGGACTACCGCCGGTTTCCCCGCGTCACACTTCCACTCATAGACGGTGGCGTGCCCGGTCACGGCTGCCGGAATGTTATCGGAAGCGGGATTCTCCTCACAGAATTTGTTCATTTCGGCGGTCGGCGTCTGGTTGGTGTCCGCCTTGTCCAGGCAAGGGATGTTGGCCCCGAAATGACACACCCATACCGCCCCCTGCATACACCGCCACGTGGCATGTTTCTGAATTTCCAACGGCGTATCGGCGGTCACAACGCCGGCCGCGATCATGCTTTTCAAGACAGATTCGGGTAACGCTTCCCCGGTGTAACGCGCATCCGGCGCATCCACCGTTCCTACTGCCGCGCAATAGGCGAAGGGATCGCTGTACAACGCTTCAGCCGCAGTGTTCGCGTCGCATGTCCCCGCGAAGTACTCCCCGGCATTGCACATTCGGCCGTTCTTAAATGTGCAGGTCCCTTGTTCTTGCTCCGTTCCACTGTTGCCGGTGATTTGATACGTGCCCCCGGTGATCGCGCAGTACTGCGCAGCCTGCGTGGTGTAGCCCGTGATCTTGACACCGCCAACGGGGCAGTCGCCGCGCTGCAAAGCCCATTCCTCACATTGCCGGTTATCCTCGAAGAAACAGACCCCATATTCGCCGCCATCGCCGCGCTTCTGGATCGTGAGGGTTCCGCCTTGTTTGACGCAGTTTTCAGAGGCCGGGTTGGGCAATCCCGCCTCCGGCGTCGGGGTAGCACAGGCGCTCAGCGAGACCAAAACCAACAAAAAACTCAATAGGTACCGCATCATGTTACGCATAGACAAGAAACTCCTTTACTCGACAGACTTAGAAACCTACTTAAATCGTCGTAGTACGGCGAAAAAGGTAACAGGAAACCTCGCGGTTCCCGTCTTACCCACAATACGCCGCGATAATCTCGTCCATCTCGCGGTTCACCGTTTCATCAACCCATTTGCGACTCGGCTCCGCATCGAACCAGGCCAGCGTGCGGCGGATGCCCTCGCGGAAGGGGATCGTCGCCTGATAGGTAGGCACGAACGTCTTTATTTTGCTGTTGTCGAAGATGACACTCCACGTCTTGTCGCCGAGCAAGCCCGCGCCGAGCGGCGGGTTGATCTTGGCGATGAAGTCCGAGGCGATATGCACGACGTTCGCTTCCACGCCGAGCGCATCGGCAATCGTCGCGTAAATCTGATTCCACGTCAGCACCTCGTCCGACGTGATGTGGAAGGCGTGGCCTAGCGTCTGCGAATTACCGAGCAGGCCCACAAAGCCCTTGGCGAAGTCCGCCGCGTGCGTCACCGTCCACAGCGAACTGCCGTCCCCGTGGATGATGATCGGGCGGCCCTTGAGCAACCGGTCCGCCAGCGTGTAGCACCCCCACCCGCCAATCGCCACCGGGAACACCGAGGAGTAGGTCAGCGACGGGCGCACGATGACCATGGGGAAGTTTTCCTCGCGGTAGGCGCGTTGCAGGCGTTCTTCGCAGGCGATCTTGTTCTGCGAATAGGTCCAGTAGGGATTGTGCAGCGGCGTGGATTCGGTGATGATCGGATGCGCGGGCGGCTTCTGGTAGGCCGACGCCGAGCTGATGAAGATGTACTGCCGCGCGATGCCCCGGAACAGCTCGATGTCGCGCTCTATGTGATCGGGCGTGTAGGCGACCCAATCCACAACAACGTCAAACGTCATCCCGCGCAAGGCGGCCTGGACTTGCGCCGGTTGGTGGATGTCGCCGGTAATCCCATTCGCGCCCGCAATCTCCACCTTATGCTTGCCGCGATTGAGCAGGTAGAGATCAATCCCCCGCTCCACCGCCAGCTTGCTCACTTCCGTGCTGATGATGCCCGTGCCGCCGATAAAGAGAACTTTCATCCGATAGCCTCCCCAAAATAAGTCAGCAGATTAAGCAGATTTAGCAGATTAGCAATCAGAAAATCCGCTCAATCTGCTCAATCTGCTGACAAAGAACTGTTACGTTACGCACGTATTTTTAGATACCGCTGATACGCCGCATCCCATGCTGCCGTATCGCGCGGCGCGAAGGTCTTCAGCTCGAAGGAGCGCGCGACGACGTCAC
>DAOLUH010000038.1:0-60582 GCA_035420085.1 Anaerolineae bacterium
GTGATCGAGAAAATCCCCTACCTTCAGTCGCTCGGCATCACCGCCGTGGAACTGCTGCCGGTGCAGCAATTCGATCCGCAGGACGCGCCTAAGGGGCTTTCCAACTATTGGGGTTACAGTCCGGTCGCGTTCTTTGCGCCGCACCGGGGATATTGTCACTGTCCCGATCCGGTGGGGCCGGTGGATGCGTTCCGCGATATGGTGAAGGCGCTGCACCGGGCGAACATCGAGGTCATCCTGGACGTTGTCTTCAACCACACCGCCGAGAACGACCACACCGGGCCGACGCTGTCGTTCCGTGGGCTGGAGAACCGCGCCTATTATCTGCTGCAGGAGAACCCGGCGCGCTACGCCGATTACAGCGGCACGGGCAACGCGATCAACGCCAACAATTCGATTGTGCGCCGGATGATTCTCGATTGTCTGCGTTATTGGGTTTCCGAGATGCATGTGGACGGCTTCCGTTTCGATCTGGCCTCGGTGATGTCGCGCGACAAGCGCGGGCGGCTACTCGAAGATCCGCCGATTCTGTGGGAGATCGAGTCCGATCCGGTGCTCGCCGGGACGAAGATTATCGCCGAGGCGTGGGACGCGGCGGGGCTGTACCAGCTTGGTTCGTTCATCGGCCATCGTTGGGCGGAATGGAACGGGCAGTTCCGCGACGATGTGCGCCGCTTCGTCAAAGGCGACGAGGGGACGGTGGAAAAGCTGGCCGCGCGCATCGCCGGCAGCCCTGATCTCTTTCCCCAGGAAGGCCGCGAACCGAACCGCAGCATCAACTTCGTCACCTGCCACGACGGGTTCACACTCAATGACCTGGTCTCCTACAACAAAAAGCACAACGGCGCCAACCTCGAATTCAACCTCGACGGCGCTGACGTCAACTTCAGTTGGAACTGCGGCGTCGAAGGGCCAACGCTCGACCCGGCGATTCAGGCATTGCGCTTGCGGCAGATCAAAAACTTCATCACGATTTTGTTCTTTTCGCAGGGCACGCCGATGCTGTTGATGGGCGATGAGGTGCGGCGCACGCAGCGCGGCAACAACAATGCTTATTCCCAGGACAATGAAGTCAGTTGGTTCGACTGGCGCAACCTGGAACAGCACGCCGAGGTGCTGCGCTTTGTGCAAAACGTTATTGCTTTTACGCAGTCGTTGGCGCTGCTGCGCGAGGAGTGTTTCCTGAGCGAGAATGCTGGAAGCAAAGCGTCTTCGATCACGTGGCACGGAGTGCAATTGTACGCCCCGGATTGGGCGTCTCATTCGCACAGCCTGGCCTTTGAGCTGTATCATCCTGACAACCACGAGCACCTGCACGTGATGCTTAACGCCTATTGGGAACCGCTCACCTTCACCTTGCCCGCGCCGCGCAACGGTACGCACTGGCGGCGCATCATTGACACCAACCTGCCCCCGCCGGATGACTTCTGCGCGCCGGACGTCGCGCCGCCCATTGAGGGAGGACAGTATATCGTGGCGCCGCGTTCGGTGGTGGTGTTAGCCGCATTTTCTTGACTGTGATGTGGCGTAGCGTATACTTTAGGTGGAGGTCATGATATATTGAAGTGTGTGCTTATGGTTGCGTTGCGCAAGACCTGGCGAATTTTTCGATTTTGCCGGGTCTTGTTTTTATAATTTACTGTTGCGTTTACACCAAGGATATGCTATACTTTTTATAGTTTCCCCAAATCAGAAAAGAGTTGTCGCACGAATGTCCGATACCGATCTCGAATTGCGCATTTTCCCTCAACAAGCTGAGGGTTATCCGGTTGAGATGACCCTGGGACGCCACCAGGTCTTCCCGCGCGGCTATCTCGCGGCGGATATTGCGGATTGGGTCTCCACCGGTGATCTGCAGGCCGATGGGCAGGCGCTCCGTGATAAGCTGCTGACCGACCCGAAGCTGCGCGATGCGTGGCTCGAAGCGCGCGGGCAAGCGCCGCAGCGCCGCATCCGCCTGTGGATTGACGTGGACGCGCCCGAACTGCACGCGCTGCCGTGGGAACTCTTGCAAGACGAAGGTGTGATGCTCTCCGCCAACGCCGCGACGCCGTTTACGCGCTTCCTGCCGGTCAAACTGCCGTGGCGCGGCGCGATTGCGGGGAACGTGATTCGCGTGTTGGCGGCGATTTCCAATCCGGCGGACATCGCCTCCGTACATGGTTTGACGCCTCTCGATGTAGCGCAGGAACGCGCGGCCCTGGAAAAAGTCGCTGAAGGCGCGCCGGCCAGTTACACGCTCAATGTCACCTTTCTTGACCCGCCGATTACCCTGGAGCGTCTGGAAGCGGCGCTGCGTGACGGCTATCACGTGCTACATTACGTCGGCCATGGCGCTTATAACGCCCGCCGCCGGCAGGCGGCGCTCTACCTGCAAGACGACGCGGGCAACACGCAGATTGTGGGTGACGATGCGCTGGTCACGATGCTCGCCCGGCAGGATGTGCGCCCGCAGCTTGTTTTCCTGGCGGCGTGCCAGAGCGCGGTGCGCGCTACCGCTGACGCCTTCCTCGGCCTGGGGCCGAAGCTCATCGGCGTAGGCGTGCCCGCCGTCGTGGCGATGCAAGACTTCGTGACCCTCGAATCGGCGCGTAAGCTCAACACCGAGTTCTACCAGCAATTGCTCAAGCACGGGCAAGTGGATCGCGCCATCAATGCAGCGCGCAGCACGCTGTTGACCGCCGGACGTCCCGACGCTGTCGTTCCTGTCCTGCTCACCCGCCTGGAGTCCTGCCAACTGTGGAGCGGCGAGGCCGATGCGCGCGGCGAGATGCTCGGCGATCGCAATCCGCGCATCTTCTGGAGCGGACTGGTCAAATATATCCAGACGGGCAAGTGTACGCCCATTATCGGGCCGCGCGCGCGCATCCAATGGCTGCCCGATCCCACGGTGATGGCGCGTACCTGGGCCGCCAGGTACGGCTATCCTTTTTCGGATAACTCCAACCCGTGCAGCCTGGCGCAATATATGGCGATCAGCCAGGGCGAGGATTTCCC
Organism: Anaerolineae bacterium; assembly: GCA_035420085.1. Taxonomy (GTDB): domain Bacteria; phylum Chloroflexota; class Anaerolineae; order B4-G1; family SLSP01; genus DSWT01. The sequence goes on from DAOLUH010000038.1 coordinate 2,998, forward strand.
CCGTTACGAATTGCTCGAAGCCATCCAGCAGGCATTTGAGAGCAAAGTGCCCGCGTCGCTGCGCGAAGGTCTCCACTATCGGGACTTAACTGAATTAGTGCAGGCGGTGGGCTGGCAGGCGTTGGCGGCAGACAGTCCCAACGACATCCACAAAGTCCTGGCGAATCTGAATCTACCCTTGTATGTGACGACCAACGCGGATAACTTCATGACGGCGGCCCTCGCGGCGCAGGGTAAACAGCCCGTGCGCGAGATTTGCCGTTGGAATGACGACCTGGAAGGACTGCCATCCATTTTTGACAAGGACCCCAATTACACGCCAACGCCGGAGCGCCCGTTGGTCTACCATCTGTTCGGCAATGAGGAGGAAATCGCCTCGATTGTGCTGACCGAAGACGCGCACTTTGCGTTTATGGTCAACATCGCCGCGAATATGCAGCGCATCCATCCCTGTATTTGGGCGGCGTTGGCGAACAGCTCGCTGATGTTCCTGGGCTACCGCCTGAACGACTGGGGCTTCCGCGTGCTGATGCGCGGGCTGATCGCGCCGATGCAGCAGCGCCGCAAATTCAAACACGTCGGCGTCCAGCTTGAGCCGGATGACGTGAGCGCAGAGAACCTGTCCACCGTCCACGATTTTCTGCGGGATTACTTCCAGGGCAACGAACTCAACGTGTACGCTGGATCGCCGCAGCAATTTATCGCGGAATTGCGCGAATACTGGGAGGCGGCTAACCGATGAAAAACAACCCCTATGTCGGCCCGCGCCCTTACGAACGCGGCGACGCATACAAGTTTTACGGGCGCAATCGCGAAGCGCGTGACTTGCTCGCGCTGTTGCTCGCGGAGCGTGTGGTGCTCTTCTACGCCAAGTCCGGCGCGGGAAAAACCTCGTTGCTGAACGCGCAGGTCATCCCGGCGTTGGAAAAAGAAGGCGTCCGCGTGTTGCCCGTCGCGCGGGTGAGCAGCGATGTGCCGCCCGGTATTGCGCCAGATACGGTGGGGAACGTTTTCGTCTTCAGTGTCTTGATGGCGTTAGCCGGAGCGAACGCCTCGCCGGCGCAACTTCGCACCGCGACGCTCGCCACGATCCTGCAGGCGCTCTACAAGCGGCCTGATAGCGACAGCGAAGGAGACGCGCCGTTCTTGCTCATCGTGGATCAGTTCGAAGAACTGTTCATCACCCACCGCGACCGCTGGCAAGATGCCGAGGGTTTTTTCATCCAGATGCGCGATGCGCTGGAGGCGCTGCCCGGCATGGGCGTCCTCTTTGCGATGCGCGAGGATTACCTGGCAGAACTCGATACCTACGTGGCGTTGCTCCCCAAACGCTTGCGCGCGCGCTTCCGCATGGAGTTGCTCGGCCCGGAGGGGGCGCTGGAAGCGATCATCCGCCCCGCGCAGGATCAAGACATTCGCTTTGATGAGGGCGTGGCCGAGCGCATGGTTGACGATCTCCGCCGCATCCGCGTGCAACAGCATACGTCGAGTGGCGCAGAGGAGGAGGCCACAACGATCGGCCCCTTTGTGGAACCCGTGCAGTTACAGGTCGTGTGCAGCCGTCTCTGGGAGAATTTGCCGGAGCAGGAAGACCATGCCATCCAATGGGCCGAAGTCGAGGAGCACGGGCGCATTGACCAGGCGTTGATTGACTTCTACCGCAGTGCGTTGGACGCGGCGCAGAAACAAACCGGGGTCAGCCAGAAACAGGTGCGGCGTTGGTTCGGCAACGAGCTGATCACGCCGATGCAGACGCGCGGCCTGGTGCTGCGCGGTCCAGAGACCACCGGCACGTTGCCGAATGCCGCCGTGGATGTGCTGAGCAGCCACTACATCATCCGCTCGGAAGTGCGGGCGGGCGCGCGTTGGTACGAGCTATCCCACGACCGGCTGATTGCGCCGATCCTCAGCTCCAATCAGAAATGGGAAGCCAAACGCTCGACGCCGCTGCGGATCACGGCCAAAAGCTGGCAGGCGACGAAGGAAGCGAGCCTGCTCTACCGGGGAGCGGCGCTGGACGAAGCTTTACGGTGGGCGGAAGCGCATCCGCTCGACGCCGAACCTTACGAGCGCGAATTCCTGACCGCCAGCCGCCAGGCGCAGCAGATGCAGCGGCGGCGACGCGCCATACAAATCACCATCATCGCGCTCAGTGTGATCACCTTTGCGTTGATCACGTTCTTGGGGATAGATGCCGAACGCAACCGCCTGCTCGCCGACTCGCAAGAAGCGGCGGCGGCGGCGTTATATTACTATCAGGCCGGTGATCAAATCAACAGCATCCTCTTTGCGCGGGAGGGCGTGTTGATAGGCAATCCCGACTACCGCGATGCCAACACCCCGTTGTGGCGGCCCCTGCTCGGTCAGGTGGATACCCGGCAAGCGCAAAATGCGCTACGGCAAACCGTCGTAGATTTCTACCCCGCGCAGGTCATCGCTGGTTTGCCGGAAAACCCCTACAGCATCGTCTACAGCGCCGACGGGCAATATCTTTATGCCGGTATTGCGTCGGGACAACTGCGCACGTGGTTAGCGCAAGGCGATTGGTTGCGCCAGACCGCGACCTATGAAACGCGCGGCGCTACCTGGTCGTTGGCGCTGAGTCCCGATGGACGCATCCTGGCGGCCGGCGGGGATAATGTCGCGGCGGAAGACGGCACGGTGGGGCTGTTCGACGTGACCGGGCGGCGTTGGCTGAACTGGCTTGAAGTCCCCACCTCCGCCGACATCCACGACGACGTGTACGCCGTCGCCTTCAGCGCGGATGGTTACTACCTAGCGACCGGCGGCGACTACGACGCGAAGTGGCGCGATTATACCGACGGCTCGGCGCCGGGCATCGTGCGCGTGTGGGAACTGGGGACGCGCGGCGACGCGCTGCTGGCAACCGCCGTACTCACGCTCACCGGACCAACCGCGCGCGTCACCAGTGTCGCTTTCGACCCGCGCCCGCTGCGGAACGTGGCGCGCGTCATCTACGAGCCGTACTTCCTGGCCGTGGCCTCCAAAGACGGCGCCGTGCGGATTTGGGCGCTTAGCCCTGCTGCGCCCGGTTCTCTGTCGGCGACGCTGGCGCTCACCTTGACCGGACACACTGACGCCGTGAACGCCGTCGCCTATAGCCCCGCCGAAAATGTGTTGGCCTCGGCCTCGGCGGACAAGACCATCCGCATCTGGGATCCACGCACCGGGAAGGCGCTGCTCACCCTCGTGGGGCACAGCGCCGAAGTGACCAGCCTCGCGTTCAGCGCCGACGGGCGCTATCTCATCTCTGGCTCGCGCGACTTGACGGTGCGTGTGTGGGACGTGATGGCGCGCAACCCCAACGCGCTGCTCACGCTCCTCTCTGGCCCGCAGAATGTGGTGCTCGCGGTAGCCTTCAGCCCAGACAATCGCTTCCTGGTTGCTGGGACGGCGGATCATGCGCTGCGCGCGTGGAACCAGGGTTTCGTCGCCCGCCAGGGCTTGACCACGCTCAGCGGACACCGGGCGCGCGTGCGGGGCGTCGCCTACAGCCCCGATGGGCAACATCTAGCTTCCAGCGATGACGAGGGCCGTGTGCGCATTTGGAACGTGTGGACCGGCGAGACGACGCGCGAACTGGCGGCGGTGGGTGGCAGAATATGGAATCTCGCCTACAGCCCGGATGGGCAATACCTGGTGACGTGCGCCGCAGATGGCAATGCCTACGTGTGGGATCAAACCGCCGGCGCGCCGGCCTTCGTGTTGCGCGGTCATACCCGCGACGTCAACGCGGCCGGGTTTAGCGGGGACGGTCGCTATCTCCTCACCGGCAGCGATGACCAAACCGCTATCCTCTGGGATACGGCCACCTGGAGCGCCGTGGCGGAACTGACGATTCCGGGGCGACCTCGGCCCGGGCCGGTTTATAGCGCGGCCTATAGCCCGGATGGACAGTGGGCCGCCACGGGCTACTCTAGCGGCGACGTGACGCTGTGGAGCGTGACGACAGACGACGCTGGGCCGGTGCAGGTCGCGCCCGTCGTCACCTTTACCGAGCACATGGGCTATGTGATGGGCCTGGCGTTCAGCCTGGATAGCAACTACCTGGCTTCTGCCGCGTGGGATGGGACGGTGCGCCTCTGGAGCGTCGAGACGTTGACGACAGCCGTGGAGATGCCGTTGCACCATCCCAACGACGTTTACGTGTACAGCGTGGCGTTCAGTCCGGCGGACGCCGAGGGCTACGACTACCTGGCGACGGGCGCGCGGGATGGGCGCGTGCGGCTCTGGCGGCTCGCCAATTTCCCCGCACAACCACCTGAACTGGTGGCTGAGCTGAGGGGACACACCGACCTGGTGTGGAGCATCGCCTTCAGCCCGGATGGGAAGTACGTGGCAAGCGGCTCGTGGGACCGCACCATCCGCCGCTATCTGGTTCCCTTTGCGGATGTGTGGGCTTTGGCAGAAGACTACATCGCCGGCGTCCCTGAAGAGCAGATTATGAGTATGGAGGAACAACAATGAGTGAATCCAATCTGGTCTTTAACGGCATCAAACCTGATGGCAGCTATGCTCTCCCTCCGCAGACCGCCAAAGAACTGGCAGATCGCGTTTTAACGGCGCGGAGCCGCGCGGACAAACTGGCGGAGCAGCTTGAGCGTGCTTTGAAAAACACTGACAAAATAACGGATATTGTGAACTTCCTGGTCCACTACAACTTGAAGCTCCTCGATGGCGAGGCGATCTCTCGTGAGATGTGGCTGGCGGCCCTGGCGCGGCATTTGCTGGTGACGATTTTGGGAGACGCCGCCGCCGGTGAGGGCAATGTGCAAGAGTTGGCGCGTAAATTGCAAGAAGATCCACAGAAAAAGGTGGAGCTAATCATCAAAGTGTTTTTGAAACCCGCAACCTCCGCTCAGGAGTTAAAGGACTTGCTCTTGCCCCAGAAACCGGATGATGGCGCCGATTTGAAAGAAAGCCTGAAGCGCCGGGTGCAGCACTTGGGCGGGATCGTCATTAAGGATTTGCTGTCGCCTGCCCAAGCCGTGGACTTAGAAGCAAAGCCATCCGCCCGCGTCATCTGGCTCACCAACCTGTGTCGGCAACTCCGGGAACTGCCCCTCGAATCGCTCAAAGCGTTGACGGAGAACCGCGGTGTCATCACCACACCGCTCAGACGGCTGGTGGCCGAGTTGCAGGCGTTGCCGGATACCGGCAGTCCCTGGCTCACGCAGCTCATCCACGATCTTGACCCGGTGCATCGGTTGGGGAAGTACGCCGCGTGGCCGACGTTGATGGACATTCTTGAGCGCGATTTAACGCCCCCCCTACAGGATGAAACCATCTCTATCGCCTGGGGACCGCTGCTCGCTGCATTGAGGACGTGGTTGAATGTTCTTTTGAGCGAGGTGGGAGTTCTTGGCGCTGTGCCGTGGGTCAATCCGTTGAAACTGGGCGAGGCTGGCTGGGGCATTATCTTTCCGCAGACGATGGCTGCAGAGCGCGTGGAGGCAATTCGGAAAGCATTAGCGCCGCTGCTCGCTTTGCGGGAGCAGCAGGCCGGCGCGTTGTACAAAATCTACACCGGCAACGCGGGCTACCGTCCCGGAGAGGACGCGCGCGCGTTCCTGCGGCGCTATCACACCGATCCATCGCAGCCGGCGAACCCGCCGGAGACCGGTATGCCCTATTACCTGCTGCTCGTCGGCAGCCCGGAGGAAATTCCCTTTGAATTTCAGTATAGCCTGGAAGTGCAATACGCCGTCGGGCGCATTGATTTCGACGATATTGCCGGCTATCACACCTACGCCCGCAGCGTTGTGGCGGCAGAGCAGGACGACTTTCGCCTCGCGCCGGAAGTGACTTTCTTCGCCGTGTCGCATCCTGGGGATGAGGCCACCCAGCTCAGCGCCCGGCGCTTGATCACCCCGGTCTCCGAGCACCTCAAAAAGCGAACGGAACAAGCCCGTTTGCAGGCTGCTGAAGACGCCCGACCACCGGACTGGCAAATTACCGTCGTCCCGCCGGAGCAGGCCAAACGCGCGAAGCTGTTGGAGATGCTGACGCGCGAGAAGGCGCCAGCGGTACTCTTTACCGCCAGCCACGGGATGCAATTCGATTCTGACGACCCGGTCGCGCAGCGAGCCAACCAAGGCGCACTCGTCTGCGCCGATTGGCGCGGCCCTGCCGAAAAGCAAGTCCTGCCGGAGTACTACCTCTCCGGCCATGTGTTGGCGGCGCAGGACGACGCGAACCTGTTAGGCACCATCGCCTTCCTGTTCGCCTGCTACGGCGCAGGCACGCCGAAAATCGACGATTATTACCGCCAGGATTATATGGATAAGGGGGAGGTCATTGCCGAGAAACCCTTTATCGCGGCGTTGCCCAAGGCGATGTTAAGTCTGTCCAAAGGCGGCGCGCTGGCGGTCGTCGGGCACGTCGAGCGCGTGTGGAGCCTCTCGTACCTGGGGCCGGAGCAGCGTGTGGGTCTTGGCGAAGCGCGGCGGGACGAGCATTTGGCCGTCTTCGAGGCCATGCTGGATCGTCTTCTGCACGGTTATCCGCTCGGCGAGGTGATGGATTACTTCGGCGCGCGCTATGCGGCGCTCTCCACGGAGTTGACAGCCGCGTATGACGCTAACGATCAAATTGGAAATGTTGATGAATACCAATTGGCCGAATTGTGGACCGCCAACCACGATGCGCGCGGCTACATCGTCATCGGCGACCCGGCAGTGCGGTTGAAAGTCGCCAAGACTCCCGCAGAAGCCACACCGCGCAAAGACTTGGACTAACGACAGATTTTTGAAAGGAGCAGCATGACCGAGCCTGATGAAAAACTTCCATCCGAATTGCTGAAAGAAATCTATGTCAACGGCGTTGATGGAACGACCGGCCATTACAGCCTGCCGCCGATGTCCAGTGAACTATGGGCCTCAACCATCAAAGGCGAATCTGTTCCGGCGGATCAGACCGACTTGAAGGCTAAACAAGGCCCGGCCCGCGCCTATCCACTTCCTGCTAGCGTGAAAGACAACAAGGACCTGTCAAAGACCGGTTGGGCCGTGGTCTTCCCCGCCGAGATGGCCGACAAACGCCGCGAAGCCATCAAAGAGGCGTTGAGTCCGTTGTTGCAACGTCGCCTGGAGAAAGCCGGAGATCTCTATCGCGTTTTTGAAGGAGAATCCGGCTATCGTGTTCGGGGCGAAACTGGACGCCCTGAAAGTACGCGCGACTTTTTCAAACGTCAGACCCCTGAAATCAAACCTGGGATGCCGAAACTCGCGCAAATGCCCTACTACGTGCTGTTGGTCGGGAGTCCGGAGGAGATCACCTACGAATTTCAGTACCAGCTCGACGTGATGCGTGGTGTGGGGCGGCTGGATTTCGGCAACGATCTGGACGCTTATGCGCGCTATGCGCAGAATGTCGTGGCGGCGGAGACCGGGATGGTGAAATTGCCGCGTCAAGGAACCTTTTTCAGCGTGAGAAACCTGGGCGATGATGCGACCTTGATCAGCGATCGCTATTTGGTGCGCCCGTTGTTGAGCAATTTGCAGCAACCTGATGACGAAAGCCCATTGCAATTTGACTGGAATCTTACGCTTGCCGCGTCGGGCGCGCGCGCTGAACTGGAACGTCTGTTGAGCGGCGGCAAGCAGACGCCGGCGTTGCTGTTCACGGCCAGCCACGGCATGGTCTTCCCGCCCGATGACCCCCAACGGCAGTTCCGGGAGCAGGGCGCGCTGTTGTGCCAGAATTGGGCGAAGGACATGCCTGTGTCCCGCGACGATTATTTTGCAGCGGAAGACCTGGGGAACGCGAACCTCCTGGGCCTGATCGCCTTTTTCTTTGCCTGTTTTGGCGTTGGCACACCCAAGTACGATTATTTCAACCATCCGAAAGCGAAGACGCGCAACCAGATTGCGCCTTACGGTTTCACCAGCGCGTTGCCCAAGCAGATGTTGCGTCAGGGCGCGTTGGCCGTGCTCGGTCACGTGGATCGCGCGTGGGGCCATTCGTTTATCTCGGCGGGCGACAACGTCGCCAACGAAGCATTTGTGGCCGCGCTGCGTCACTTGCTCAACGGCGACCCGGTGGGTTTTGCGACTGACCCGGGTTTTAACCTCAAGTATGCCGATATGACGGTGGTGCTGAACGATAACCTGGAGAAATTACGAAGCGACCCGAACTATGTCAGCGATGAGGAACTTGTGGCTTTGTGGACGGCGAACAACGACGCGCGCAGTTATGTTGTGCTCGGCGATCCCGCCGTGTCTATTCCCTTCGCCACGGATGAAGGCACTGCCGTCGAACGCACGGCGGCGCCTGTCGCGTTGCCGCCGGTCATCGTGGAGAAGCTCTCTGCGTTGCAGGCGGACATCGGCCCGGAGCCAACCGCCGCTTACACCGCTCCCGCCGTTGCCACGCCGGGCGGCGACATCAAAGTGGACGAGGCGCACAAGGCGTTGGTCAACCAGGATTTTGCCATTCAAATCAACGAGATCACCGATTCGTTGAGGAAATTCGCCAGCAAAATCGCCGAGGCGATTGGCAACATCACCCAGGACATTCTGACATTGGAAGTGCGCACCTACGCCACCGACAATGTGAAGGGCGTCACGTTGAACAATGCCGGCGACGCCAACTTACGCGCGTTGACCCTGGTTGACTTTGACGGCGACATGCGGACCTATGTCCCGACCACGACTGAGGGCGTGGATGAAGACCTGTGGCAGATCCATCGTGAGATGGTGCGCGAGGCCCAGATCAACCGCACGCAGTTTATCAGCGCGATGGCGAAAATGGCAAGCGACCTGCTGGATACGATCAAGCTCAAGTGATTGTGTGTGAAACGTAAAGCGTAAAACGTAAAAAGCGCTTTACGTTTTGCGTTTTACGCTTTAGAAGTGTGTTTTTAGGAGCGCAATGGCTGACTATCGGTTCACCTTTTCCGGCTTTGCCGCCGCCGAAGCTCCAGACCCTTTCGGGGTGTGGGAAGCGCCTGCGCCAGATGAAAAGGCGGTTAGTGCGGCCGGCTTGACCTGGCGCGCGGCATTGCCGGACGTGGATTCCGGGCTGGATGCCATCCTGGCGCGCACAAAGTCCCTGGAGCGCGGCGAGGCATACCTGCTGCAAGCCGACGCCGAGTTGCGCGCGACCCTTGAGACGGTTATGCCCGCTCCGGTTGATCGGGTCGCCGGGACGGCTTCGTATGCGTTTTCCGTCCCTGCCGCGGAAAACTTCCATCCACAGAAACAGGCGCTGCGCGACACGTTGAGCGGTTTCGCCGCGCTGGGCGCGCCGCCACGGCAAGTCGCCGCACTTGAAGGCGCTGTCGCCTTTGGCGCGCCGGACGCCTTCGCCGAAGAAAAGGAGCGCAAGGGATTCCAGGAAGCCTATCGCCGCTGGTTGGCTTTTGTGGAGCAGGTCAAGCAGTTGACATCGTCCTCATCCAACGCCGAAACGATCATCGCTGGAGAGTGCATCGGGCTGACGCGCATTGCCTGGGATGGGGATTTCGAGACGTTTTGGCTTCCCGGCTTGTCGGCGCTCTCGCGGGAGGTCCATCGCCAGAACGTGAACCTGGTGTTGGCTTCGCGGATCGCGTTGCTACGCGCCGCTTCCGTCATCGCCACTGGCGCGGGAGGACTGATTTTCAAGGCCGTTGTGCTGCCGCCAGGAGCGCAAGCCTTGCTGCTCCCTGCCGCCATCCGCTTCATTTTCGATGTGATGGACGCGCTGCGCGACTGGGAGGCTACGCAGAGGTAGACGGTAGACAGTAGACGGTAGACGGGAGGCAGGATCCACAACCTGTCCTCTTATTTCTCATTTCTAATGCTTACGGAGGTAAAACTATGCCAGGAGATAACGTTTCTACAGACAAGCCGAAAGATTTGAAGGCTTCGGTGCAAAAGTTCGCCAGCGATTTAGCAGCAAAGGTGGAGAATTTCGTCACCGATATTTCAGAACTTGAGGTGCGCACCTATACCATCACGGACGGGCAGTTTGCAACGGTGCTCGACGATCCCAATAAAAAGAACGATAAGACGCTGTCGGGCGCGGGTGTTCAGTTGCGCGCCTACACACGCATCGCCTTCGACAGCGATACCATCGTCTGCTTGCCCGTCAACAACAGCGGGCAGATTGACGGCGCGGTGTGGGACATGCACCAGGCGGCCGTGAACCAGGCGCTGCAGAGCCGTGCGGCGATGCTCCGTACCATTGGGGATGCGGCGGCTTCGGCGCTTGATGCGTTGAAGAAGAGTCGCTAATCCACGATGCCCGACAAAGACCTGCGGCAAGCGGTTGCGGCGTTCGTGGGGCAGTTGAAGGACCGCGTACAACCGCTGATTGACGATGTGACATCGGTGGAGATCAGCACATACGCCGCAGCCGCGCCGCTGCTTGAAAGCGTCGTCACAGCGGAAGACATCGGGATATTTGCGCAGCGCCAGGGATACACGCGCGTCGCCTTTCAGTGCGATATGAGCGGTTGCTTGGAGACCGGACGCACGGACGATGTGGATGCGTCTGTGCGTCCGATGCATAGCTCGACGGTGGCGCAGGCGCTCGCCGAACGCGAAAAGCTGTTGACCGTGGGATTGGGGGCGCTGGCGAGCCTGGGCGTGAAACCAGGTTAAGCGCACGCCGGCGGTTGCTTCCGCGCCTGTGTGACCGTCAGTCCCTCAACGGTGATCCCGCCGTTGTGACAGAAGACGAAAAGCTGCTCGCCGCGTGGTTCCGGGCAGCGATTGACAATACAGCGCCGCCCGTCAATACACACGTCAATGATGTCGTCCTGCCATACGACTTCAAGCTCGAAAGGTTGGTCCAACCCTGCGACCGCCTCAATCGTTGTATCGAAGAGCGCAACGGTGCGCGTGTGCGGCGCGAAGCGCAGCTCATAACCTGCCTCGAAGCGGCCCGCGCCTCTGAAACGCAGGCCGAACGTCCCCATGCCAGCGCCGGGTATGATGCGGGCCATCAGTCGCCCAGCGCGCGGCGCTGTAGCCAACGCCGCGACTGCCAGCCCCTCGTTTCCCGCCAGGTGAAACTGTTCCGGTTTCCCCGCAACGCCAGCGGTCAACGCCGTCAAGGTGAGCGCGCACGGCATCGCCTCGGCAAGCTGCATCTCCGGCACAAAGCGCGTCCCCAATGTTCCGTCAGCGTTTTGAATCACCTCGCGGAAAAGCGTGTGCCCGCCCCATTGAAAATGCCCCGCGTCGCGGTCGCCTTCGCGTGTACCGAGCCATGCCGCGCCGATGCGCCGGTTGCCGGTGAACGGCGCGGTCTTCAGCACGCGCGCCAGCGGCGCGTCGAGCACATCCACCGCCGGCCGTAGCCACGGACCAAACGGTTGGCGCGCCATGCGGTAGCGCGTGACCAGGCCATGGCTGAACAACACATAATACCAGTCGTTCCAGCGGAAATAGTCCGCGCACTCCGGCGCGCCGGGATAACCGGGGATGAGAAACGGTTCGCGGTGCTCCCAATGGCGCAAATCCGCGGAGACCAGGTGCGCCAGGCACCCGCCGAGATTGGCGAGGGGGTAATCGTCAAGCCAGGCTGTGACCAGCATGTGAAACTGCCCGGTCTGTTCATCCTGGAAAACGAAGGGGTCGCGGTAGTGATAAGGATTATAGCCGGGCGGCGGCGACGCCAGCGGGTTGGGCTGTGTTTTGGTGAAGTGGATGCCGTCTGCGCTGGTCGCCAGGCTGAGATGCTGCGTCTGGTCGCGGCGGCGGGTGGCGTAGAAGCCGTAATACACGCCAGCGTGGAAAAACGTGGATCCGGTGCAGATGGAGCCTTCCCAATCTTCCGTAATCCCAATCGCCAGCGGGTGGTGTGTCCAGTGGATCAAATCTGGCGAGCTGGTGTGCGCCCATTGATGTCCGCCCAATCCGCCCAGGGCGCTGTGATGGCCTTCATCTAGCAGATAATACAGGTGAAAGACGCCGTCGTGAAAGAACGGCATACAATCGCCCACAAACTGGTCGGCGCGTTCCGGTTTGAAGTATTGCATTTTAGAGGTCCAGCGCCTTGAGTTCTTCAGCCATTTGGCTCCCCAAACGTCCCCACGCTTCCAGGATGGCGTCATAAAACGGGAAATCGTCGCTGTTCTCGAAGCCGCCGTGCGCTTCCTGCCAGGCAATGACGCGCCGCGCGCCTTCGGCGAAGGGGATGGTATACGCGAAGCCCAAATCCGCGCGGGCGGCAGCGTTGTCGAAAACGTTGTTGAAGTGGAAGTTCTCCACGCACCACTCCGCCGTTTTCGGCGCGACTGTGCCGAGCAGGTCGGTGGGGATGTGGACCAGCGTCGGCGCGGGCGCGCCCAACACCCCGGCGACGATGTGGTGATAGGCGTCCCACGTCAGCCACTCTTCCCCTGTCGTGTGGTAGCTCTTGCCGAACGCCCGTTCATTCCCTAGCGCGCCCACAAACGCCCGCGCCACATCATCGCGGTGGCAGGCGGCCCAGAATGACGTGCCGTCGCCGGGGACGATGACCGGCTTGCCCTTGCGCAGCCGGTCGAGGAAGTAGCTGCTCCAGCCGAGCGGATGTAGCAGCGCGCCGCCTTCCCCGTAAGTCCACGCCGGGCGGATGATGGTGACGGCCAAATCGCCGCGCGCGTGGGCCTCTTCCAGGATGCGCTCGCACTTCGCCTTGTTGAACGCATACGGGAACGATGGGCGCGGCTGGCGTTCCGCGTCTTCCGTCACCGGGTAGCGCGCGGCCGGCTTGGTGTAGACGTCCACCGTGCTGCAAAAGACGTACTGTCTTGTCCGCCCTTTGAACGCGCGGATGGCGCTCTCGACCTCGTCCGGGACAAACGCGACCATATCAATCACCGCATCGAACGTCCCGGCCTCGGCCATCTGCGCCTCGAACGCCGCGTAATCCTTGCGGTCGCCCAGAATTTGCCGCGTGTGGGGAATCTCCGCCGCGCGTTTGCCGCGATTGTACAGCGTCACCGAATCCCCACGCTCCACCAGCAAGCGCGTGATGCCGGTGCTGATTAACCCTGTTCCGCCAATGATAAGAACGTTCATATCTACTCCTTGTTTGGTCAGCAGATTAAGCAGATTTAGCAGATTAAGAAAGTTAAAAATCTGCTTAATCTGCTAAATCTGCTGATAAGATGTTATAACCGATGATTCAGGTCGGCGAGCGCGGGGTACACTTCTCGATAGAGGGCGTAGCGCGCGTCGTACTGCGCGGCGCGCGCGGGGTCGGGTTCGAGGCGCTGCTCCAGGTGGACGCGCGCGGCGGCGGCTTCGGCCACGTCCGCGAAGCAGCCCGCGCCGGCCCCGGCGAGCAGCGCCGCGCCCCAGCACGCCGCCTCGGTGATGCGCGGCGCGACGACGGGGATGCCGGTGATGTCGGCCTTGAGCTGTAGCCACGCGCGCGACTTCGCGCCGCCGCCGATGGCGCGCAGCTCATCAATAGCGACGCCGCCCGCGCGCAGCAAATCCAGATTCACGCGCAGTTCATAGGTCAGCCCTTCGAGGATGGCCTGCGCGATGTCGGCCTTTGTCGTGTTGAAGGTCAGCCCCAGAATCGCGCCTTTGGAGGCCGTGTCGAACGTCGGCGTGCCGCTGCCGGCGAAGTGGGGGAGGAGGAGAAGGGGGGAGGGGGGGAGGGGGTGAGAGGGGGAGGGGGAGAAGATGAGGTCGTAGGGGTCGGTGTGGGCGGCGTGGGCCTGGCGGACTTCGTCGGCGCAGAAGGCGTCGCGGAACCAGCGGAGCAGCAGGCCGCCGCTGTGGTTGAGCGTCATCGCCACGTAGCGGCCCGGCGCGGTGTGGGCGTAGACGGAGATGTTGCCGTCGTAGAGGGTTTCGTTAAGGGTGGGCGCGTCGAGCGCCACTTCCACCACTTCCGCCGTGCCCGTGGACACCATCGCCAGCCCCGGCTGCGTGAGGCCCACGCCGAGCGCGCCGCACGCCTGGTCGTGCCCGCCAGCGACGACGATGGGCGGGCGCGCCAGTCCCAGGCTGCCCGCTAAATCGGCCCGCATCGTTCCCACCGCGTAGCCAGAAGGCTGCACTTCCGCCAGCCGCGCCGGGTCGAGGTCGAGCGCGGCAAGAATCTCCGGCGACCAGCGGCCGGCCGGCGTGTCGTACAACTGCGTGCGCGAGGCCAGGCATTGGCTGATGACGGCGCGCCCGGTCATTTTGTGGATGATGAAGTCTTCATAGAGCAGAAAACGCGCCGCCTGCCGCCACAACTCCGGTTCGTGCGTTTTGAGCCAGAGCAGCTTGGGCAGGGTGTTGATGGTGTGGACAGGCATCCCGGTGTGGTCGAACAGCCAGCGCGCGCCGAATCGCTCGCGCAGCCAGGCGTTTTCCGCGTTGGTGCGGGTGTCCATCCCCAGGATGGCCGGCCGCAGCGCGACGCCGTCCGCATCCACGGGCATCACCGCCTCGCCCTGCACAGAAAGCCCGATGGCGGCCACGTCTGCGCCGTCAGCTTGTGCGACAACCTGGCGCAGGACCTCCTGTGCCAGACGCCACACATCCTCCGCATCCTGCTCCGCCCAACCGGGATGCGGCATCAGGATGGGATATTCGCGGCTGGCGCTGGCGAGCAGCGTGCCGTCTTCGTCGAAGAGCGCGGCCTTGCAGCCGGTGGTGCCGATATCCAGGCCGATGAGGTTCATAAGGGTTTTCCTGTGGTTGGGGTAATGGCGCTTGATTCAGGCTTGCGTTGAAGCCGTGGTGTCGTTAATCAACGTCTCAATCTCACGAATCAAAAACGGCAGATTTGGTTCTTTGAATGAGAGACCGGGCGCGGGGATACGATGATGTTTGATGTCGGGTGGGATGTGCTTGTGGTGTGGAATAGGCGCGTTGGCGGTCACACCATACTTCGTACAACCCGGCCCATTTCTCAAAATCTAAGACCCAGGCGTCATTTGCCGGTTCTTCGCCGCTGGTATACCACTCGTAAAAAGTGGCAGACATAACGCCATATTTCCTTTCCAGGCGTTCCAACTCATGAGAGAGCCGGTGAATATCTTGCACCAGAACGGTTAGTTCCATAGTAAATCCTCCATATCTATACAAAAGCGTCAGCCAGGTAATGTCCTACATTAGCTCACCATTCCACTTCATACGCCCACAGTTCCCGACTTTGGGAACGCAGGCTGCTTTTATCATACCATAGGTTTGGCAACTGCGGTAGACGTTTAATCCGTGCTCCTCCCGGGGGTAGGCGCGTGCAGCGCGATAGCGCCGCAATTAGCGCAGAGCTAATCGCACGGCGCGGCGACGAGGCCCTCACCCACATCGTCGTGATTCGCCGCCGGGATGCGCGCGCGGGCGGCTTTGCCGAGGACGTTGAGCCGCAGGCTGTCGAGGCGGACGACGCCCTCGCGCTGCAGTTGCCGCTCGGCCCAGAGCGCGGCGACGCCGGCGACGTGCGGCGCGGCCATGCTGGTGCCGCTCATGGTGGTGTAGCCGCCGCCGCTGCCGCCGCTGCTGCCGCTGCGGGCGGAGTAGACATCCACGCCCGGCGCGGCGACACTGGCGCGGATGTTGGAGAACGGCGCGACGCTGAACTGCTCGTGCGGCGGCCCGGCGGTGGCGAGCGCGGCCACGGCGACCACGCCGTCAGCGGCAGCCGGCGGCGCGACCTCGATGGTGTAATCCGCGCGGACGTGGCGCTTGCTCTCGTTGCCGGCAGCAGCGACGAGCAGCGCGCCGCTATGCTGCGCCGCGCTGCTCTGCTGCGCCGCGCGCGCGGAGACGAAGGCGCTCAAGGTGTCGAAGAGGCGCACGTTGTCGCGGTACTGCGCCAGCGCCTTTGAGGTCGCCAGGTCGGGTTCCATGCCCTGCTGCATCCACCAGCGCGCCAGGCCGGGGAAGTCGAAGGCCAACGACATGTTGATGACGTGCGCGCCCTCGTCCACCGCCCACTGTATCGCGGCAGCCAGCTCGACGGTGGTGGCGGAACGCTGCATCCCCAACACCTTGCCGATGAGCGCGCGGCGCACGCCCGGCGCGACGCCGATGCGCGTGTCCCCCACGGTCTGCCCGAAAATGGTGCCCGCGACGTGGGTGCCGTGGCCGTGGGGGTCGCCGTCGCCCTCGCCGGTGAAGTCCTTCTGGATGAGCGTGACGCCCTGGAAGGCGGGATGGGCGGCGTCAATGCCGGTATCCAGCACCGCCACGGTGACGCCATACCCGGCGTAGGGACTTTGCAGCGCGCCGACGGCGTAGACGCCCCACGTTGCGCCGTAGATGTGGGGTGGAGAACCGACCCCTTGCGCCGACGGCGCGGCGACGGGTTCGATGAGGCGCAGGGGCATAGGCTGCGCGATGGCCGCCACCTGCCGGTCGCGGCGCGCCTCACGGTAATCCTGCGCGTCGAGCGTCTGCGTTTCCAGGCGGTAGTCCGGCATGGCCACCCCCTTTGGCGTTTCGTCCGAACGCCAGCCGGACGGGTGCAGCGGGTCAAAGCTCTCTGGGGCGGATTCGGTGAGCCGCAAGATAAGGTAGGTCTGTTTTTCCATAGATGGATCTCCTGCGTAATCGTAACTCGTCATCGGTCATCGGTAATCGAGACTGGGTAAAATGTTGCGGGTGCCCGGCTGATGAAAGTTAAGCAAATGTTCCGGCAATTGTATGCGCCGGGGGAAACCGGCTGAAGCCGGTGTGTACACGTGCACACCGACTTCAGTCGGGAAAACCGCGATTCACCCATTACTGAACTAATTTGTGAAACTTCATAAGCCCAGGGCCAAAAGCCGTTGTTTTAGCTGCGGGCGATGGGTTCCACCAACTCCAGCACGCGGCGGATGAGTTGCGCGCTATTGGCATCAATCCCGGCGGTGAGGACGGCGGCATCCCGTTCGCCGGCCCAGAGGCGACGCGCGGGGTCGCGCAGCATCCAGCCCTTTTCTTCCAGGCGCGCCAGCACCGGCTCGATTTGGGCGCGGAGGCTCGCGTCGGCAACGGCGGCGGCGATGTCTTTCAGCAATGGCTCAAATGCCTCTCTGCGCCTTTGCGCCTCTGCGTTAGCCAACTCCCACACCGCCGCGATGGCGGCATCCCCGTTGGGAACGCGGCGGGGCAGACGTTCGCAGAGGGCGGCGAAGCGCACGCCGGCGATGGCCTCCACGCGCGCGACGACGTCCGCGAAGGTGGGTGGCGTGGGCGGCAAATCGGCGTTTGCCAGGTTGCGCAAGGTGGTGGGTAACTGCCCCGATTGTGTTTGTAGCCGGATGACCGCCGCCGCCAGCCGGTGCGCCAGGACGAGGGCCGGGTCGGCGCCCTGGCGTTCCAGGTAATTCGCCAGGTTGTGGTGGCTGATGGCGCAATCTTCCGGCGCGCCGGCCTGGTACCGGTAGCCCAGGGCCGTCTGCTCGAAGCGTAGCGCGGCGGCGCGGTCGCCGACCTCATCCTCCGGGTCGGCCAGGGCGCTATAGTCCGCGCCCAGACCAGCGATGTCTCGCGCGGCTTCATCTACGGCGCGGCAGTCCAGCAGGAGCGCGCGCGCCGCGTCGAAGCGCTTCAGGCGCAGCAGCGGGCCGTAGTCGTTGCAGCGCTTTTGCGCCAGTTTGAGTTCATCGGCACCGATTTCGCGCAGGAGTTGCATAATCTCGGCGTTGAGCGCGAGCGCCCGCTCCCACTGCTCGCTGTACAGGGCGGCGGTGTGACCGGTATCCAGCAGCGCCTCGCGCACATTCCAGGGGTTGACCGTCTCCGGGGCGGCGTCCGCCCCGTCGCCTTTCAAGGGCAGCGCGGCGAACCGTGGTCGCAGCGCCTCCACCGCGTCCAGCACCTCGTCGTACTTGCCCATTGCCGCCAGCACTTGCAGGCGGTAAGTCTCGTCCGCCAGTTGCGTCCACGGCCCCAGGCCGGCGCGGCGGGTGTAGCCGGCCATTTCCGCGGCCACGGCCAGCGCCTCCTCGAAGCGGCTGCCGGCCCGGAGCAGGTTGAGCAGGTTGCCGGCGAGGCCAGAGGCCACGCGATACTCGCCCCCGGCGGCGGCGCGGGCGATGAGGTCGCGCAGCAACGCCTCCGCCTCGTCAAGCCGGCCGGCTTGACGCAGCGCGTTCGCCAGGACGCCGGCGTCAATCAGTTCTCGTTCCGTGCCTGCGGTCGCCTCGGCGATGCGGCGCAGCAGCGGCAGGGCGAAGGCGAGCGTGGCCGGGCTGGCGTCGCGCTGGAGCATCCGTTCCAACAGCACGGCTGCTTCTTCCCACCGTCTCTGGCGCAGCAGGTAGGGGGCGGCGCGGCGCGCGCTGGAAGCCACCATTCCGCTCATACCTTGCATTTCCTGCTTCTGTGCTTGTCGGTGCATCGCAATGTAAAAATTCCCCAATTCCACGTCCGCCGCGTCCAACACGGCGGGGTCGGCCCCGGCGCGGACGGCTTCGGCCACGCCCGGGTGCAGGGTGTAGGTCGCGGCCCCGGCGCTCAGTTGCGCCAACAAGCCTTGCAGGGCGGCAGGGGGCAGTCCGGCGGCTTCGGCCTGCGGCGCCAGTTGCGCCAGCAGGTCGGCCAGGTCTGCGGGCGCAGCGAATTGCGTCGGCGCAGCGCGTTCCACGCCCACCAGCCCGGCGGCTTCCAGCGCGTCCAGCGCGGGCGACCAGGGCGCGTCCGGCCGGCCCAGGCGGGTCAGGAAGTCCTGCCAGTTGGCATCCACAATCTGCCCCTGGCGGTCTTCCGGCTCCAGGCGGCTCAGGAAGGCGAGCAGCAGCCTGGCGGCCGGCGCGAGGCCGTCAGCCAGGTCGCGCGTCCACCCGCGCAGGACGCGGGTGAAGTCGGCCTCGTCCTGGCGCGTTTCGCCCTCCCCGGCTACGCCGGGGCCGCCGGGGCCTCCGGCTTCGCCGGGGGCGAAGAAGGCGTCGAGCGCGCCCGTTCCCGCGCCCGCTGCGGCAGCGTCGGCTTTAGCGGCGGCGACGCGCGCTTGCAACGCAGCCCGGCTATCGGCCCCGCCGTCTCCGGCGGCTTTGTCCGCCAATTCGAGCAGTTTGGGATGGCCCTGCACCACGCGCAACGTGGCGCGCAGCAGGGCCAGCCCGTCCTCGTCCTCGAACAGGCGGCGGAGGCCCGGCAGTTCGCGGGCGAGCAGCGCGCTTTCGGCCAGGCTCAGCGCGTGGATGGCCTCGACGTGCAGGCGGGGATGGCCTTCCAGCCGCGCCGGGCGGCGGCGGGAGGTGAGCACGACGCGCGATGGCCCGGCGTGGGCCAGCAGCGCGTCCACCAGGTCGCCCCACAGTGGGTCGCGCCAGTCGCCGGAGGCGGTGAGCAGGGTTTCCAGGTTGTCCAGCACGAGCAGGAGGGAATACTGCTGCAACAATGCGCGCACGCGGGGCAGGGTGAATTGGCGGAAGCGCGCCGCGTCGTCGAGGGCGGTGGTCAGCCCCAGGCCGGGCGCGTTGAGTTGGCGCTCGATTTCGAAGAGGACGTTGAACAGTTCACCGGCAATGTCGGCCCCTTCTTCAGGGGCGCGATACCAGACGTAGCCCTGGAAACGGCCTTCGGCGTGGCGGTAGGCCAGTTCCAGCGCGCAGGCCGTCTTGCCGGCGCCGGGCATCCCATAGAAGAGCACGCCGCGCCGGTCGCTGCGCGGGGCGAGGGCCTGGCTGGCGCGCAGGAGCGGTTGCAGGCGGCCCACAAAGCGCGCCGGTTCGGGCGGGAAGGCGATGCCCAGCCCGGTCTGCGGCAGGGCGAAGCCCTGGGGCGGTAGGGGGGCGGGGTCAGTGCGAGGGCGGCGGCGGGCGCGCCCACCAGCAGCGGCGTGAACGGGGAAAGGGACGGGCGGGCGGCGGCGCGCAGGGCGTCGTCGAGGGCCAGGTGCAGGGCGGCGGGCAGGGGGCGGCCTTTGTCGAGCAGTTTGGCGTACAGGACGAGCATCAGGTCGGTGGCAAAGGCGTCGTCCACGGGATAGCGCATCGCCAGGGCCGCGCAGCCCAGGCGGGCGGAGAGCGTCTGCGCCAGGCCGGGCAGGACGGTGGGGGCGGTCGGCGGCACTTCCGCGCCCTCCGCGCCTTCCTGGCGGGTGGGCGCGGGGTCAAGTCCCAGGGCGCGGCGGGCGGCAGCGTGGCTGCCGGCGCCGCTGTAACAGGCGTCGAGGATGAGGAGTTTGAGCCGTTCGGCGGTCAGTTCCAGCAGGTCGCCCAGGTCAGCGGCGTCAATCGTGTCGTTGCCGCCGAATTCGTCTTCCAGCAGCAAGGTCCCTTCCGCGCCGTGGCCGGAGAGGTGGATGATGTCCCAGCCAGGGGCTTCTTCGAGGGCGGCGCGCAGCGTTTCGCGCGTGGCGCCGTAGTGGAGCACGCGCAGGACGACGGCCCGGCCCTGCGTCTGGCGCAACTCGCGCGCCAGGCATTGCAGGCCGTAGCGCTCGCGGCGCAGGTTGAGCGGATTGGCGCGCACGGGCAGGCTGAAGGCGGCCAGGATGCGGACGGGCAGGATGCCCGCGGCATCTGTCGGCGGCGGGCAGGCGTGGGCGGGCGTCCCCTCCAGGTGGTAGATGAAGCGGACGCCGGCGCGGTCGAAGCGCGTCCCGTCGGCGAAGCAGGCCAGTTCGAAGGGACGCAGGAGCAGGGCGTTGGCCTGCGCGGGCAGCGTCACCTGGACGGGAGTGGCCGGCGGGTGGCACGCGCGGCGGAGGGCATCGCGCAGCCCACCGAAGACGCGCTCGCCCACCCACGCGCCCAGGCTCGCCAGGCGCGCCTCCACGTCCTGAATGGGGGCATAGTAGTCCACATAGTCGCGCAGGTCGCAGAAGCCCTGGTACTCGCGGCTGGCCGGGTCGAGATGGACGTCGTGGTCGGCCAGGAAGCGGCCGGCGGCGTCGCTGAGGACCCAGCGCCAGCGGGTGGGGTCGAGGTAGTCGGTCAGGGTCAGGTGGAGGGACATGGTGTGCTCCTTTGCCATCCGGTTCTACTAGACTGCATCCATTATAGGCTGTTTTACATTAGGGGTCAAAGGCAGGATATGAAAGGCCATTGAAAGTCACTGAAATTGTGCTACACTGAGAAGTAATAGATGCGAGTGGGAGGGGAAAATGACCGAACATACCATGCGTGAAAGTTCAGGCGTGACGCGCACCGAACGTGGATTGGTGATTGCCGGCACGCGAGTCACGTTGTATTTACTCCTGGACTACGTGCTAGATCAATGGCCAGCGCATTTGATTGCTGAAGAATTGCAGTTATCCCCACTCCAGGTAGAAGCTGCCTTGACCTATATTCGAGAAAACAAGGAAGCCGTGATGGCGGAATACGCGCAAGTGTTACGGCAAACAGAAGACCTGCGGCGATATTACGCCGAACGCAACCGCCCGTACATCGAGCGTATTCAGAAATTGCCGGAAACGCCGCAACGCCGCCGTTTTCGTGAATTGCAGCGTCAGACTGCTCAACGCATTGCCCATGATTACGCTCTTGGCTGACCACGATGTGCAAGGGCAAATCCTCTCTGTTTGCCGGACTGATCGAGCTGGGTTGGACAGAATTGCTGGACTTGAAACTAACCACGTTTGCAGAGCAGGAGTTGCCAGAAGATAGCACGGACGCTCTGGTATGGCGTTATTGTCAAGACCACCACTTGGTTTTGTTGACGGCAAACCGTTCGATGCATGAACCGGAATCGTTGGAAGCGACGTTGCGTCAGTCGAATTCTCCCGAAGCGCTGCCGGTCATCACACTTGTTGACCCACAACGTATGCGCTTCGATACGCACTATCGCCGGCAGTGCGTCTTACAACTGGCTGAAATTCTGTTTGACCTGGATAGCTATCGCGGCTGCCAGCGATTGTTTATTCCATAAACGATTTACAACCTCTCCAACGCCGCTAATAGTTCCCCTTCCTCAATCGCCCCCATCATCCACTGCTCCTGCAATTCGCGCAGGGTGAGGATGGCGGAGGGGCGGCGCAGTTCCACGTCATCCAGCGTGACCGGCGTGTCTATCGCCACGGGACGGATGACGCGCGCGCCTTTCGCCAGGCCGATGGGCAGCAGGCGCTCGGCGCGGGCGATTTCGTAATGGTCAATGGAGCTGTAGTAGGTCGTCCCGCCGATGCCGTCCAGCACGTCGCCGGGCTGCAAGGCGCGCTTGGCGACGGCGAAGACTTCGGAGACGAGGCGGTCCAGCGGTTGCATATTCGATTGGCCGCGCAGGGCGAGCATGGCGCACGTCAGCGGCACTTCGATGCTGCACAGGTGGTAGGGGCGGAAGAGCGTGTAGTACGGGCCGTTGCCCATATCGCGCAGCACCATCGCCTCACGCAGGCGCGGGTGGTCGGTGCGGACGATGAGGAACACGCCCGGCGCGACCTTGCCCGTGCCGAAGTCCACCACGCCGATGCGGTTGAGGATGCCGCCATCTTCTTTGAGACGGTAAACCTTCTCCAGAATATCGCGGTGGGTGACGGGGCCGTGCATCCCGCGCACGTCGGGGACGAGGCCGGTGGCGTTGGAGACCGCCGCCATTTCGATCATCGTCTTGCTGCCGTCCACGAATTCTACCAGCATCGCCGGGTTCAGCCCGCGCCGCGCGGCTTCTTTGGCGATGGCGGGATCGTCGGGGCTGGCGTGGTAGTCCAGCGGGTTGTTCTTGCCCTTGCCCGCCGCGACGATGGTGAAGCCGAGGGCGGTGGCGAAGTCGTACAGTTCCTTGCAGGCCGCCGGTTCGTCGCCGGCCGCCAGCGCATAGAGCACGCCCTGCTGCTCGGCGTACCAGCGCAGCAGCGGCCCCACGGTGATGTCGGTCTCGACGTTCATCATCGCCAGGTGATGGCCGGCGCGCGCCGCCCGCAGCGCCGCCCGCGCCCCCACTTCCGGCGCGCCGGTGGATTCGAGCAGCACGTCTATCTGCTGCATGTCCGTAATCACGCGATAGTCGGTGGTGTAGACGCGCTTGCCCGCCAGTACGGCGGCGTCCGCTTCCTCGGCGGTGGACGCGGCGACCACGGCGGCGTCAATGCGCGCGATGGCGTAGGCGTCGCGCGCGCGCTGCGGATCCAGGTCGGCGGTCGCCACGACAGCGATGCCCTGCATCACGCTTGTCTCGGCCACGACATCCGTGCCCATTTGCCCCGCGCCGATCAGCCCGATTTTGACAGGATTGCCCGCTGCGGCGCGGGCGGCCAGTTCAGTGTGTAGTCCGATCATTTTTCTCTCCTCGCATCAAATAAACCGCGAATCACGCGAATCTTCGCTAATTTTTTATTAAAATTCGCGTAGATTAGCGAGATTCGCGGTTAAAATCAGATCACGAATCTACACGAATTTTCACGAAGGGGAAAAATTAGTGTAGATTCGTGAAGATTAGTGGTTAAATTTTTTGCGGCGTGACAATTACTTTCAATCCCGCGCCGCTCGCGGCGGTCTCGAAGGCTGTGGCGATTTCATCCAGCGGGAAGGTGTGGGTGATGAGCAGCTCCGCCGGGATGAGGCCGCGTTGCAGGGCGTCGAGTGCGAGGGCGTGCATCGTCGGGTGGTACGAGAACGCGCCGACGACTTCGATTTCGCCGTAGTGGATGCGGTTGCTGTCGAGCGTGACCGTGGGGTTGGCTTTGGGCAGCCCGCCGAAGAGCGCCACACGCCCGCCTTTGCGGACGATTTCCACGGCTTGCGTCTGCGTCGCGGCGACAGGATTGGCGCAGATGACGATGTCCGCGCCGACGCCGTCGGTCAACGCCCGCACGCGCGCGCCTAGGTCTGCGGCGAACGGGTCCACGATGGCGTCCGGCGCAAAGCGCGCGGCGACCTCGCGGCGGTCGGCGTTTGGCTCGGAGATGATGACCCGCGCGCCGCGCGCCTTCGCAATGGCGATGTGCAGGCAGCCAATCGGCCCAGCGCCCATGACGACGACGGTATCCTCTAGCGAAGTCCCCGCTTTGGCGTGACACGCTAGCACGGAACTCGCCGGTTCGGAGAGCGCCGCGTGCAGACTGGAGAGGCCGTCGGGGATGGGATGGACGATGCCTAGCGTGAGGACTTCGTGCGTGAGCGTCATCTGCTCGGCAAAGCCGCCGGGATAGCCGGGCGTGATGCCCAGGAAGTGCAGATTGTCGCACAGGTTGAACAACCCGCGCCGGCAGTAGTAGCACGTCCCGCAGTGGATGTCCGGCGCGACGGCCAGCCGGTCGCCGACGGCGTAGCCGCTGCATTGCGCCCCCACCGCGATGACGGTCCCCGCCGCCTCGTGCCCGGCGACGATGCCCGGCCTACCGGCGAAACTGCCCGCGCCCGGCGGCGGGCCTTCCTTCCATCGCCGCAGGTCGGAGCCGCACACGCCGCACGCTTCCACACGCAGCACCAGGCCGTCGTCCGGCGCGACCGGGTCAGGTATGTCGCGTACTTCATAAATGCCAGGTTGCGTCAAAAAAGCCGCTTTCATCTCATACCTTCCAATATGGCCGCTATGCGTTGGCGGCGAGTTTAACGCCCACCGCCCCGCCGGGATGCGTTTGCCCGAACGCCTCTTGGGTGTAGCCGCGCAATTCGAGCAGCAGGACGCACAGCACGTCCCCCGCCGCGCCGTTGACGAGCGAGCTGCCCGTCGCCACCATGCCGTAGGGGTCCACATCACCCTCGGCCTTGACGACGAACACGGCGTCACACATCTGCGCCAGCGGCGACTCCGGCGCTTCGGTCTGCGCGATGAGCTTCGCGCCGCGCGCTTTGGCGATCTCCGCGAAGCGGTTGACTTCCGCGCTGCGCCCGCCTTTGGAGATGATGTACACCACGTCGTTGGGCGTCACCGCGCCGGAGCCGCCGTGCAGCGCGTCGGCGGCGTCAATGCACAACGCCGGCGCGCCGGAGCACGAAAGCAGGTGCGCGAGTCGCTGCGCGATGGCGTGCGATGTGCCCGCGCCCGTCACCAGGATGTGGCCCTGGCAGTGTAACAGCAGCGAGACAACGTCCGCCAGGTCCTCAGTGATTTGATCGGCCAAGCGTTGCACCGCCTGCGCTTCCCGCGCGACGATAGCTTTGGCCCAGTTGACCAGTTCGGTGGGGGTCATGGTTTCCATATTCACTCCTTTGAGCGTTGGAACGTTGGAACGTTTGAACGTTGCAGCGTTATGCCTTCGGCATCAACGGTCTTTTGTTGGGGATACCGGGGCGGCGGGGATAGTGTGGCGGCGTGGCGGCGACTTTGTCCAGGATGACGAGGTAGCGCGTTTCGGCCAGGCCGCGCAGTTCGATGGGCACGAGTCGCCGGACACGCCCGCCCAATTGCTGGATGGCCCATTCGCCGCGCTGGACTTCGGCCGGCGCGCCTTCGCCCTTCTGCGCCAGCACGCGCCCGCCAATTTTGACCAACGGCAGCAGATACTCCGCCAGGATGGGCATATCGGCGACGGCGCGCGCGATGGCCCAGTCATAACGCTCGCGGTGCATCGGATTCTGCCCCGCTTCTTCTGCGCGCCCTTGTTCCACGATGACGCCTTCCAGGCCGAGGCGCTGGGTGACTTGTTCGAGGAACCCGACCTTTTTGGCGGTGGCTTCTAGTAGCGTCAACTTGATCCCCGGACAGAGTAACTTGAGCGGCAAGCCAGGAAACCCCGCGCCGGTGCCGACGTCAATGATGGATTTGCCGCTGAAGCGCTCGCCGCTTTCGAGCGCCTGGAAACAGGAGAGTGAATCGAGAAAATGCCGCACTTGCACACCCGCATCGTCAGTGATGGCGGTGAGGTTGAAATGCCGGTTGGATTCCACCAACATCTGCTGGTAGATGCTCAGGGCTTCCAGATGTTCTGGCGTCAACCGGATTTGTAATTCGCGCGCGCCTTCGATCAACTGCTGCACACTATCCCATCCTTGAGAAAGTTTAGCGAGAGAGCATTTCGCTTATTATACCCGACAAAGAGCATTTCCGTAACGGCAAGTTGGCGCTGCCGTTTGCCTCTTACCTTGATCGGACTATACTGGAAGAAACGCTCGTGCTTCATAGATAAATTTGATGAAAATCGCATTTGATTAACGACTATTTGACGGTTCAATCTGAAGGAGGAATCTATGACGCTTCCCGCTATTCCTATGGACGAGACGATTGAATTTTTGGTTGGGCTGTTGAATACCCCCAGTCCCACCGGCGACTCGGAACAGGCGATGGCCTACGTGGAGCAGGCCGTCCGTGATCTACCTTTGATCATCAACCGCACTCTTAAAGGCGGGCTGGTGTTGACGTGGCCCGGCGATGCTGCGCATCCGCGTGCTTTGACCGGGCACGTGGATACGTTGGGAGCGATGGTCAGGCAAATCAAGAGCAACGGGCGACTGGAACTGACAGGCATTGGTGGGTTCGACTGGCATTCCGTCGAAGGTGAGGGCTGCACGGTAGCCACGGCAGCAGGCCAGCACTATCGCGGCAGCATCTTGCCGATTATGGTTTCCGTTCACATTCACGGGGCTGAAGTACGTACCCTGGAGCGCAAGCAGGAGAACTACGAGGTACGCCTGGATGTGCTGACCCTCGATCAGGAGATGACTGAGGCGTTGGGTATTGAGGTGGGGGACTTCGTCTATTTTGACCCGCGCGTGGAAGTGACCAATGGGTTCATCCGCTCGCGCCATTTGGATGACAAGGCCGGTGTGGCCTGCATCTACGGCGCATTGCTGGCGCTGCACCGGGCGGGTCTCGCGCCGCGCTACCGGCTGGACGTGCTGATCTCGAACTACGAGGAGGTCGGCCATGGGGGGGCGGTGGGCATCCCCGCCGACGCACAGGAGTTAGTGACGGTGGATATGGCTGCCGTTGGCGAGGGGCAGAATTCGAACGAGTTCAGTGTGGGGATCTGCGCCAAGGATTCCGGCGGACCGTATGATCTGGGCTTACGGCGGCGGCTAGAGCAGTTGGCAGGGGAAAACAACATCGCCTTCAAGGTTGACACCTATCCCAACTACGGCTCTGATGGCGAAGCCGCCTTGCGCGCTGGCGCGGATCTCAGGGTCGCGCTGATCGGGCCGGGAGTAGATGCTTCGCACGCTTACGAGCGCACGCACCGGAATTCGATTGAGGCAGTCGCCCGCTTGCTCGTGGCCTATCTCCTTCAAGATTAGTCCTGTTGATAGCTTACCTGACTTTTGAAAGGCAAGTCTATGCTGAATTCGGAGATTCCGTACCTGACGGCTGAGTTGCCGGGTATTGGCGGCAAGCTGCGCGTCGAAATTGACGACTTTATCGTTGAAGAAATTCCCGCCTATGCGCCATGTGGCGCGGGTGAGCATACATTCTTCGGCGTCGAAAAGCGCGACATTTCAACGTTGGCGCTGATCCAACAGCTTGCACAGGCGTTGGGCATCGCCGAGCGCGAGATCAGCAGCGCCGGGTTGAAGGATGCGCGCGCTGTGGCGCGGCAGACGCTGTGTGTCCAGTGGATTCCGCCGGAGAAGATTCTGGCGTTGACGTTAGATAAAGCGCGGATTCTCTGGGCAAAACGGCACACCAACAAGCTGCGCAGCGGCCACTTGCGCGGCAACCGCTTCACGCTGCGCATCCGCGACGTGCATCCAGACGCCGCAGCGCGCACCGCGGCCATCGCCGCACAATTGCTGGCGCGCGGCGTCCCCAATGGGTATGGGCGACAACGCTTCGGTAATCGCGGCAACAACCACGAGATGGGGCTGTTGCTGTTACGCAACGACCGCGCGGCGCTGCGGGCGCACGGTATCCACCATCTCTCCTACAAGATGCGGCAATTCCTTATCAGCGCGGTACAATCGGCGCTCTTCAACACTGTGCTCGCGGCGCGCATCCGACGCGGCTTGTTGGACGATGTCTTGCCCGGCGACGTGGCGCGCAAGGAGGAGACCGGTGGCATCTTCATCGTGGAGGATGCGGATGTGGAACGTCCGCGCGTCAAAGCGTGGGAGATCAGCGCCACCGGACCGATCTACGGCTACAAAATGCTGGTGGCCCAGGCTGAGGCCGGGGTGTTGGAAGCCGCCATCCTCGCAGAAGCCGGGATTGCACCTGTGGACTTTCGCCCGTTCCAAGCCAAAGGCAGTCGCCGCCCACTGCGCTATTATCCCGAAGGGCTGGCATGGCAGATGGAAGGGACAAACGTGCTCACACTCTCGTTTTTCGCGCCCAAAGGGGCGTATGCCACGCTGCTGCTGCGCGAGTTGATGAAGACGGATGCCGTCCTTGACGAAGAAGATGAGGCGGACGACGATACATAAAGCGTGAAACGTGAAAATGACTGCACATTTTACGCTTTCCGTTTTTACGAATCTTTTTTCAAAGGATTCTCTAATCTATTGTTAACGCTTTGCTAATTGTTCTATGCGATACTTGATAGGAGAACCCTGTATGGGCTGGAAACGAATAAAGCGCCCGGATTGGAGGGGAAAATGGACAAAAAACAAAGCAAAAAAGTGGGCTTCTCCGCGATCTACTTGATCGTGGCGCTATTGTTGGCGGGACTGTTCCAACAATTGATATTTCAACCGATGGTCATCCGCTGGACGGAGGTGCCGTACAGCCGCTTCCTTGAGCAATTGGCGGCCGGCGAGATCGCCGAAGTTACGTTGACGGCGGATCGCATTATGTACACCTGCTGCGGAGATGCGGCGGCGGCTGCGCAGGGTCGGGTCCATAACGTCGTGCGGGTGGACGATCCCGACCTGATCCAGCGCCTGGTGGACGCTGGGGTGACGTTCTCCGGTGAAGCCCCCACCAATGCGCTATTGCCGGCGCTGCTGGGGTGGATCATCCCGATGCTACCGTTGGGCTTGATCTGGTATTTCGGCCTGCGGCGGATGGGGCAGGCCGGGGCGGACGTGATGTCCATCGGCAAGAGCAAGGCGCAGGAGATCACCGGCGAGAAAACCGGCATCAAGTTTGAGAACGTCGGCGGCGTGGATGAAGTCGAAGTCGAGCTGAAAGAGATCATTGACTTCCTCAAAGACCCGCAACGTTTCACGCGCCTGGGCGCGAAATTGCCCAAAGGCGTGCTGCTCGTCGGGCCGCCCGGCACGGGCAAGACGCTGCTGGCGAAAGCCACGGCCGGAGAGGCGGGGGTGCCGTTCTTCTCCATCAGCGGCTCCGACTTCGTGGAGATGTTCGTCGGCGTGGGCGCAGCGCGCGTGCGCGATCTCTTCGAGCAGGCCAAACATCGCGCGCCGTGTATCGTCTTCATTGACGAGATTGATGCTATCGGCCAATCCCGTTCCACGGTGGGGGCGCTCGGCTCCAACGACGAGCGCGAGCAAACGCTGAACCAGTTGCTGGCCGAAATGGACGGCTTCCAGCCTAATCTCGGCGTTATCATCATGGCGGCGACCAACCGACCCGAAATCCTCGACCGGGCGCTGCTCCGCCCTGGACGTTTCGACCGGCAAATCCAGGTGGGCTTGCCGACCGAGGTGGGGCGGCGGCAAATTCTTGACATCCACACCAAAGGCGTGCAGTTGGGGCCGGATGTGGATTTGGGGCGCATCGCGCAGATCACTGCCGGTTTCTCAGGCGCAGACCTGGCGAATATCGTGAACGAGGCCGCGCTGTTGGCTGTGCGTAGCGAGCGCGAGGCGGTGACAATGGGCGACTTTGACCTCGCCATCGAGCGCGTCGTCGCCGGGTTGCAGCGCAAAATCACGCTCAAGCCCGAACTCAAGCGCCGCGTGGCCTATCACGAGGGCGGGCACGCGCTGGTTGCGCAGTTGCAGCCTGACACCGATCCCGTCCACAAGGTCAGCATCATCCCCACGGCGAAGGGCGCGCTGGGTTACACGATGCAGATGCCGGAAGAGGACACGTATCTCATGAGCAGGCGCGAGCTGGAGGAGCGTCTGGCCGTGATCCTGGGTGGGCGCGCGGCGGAACTGCTCATCTTCAATGATACCTCCACAGGCGCGGCGAACGATCTGGAGGTCGTCACGGCGCTGGCGCGGCGGATGGTGACGGAGTTCGGGATGACGGAGGCGCTTGGGCCGGTGCGTTACGCGATGGACGCCGGGACGAGCTATCTGGGGCGCTTCGACGGTCTGCGGCAAGACATCAGCCCGGAGACGGCGACGTTGATTGACAAAGAGACGCGCCGCATCATCGAAGATGCCGAGCGGCGCGCCGTGGAATTATTGCAGCAGCACAGCGACGCGCTCCATGAGATCGCGCGCATTTTGCAGGAGAAGGAAGTCATCAGCGGCGACGAAATCAAACGTTTGGCGCAAAAGCCAGTGTAAATTAACCTGTTGCAAAGCCTGATTTTGGCGGTAGAATAGAAAGAACTAGGGCGAGGAGCGCCCGAGGTTATGCTGGGTGAGTCACAGGAGCGTATAGGCTGGTTTTGTGAATGTGAAACCCGGAAGCGGGAAACCACACTCCATGACATTGACGCTGAGGAGAAATTATGGGTGGGAGTGAACTCCCTTTGCTTGAAGTCCAAAACCGACTTCGCTATCACTTCTTACAAACCGACCTGTTAGAACTTGCGTTGACCCATCCTTCGTATGCTCATGAGCATCCTGAAGCAGGAGGCGAGGAGCACCACAACCAGCGTTTGGAATTTTTGGGCGATGCAGTCCTGGATTTTCTGGTCGCAGCCTGGCTATACCGGACCTATCCAGATTTTTCCGAGGGTCCTTTGACCCGCTTACGGGCGACATTAGTTTGCACGACGACATTGGCGGCGCTCGCGCAGCGTCTTGGACTTGGCGACGCTCTACGGCTAGGACGTGGGGAAGAAGAGAGCGGCGGCAACGCGCGCGCGGCGAATCTGTGTGACGCGCTAGAAGCTCTGGTGGGCGCGCTTTATCTGGACGGCGGCCTGGAAAGTGCCTGGCAACGCCTCGAACCGTGGTTTGTACAGGAAGTGCAGACGATTCTTCGCGCTGGCGCCGACGTTGACGCCAAGTCGCGTTTTCAAGAGTGGGCGCAAGCCGAGCGGGGTATCACCCCCGTCTACCAGATTGTTAATGAAGCAGGCCCTGACCACGCAAAGCTGTTCACGGCGCAGGTCTTGCTGAATGAGCAAGTGGCCGGCGAAGGACAAGGTTCCAGCAAGCGCCTGGCCGAACAATCCGCCGCCCAAGCTGCTCTCAACGCTTTGACTTGATAGCTGGATGCTGGAAACTGGATACTGGATGCTAGATACTGGAAACTGGATACTGGAGAGTATCGCTCTTAACTCTTAACTCGTTACCGATTACCAATCTCTAAGGACTACAACTCCATGATGCGTTTTGACCGTTTTACCGAGCGTGCGCAAGAAGCGGCGCAGCGGGCCGTGGAATTGATGACACGCTACGGCCACAGTCAAGTAGACGTAGAGCACCTGCTCATGGCTTTGATCCAACAGCAGCAGGGCACTGTTCCGGCGCTGTTGGTGGAAATGGGCGCAAATCCCGGTCAATTATCCGAAGCCCTCGACATGATTTTACGCCAGACCTCTCGCCCCGGCATCTACGGCGCGGGCGGCGGACAGCAGATTTTCATCACCCCGCGCGTCAAGCGTGTACTCGACCTCAGCCAGGAAGAAGTCACCAACCTCAAAGACGAGTACATCTCCACCGAGCATCTGTTCCTGGCGATCACGTTGGAACGCAACACCGGCGTCGCGCGTCTGTTGGCCGATAGCGGTATCACCCACGACCGGACGCTGGAAGTGGTGCAGAAGATGCGCGGCGGCCAGCGGCTCACCAATCCCCAGGCCGAGGCGCAGTTCCGCGTGTTGACGCGCTTCAGCCGCGATCTAACCCAGTCGGCGCGCGAGCAGAAACTCGATCCCGTCATCGGGCGGGATGGCGAAATTCAGCGCGTCATCCAGATCCTCGTGCGCCGCACCAAGAACAACCCCGTGCTGATCGGCGAACCGGGCGTGGGCAAGACCGCCATCGTCGAAGGGCTGGCGCAGAAGATCGCCAACGACGACGTGCCCGAAATCCTCAAAGGTAAGCGCCTGGTGCTGCTCGATCTCGGCGCCCTGGTCGCCGGGACGCGCTTCCGCGGCGAGTTCGAGGAGCGGCTCAAGGCCATTCTCGAAGAGGTGCAAAAGGCCGAAGGCGAAATCGTGCTGTTCATTGACGAGCTGCACACCGTCGTCGGCGCGGGGAACGCGCAGGGGGCGCTGGACGCCTCCAACATGATCAAGCCGGCTCTGGCGCGCGGCGAATTGCAGTGCATCGGCGCGACGACGCTGGACGAATACCGGCAGTATATCGAGAAAG
Source organism: Anaerolineae bacterium (assembly GCA_035420085.1). GTDB lineage: Bacteria > Chloroflexota > Anaerolineae > B4-G1 > SLSP01 > DSWT01. The sequence goes on from DAOLUH010000038.1 coordinate 35,093, forward strand.
ACGGCGCGCTGGAACGCCGGTTTGCGCCGGTCTTTGTGGACGAGCCTTCGGTGGAAGACACGATTGCGATGTTGGGCGGCTTGCGCGACCGCTACGAGGCTCACCACAAAGTCCGCATCTCCGATGAGGCCCTCACCGCAGCGGCGCGGCTGGCGCATCGTTACGTCACTGACCGGCATCTCCCCGACAAGGCGATTGATATTATGGATGAAGCTGCCGCCCGCTTGCGTGTGGCGCTCTACACTTTGCCGCCGGACTTGAAGCAGATGGAGGCCGAGATCAACCGTCTGCGCGCCGAAGAAGAAGCCGCTGGCAACACCCGCGACTACGAACGCGCTGCTGAACTCAAAGTGCAGCGCCTGCGCCTGGAGCAAACCTTCACCGAACAACGCGAGGAATGGCTGAGCCGCCACCAACTCGACGAATTGGTGGAGGCCGAGGATATCGCGGCGGTTGTCTCGGCGTGGACCGGCATCCCGGTCTACCAGGTGTTGGAGAAGGAAGCCGACAAGTTGTTGCGGATGGAAGAGGCGGTGCAGCAGCACATCATCGGCCAGGACGAAGCTATCAGCGCCATCGCTGACGCCATCCGCCGGGCGCGCGCCGGGTTGAAGGACCCGCGCCGGCCCATCGGCAGCTTCCTCTTCCTGGGCGCTTCGGGCGTCGGCAAGACCGAGACGGCGAAGGCGTTGGCGGGCTTCCTCTTCGACGACGAAGACGCGCTGCTGCGCATTGATATGAGCGAGTACCGCGAGTCGCACACCATCTCGCGACTTTTTGGCGCGCCGCCAGGGTACGTGGGCTACGACCAGGGCGGGCAGTTGACCGAGTCCGTGCGGCGGCGTCCCTACCAGGTGGTGCTGTTTGACGAAATCGAGAAGGCGCACCCGGATGTGTGGAACGCGCTGCTGCAAATCCTCGACGAGGGCCGGCTGACCGATGGACAAGGGCGCGTCGTTGATTTTCGCAACACGGTCGTCATTATGACCTCGAATATCGGCACCACCTACGGGAAGCGCGGCGGCGCTTTGGGCTTTGCCCGCGGCGACGATCAGCAAGACGAGGAAGCGCGCCGCCGGACACTCGCTGCGCTCAAAGAAACGTTCCGCCCGGAGTTCATTAACCGGGTGGATGAGATCGTTGTTTTTGCCAACCTCACGCTGGACGATGTGACGCGGATCGTGGATTTGCAGATGCAAGAAGTGCAAAAGCAGCTTGCTGATTACGACCTGCATGTGGAGTTGACGCCGGCGGCCAAGCGTTGGCTGGCCGAGCAGGGCTTCGATCCCCAGTTTGGGGCGCGTCCTCTGCGCCGGGTCATTCAGCGGCACGTTGAAAGTCCGCTGAGTGTGCAAATCCTACGCGGCAATTTTGGTACTGGCGCGCACATTCTCGTTGATGTGGGCGCTGAAGGTCTGGCATTTAGCGCGGAAGCCTCTCCTCTCTCTCCGGCTGTTGTGCCAGAGCCTGAGATGCAAGAGGTGGAATGTTGATTTTGGTGCTTGAAAAGGAGGTGATTTCCTCGACATTATGTGATATAGATCAGGAAGGCGCAGTTTTGTAATACGTTTACTCACATACTTTGCATAACAAATCAGGAGGATTACGAATGCGTAAGAACGTTTTGGCTCTACTGTCTGTGCTCTTGGTCGCCAGTATGCTGCTGAGTGCCTGCGGCGGCGGCGGCGGCGGCAAGTTCAAGATCGGGCTGGTCACCGACGTTGGGCGGGTCAACGACCGCAGCTTCAACCAATCGGCGTGGGAAGGCGTGCAACAGGCCGGTAAGGAACTCAATGCTGAGGTGAAGTACATTGAGACGACCGATGCCAAGGACTACGAGAACAACATCAAGCAGTTTGCGGATGAAGGCTACGATCTCGTTGTCACCGTCGGTTTTGCGCTAGGCGATGCCACCATCAAGATGGCGAAGGCATACCCGAAGATTAACTTCATCGGTGTGGACCAGTTCCAGAGCGAGACCCTCCCGAACCTGACCGGTCTGGTCTTTCACGAAGATCAGTCGGGTTATCTGGCTGGTGTTTTGGCCGCCCACTTGACCAAGAGTGGCACCATCGCTGCTGTGTTGGGCACCGACCTGGTTCCCCCGGTGGTGGCCTTCAACGAGGGCTACATTGCCGGTGCGAAGTCGGTTAAGCCTGACATCAAGATCATCTCCACCTATCACCCCGGCGAGATTAGCCAGGCGTTCGTTGACCCCGAATGGGGTGCGGCGACCGCGGCGCAGGCGATTGACCAGGGCGCGGATGTGATCTTCGGCGCGGGCGGTATGACGGGCAACGGCGCTCTGGAAGAGACGGCGACGCACGCGGGTCTCTACTGCATCGGCGTGGACACCGATCAGTGGGAGACGGTCCCCGGCGCGCAGCCTTGTCTGGTTTCCAGCGCGATGAAGCTCATCACGCCGGGTGTTGTCGAGCTGGCGAAACTGGCGAAGCAGGGCAAATTCCCGGGCGGCAACTACTTCGGCGGCGCGGGGTTGGCCCCGTTCCATGACTTTGACAGCAAGATTCCTGCCGACGTCAAGAAAGCCATTGAGGCCGTTGACAAGGGCCTCAAGGATGGTTCCATCAAGACCGGTTACGGTCAATAAGCTTTAACTGCATAGGGGAAGGTGTGCAAACACCTTCCCCGTTTGTTCTTTGGCATAATACAGCGATGCTCCCGTCCCCGTCTCGGGGACGGGCTGTAGTTGCTCAGAGTGTGTCTTGGGTAATCCCGTCCTGGGGTCGCCGGGCAGGATTGTGGGTTGGGGAGGAGAAATTGCCATCTCTTATCTCGGTCGCCGAACAGTTCGATTTTGGTGGCAAAGTGCTCGACGTGCAACGCTACGGTTCGGGCAATGTTAACGATACTTTTCTAGTCACGCTAGACTCAGGCTCCTATGGGAAGGCCATCCTGCAACGGGTCAACCAACAAGTCTTTCGCCGCCCCGAGTTGATTATTCTGAACATGCGCGCTTTTATGGATCATATACGCGCTGACATAAGTATGGCTGCCGATCCTGCAGATCGCCGGTGGGAGATGCCTGATATCATCCCCACCAAAGGCGGCGCGGATTACTTTGTGGATTCCGAAAAAGGTTTTTGGCGCGCGACAACCTTTGTCGCAGGGGCGCAGACGTATGACACGATCCAGAGTCGCCATCATGCCGGAGAAATTGGTTACGCGCTTGGCAAATTCCACAGTCTGATCAGCGGTATGGCGACAGAGAAACTGTATGACACGCTCGAAGGGTTTCATATCACGCCCCGGTACCTGGCGCATTATGATGAAGTTGTCGCCAACCATGACTACCCATCGTCGCCCGACGTCCACTACGCGGCGAATTTCGTCGCGCAACGCCGGGGCTGGGCCTCCGTTTTGGAGGATGCCGTCGCGCGTCATGAATTAGCGATCCGCCCAATTCACGGCGATCCCAAGGTCAACAATATCATGATTGACGACGTCACCGGCCAGGCCGTCAGTGTGGTGGATTTGGACACGGTGAAACCGGGGTTGGTCCATTATGATATCGGGGACTGTCTGCGCTCGTGTTGCAATCCTCTGGGTGAAGAGACCTGCGCCTTTGATGCAGTCAGATTTGAAACCGATCTGTGCCAGGCGATTTTGGAAGGATACCTTTCTCAGGCGCGGTACTTTCTGCACGACAGAGATTATGCTTACATTTATGATGCCGTCCGTCTCATTGCGTTTGAGTTAGGGTTACGGTTTTTTACCGACTACCTGGAAGGCAACGTATATTTCAAAACGAAGGATGCTGAACACAACCTGTGTCGCGCGCTGGTTCAATTCCGTCTGACGGAAAGTATTGAAGCACAGGCGGGTGACATTCAGGCGATTATCAGTGCTCAGTCGCCAGCCAACCGCAATTAGCGATGCGCCAGCGGCAATCGGCTTGGTTGTGGCTGAAAGCTGGTAACTGACGGCTTATGGAGGTGTAGCTTGGAACACTTGAGGGATACAAACAAGACTTCATTGCTGAAAGCTGTGCTACGGACAGTGCGTATGCCGTTATTGGCTATTACCACGGCCTTGCTGATCGGTGCAATTGTGATGCTCTTATCAGGTGATAACCCGCTGGCAGCATATTGGGGTTTATTGCGGGGCGCGGTGGGCAGCTTATCGGCGCTTTCGCAGACGATTCGTAAGGCCACGCCGTTTATTTTGACGGGACTTTCGGTGGCCTTTGCGTTCAAAGCCGGGCTGTTTAACATTGGCGCTTCCGGGCAGTTCTTGATGGGGACAATTTTCTCGGTGGCCGTGGGGGTAAGTTTCCAGGGTCTGCCGGCCGTGATTCATCTCCCGTTGGCGCTCCTGGCCGGGATTGTCGGCGGCGCGCTGTGGGGCGGGATTGCCGGTTGGTTGAAGGTCTGGAAGGGGGCGCACGAAGTCATCACCACGATCATGCTCAACTACATCGCCTCATTGTTTGCCAGTTGGACGGTGTATGCTGGCGGCACCGCTGGGCAGAAGCCGGGTCCGCTTTCGGACCCGGAAGCGGCTGCCCGCGCCATTTCTGAGACACGGGATGTGCTGGAGAGTGCGCGGATTCCGCAGTTGCTGCCGCAGCTTTTTGACCGTGTCCATTGGGGCGTTATTCTGGCTCTGGCGATGGCTGTGTTGGTCTGGTGGGTGCTGTGGAAGACGACATTGGGCTTTGAGATTCGTACCGTCGGCCAGAATGCGCACGCAGCGCACTATGCGGGCATCCGCGTGGGCCGGACGATGGTGTTATCCATGGCGATTGCGGGGGGGCTGGCCGGGCTGGCCGGCGCTGTGGAGACTTTGGGCCTTAACTACAAGTTCGCGCCAGAGTTCACCGGCGGGGTCGGCTTCGAGGGCATCACGATTGCGTTGCTCGGGCAAACCCATCCATTCGGCGTGGTCCTGTCCTCGTTTTTGATGGGCGGACTGTACGCCGGTTCGGCGAAGATGCAATTTGATTCCGGCGTTGATCGCCAAATCATTCAGGTTGTCCAGGCGCTGGTTTTGGCGTTTGTGGCCGCCCCGGAAATTATCCGTTTCTTGTACCGCTTGCGCAAGCCCACACCGGAAGAGACATTGCAACAAGCCACGGCGGCTTCGAGTTGGAGTCAGGAGTAGGAGGGCATGATGGGCGCATCAAATAAAAAACAGAACGGACAGAATACACTCTCGGCGCTGACCCGCCTGACTTCCCGCTGGAGTTGGATCGCCTTGATCGTGATTTTCACATTCGCCATCCTGGTGGATCGAACGGCATTGCGCGAGAGCTGGTTACGCTTGTTCTTGGGGAAGAGCGCGCTCAACTTTGCGCTACGGGCCGCCGTCCCGCTCACACTGGGCGCGTTGAGCGGCGTGATCTGTGAACGTTCCGGCATCATCAATATCGGGATTGAGGGGATGATGCTGGCCGGCGCGTTCGGCGCGTTTGTTGTCAAAGTCAAAGTTGACGCTCTGGGCGCATCGTTTTTGCCGCTGAGCCTTTTCCTGGCGACGATGACCGCGCTGCTGGTCGGCGGCATTATGGCTTACATCCACGCCCTGTTGAGTATCCGCTACAAAGTGAACCAGATCATCAGCGGTACGGTCATCATCACTTTGGCGACCGGGCTGACCACTTTCTTTTTCAATCCCGATTGGAACAGTAAGGGCAAGTTCGGTAATATCACCATTCCCTTGCTTTCCAAGGTACCGCTGCTTGGCGAAGTCCTCTTTTCCAACGGACTGATCACCTATCTGGCACTGATTCTGGTGATCGCCATGCAGATATTGCTTTTTCACAGCAAATGGGGATTGCGCACGCGCGCCATCGGCGAGCATCCGCGCGCTGCCGATACGATGGGTATCAACGTCAACAAGATGCGCTACTACAACACCGTCGTCGGCGGGATGCTGGCCGGGTTGGCGGGGGCCTTCCTGGTGCTGGAAGCCGTGGGACAGTTTAAGGAAGGGATGACCGCCGGACGCGGCTTCATCTCGCTGGCGGCGATGATCTTTGGCAACTGGACGCCGGTGGGGTCGTTTGGCGCGGCGCTGCTCTTCGGCTATACCCAGGCGCTGCAAAACGAATTCCTCCTCGCTGGCATTACAAGTGTCCCCCGCCATTTCATCAGTATGTTGCCCTACGTGGTGACCATTGTGGCCGTGACCGGCTTTGTCGGACGCACGCGCCCGCCGGCCGCTGAGGGTCAGGTCTACGAATCGGAGTAAAGCCATGGACACAGACGTTGTTCTTGAAGCACGGAATATCACCAAACAGTTCCCCGGCGTATTGGCGAACGATCACGTCAGCTTCCAACTGCATCGCGGCGAAATCCTGGCGCTGCTCGGCGAAAACGGCGCCGGCAAGAGCACGCTGATGAACATCATCTACGGGCTGTATCACCAGGACGAAGGCGAAGTCCTTATCCAGGGCGAGCCGTTCCGCGCCACCAGCCCGCGTGATGCGATTGTGCGCGGCGTCGGCATGGTCCACCAGCACTTCCAACTCGTCGAGCCGATGACGGTGACGGAGAACATCATCCTCGGATCGGAGGTCATGCGTGACAAGGTCTTCCTCGACATCAACCGCGCGCGCATCCAGGTGGATGACCTTTCCCGGCGCTACGGCCTGGAAGTGGATCCTGACGCCATCATCGAGGATTTGCCCGTTGGCGTCCAGCAGCGTGTGGAGATCATCAAAGCGTTGTACCGCGAGGCGCAAATCCTGATCCTGGACGAGCCGACGGCGGTGCTCACGCCGCAGGAAATTGAAGACCTGTTCCGCGTGATGCGGCATCTGGTGTCTCAGGGGCACTCGATCATCTTCATCACGCACAAGCTGAAAGAAGTGCTGGCGGTCGCGCATCGCATCGTTGTGATGCGCGGCGGCCGGGTCGTCGGCGAAGCGTTGCCCGAATCCTCCACGCAGGGTTCGCTGGCCTCGATGATGGTCGGGCGCGAAGTCATCCTCAAAGTGCCCAAAGACCCGGCCACTCCGGGCGACGTGGTATTGGACGTGCAAAATCTGCGCGTGTGCGATGAACGTGGTCAGCCTGCGGTCAAGGGGATGACGTTCCAGGTGCGCACCGGGGAAATTCTGGGCGTCGCGGGCGTCCAGGGGAACGGTCAAACCGAGCTGGTGGAAGCTGTTACTGGCCTGCGTCCGGCGGAAGAAGGCCGCATGATTTTGCGAGGTCATGACTTATCCCACGGGCAACCGCGACACTTCACCGAGCGGGGATCGGCTCATATCCCTGAAAATCGCCACCGTTATGGGATGGTAGAATCTTACCCCGTCAGCGAGAATCTGGTGTTGAACCGCTACTACGCCCCGCCCTTTGCGCGCGGCTGGGTGCGCGATTATCTCGCGATTGATCAGAATGCCATGCGGTTGGTGGAGATGTTTGACGTGCGCACACCGAGCGTTGCCACGCCGGGCGGCAACCTTTCCGGCGGCAATCAGCAAAAGATGGTCGTCGCCCGCGAGTTGGGGCGCGAAATCGCGCTGCTCGTCGCGGCGCAGCCTACCCGCGGCGTGGATGTCGGCTCCATCGAGTTCATCCACGGTCAGATCGTGAAGCAGCGCGATGCCGGAGTCGGCGTCCTGCTGGTTTCATCGGAGCTGGACGAAATTATGGCGTTGGCGGATCGCATTGTCGTCATGTATAAGGGCGAGATCATTGGCGAGGTGGATGCTGCTACCGCCACCCGTGAGCAATTGGGTTTGCTGATGGCCGGCGTGCGCCCGGATTAGCGCCGGAGCAAACCTCACAAGTTTCAAAAACTGCGGTCTCAATTCGAAGCGGGGTGATTTTTACAGAATCACCCCGCTTTCAATTTGTCTAGGATGCGCATTGCATTGTATAATGGAGATAGATGACTTTTAAGCGTGTGAGGTGGCAGCAATGTTGAGTGATGTTGACCAAGAGATGGTTCGCGCGTGCGCCGAGAAATACGGCGTAGAAGCACTCTATCTGTTTGATTCGGCATTGGAAAGTGACATGCCTCGTGATATTGACTTGGCGGTGAGAGGGATCAAGCCGGAATTGTTTTTCAAGTTTTACGGGGAGCTTTTGCGCAAACTTTCGAAATCCGTTGATTTGATTGATTTGTCGCGGAAATCATTGTTAACCGACTTCATTGAGGCTTACGGGGTTAAGTTATATGGCTGATCTCAAGTTTGCTATTGCCGTAGAAGAGGAACTTGTTCTCGACACTTTACAGGCGCTAGAACAAGCTTTGCATCGTTCAGAACGAACGCTAGTCGAATTGGCCGCTATCGCTACTTTTCTGCACAATATCTACAACGGGATCGAGAACCTCCTGAAGCGCGCTTTGCTTTCGATCGGCGAATCCGTTCCATCTTCGGCATCCTCGCATAAAGATTTATTGGATGCTGCGGTTGAACATAGCGTCATCACTCAAAATTTGTCCGAAGAACTGGATGCTTATCGCGGCTTTCGGCACTTTTTTATTCATGGTTACAGTATGCGTCTGGATGAAACGCAACTTATGCCGTTGGCAGAAAAGATACCGGTTGTTTGAGAAATCTTCAAAACCCAGTTGATCGCTTTTACCGAAGCGCAATCCACAACCAACGCTTGATATACTTTCAATGTTTGACGTTCCAGAAACCTGGCCTGTTGATTTTATCACCCGTATGCGTGGTTGGCTCGGCGATGAGGCGGATGCCTTCTTCGCTGCGCTGACCAAGCGCGACGTGGGGCTGCGCCTGAATCCCCTGCGCGGCCCGCTGGATGACCTCAAAGTGCGCATCCCCTGGGAGACGCAGCCGATCCCCTGGTGTCCCGAAGGTGTGTGGCTCCAGGAAGAGGCGTCGGCCGGCGCGCATCTCTACCATACCCTCGGCGTCTATTACATGCAAGACCCCAGTGCAATGGCGGCCGGCGTCTTGCTCGACCCTCGTCCCGGCGAATGGGTGCTCGATCTCGCCGCTGCGCCTGGCGGCAAGACGACGCACATCGCCGCGCGGATGCAGGGCGAGGGCGTGCTGGTGGCGAACGAGGTGGTGCGCCGCCGCGCGACAGTGCTGGCGATGAATGTGGAGCGGATGGGCGTCGCCAACGCGCTGGTCATCAACGAGACGCCGGAACGGCTCGCGGCGCGCTGGCCTGGTCTCTTCGATGCGGTGCTCGTGGATGCGCCGTGCTCCGGCGAGGGCACCTTCTCCCGCGATTCGCAGGCCATCCGCGATTGGAGCGTGGACACGGTCTTCGGCAACGCGCGCCGCCAGAAGCAAATCCTCGATCAAACTGCGCCGTTGGTGCGGCGCGGCGGGCGGCTGCTCTATGGGACGTGTACCTTCGCGCCGGAAGAGAACGAAGGCGTCATCGCCGATTTTCTGGCGCGCCATCCTGACTTTGAAATCGTGGATTTGCCCCAGGTTCCGGGCTTGCAACCGGGGCGGCCCGCATGGGTGAATGCGCCGGATGTGCTGCGGCGTGCCGGGCGTTTCTGGCCGCACACCGGGCCGGGACATGGTCACTTCTATGCGCTGCTTCATCGTCAGGGCGAGCCGCCCAACGATCTCCCGGAGCGTTGGACGGGCAGCGCCATCCCCGGTCGCGTATGGAACCTCTACCAGAAAACTATCGGCGAGACACTCGTCGCACCGGTTTCCGACAAAGGACTGCTGCTGACCAAAGCCGACGATCTTTACATCACGCCGATGGATCCCAAACTGTGGGAGGGGTTGCACGTGCTGCGTCCCGGTTGGTGGGTAGCCTCGCTGCGCCATAACAAGGTCTGGCCCGATCACGCCCTGGCGATGGCGCTGCGCTCGGCGGATGTGCGTGATGTCGTTGATCTGGCGCCAGATGATCCGCGATTGGAGAACTATCTACGGGGCGGTTTCTGGCCCGATGATAGGGCGGGCGATTACGTTTTGATCACTGTCGAGGGCTTTCCTGTGGGATGGGCCAAGCGCGGCGACGGACGCTTGCGCAGCCGTTATCCTGTCCACCTGCGCGGTTAGAATTTGCTTAAAAATGGGTGTAGTGGCACAATGGTCTTGAAGGAAAGCAGCACATGACAGACGATTCGACAATTTTCTACACCTCAAGCATCTATATTCCCGAAGACCGCCGTCAGGCCATCGCACGTGGGGAAACGCTGCCTGACCGCACGTCGGGCGCGGCCTTGTTTGCCGACATCTCTGGTTTCACGCCCTTGACCGAAGCCCTCACCCGCATCTACGGTCCCAAGCGCGGGGCAGAAGAACTTACCCGCCAACTCAACAGCGTGTATAACGCCCTGATTGCCGAGGTGGACCGCCATAACGGCAGCGTGATCGGCTTTGCCGGCGATGCTATCACGTGCTGGTTCACCGAAGAGGCTGGCGTCGTCGGTCTGGCGACATTGCGCGCTGCCCGCTGCGCCTTTGCGATGCAAGCCGCGATGCAGGCGTTCAAAAGCGTGACGCTTCCTGCCGGCGAAACCGTCTCGCTGGCGATGAAGGCTTCGATTGCCACCGGTCCGGCGCGACGCTTTCTTGTCGGCGACCCGGACATCCAACTCATTGACGCGCTCGCGGGCGAAACGCTGGCGCGCATGGCCGCCGCCGAACACCATGCCGGGCGTGGTGAAGTCCTTGTGGATGTCCATACCGTTATGGTTTTGGGGAACCGGGTGCGCGTCCGCGAATGGCGTCCTCCCGTTACAGAAGCGGATGCAGCCGAGGAGTGTTTTGCGGTCATTGAGGGTGTAGATGGAGCGTTGGACGACGTGCCGGCTTTTGATGCGTCGCCGCCGCCGTTGCTGCCGCCGGCTGTTGTCCGGCCCTGGCTGCTCCCGCCGGTCTACGCAAGCTTGCAAGAAGGCGTGGTTGAATCCCTCGAAATGCGCCGCGGGGTGGTGGCGCTTTTCCTGTGCTTCCAGGGCATTGATTACGACCACGATGAGCAGGCCGGCGATAAGCTAGATCGTTACATCCGCTGGGTGCAAGGGGTGATGCGCCAGTATGATGGCGCATTGCTGCAACTCATCATCGGCGATAAGGGCAACTATCTCTACGGCGCTTTCGGCGCGCCGATTGCCCACGAGAACGATCCCCAACGCGCTGTGAGCGCCGCGCTGGAATTGCTCAGCCCGCCCGCGGATCTGGAATTCGTCGGGCCGATCCAGATCGGCGTGGGGCAGGGGATGATGCGTACCGGCGCCTACGGCGGCGTCACCCGCTGCACCTATGGCGTCATCGGCGACGCGGTCAACCTGTCCGCGCGTTTGATGCAGAACGCTGCGCCCGGCCAGGCCCTGGTCAGCAAGCAAGTGCAGGAGGCGGCAGCTCAGGATTTCCGTTGGGAAGTGCTGCCGCCGATCACGGTCAAGGGCAAAGCGCAGCCGGTGCCGGTGGCTCGCCCGCTCCGCAAGGCGCAACGCGCGCGCGTCGCCACGCACAGCGGCGCACTGGTGGGCCGCGAGACGGAATTGGCGGAACTGCGCGCGGCGCTACAGCCGATTTTTGCGGGACATTTCGGCGGTATCGTGTATGTGTACGGCGAGGCCGGGGTGGGTAAGAGCCGTCTCATCTTCGAATTGCGCGTCCGTTTGATGCAGCATGACAGTTTTTCGTGGTTTACCTGTCCCGCCGAACCGATCCTGCGGCAGTCGCTCAATCCGTTTAAGTACTTCCTGCGGCAGTACTTCAGCCAGAATATCGAAAACTCCGAGGAAACCAACAAAGTCAACTTCAGAGAGGTGCTCCAGGGCCTTTTCCGCAGTCTTGAGCAGTCCAGTTCACCTGAAGCGACTGCGTTGGCGGCGGAATTGAAGCGCACGCAATCTATGCTGGGCGCGCTGGTGGATTTATACTGGGCGGATTCCCTCTACGAGCAATTGGAGCCGGAACTGCGTTTCAAGAATACCCTCACAGCTTTCCGAACGTTGATCCAGGCGGAGAGTTTACGGCAGCCGGTAATTTTGCATGTTGAGGATGCCAACTGGTTGGACGACGACTCGCAAGAATTGCTCGGCGCGCTTACGCACAACGCTGGCGGTTATCCGTTTGCCCTGCTGCTCAGCGGGCGCTACCGCGACGATGGCAGCCGTTTTCGCATCCCAACTTCCTCTGGCGTCCCCGAACATGTCGTTGATTTGGATGTGCTCGCTGCTGAAGGCATCAGTCTGCTGGTGGAGCAGATCTTAGGCGCCGGCATCTCGTCAGCTCTGACGAGCTTTATGACGCAAAAGACGGAGGGCAACCCGCTCTTCGCCGAACAACTGGCGTTGGATCTGCGCGAGCGTGAACTTATCCAGAAGCGCGATGGTGTGTGGGACATCGTCAGCCGTGAAGTAGATACGATCCCCGCCACGATCAACGCCGTGCTCATTGCCCGTCTTGACCGGCTGGCAGCGCAAGTCAAGGCCGTGGTGCAGACCGCCGCCGTCCTGGGACGCGAATTCGAGATCCAAATTCTGTCGCGGATGCTGCGGAATGACGCTGACTTGCCTTACAAGCTGCAGCGGGCGGAAGAGGAATTGATCTGGCAGGCCATTTCTGAGATGCACTACCTTTTCCGTCACACGATGATGCGCGATGCCGCGTATGATATGCAGCTCCAGGCCCGTTTGCGCGATCTGCACGCGCTGGCGGCGGAAGCGATGGCGCAGATCTATGCCGTTGACCTCGCGCCGCATTACGCTGATCTGGCTTATCATTACGGCAAGGCGGAGGAGGTTCTGCAAGAATTCCGCTATGCGAAGTTAGCCGGCGAGTATGCCGCGTCGCGCTATGCCAACCAGGAAGCCATCGAACATTACCATCAAGCCCTGCGCAGCCTGTCTCACCTTGACTCCGTTGAGAGTCTGGCGCAGCGCCAGGACATCTATACGACACTCGCGCGCTTGCAGATCACCATCGGGCAATATGACCAGGCCCACGCGCATCTTGAAGAGGCTCTGGCGCTCTCTGTGCAGCGCGGCGATGGGAGAGGGCAAGTGCATGCCTGTCGTTGGATGGCGCAGATGCACGAACTGCAGGGGGAATACGACGAGGCCCTGGCATGGGTGCAGAAGGGGTTGGGCATCCTGCACAACCAGCATACTCCCGATGCTGCTGAACTCCGCCTGGTCGCCGGATTAATCCACACCCGGCGCGGCAATTACGACGAGGCGACGCAGCAATTCCGGGATGCTCTGCAGATTGCGCAGTATCTTGACGAAACCGCGGCCCGCGCCCGCGCGCACAACGGCCTGGGTGTAATTCGCCTGCGGGATGACATCGCTGCGGCGATTGACCACTTCCAACAAGCCTTCACATTGTACGAGCGCGCCGGGGACATTTCGGGACAGGCGAAATCCCACAACCTCATCGCCAACGCCTACATCGAAACCGGACAGTGGCGCGAGGCGGATTACCATTATCGCCAGGCGCGGGCGATCTTCGAACAAATCGGCGACGTGTACAACGGCGCGTTTAGCGACAACAACCTCGGCGAAATCGCGCTCTATCAGGGCCGTTTGGACGAAGCGCTGACGTTTTACCGCCAGGCCCTGCGCGCGTTGGAACAAATCGGCGGCTCAACGTATGTCCTGGGCGTTCTGCACATGAACCTGGGGCACGTGTTTGTCCGCCGGGGGGAAATTGACAAAGCGTTCCAGGAACTTCTGACGGCGCAAGAGCATTTCGAGCAGGCTCAGGCGCGGGATTTCTTGCCGGAGCTACATCGCCACTATGCAGAAGCGTATTTAGCGGTGGGTGATCTTGAGGACGCCGAATCGCAAGCCCGGCGCGCGCTGGACCTCAGCCAGGAGCTGGAACAGCGCAGCGAGGAGGGCTACGGACTGCGCGTGCTAGGTCGCATCCTGAACGCGCAGGGACATTCTGCGGACGCTGAAACATATTTGAAGCGCAGTCTGGACATTCTTGATGATATGGGCGATAATTATCAAAAGGCTCAAACCCAACTTTCGCTGGCTCAGCTTTACGCCCAACACAACAACTTCCTCGACGCCCAAGCTGCACTCGCAGCGTGTATGCCAGTCTTTGAAGGTTTAGGCGCGGCAATGGATTTGGACGCGGCGCGCGCCTTGCTCGCACTGTTATAACACACACTTGATCACTGCCTCACCGCGCCACGCGAACTGAAGTCTGGACCATCGGCGGGTATGCTGGGCTCCAGCAGCATTTCATTGTTTTAACCTTTCGTTTGCCGGGGAGTTACACACTTTGTCATTTTCTGACAGGATTAACAGGATTTCCAGGATTAAAAAAGGCTTTAGGAGCTTTTTCATCCTGTCAATCCTGTCCAAAGAAAAGAACCGTGTAACTGCTGTGCCATTTTGCTCATTAAGGAGGGTGCAATGAACGCAGAACGTTTGAACCAGAAGTGGTCCATTGTCGGATTGAGTTTCATCGTCAGCGCGGGTTTGTTGTGGCTGCTGTTCATGACCTTACAGGGCCTGCCCGTCGCGCGGGTGATTGGCGCTCCTGATGCTCCACTGGCGCCTATCCCCATCAGCGTGGTCCCCGAACAAAACTCCCATTATGCGCCGCGCAACGCCCCCGTCACCATGAACTTCAACGAAGCCATTGACGCGGAGACGATCAATGCGTACACCTTTGCGGTCTTCGGCAGCCAGAGTCCGCGTGTTACCGGTAGCTACAGCCTGACCAATCTGGCGCATACGGTAACCCTGTTTCCGGCGCGTCTCTACTTCCCCGGTGAACTCATCCAAGCCACCGTCACCACCGGCACGCAGAACATCACCGGCGAACAGGTCATCTCGTCCACCGTGTGGCAATTCCGCGCGGCGGTGAGCGGGGGCTATGGCGTGTTTGCCGCCAGCATGCTGGTATCGCCTACCCTCGCCCTCGATACCGCGTTGGGCGATCTGGACAACGATGGCGACCTTGATGCACTGCTCATCAACAGCTCGCCGGACAGTATGCTGGTGATGAATAACGGCGGCGATAGCCTTATGCCATATCAGCTCCTTAGCCTCCTCTCTGGCAGTGCAACGGCCGGCGCACTGGGCGACCTCAACGGGGATGGGGCATTGGATGCCATGATCGCCAAAACCGAAGGCGCTGAAGTCTGGCTTAACCTTGGCAGCGGTGTGTTGACGCCCACGCAAGAGTTTGGTGGGTATTACGGCTATGATGTCGTCCTCGGCGACGTGGATGGCGATGGCGACCTGGATGCCTTGATTGTTTATAGTTTTGGCGCGCAGGTCTGGTTCAATCAGGGTGGACGGCAAGGTGGGACTGCCGGAACATTTATAAATGGTCTGCTCTTCTTTGATTCCGTCCCCCTTACCGCCGCGGCGCTGGGCGACGTGGATAACGACGGCGACCTGGATGCCTTTATCACGTTGGCCAGCGGCTACGGCGATGAAGTCTGGCTCAATGATGGCTTGGGCGATTTTAGCCTCACCGCGCAGGAATTGGACTATCAGGATAGCCAGGACGTGGCTTTGGGCGATCTGGATGGCGATGGCGACCTGGATGCCTTCGTTGCTAACGATCTGAATTATGGAAACACGGTCTGGATAAACCAGGGCGGCGCGCAACTGGGTACAATGGGCTGGTTCTCCGATAGCGGCCAAAGTCTGGGCTACACCGATAGTTACGCCGTGGCGTTGGGCGACGTGGATGGCGATGGCGACCTCGATGCGGTCGTCGCCAACCGCGGCGCGAGCAGGAGCGCCGACATCGTCTACCTCAACAACGGCGCCGGTTATTTTAGTGTCGCGCGTTCGCTTGGCGATGCGTTGATGGGCGAGAGCGTCGCGCTGGGCGATATGGACAACGATGGCGACCTGGACATTTTCGTCGCCAACAGCGGTGCGCCATCCCAGGTCTGGCGCAACAGCCCGCCGACGTGCTTCGCGCAGCTCGCCAGCGATCCCACCATCACCTACACCAGCCTCAACGCCGACGCCATCCAGCAAGCCGTGGATGCTGCTGTGACCGATGATCTGGTCAAAATCGCCGGGACGTGCGCGGGCGTTTCGCAGCGTGGCGGGACGTGGCAGACTGTATACGTGGATAAGCCGCTGACTTTGCGCGGTGGGTATGCGCCTGACGCATGGAGTATGCCGGATCCGACGGCTTACGCTTTCCTGGATGCGCAAGGCGACGGGCGGGTGTTGTTGATCACCGGGCCGATTGCAGTGACAGTGGAACGGCTGGACATCGCCCACGGCGACGCGACCGGTCTGGGCGGCGGCCCCTGGTCCTACGACGGCGCGGGCGGCGGCATCTACGTTGTCAGCGCCACCGTCACCTTGCGGGATAACTACATCCATGACAATGTGGCCGGGCGTAACGCCTGGAGCGGCGGCGGCGGTGTTTACCTCTACGGCAGCCAGGCCACGCTGGAGCGCAATGACATTTTTGGGAACACTGCTGGGATGAGCACCACCGCCGGTCTTAGCGGCGAAGGCGGCGGTTTGGCGCTCAGCGCCAGCCATGTGACCATGATCCGTACCATGATCAAAGACAATTTTGCCAGCAACGCCGGCTTTGGCATTGGCGGTGGGCTTTATGTTGAAGACGGCAGTCTGGCTGGCGATGGTAACTTCCTACAGGGCAACATCGCTGGTCCCACCGCTCAGGGATGGGGCGGTGGAATTTTCGCCGGTTTTGGCAGTTCCTCTGCGCTGGTCAACACCGTGTTCAAGGATAATGCCAGCGGCGCTACCCCGAATTCTCGTGGTGCGGCGTTGCTGCTTGAGGTCGCCAGCATGGATCTGCGGCACACGACCTTTGTCAACAATACCGGCGGCGATGGCAGCGGCGTCTATGTGTATGGCGACTCCACCGTCTACCTGACGAACACGCTGATGAGCGGCCACACCACCGCGATCAGTGTGGAGAGCGGCAGCGCGGCGACGCTGGCGGGCATTCTGTGGCACAATACGGTTATCCCCACCGCCGGCGCCGGTGCGATTAACGTCAGCACTGTCATCAGCGGCGACCCGGCGTTGGCTTACGATGGCTATCACCTGGAGTTCACCAGCGCGGCGCTTGACGTGGGACTCGACGCGGGTGTGCTTCACGACATTGACGGCGAACTCCGGCCCAATGCGTTGTTCCCCGATGTGGGCGCGGATGAGTATTATCCCCGCTGTTGGGCGCAAGCCGCCGGCGCTGTGACCGTGACGCACGCCAGTTTTAGCGCGCAGGCGGTGCAGGCGGCGGTCAACGATGCTGACCCCGGCGATCTGGTCAAACTGGCCGGGCAGTGCGTCGGGGTTAGCTACCAGGGTGTCGCCTATCAGACTGCCTACATCAGCCAGCCGTTAACGCTGCGCGGCGGTTATACGCCGACGGACTGGAGTGTCTCCAATCCACTCAGCTATCCGACGGTGCTGGACGCGAACCAGGGCGGGCGCGTCGTGTATGTCGAGAATGTCCCGGCGACAGTGGAGAACCTGCGCCTGAGCAATGGTTGGGTCACTGGCGATGGCGGCGGCATCTACGCTAACCAGGGACTCACGCTCACAAACGTTCATATCGTCAACAACCAGGCGCAGGATGGCGGGCGCGGCGGCGGCGTGTGGGCCGGGGGGGAGGCCACATTGACCGGCGTGGAAATCCGCGGCAATCACGCCACGTGGCATGGCGGCGGAATCTATGCGCTACACGGCCTTACCGTTGAGCGCAGTCGCTTCATTGACAACAGCGCCAGCTCAGACGGCGGCGGCATCTACCTGCAAGGCAATGGCTTTTCCAGCCGCTTCGTGAACACCATCTTCAGCCGCAACTACGCGGTGGATGATGGCTCGGCGCTCTACTTGCTTGAATTCGACCCGTCCAGCCGCGCCGACCTGCTCCACGTGACCATCGCCGATCCTCTCTGGCGGGCGAATTCGGCGGTCTACATTCCTACCGGCACGGTTTATATCACGAACACCATCTTTGCCAACCATAACATTGAGATTCTGGCGTTGAATAACACGCCGGTCTATGAGGACTATAACCTGTTTGATGGTGAACCGAATCTCACCGGTCTCAACAGCGGCGGGCATAGCCTGATTGGCGATCCTCGCTTTGCGAATCCAGATGTAGATGATTTTCACCTGCGCATCGGTTCCGCGGCGATTGACGAGGGAGTGGAGGCCGGCGTCGCCGAAGATTTGGACCGGCTGCCGCGTCCGAGCGGTCCCGCGCCCGACATCGGCGCGCACGAGGCGCAATTTGCGAGCGGCGTCACCACCTTCGCCGATGATAACATCCTCAACGGCAACTGCACGCTGCGCGAGGCTATCATCGCGGCCAATACCGATACCGCCGTTGACCTGTGCCCGGCGGGCAACGGCGCGGATACGATTACGTTAGGTGAGGGTATTTACCAGCTCACTATCCCCGGCGCAATGGAGGATGCCGCGCTAACCGGCGATCTGGACGTGCATGACGCGCTGACCATTAACGGCGCAGGGCCAGGCCTCACGTTCATCAACGCCAACGGGCTGGATCGCGTGTTCGAGGTCTTTGGCGCACGCGTCGTTATCTCCGGCGTCACTATCATGGGCGGCGACAACGTGGGCGACGGCGGCGGTATGCACTCGAATGGTGGCGCGGATGTGGAGCTGATCAACGTTCACGTGCGCTATAACCAGGTCAACAACGACGGCGGCGGCTTGCACGTCGCCGGGCAGTTGACGTTGCGCGACAGCGCGGTGTACAGCAACACCGCGTTCGGCCATGGCGGCGGGATGTTGGTCAATATCACCACCACAGTCACGGCGTCTAACACCAATTTCTACGACAACCAGGTCCTCAGCGACAAACCGGGCGGCGGCGTCTACGTCGGGCCGGGTGGATATTTCACACTGATCGGCGGTGCGGTCTACGCCAACAACGCCGGCGGCGCGCACGGCGGCGGCCTCTTCAACCGGGGCATGATGACCATCATCGGTAGCCGCATCCACCATAACAACGCCGGACCGGGCGGCGGCGGCATTGCGGCAGACGGCGGTACGCTCTACATCGAGACGACGGAGATTTACAGCAACACCACGCCCTACAATGGCGGCGGCATTTTCAATACGGGCAGCGGCGCGTTGACGCTCGCGTCCAGCGCGCTCTATGGCAATCATGCTGATAATTTCGGCGGCGGGCTGTACAATGACAGCGTCGCCACGCTCAGCGACACGCCCATCTATCGGAACACGGCGGCATGGTCTGGCGGCGGGGTCTATAACCTGGGGCCAAATGCCGACCTCAGCTTGATCCGTAGCAACCTGGTCAACAACACCGCGTTGAGCGGCGGCGGCCTGTACAACTACGCGTCCGCTCGCTTGACCGACTTGCTGGTGTTCGGCAATCATGCCATAACCGGCGGCCTCGGCGACGCCGGGCTGGGCGGCGGGGTGCGCAACTTCGCGCCCGGCGTGCTCACTCTGAAGCTGGTCACGTTCAGCCAGAACGATGCGGCGGATAGCGGCGGCGGCCTTGCCAACAGCGAAGGCGGGACGGCGTTCCTGGAAGACACGGCGTTCTACTCCAACACGGCCGTTACCCACGGCGGCGGCGTGTATTACCGGAGTCCCGCATTGTTAGCGCCGACCGGTTATTTCACCGTCAGCCACAACAGCGCCTATCTGGGCGGCGGCGTCTATGTCTTCGAGGGCGAGTTTGTGCTGCGCCAGGGCGTCATCTACAGCAACACGGCCGCGCTTGACGGCGGCGGCATCTACGCCGAACACGGGCGCGTGCAATTGGATGGCGGCGCGATCCGCGAGAACCGCGCTATGTCTGGCAGCGGCGGCGGCGTGGTGATCAACCAACCCACAGCCACCTTGACCCAGACCGGTGGTCTGATCATCGCCAACGGTGCTGCAAACGGCGGCGGCGTATTGGTGAGCGCGGGACAGGGGTGGTTGTATGGCGGCGTGATCCGCGACAACACGGCGACGAACTACGGCGGCGGCGTGTTGGTCAACCGACAGACCATCCTCGATGGCGGGCGCATCTTGAGCAACACGGCGTTATTCGGCGGCGGCGTCTATGTGGGCGGTACGGCGGCGTTCACCCAGACCGGCGCGAGCTACATCGCTTACAACACGGCTACCCAGGCGGGCGGCGGCATTTATGCCGAGGGCGGCAGCACTGTTCTGGATAGTGGGCAGATCGCGCTCAATACCGCGCCCTATGGTGGCGGATTATACGTGGATTATGGCATGGCATTTCTGCAGGGGATGGCGGAGATTCGCAACAACACGGCGCTGAACAATGGCGGTGGCGTGTACGTGCTGCAGCCTGGCGCGTTGTTCGTGCAAGCGGACGACAGCCAGATCGCCCACAACCGCGCCCCCAACACGAGCAGTTTTGGCGGTGGCCTCTACGTGGACCAAGGCCAGGCATTGCTGTCGGGCGGGATGGTGTATAGCAACACTGGCGCTTACGGCGGCGGCGTGCATGTCAACCAGGGTAGGGCGACATTGGGCGGCGGCATCATCAATGAAAATGCGGCGCAAGACGGCGGCGGCGTTCACGTGAGCGGCGGCAACGGCGTTTTTACACTCACCGCAGGTTTGGTTGAGGATAATACTGCTACGCGACACGGCGGCGGCGTTTATGTCGCCAGCGGCAGCTTGCTGATGCGCGGCGGACAGATTTTTAACAACACGGCAGCGCAACGCGGCGGCGGCATCTATGCGCAGTTTGGGGCGCTCACGCTGCAAGACGGCCAAATTGACCACAATACTGCCAACCTGGGCGGCGGTGTGTTCGTTGATCTCAGTATGGCTTCCTGGCGGCAGACAGGTGGGATGGTCTCTTACAATAATGCCCTGTCGCAAGGCGGTGGCGTGTTCCTCAACTGGGCGACGGGAGAGATGAGCGGCGGCAAGATAGACGCCAATCACGCGATTTCTGGCGGCGGCCTATACCTTGCCGGCAGCAGCAGCGTGTATACGCAGACCGGCGGGCTGCTGTTCAACAACAGCGCTGCCGCTGGCGGCGGCCTCTACGTGAATGCCGGGCGGACCACGGTGCGTAATGCGGCGTTCATTGGCAATACAGCGGATAGAGGCGCCGGTTGCTACAATGCCAGCAATCTGGAACTGGTCAACGTCACCCTCAGCGGCAACGCGGCGACGCAAAATGGCGGCGCGCTCTACAACACCGGCACGGTCAAGGCAACCAACGTGACCCTGGTGCATAACTCAGCGTTTGCCGGCGGTGGCGTGTATGACACGAATCGGGTCTCGCTCCGCAATACGATCATCGCCAACAACAACGGCGGCAACTGTAACCGCGCGCTTATCTCTGAGGGCTACAACTTAAGCAGCGATAGTGCGTGTGGGCTGAACGGGACCGGCGATATCCTCATAGCCGATCCCGAGCTTGGGCCGTTAGACGATAACGGCGGGAACACGTTGACGCACGCGCTGCTGCCGGGCAGCCCCGCGCTCAACACGGCCACCTGCGTCAATGCGCCTATCACCGATCAGCGCGGCTTCCCGCGCCCAGACGCGGGCAGCGGGCGCTGCGACATCGGCGCATTTGAGGAGCAAACCTTCATCAACTTGCCGCCGGTCGCCGACGCCGGGCCGGATCGAGCGGTGAATGTGCGGGGGACTGTGACCCTGGACGGCAGCGCCAGCTACGATCCCGACGGCTACACGCCGTTGACCTACCAATGGGCGCAAACTGGCGGAACGTCGGTGTCGTTCAATGCGACGGTCTCGCGCACGACGTTCACTGCGCCGGCGACGCCCGGCCTGCTCACCTTCACCCTCACCGTGCGCGATGCCTACAGCCTGGCTTCTGTCCCGGATGAGGTTGTCGTCAGCGTGGGCGGCGCGTCTGTGGCCGGTCTGCAGGCGGTTAACAGCAGTCCCACGTCGTTGGGCCAGACGACGTTCTTCACGGCGAGCGTCGCTGCCGGCACGAATGTCTTGTACGAATGGAATTTCGGCGACGGGAACGGCGCTAGCGGCCAATACGTCAGCCACGTCTACGGCGTTTCGGGCCAGTACGCGGCGACCGTGCGGGCCTTCAATGCCAGCAGCAGCCTCCTCGCCAGCACGCCGGTCAGCATCACCAATAGCTCGCGCGGCTCGGCGCAGCCCATCGGCAGCAATACAGTCCTGACCAGCGCGTTGATCAGTGTCAACGATACCGACTGGTACAGATTCCTGGTGCCTGAACCGGATTCGACCATCACCGTGACGCTCAGCGATTTGCAGGCCGATTTCGACCTGCTGCTCTTCGCGCCGGAGATTGACGAAGAGACCGGCCAGTTGCGCGACATCGGGCGGCTGAGCAACATCGGGCGGCTGAGCAACATCGGACGCCTGAGCAACATTGGCCGCCTGAGCAACATCGGCCAACTGAGCAACATCGGCGAACTGCTCGATCTGGGGCGGTTGAGCAACATCGGACGGCTGAGCAATATCGGGCGGCTGAGCAACATCGGGCGGCTGAGCAACATCGGACGCCTGAGCAACATCGGCACGTTGGTGGACATCTCCGCCTATCCTCTCACCGCCACCGAGCAGATCATCTACAACGTACACGAGCTGGCGGGCTACTATTACGTCGCCGTGTACGGGCAGTCTAGCCAGACGGTGGGGCGACCTTACACGCTTGCCGTCAACGTTACGCCGCCGCCGTATGTCAACTATCCTATGACGGATACTATCGAGATTGATGTGACCGTCCCCGCCACCGATACGGCGGTGAACACGCTTATCCTGTACAACACCGTGCGGATGGGCCAGTTCTATACTGCGCAGCAAACGCTGATCGCCGATCAACTGCTGCCACGGCTGACGATTCTGGCTGCGCATCCGCAGGTCAACGGCGTGCTGGTTGATCTCAACAGCTATCCGGAGATTGCCGCTGCGTATGCGAAATGGGATCAACATCCCGACAGCCCACAGCACGCAAATTTCGTGGCGATGCACATCAAGTCTTTGCTGTACGCGCTGACGCCGGCCTATCCCAATCTTGAGTACCTGGTGCTGGTGGGCGACGACCGCATCATCCCCTACCGCCGCATCCGCGACGACGCGCTGGTTTCTAACGAGCGCACCTACGAAGACGCCTACTTCGCGCCCAACATTGATACCTCGCTGGCCCGGCGCTATGTCCTCAGCGACGACTACTACGCGGGTCTGCTCCCGCTGCCCTGGCGCGGGCGCGAGCTGTACCTGCCGCAGGTGGGCATCGGGCGTCTGGTCGAAGCGCCGGAGGACATCATCACCGCCCTGGATGCGTTTGTGGCGCAGCCGGTGCTCGAACCCGAAGATGCCTTTGTCACCGGCTACGATTTCTTGATTGACGAGGCGCAGGCTATCAGCGCCACGCTGGCTTCGCAGGGCATCGCGCAGATGACGACGCTCATCAGCGATACGTGGACGACCAACGACGTGCGCACGCACTACATCAGCGTGACTGTCGCCAGCGATCTGAACTCCCTCAATGCGCACTTCACCCACTACGGCCTGATCCCGCCCACCTATCCGCCGCTGCCGTCGCTGGAGGACATCTATGTGTTGGCGTCGGAGTTGACCGCGACGACCGACTACAACGGTACGCTGAACTTCTCGGTGGGCTGCCACTCCGGGTTGAACGTCCCGGACGAAGGCGCGCCCTCGGTTGAGGAGGCGACGGACTGGCCACAGGCGTTGCTGCGTCGCGGCGCGACCTTCATCGGCAACACCGGCTACGGCTACGGCGATTCGGATCTGATCGCGTACTCGGAGCGGCTGATGACGGGCTTTGCGGAACGCCTGGGTATGTGGGAAGATGGGCAAGCGCCTACCGTCGGCCACGCGCTGATGCGCGCGAAGCAGGGGTACTACAACAGCTTCAGCGCGGGCGCGTTCAGCAACTACGACGAAAAAGTCCTGGCGGAGATGACGCTGTACGGTTTGCCGATGTTGCAGATCCACATGCCGCAAACGACGACGCTCACCACACGGACGGCGCAGCATGTCGCTTCGCAGCCTGTTGCCGGCGGCGTGGTGACGACGTCGCACCATCTGCCGCTGGACTACGTGGAACACGTGACGCCGCAGGGCAGCTACTATACCGTCGCCGGCGAAGGCGACGCGCACATCGCCGGTGGTCGTCCCATTGCGCCGCGCGTCAGCCAGGACGTGCAAATCCCCGGCGCGATCGCCCACGGCGCGCTGCTCGTCGGCGGGACGTTCACCGACATCGCCGACTTCGATCCCGTGGTGTCGCGCATCGTGACTGAGGCCACCTACATCGAAACCGAGCCGGACTTCCCCAGCGCAGCGTGGGAACCGGCGCAGCTCAGCGCGATCAACCGCTTCCTCTCCATCGAAGGCAAGGCTCATGCCAGCCTGGTGCTCGTGCCAGGCCAGTTCCGCGCCACGACCGACGCGCTGCCAACGACCGGCATCGAGCGACTCTACACCGATTTGCGCTTCGAGGTTTACCACGCGCCCTTCACCGTCACGGACTTCATCGCGCCGAACATCCGCAACGTGCGCGCCATCAGCAGCACGGAATCCCTGCGTTTTGAGATTTGGGTGGACGACGACGCCGATACGCCGGAAGACACGGGCGAAGTCGCGCGCGTCGTCGTGCTGTACCGCTATCTCGATCAAACCACCTGGTCGAAGGCCGAATTGACCTACCTGGGCAAGAACGCCGCCGGCATCGGCATTGCCGAGGGCCGCGTGGCGCCGCTCACCGCGCCCATCGAGTATTTCGTGCAAGCCGTGGACGACAGCGGCAACGTCGTCCTGGCGCTGGATCACGGGATGCCTTTCACTGGGGTGGAAAGCGTCGAACGGCCCAATCCTACGATCTATCTGCCATTGGTGCTGCGTAACCATTAGTGCAATAGGGCCTGACCAGTGCATAAACCGGTCAGGCCTCTGTTGCGTTGTGTATGGCTCAAACAAAAAGGAGGTAACGATGAACCGGTTTCACTGTCCCCTGTTCCGCTGGCTCAATGTGGGCGTGCTCTTGACCTTGTTGCTATCACCTTTCACCGTGGTTGCTCAGGCCGCCCCGCTAGAAGCGCCCCTTTCACCTAGCACCGCCTCTCAATTGCTCCCTACCTGGATGGCGGAAGAGCAAACCCCGCCGCCAACCACGGGTGTCGCCCCTGCTACACCCGGCGTGTCAACCGTTACTGCGCCCTCACCCAACTGCGCCCTGCTCGACGACCCGACCGCGCGCGGGATGATATCCGGCGCGCTGGAGACGGCACTGCTCCACGCCTGCGGGCGCGAGGCAACCGCGAGGGTTGCCCCTACGTTCCCTCTCGCGGTTGCCCCGACATCTTCTCTCTCGGTTGCCCCCACTCCCCACTCCCTATTCCCTATGCCCTCCCTCCCCACCGCCCTCGGCGACGACGTGCTGGTCAACGACCCCACCGGCGATATGACCTCAATGACGCAGAGCGGGGCCGTCATCGCCCGCAACGAGGATAACGGCATCCTCTGCGCCGCCTACAACGATTCTTACCACGGCACCGTGGAAGGGACCGGCTGGGTTGGCTTCAGCAGCTCCGGCGACGGCGGCGCGACGTGGAGCGACCACGGCTCGCTCG
>DAOLUH010000039.1:0-57488 GCA_035420085.1 Anaerolineae bacterium
TGCCTGGTATTTTATGGGAAAACCGCTATCTTGCGAATTTGGCGAAACTACAGTACGATCATATTTTCAGTGTAGGCAGTTTGCAGGATTCGTCAATGCGCACGCGCGCGGCGTTTCAGAGCGGGTTCGCCAGACCTGACAGGTCTTCTGAGACCTGTCAGGTCTGTACAGCAGGATGGTCGGGCCGAATGGGGCCGGCAAGACCACCACCATCGAATGTCTGGAGGGCTTGCGCAAGCCGGATCAGGGCGTGATCCGCGTCCTCGGCGTGGACCCGCAGCGCGAGACCCACATCCTGAGAGAACGCACCGGCATACAGTTGCAGCAGTCCAACCTGCCGGATCGGATGAAGGTGTGGGAGGCGCTCGACCTGTACGCTTCGTTCTACCTCCAAGCCGCCGACTGGAAGGGGCTGTTGGTGCGACTGGGGCTGGCGGAGAAGCGCAATACGCCCTTCGCCAAACTTTCCGGCGGACAGAAACAGCGCCTGTTCATCGCCCTGGCGCTTCTCCCTGATCCGCAGTTGGTCTTTCTGGATGAGCTGACCACCGTCTTGATCCGCAGACCCGGCACGCCATCTGGGATTTGGTGTGCGACGTGCGCGCCCAGGGCAAGACAGTGTTCCTGACCACCCATTTTATGGAAGAAGCCGAGCGCCTGTGCGATCGGGTGACCATCCTCGACCACGGGCGGATTGTGGCGCTGGATACGCCGGCGGCCTTGATCCATAATCTGGCTGCCGAGGAACGGGTGATCTTCAACGTCAATGGGATGCTGCCGGTGGGCTTCGAAAAAGCTCTTCCCGCTGCCGTCCGGCTCGAAGTTGAGGGGGAACGGGTGACCATCCACGGCAAGAACGGTCGCCAGATTCCCCTGGTGAGCGAAGTGGTCAGTTTGCTGACCGGACAAGGGGTCGCGTTCCGTGATTTGCGCACCGAGCAACCGACTCTGGAAGATGTCTTCTTGAGCCTGACCGGGCGCGAGATAAGAGAGTGAGGTGTGAGATGAAAAGCAGGACTATGCTGCATAGCTTATTGAAAATGACCTGGATGGAAGCCAAGTTATTCCTGCGGGAGCCGGCGAGCGCCTTTTTCACGCTGGTCTTCCCGTTGATTTAGCTGTTTATGTACGGCTTGATTTCCGGCAATGAACCCACACCGATGTACGGTGGGCAGCGAACCCTGGACGTCGCCATCCCCTCCCTCACCGCTGTCATCATCGCCATGGCCGGGTTGATGTCCAACACGATGACGATGGCGACGTACCGGGAGAAAGGCATCCTGCGCCGCCTGCAAACCACACCGGTCAGCCCGCTGATCGTCCTGGCAGCGCAGGTGATCGTGATCTTCACGATGAACGGTTTGGGGATGCCGCTGCTCGTCGTCGCCGGGAAGCTGGTCTTCGACGTGAACTTCACGGGCAATGTTTTTAGCCTGCTGGGCGGTTTTGTCCTGTGCAGCATGAGTTTCTTCGGGATCGGCTTCATTCTGGCGGGGATCATGCCCACGGTGCGCACCACCTGGGTGGCCTCGATGGTGCTGGTGTACCCGATGCTGCTCCTCTCCGGCGCATTCTTCTCGGTTGAGGTCTTGCCGGCAGCCGTCCAGAAAGTCTCGAAGTTCATCCCTCTGACTACGTGGTCAATCTGCTGCGCGGTCTGTGGTACGGCGAGCCGTGGGGACAACATCTGCTGGAGGTCGGCGTGTTGGTCGGAATGCTTCTTCTGGGGATCGTCGTCTCGGCGAAAACGTTCCGCTGGGAATAACAATAACGTTCATAAAGTGTAGTGGCGACTTCAGTCGCTCGTGCGGTATCCGAAACGACTGAAGTCGCCACTACGTGTTTCTATTCTGAATTTGCTTGCGCTCTCAATTTCGCGTATAATGAGAGTAGAACTTTGTGCCGTATGGCGGGTTTGACCAGTTTTGTGCGTGGAGGTGCGCGATGGAAATTACGCCTTCTGTTTTGCATACGATGGATCTCTTCACGGGATTGAGTGAAGAGCAGTTGGCGGCGATTGCAAAGATTGGCCGCGTCACGGTGTATCACCGGGGCGAGGTGGTGGTGCGCGAGGGCGAGCAGAGCACTGCCGTGTACGTTGTGCTGAAGGGGCAGGTGGAAGTGGTCTCGGAACTGACGGAGAACACGACCAGCCTGGTGATTTTGGGGGCGGGGCAGAACTTCGGCGAGATGGCGCTGCTCGACGCCGGCCCGCGTTCGGCGACGATCCGCTGTATCTCTACCGAGGCGACGCTGCTCACTTTTGATGGCGCTGCGCTGATGAATTTCTGGGAACAGGAGTCCAAGGTGGGCTACCGGATGATCTTCAACATCGCCCGCGACCTGGCTTTTAAGCTGCGCATCCGGAATTTGACGACGGCGATGCCGGGTGAGGGGATGAGCCTATGATTTACAAGGTGAGCTACGTTGTCATTGGCGGGGACCGCCGGGGCGCGGTGATCAACCAGGATTACGCGCCGGAAGTCGGCGCGCAGGTGGAATTGGGCGACCAGGTGTGCGAAATTGTCGAAGTCCAGGAGTTGGTGCCTCCGATGGGCGACTTTGCGTATCTCCACGTCACGTGCCGCCCGGCGGCGCAGCCGCCAGCCGAATCAACCGCGTCTGGCGAATAATGGATCCGGCTGTTATCATAAAGAGCAAAACCCCGCCGCACGGCGGGGTTTTTTGTTAACCGAGTTATCTCCTCATCTGCCTAAAAACGCCAGCAGAAGCTGCGGCGTGATATGCGTCTCGATCCAGGCCGCGATCAGCAACAGCGGAGCCACCACGCTCACCATCAACTTTGCCAGATGTCCCAATTCACGTATCATGCCGGGAACCCCGCCGCCCTCTTCTACCGGCGTGAGGATGATGTCCCCCATCCGCATGGCCTGGGCGGTCGCCAGAATCGCCGCCGGCAATTCTACGATCCCATGCGGGATGACGGTAGCGCCGAGAAAGAGCCAGGGATCAAATCCGACGTTGCCGATCTGCGCGACGATATACACGACGATGGCGACGGGAGCGAGCAACAGCAGAAGCGCCAAAATGCCCATCGAAAAGAGGCCCAACAGCGCCCCCACCAGCAGTGAGCGGACGTTGTTGAGAAAGACAGCCCACGGTGAAAAGGAAGCCAGCAGGCCGCTCTCCGACACCATGGACCCAATACTTTCCAGGTCGCGGATTTCGGCAATGCTGAACGCCTCGACCGGCAACGGAAAATGCGTCACCCCCCATTGCCCCACGTAAAAACCGCCGCCGATGACCACCACCACGGTGATCAAAAGTTCGGGCCACAGTCGGCGGAGCAGAGCCGGGACTTCCTTGCTGTACAAGGCTCTCAGGCCGTGGCGAGGCCGCGCCGCTTCCCAAAAGGTGTGGAAGGCATACCGTAGATTGAGCTGATCAATGTCGCGGCCCAGGAGCTGCTCACGGTTGAAGACGCGGATCCCCAACCGGATGAGCAGGATGTTCAACACGAGAAGAAACGCGACGATGATCCAGAGCGCGGTGTAGTCGGCGAAGAGCAGAAAGCTGGCCTCGGCCTGCAGGAGGAACGCCATTGGGATGATGATGAAGCTGGCGAGCAGGTTTGCCGCGCGCACGCTCGTGGATTGGCTAGACACGATGACGGCCCCAGCGACCATCACCAGCGATTCCGCCGTCGAGAGGGCCATCGAGACCAACAGCAGCGCCGGCGAGGGTTGCCAGTTCAGCGAAAACTTCAGCAGCAGCAGGTAGACGATCATCCCCAAATAACTGGCGGTGACGGGCAGAATAGTCGCCGCGAGCAGCTTGCCAACATATAGTTGCAGGTCGGTCAACGGTGTTGCCAGGAGCGGCTCCAGGCTGCGGCGTTCCTTTTCGCCGATGAACGTTTCCAACGCGATCACCAGCGAAAAAGAGCCGGGGAAGAAGCCGACCACCAACATCATAAACGGCAAGAGCCGCTCGATGATGAGCATGGCCCCATACTGGTTGACGAAATTCATCCCGCGGCTGGCGGCGAAATTCGCCAGGAACGGAAACGCCGTCACCAGCACGACGATGGGCAAGACGATGCGCCAGTCGCGTAGCGTATCCCTGATCTCCCGGCGCGTGATCACCAGGATCGGCCCAATCGTTTCGCGCAGACGTGACCTGCCAGCGCCGCTCCCCAACTCTTCCCACGTCCGAATCATCTACCTCTCCTCTCCCACCACGCGCAGGTAAACCGATTCCAGGCTCTGCGCGACTTCACTTAACGTCACCACCGGGATGTCGGAGACGGCGAGCGCGCCCAGGAGCGCGGGATTCGTCACTGTGGGATCGGGGGTACTGTAGCGCACCCAATCCTCGTGGCAGTCTATGACGGTGGCAAAACCTTCGATCACCGTGATCACGCCGTTCTGTGATGGTTTGAGCAGGCGGATTTCCATCAACGGCGGGCCGAGCAGCCGTGCTTTCAGTTCGGCTGGTGTGCCCTGTTCGATGATGTGGCCCTGGCGGATGATGGCAATGCGGTCGGAGAGTTCCTCGGCTTCCGGCAGATTGTGGGTGCAGATGATGATGGCGCGATGGTCGTCGTTGCGCAACTGCAAGATGGTGTCGCGGACCAGTCGCGCGCTTTCTGGATCCATCGCCGAGGTTGGCTCATCGAGCAGCAGGACAGGTGGATCGTGCAGCAGTGTGCGCATCAACGCGACTTTCTGCGCCATCCCTTTGGAGTATTCGCCGAGCCGCCGGTCGAGCGCGAAGGTCATCTTGAACGCCTCCGCTAAGGACGCGATTCGCTCTTTCCGCGCCTGCGCCGACAATCCTCGCAACTGCCCGAAGAAGTCCAGATATTCGCGGCCCGACATCCGGCTATACAGCCCCGGCGCTTCGGTGAGCACGCCGACGTTACGGCGCACCATATCGCCCTGTGTCGCTACGTCGTATCCCGCGACGCGCGCGTGTCCCGCGGTCGGTTTGAGGATGGAGGAGAGCATACGGATCGTCGTCGTCTTGCCCGCGCCATTGGGACCCAACAGCGCCAGCACTTCACCAGGCCGCACGGTCAACGTGATGTTGTCCACCGCCAACAGCGTCTCGAATTGCTTGCTCAACCCCTCGATCTCGATCATGCCCTTGGTCCTCCACACTAAACGGCATGATTATACCACGTAAACAGCAATTTTGAAGATAACGATAATAAAAAGACCCGACAGGTCTTTCCAGACCTGTCAGGTCCTTTACTCCCACGCAGAGACATACGGCAGGCGACGACCCCCGCCTACCGTCTACTGTCTACCGTCTACTGTCTACCGTCGCCGCAAGAACGCCGGAATCTCGATGTTGTCGCGGTCCACCAGGCTGGGGCTGAACAGCTCGTGCGTTTCGGCGCGGCGCTGCTGCGGCTGCACGACCCGCGCGGCCCGCTCCGGGCGCTCGTCGCCATCGAAGCCGGTGGCGATGACCGTGATGCGCACTTCGTCGGCCATAGCCTTGTCAATGACTGCGCCGAAGATGATGTTCGCGTCGGGATGCGCTGTTTCGCGGATAACCGAAGCCGCCTCGTTGACCTCGAAGAGCGTCAGATTCTCGCCGCCGGTGATGTTGAACAGGATACCCCGCGCGCCGTCAATGGTGATATCGAGCAGACGGCTGGAGATGGCCTGTTGCGCGGCTTCGAGCGAGCGATTGTCGCCGGAAGCGCGGCCCACCGCCATCAACGCGGCCCCGCCTTCCTGCATAATCGCCTTCACGTCGGCGAAGTCCAGGTTGATCAGGCCGGGCACGGTGATGACCTCGGTGATGCCCTGGATACCCTGGCGCAGCACATCGTCGGCCATGCGGAAAGCGTCCGTCAGGCTCGCGCGCTTCTCGGTGATCTCCAGCAGGCGATCGTTGGGGATCACGATCAGTGTATCCACGACCTGTTTGAGCGCCTCGATGCCTTCCAGCGCCGAGCGGCTGCGCTTCGCGCCTTCAAAACCGAAGGGGCGCGTCACGACGCCGATGGTGAGGGCTTTGAGTTCCTCTTTGGCGATGCGGGCGATGACCGGCGCTGCGCCGGTCCCCGTCCCGCCGCCCATACCGGCAGTGACGAAGACCATGTCGGAGCCTTGCAGCACATCGCGGATGTCATCCTGCGATTCTTCGGCGGCTTTGCGCCCTTCTTCGGGATTTCCGCCCGCCCCCAGGCCGCGCGTCACGCCGTCGCCAATGCGTAGTAGCTTGGGCGCGTTGCACAACATCAACGCCTGCGAGTCGGTATTGACGGCGATAAAATCTACCCCCTGCAATCCCTCAGCGATCATCCGGTTGACGGCGTTGCTGCCGCCGCCGCCCACGCCGACCACGCGGATTTGGGCAAAGTTCTCTCCCATGTTAGCCATTCTGGCACCTCCTTCAGTGTGTTGTTTTCTGTGTGACGATAGACTACTATAATTCATTGCTGTATCTCCTTCCCTCTATGCTATTCTGGCAACAAGGTCCGCAGCCAGGGTAATACACGTTTCCACCACGGAACGCGCACGGTTCTCCACCCGCCGCCTTCTTCCCACATCGGCGTCCATTCCACTAAACCCACCGCCACGGCGGCGGCAGGCGTGTTGACCTGGTCGGTTAGCCCGGAGATGTTCTTCGGCGTCCCGATCTGCACTGGCAGCCCGAAGAGATCGCGCGCCAGTTCCCGCAGGCCCGGCAACTGCGCCGTACCGCCGCACAGGACCAATCCCGCCGGCAGCAGGCCATCGTACCCGGAGCGTTTGATCTCCTGCTGCACGTTTTCGAGAATCTCC
Organism: Anaerolineae bacterium; assembly: GCA_035420085.1. Taxonomy (GTDB): domain Bacteria; phylum Chloroflexota; class Anaerolineae; order B4-G1; family SLSP01; genus DSWT01. The sequence goes on from DAOLUH010000039.1 coordinate 6,765, forward strand.
TCACAGCGCGCCTGGACGATTTCCGCGAGTTTCCAGCGCGGCGCGACCACCGGGCTGCTTTCGCCATACGGGGAGATGGTGAACCGTTCATCCTCGGCGACCTGCGCCGCCAGGGCGTGCCCGTATTTCAGCTTCACCTGCTCGGCGACTTCCGGCGGCAGGCGCAGGCCGATGGCGATGTCGTTGGTGATGTATTCGCCGCCTATTGGCAGCGAGCGCGTGTGCCACACCGTTCCTTCGATGAAGATGGCGATGTCGGTGGTGCCCTCGCCAATATCCACGAGCACCACGCCCATTTCCTTCTCGGTTTCGGAGAGCACGGACTTGCCCGTCGCCAGGCTGGTGAGCACCAATTCGCTCACCTCGATGCCCGCGCCCTGCACGCATTTGCGTAAATTTTGCACGGCGGTGCTCGATCCCATCACGACATGGGCTTCCACTTCCAGGCGGAAGCCGTGCATCCCCAGGGGATCGCGCACGCCTTGCTGTCCATCCACGGTGTAACTGCGGGGGATGATGTGCACCAATTCCTGATTCTGCGGCAGGACAATGGCACCGGCAGCTTCCAACACGCGATCCACGTCGTCAGGGGTGATGCCCTTATCGCGCCGCGCTACTCCGACCACACCCTGGCTGTTGCGGGAACTGATGTGCGTCCCGGCCACGCCGACGTAAGCCCGTTCGATTTGATAGCCGGAGCTTTGTTCAGCGCGCTCCACGGCCTCGGCGATGGCGGCGGTGGCCTCGTTCACGTTGACGACGACGCCTTTCTTGATGCCTTTGCTGGGCACGCTGCCCACGCCGACGATCCGCGCGCCTGCTGCTTCAGTGATTTCGCCGACCAGAACCAGGATCCGGTGGCTGCCGATGTCAATCCCTACTACCGATCGTTCCACAATAACACCCCCTTCGATTACCACAAGCGTTCGAGCGAATAAGTTGGGCTTTCCGGGAAGCGGACGTCTATCGTCCAGGGGAACACACTGCGCGCATCCAAATGGGCGACGAGCGCCTCGTAGATGCGCCACCTGGCTGGCATCTCCGTTCCGACGCCAAACGCCACCCGCCGCCCTTGCGCGTCAATCCAGATTATACCCCGCTGCGGGTGATATTCCAGCGCATCTGTCGCCACGCCAAGCGCCGCCAATGCTTTCACGCCCTCCAACACGGCCACATACGCCTGAGTATTTTCCGCCGCCGGCAGCGGCCCATGCACCACCGGCAGGCCGGCGCGTACTTCTGATGCGGGGAAATACGTTCCCGCGGCGTCAACCCAATAAATCCCCGTTTCTGTGGTCCAGTTGAGAGCTGGCGTGCGTTCTTTCACCTGGATGGTACAGGCTGCAGGGAAGCGACTACATTCGACGTGGGCTTCCGTCACCACTGTGACGTGCTCCACAATCAGGTTCTCCGCCGCGCGGGGACGCAAGCGCAGGCCGTGCCATCCCAACAAATCCGAAGCCAGGGCGATGGTGCGGGCAGTTTGGGTTGATTGCGCGCCGATGATGTGGATATCCTCGCCCATTAAATACCAGCGATTATCCAACAAAAGCCACATGATACCACTGCCCACCAAAACCAGCAATGCGATCAGCTTCCACGGGATGTTCAGCGCGCGTTCCGTGCGCCGCGCGCGCCGCCCCCGCGTGTAGACCTGCTGTTGTGTATTCAGCAATGCGGCAGTCCGGTAATACAAGTGTTTGCCCTTTTTTCTTTTCATCGCCGTCCCCTGCACCTTGCGAAGGTTTCCGAACCTTCGCAAGGTTTATATGATTACATGATTATTTACTCGGTCGAAATACTCTTTCCGAGCGGGCATTCTCGTCGTGGCGATCTAGCGCCAGGTTGATCAGCATATCAATCAGGCGGCTGTACGGTACACCCGACGCTGCCCACAGCTTGGGATACATGCTGATCGCCGTGAAACCTGGAATGGTGTTGATTTCGTTCAGGTACAATTCCCCCGTCGTGCGGCTGAGCAGGAAATCCACGCGCGCCATCCCCGCGCCGTCAATGGCGCGGTACGCCTCGACCGCCAGCATTTGCACTTTCCGCGTCGTGGCCTCATCCAGCGGCGCGGGGATCAGCAGCGCCGAAGCATTCTCGCCCTGATCCAGATATTTGGCGGCGTAATCGTAGAACTCGCGGCTAGGGATGATCTCGCCAGGAATGGACGCGTTCGGCTCCTCGTTGCCCAGGACGCTGACCTCAATCTCGCGCGCGTCGGGCACGGCCCACTCCGCCAGGATGCGGCGGTCGTAGCGCGCGGCCTCGTCCAGCCCTGCGCGCAGTTCGGCGCGGTCGTGGCACTTGCAGATGCCCACGCTCGATCCCAGGTTGGCGGGTTTGGTGAAGGTGGGATAGCCGAGTTTGCGCTCGATTTCGTCCATCACAGTTTCGGGTTCCGCCTGCCACTGCCGCCGCGTCGTCCACACGTAATCGGTGATGGGCAGTCCGCGCGCTTTGGCGACGTCCTTGAAGGCGATTTTGTCCATCGCCAGCGCCGAGTTGAGCACGCCGCCGCCCACGTAGGGCACGCCGGCCAATTCGAGCAGCCCTTGCACCGTGCCATCCTCGCCGAATGTCCCGTGCAGCACCGGAAAGACGACGTCTACCCGTGAAAGCGACGCCAATGTGCTTTCGCCGCCTTCGACGGCAGCAAGGTGATTGTGCGTGACAGCCTGCGTTTCTGTATCGGCCCACAAGCCTTGTTTGGATGGATCGGCGAAAATGGCGGCGGACTGCGTGCCGGTGAAGTCCTCACTTTCCAGCGCCTTCATCGGGTCCGCGCCGACGAGCCAGCGACCCTGCCGCGTGATGCCCACCGGGATGGCCTCGTATTTCTCCGGGTCCAGCGCCCGCATCACCGAGCGCGCCGACATGATGCTCACCTCGTGCTCGCCGGAGCGCCCGCCAAACAAGACCGCTACTTTTATCCGTTCCTTATTCAATCTTCAATCTCCAATCGTCAATCTGAAATAATCTCGATCTCCGGCTCCAACTGGACGCCGAATTGGCGTTCCACTTCTGCCTGCGCCAGGTGGATCAGCGCGCAGTAATCTGCGGCTGTTCCGGTTCCGTCGTTCATGAAAAAGTTCGCGTGTTTCTCTGAAACATAGCACCCACCGCGCCGCGTGCCTTTCAATCCCGCCGCCTCGATCAACCGCCCCGCGTAGTCTCCGGGCGGATTTTTGAACGTTGAACCCAACGTCTTGCCTGGCGGTTGGGTGCGCTGGCGGCGCTCTGTGTACTCGGCGGCTTTGACCGCCAACTCCGCCGGATCGCGCGACGTGAGTTGGAATGTTGCGGTGATGACGACCCAGGCCGCATTGGTGGCCTTGAGCTTGCTGTACCGGTACTGGAACTCGAACCAGTCCGGCCCGACCGCTTCAACTTCGCCGGTGGGGCCGAGCACCTCAGCCGCAACCAGGTTCCTGGCAATCTCCCCGCCGAACGCGCCCGCGTTGTTCACCACTGCCCCGCCGACTGTGCCGGGGAGTCCCACCGCCCAGGTCAGCCCGCCCCAGCCTTTGCGCACGGCCTCCTGCGCTGTTTTGGCGATGATCGCGCCGGATTCCGCAACAACGCGATAGGTTTCTTCTATGTAGTCAACGTGCCGGGTGTGGTTGAGAATGATCACACCACGCAGCCCGCTATCGGGCAAAAGCATATTCGTTAATCCGCCGAAGACCCGCCAGCCGACGCCGTACTCTTGGGCCAGGTGTATCGCAGCGAGCAAGTCTTCACGCCGTTGGGCGATGACCAACAAATCCGCCGGGCCACCGATGCCCACGCCGCTGTAACGAGCCAGTGGGACATCGCGCCGCGCGCGGTCGCCCAACGCCTGCGCCAGGGCCGCCACTCGCTCTGGGCTGATGTCCGTTACCGGCCTCCCTTATGGCTCTTGGCCTGTTCGCGCTTGACCACTCGCATCTTCGCGCCCAAAATTTCGGAATTGTAAGCCCGGTAGCGCGCCTGCTTGCGCCCCTTAAGGCCGGTGAACTTGATAAACCAGTTTGTCAAACGAGACATAATTCCTCCATATAAAGGGATTAGGGATCGGTAATCGGGAATTAGGAATCCCTAGTTACCAATCACCAATTACCGGTTACCCACTTGTGCGTTCCAACTCAAAGACCAGGCGCTTGCCTACGATGTATTCGTTGCCGGCGCCCATCAGGATGATGACGTCGCCGGGCTGCGCTTGCTCGGTGAGGCGGTAGATGGCGTCCTCGAGCGTCGCGGCGGCGGTGACGGAGGGGTGCGCGATTTGTTGCGCCAGCATTTCCGCCGTCAGTGTGCCGTCGTCGGTTTCACGCGCCGCGTAGATGGGCAGCACAAGCACCCGGTCGGCCTCCTCGAATGCTGTCATAAAGTCGGCGTGCAGCGCCTTGACGCGGCTGAACGTGTGCGGTTCCCACACCGCGATGATGGGGCGCTCTGGATAGCGCTGCTGCGCTGCGTTCAGCACATTGCGAATTTGGGTGGGGTGGTGGGCGTAGTCGTCAATCACGGTGATGCCGTCTACCTCTCCCAGGACCTCGAAGCGCCGCGCTGTGCCGCTGAAGCGTTCCAGGGCTGCGCGAGCTACCTCCCACTTGATCCCCAAGATGGACGCCACTGAGAGCGCCGCCAGCGCGTTGACCGCGTTGTACGCGCCGGGGATCTGCAAGTGAATATCGCCGGCAGCATCGTGGCCGTGGACGGCGGTGAAGCTGACACCGCCGCGTTCGTTCACGCGGATGTTTGTGGCCTGCCATGCCAGTCCAATGCCTTCGTTTTGCCCGTAGAGGAGCAGGTTGCCGCCGTTGGCGTGATAGGATGCCGCGACGGCGTGCGCCAGCCGGTCGTCGTTGCAGGCCACCAGCGCGCCGCCCGGGCGGATTCTGTCTACGAACTCGCCGAAGGCCATCCGCACGTAGCGCGGGCTAGGGAATGAGTCGGGATGGTCGAATTCCACGTTGGTCACCACGGCAATCGTGGGCTTCAGCGCCAGGAACGTGCTTTTGTATTCGTCGGCCTCAATGATGAAATGCTTGCCGCTTCCCGCGTGGGCGTTGGTGCCCAGGTTCGCCATCACCCCGCCCACGATGTAGGTGGGATCGAGGCCCGCATCCAACAGCAACAGAGTGAGCATCCCGGTTACGGTCGTCTTGCCGTGCGCTCCGGCGACGGCGATGACGTCGTATCCTTCGGTCAGCGGGCCAAGAAACTCGGTGCGATCCATCACGCGCACGCCAAACAGTCGGGCGGCTTGCACCTCAACATTTTGCTCGCGGATAGCGGAAGAGACGAGCACCAGGTCGGCCTGACCCAGGTTTGTCGCGGCGTGCCCGATGGCGACCGGGATGCCTTCGGCGCGCAAGGCTGTGGTGATGGGCGATTCGCGCTGGTCTGAGCCGTGAACGCGATAGCCCTTCTCGCGCAGCACCCGCGCAATGGCCGACATCCCTGCCCCGCCAATGCCGACGATGTGTATATCGTGAAATGCTTCTAAACCGGCCATATCTTCACTCAAACGAAAACGATGAGCACAAAGGCGAACGCAATCGCCACCAAAATCAACAATGTGGAGTCGGCCAGCCAGCCAATTGGCAGATACCGGATCAGCGCCGCCGCCTGTTCGGTCGGCGCGGTGATGCCCCACAGGTTGTATCCCAGATTGTGCAGGAATCCCCACAACATCCCGATCACCAAAAACCCGTTGATCGCTCCCAGGAAAAATCCCAGTAGCGAGTCCTGTAATTTTTCCTTGCGCGCTTTCGATCCCAAATGCGAAGAGAGGATGGTCGTGGCGTAGCCAAAGGCCACGATGACGATAAAGATGATGCAGCGCACGTAAAACCAGGTTTTGTGGTCGTTGGTGACCATCGTCTGCAATGTTGTATTGACGACCGGCACATACTTCAGCAGCACGGTCTCGATAAAGCGCGCCAGGATCACGCTGAATGTGACCAGCAGCTCTTTGGCCCATCCGCGCAGCGCGCCGATGATGCCGAACAAGATGACCAGACCCCAAAATACGGTTTGTAAGGGAACCATGTCACCCCTTTTTCCCTAAAGCGAGGAGCAGTTCCGCCAGACGTTGCGCTGCGTCAGGGCGGGCGAGCGCGCGGGCTGCCGCGGCCATCGCCTCACGGTGGGATGTGTCCGTCAGCAGGGCGCGCGCCGTCGGCGCGATCTGTTCGGACAGCGCGGCGTCTTCGATCACCAGCGCCGCGCCCTGGTCGGCCAGCCACGCCGCGTTGACTTTTTGGTAGCGCCAGGCGTAAGGGTAGGGGACGAGGATGGATGGCAGGCCGAAGTACGGGAATTCGCCGAGAATTGAAGCCCCGGCCCGGCAAATGACCAGATCCGCCGCCGCCATCGCTGCGCCCATCTCGTCGTGGAGGTAGGCGTAGGCGTGATAGCGCGCCTTGACATGCTCCGGTAGTGCAGCGCGCGCGGCGGCGACTTCGGGCCAGTCCAGTTCGCCGCTGATGTGGACCACGTCGGCGACGTCCGTCAATTCCGGCAAGCGCGCCAGCAACGCGCGATTGATCGAGCGCGCGCCCCGGCTGCCGCCGAACACCAGGAGCACCTGCGCGTCCGGGTCCAGCCCAAGCGCGGCGCGCCCCGTGGCGCGGCTCCAGCGGGTGATTCTGTCGCCGAGCGGGTAGCCCGTCACGACGACTTTTTCCGCCGGCAGGAAGGCGCGCGAATCCTCGACGGTGACGCCGATGCGCGTCGCCAGTCGCCCGGCCGCCTTGACCGATTGCGCCGGTTCGATGTCCGGCAGGTAGACGAGAATCGGCACATGCTGCCACGCTGCGGCAAGCGTCACCGGGCCGCTGACGTAGCCGCCCGTGGTGAGGAGCGCGTCAGGCCGCTCGCGCTGGATGTGGCGCAGGGCGACGAACGTTCCACGCGCCAACTGCCAGCCGTTGCGCACCGCGTTCAGCAACGCAACGCCGTGCAGCCCTCCGGCCGGGACGCCGATGAAGGACAGGCCGGCGCGCGCGATCAACTGCGCCTCCATGCCGCTCTCGCTGCCCACCCAGGTCAGCCTGGCGTCAGGCGCGGCGGCTTGCAAGGCCTGGGCTACGGCGAGCGCCGGATACACGTGGCCCCCCGTCCCACCGCCAACGATCCAGAATTGCATTCATCTCTCCTTTGGGCCGTCCCCGTGAAATGCCAAGCAGTAATCCGGCGGCAGCCATCGTGACCAACATTTCCGATCCCCCGTAGCTAAAGAACGGCAGCGCCGTCCCGGTGAAGGGGATCAAGCCGACCATCACCATGATGTTGAGCAATGCCTCGGTGATCAGCATCGTCGTTGCGCCGAAGGCGAGCAACGATCCGAAGGGTTCTGGCGTTTCGAGCGCGACGCGATATCCCCGGTATGCCAGCAAAATGAACAACGCGATCACCAGCAGCGCGCCGAGCAACCCCGCCTCTTCTCCGATGACGGCAAAGATGCTGTCGGTGTGCGGGAAGGGCAAATAACCGGATTTCAACCGCCCGCTGCCGATGCCCACGCCCAGAATCCCCCCTTCGCCAATGGCGGTGATGGCGCGTTGTACGTGATAGGGCATTTTCATGGGATCGCGCAGCGATGCCATGTACGCAACGAGCCGCGCCCGCGCGTGGGGCAGTTGCCAGGCCAGGAACCCGAACGCCGAGCCGCCGGAAACCACCGACAGGAAAATCTGGATGGGGTCGCCGCCAGCGTAGAAGAACATCGCCAGACCGGTCACGGCGAGCAGCAGGGCCGTGCTCAAGTCCGGCTGTAGCGCCACCATACCGGCCACCACGCCGATGATGATAGCGAAAGGGATGAGGCCGTACCGCACGCGGTTGAGTTGTTCGCCTTTGGATGCCAGCCACGCTGCGATGTAGATGACCGCGATCAGCCGCGCCAGCACGCCAGGTTGGATGGATGCGCCGAGAAGGGAACGCTGCGCCCCCAGGATCAATTCGCCCAGTAACAGCACCAGGAACAGCAGGATCAGGGTAGCGACCATCATCGGCAGGGCCAGCTTTTGCCAGAGCGTGTAGGGCAGCCGATACATCGCCAGCAGGATGCCGCCGCCCAGCGCGACCCAAACGAGCTGTTTCTGCCAGAAACTTTCGCCCACGTAGAACGTGGCGCTGTAGAGCATCAGCAGCCCGTAGGCTAACAGCGCCACCAACGTGACCAGCAGAATCAAGTCCACGGTTTGTGATTGTTTCTTGCGTCCGGCCATTCCTTCTCCTTGATTGTCGTTGGAACGTTGAAACGTTCTAACGTTCAAATGCTATAAAGCCATCACCAATTCCCGAAAACGCTCGCCGCGCTCGGCAAAGTCGCGGAAAGCGTCGAAGCTGGTGCCGCCGGGTGAGAGTAGCACCACGTTGCCGGGCTGCGCGCGCCGGGCGGCTTCGTACACTGCGTTTTCCAGGTCTCCGGCTGCGACCACTTCTTCGAGGACTACGCTTTCTTTTTCCGCGCCTGCCAGCGCCGTTTCAATGTGCCCGCGAATCAGGTTCGCGGCTTCGCCGAACAGCACGATCACGCGCACGCGCCGCACGGCAATCTGCGCGAATTCCTGCCAGGGCAGGTCTTTGTCGCGCCCGCCCGCCAGCAAGATGAGCGGCTCGTCGAACGAGTGCAACGCCGCCAAAACACGTTCCGGCGCGGTGGCGATGGAATCGTTGACCCACTGCACGCCATCCTTGCGCCGGACGATTTCCAGACGATGCTCGACGCCAGCGAAGGCGGCAATGGCTCGTTGCATTGCTTCGATGGGAGCGCCGGCCGCATCTGCCAGGGTGATCGCGGCCAGCGTGTTCAGCGCGTTGTGGTAGCCGCGGATGTGCAGGTCGCCGCGCTCGCAGACGACGCTGTGCTGCCCTTGACGGCGCAAAACGAGCGTCTCGCCTTGTAAAAATGCGCCTTCGTCCACTTCAACTGCGCCGCTGAAGTAGCGTATCTGCGCCGGCGTCTGCGCCGCCAGGCCGCGCGCGTTCGGTTCGTCGTAGCCGAGTACTGCGATATCGTCCACCCGTTGGTGCGTCACGATGTTGGCCTTCGCCGCGATGTACGCCTCCATCGTCTTGTGGCGATCCAGGTGATTGGGCGTGATGTTGAGCACCCCGGCGATCTGCGGGCTGACGTGCATCAGCTCCAACTGAAAGCTGGAAAGCTCCATCACTACCCGGTCTGTGGGCCGGATGGCCGCCAGGTCGCCGATGAGTGGGTTGCCGATGTTGCCGCCCACCCATGTTGTGAAGCCTGCTTCCGCTAACATCCGCCCTACCAACGTTGTCGTCGTCGTTTTTCCCGCTGAGCCGGTGATGCCGATGATCGGAGCCGGACAGCGCAGCATAAATTCCTGCCCGTCATTGCTGAGCGGGATGCCGCGCCGCGTTGCTTCCTGCACGATGGGCAGATCGAAGGGCACGCCGCCGCTGGTGCAGAAGAGATCGCAGTCATCCAACAGGCTCAGCGGATGGCCGCCCAGCACGTAATTCAGCGAAAGGTCGCTCAGTTCGCGCATGGCGTCTTGCAGCGCTGCGGGTTGGCGTGTGTCCGAGACAGTGACGCGCCACCCCTGTTCGGCGTAGAAACGCGCCAACGCCTTCCCCTGCCGCGCTAACCCCAGGATTACAGTAGACGGTAGACGGTAGGCAGTAGACGGGGCGTTAGATGATTCGCCCATTCGCTGATTCGCTGATTCGCCCATTCGCTGATTCGCTCATTCACTGATTCGCTATATCAACGCCAACGCCACACCCGCCATCGCTGCCAGCAGTTGAACGAGCCAGAAGCGCTGCACCACCTGCGTCTCCGACCAGCCCAACAGTTCAAAGTGATGGTGTAGCGGCGCCATTTTGAACACGCGCCGTCCCTCGCCGTATTTTTTCTTCGTGTACTTGAAATAGCCGACCTGGATGATGATCGAGAATGTGATCGCCACCGGCACCAGCATAATGATGGGGAGGATGAGCCATTGCCCGGTCATCAGCGCCACGACGCCTAAAGCCGAACCAAGTGCCAGCGAGCCGGTGTCGCCCATAAATAACTCCGCCGGGTGTGCATTGAACCAGAGAAAGGCGAATGATGCGCCAACAATCGTGAAGCAGAAGCGTTCCAGGTAAATCTGCCCTTGCAAGTCGGCGATGATGGCATAAGCGACGAAGGCACTCGCCATAATGATGCCCGCTTGCCCGTCCAGCCCGTCGGTGAAATTGGCGGCGTTGGCGGCCCCGATGATGATGAACATCGCCACGGGAATATAGAACAGGCCAATATCAATTTTCTCCGGCACGCCGGGGATAGCAATGCTGTGCAAATCCAGGCCGAAATACAGCACCAATGCCACGATAAACGTGAGCGCCAGTTCGATCTGCATCTTGAAGCGCGCGGTAAAGCCTTCGCCGCGCCGCATCCCCTTCACGCCGGCCCAATCGTCGAACGCGCCGAGGATGCCGTAAGCGATCATCACGCCGAGCGGCACCAGAATGGAGCGCCCCAGAACAGTGTTACCCAACAGATTGTAAACGTTCAGCGCCAGCGTAATCAGGATGACCGGCACGGTGATGAGAATGCCCCCCATCGTCGGGGTGCCCATTTTTGTCTGATGCCCGTCCGGCCCGTCAATGCGGATGCGTTTGCCGACACGCCAGCGTTTCAGCAGGCTGATGAACGGGCCGCCCCAGAACACCACCATCAGGAATGAGATACTGGCGAGAATCAGTGCGAAGCTCACGGAACCTCCTTGCGGATGGCGGCGACAATTTGCTCCATTTTCATAGCCCGCGATCCTTTCACCAGGATAACGTCCTGCGGCTGCAAAATCTCGCGCAGGACGGCGATGGCCGATTCGCAATCCGGCGTCTCGTGGACGCGACTGCGTGGCAGGCCGCAGAGTTCAGCGCCCTGGGCGATATAATGCGCCCGCTCGCCCAGCGTGATCAACTCGGCGGCGATGTTGGCGGCGCGGCAGCCCACTTTGAGATGTCCGGCCTCCTCGTAATCGCCCAATTCCAACATGTCTCCCAAGATGACAATTTTGCGGCCATCTATGCTCTTGAGCAGATTCAACGCCGCCAGCGCCGACGCGGGGCTGGAATTGTACGTGTCGTCCAGGATCAGTGCGCCGTCTGGACCTTGCACAGCCACGAGCCGCAGTTGCGCCCCTGGCGCGCGCAGTCCTTCGACGATCTCCTGCCAGTCTAGTCCCTCGACCAATCCGGCGGCGGCGGCGCGGAGAACGGTATGCGCGCTGTGCTGCCCCAGCAGCGGCACTTTGACGTAGACGTGCTCTTGACCATAGTGCAGCTGCAAGCGAATGCCCTCCAAACCTTGCGTCTCCACATCATCGGCCCACAAATCCGCCTGCGGCGCGAGGCCGTAATAGAAAACGCGCGCCTGCGTGTGCTCCGCCATCGCGCGCACCCGGCGGTCATCGTAGTTGAGAATGGCGACCCCGTTGGGGGCTGGCGGCAGGCTTTCCACCAATTCCCGCTTGCCCAACGCGATGTTTTCGATGCTGCCGGCGCGCTCCAGGTGGACGGGTTCCACGTTGGTGACGATGCCCACGTGCGGGCGCGCGATCTCGGCCAAAAAGCGAATATCGCCGCGCACGTACATCCCCATCTCCAGCACGACACGCTCGTGCTCGTCGCTGAGGTGGAGCAACGTCAGCGGCAGCCCGATCTCGTTGTTATAAGAGCCGGTGCTGCGCAAGACGTTGTAATGGCTCGCCAATACTTTGGTGACGACCTCTTTGGTTGTCGTCTTGCCCACGCTGCCCGTGATCCCGATGATGCGAGTGCTGACCTGCTGCCGCCAAAAGCGCGCCGCAGTTTGCAGCGCCTCCAGCGTGTTCGGCACACGGATGAGCAATGGCGTTTTCAGCGTTTCGTCCGGCGCGCTCTGTCCTATGGTCAGAATGTTGGCTTGTGCAGCCACATCATGCTCGATGACGGCTGCCGCCGCGCCCCGCGCAAAGGCGTCGCTCACGTAATCGTGACCGTCAACCGTCTCGCCCTTGAAGGCAAAAAAAACAGTGCCGGGTCCGGCGGCGCGCGAATCTATAACAGGACGGACTGGCATTCCCATATTTTGTGGATGCCAGCCGCTCAAACCTTCGATGAGATAGGCTAATGTCAGTTGCTTTCCCATAGTGCTCTCATGGCCCTGCGCGTAAATTCGAAGGCGGGATACCCAGAAGGGTGAAAAGTCGCGCCGCAACTTTTTGGAAAACCGGCGCAGCGATTTGTGTGCCCCAGCGCATACTCAGAGGAACATCGGGGCGATCTATCTTGACCAAAATAACGATTTGTGGGTCGGGCAGTGGGCCAAATCCCACATACGAGACGATAACCTGCTGCGGATCATAGCCGCCTGTCGTAGGAATTTGCGCCGTGCCTGATTTCCCTGCCACACGATAACCGGGAACTTGCGCTTCCTTAGCGATGGTCTCGACGCTGTGCGCCATCATCTCCGCAACCAGTTGCGCTGCCTGGGCTGAGATTGGCCGTCCCAACTCGTTGGAGGGGATGGGGATCAACCGCCCGTCCGGGTAGCGCCGCTCGGCGACGATGTGCGGCTGCATCATCACGCCGTCGTTGGCGATGGCGCACACTGCGGTCGCCATTTGCAAGGGCGTCACGGCAATCCCCTGTCCGAAGGGATTCGTCGCCAGATTGCTATCGGACCAGTCCCAGTCGGTGGGGAGGTGGACAAGGCCGCATGCTTCGCCGGTCATTTCGATGCCGGTGACCTGTCCAAAACCAAAGGCCCGGATGTATTTGTAGAAGAGATCGGCGCCCATCACGCGCGTGGATAAGGTTGCTACGCCCACATTGAGGGAGTGATCCAGGATGCCTTGCAAATCCTGTTGCCCGTAAGCGCCTCCGCTTGAGTTGCGGATGAGCACGCCGCCGTATTCCAGTTGCCCGGTGTCGTTGTAAGACCAGTTCACATCCACGCGACCAGAGTCCAACGCCGCCGCCACGGTGACGACTTTGAGCACCGATCCGGGTTCGTAGGGCACGCTGATGGCCGGGTCGCGGAAGAGCATATCCTGGCCGTTCTGCGCGTATTCTGGGTAGCGGTACGGTTCGTAGTGTGGGCGGCTGGCGACGGCCAGAATGTTGCCGGTTCGCGGGTCCATCACCAGGATCGTGCCGCCGGTGGCTTTATAGTCCGCGATGGCCTGATCGAGCACGCCCTCGATGTAGGCTTGAATGGTGCGATCAATCGTCAGGCGCAAATCGGTGCCGGGATAGGGGATGAGGCTGCCACCCATTAACTCATCGGGCATAGGACTGGTATCGCCGCTTACCGAGCCAACGCGCGCGATGCGTTCACCGCGCAGAAAGCGCAGTTGAAATGCCTGCACGCCGTATCCCATCCCCTCCGCGTTGACGAAACCCAGAACGTGCGAAGCCAGTGCGCCTTCGGCATAATAGCGTTCCCATGCCGGCGCCAGGGTGATCCAGGGCCAGTTCAGGTCTATGAGTTTCTGGGCTGATGCGGCTGGAATGTGGCGGGTCAGCGGACGCCAGACCAGGTCTTGCGTGTTGGGCGGCAATGTCAACATCTTGACCAGCTCTGCTTCGGGGAGATTGAGCAGTGGGGCCAGCGTCGCTGCCGCCATGTGGGTGTCGGTGATCATGTTGATTTCGGCGCCCACATCGTAGACGGGAACGTTCCCTACCAAAAGATCGCCGTTGCGGTCCATAATCACGCCCCACGGGGATTCGGGAAGCGCGTACTGGCGCTGGACAAGGTCTTCGGCCTCGCTCAAATACTGGCTGTGTTCGAGGACTTGCAGGCGCACTAACTGCCCCAAGATGGGCAGCAGAGCTGCGATCAGCAACACCGTGATCAGGCGCAAACGCGCATCCGGACCGCGTAACATCTCAAGGCGCTCCCAGGTTTATGTAATCAATGGCGTCGGCCGGCCGGTACCCCAGGGCGACCGAGCGTTCTTGCAAGACGGGAATCGAACTCAAGCGCGCGATGTCCGTCTTCAGCGCTTCATTATCCCGCTGCGCATTGACGATTTGGTGTTCCATCGCCCACACCTGGCGGGCGGTATGCACGTTGGAGGCGACCAACGCCAGGTAAGCCGCCGCCAACAAGCTCGTCGTGATCACGACGCCGAGCAAGAGTTGGGCGACGAGGCGTTGCGCCTTTTCCTGCCGTCGCGGGACGCCATGGGTCGTTTTTTGCCAGACAACGCTCATATTTGGTCCTCAGCTTTCAGTCTTCAGCTTTCAGTAATCTGCGGCTGGCAAAACGACTTGCCAATGCCTGATCGCTCATTGCTGACTGCTCCACATAGCTTTTCTGCTACCCGCAGCTTGGCGCTGCGACTGCGGGGATTTGCCGCTATCTCCGCTGCCGAGGGAACCAGCGGCTTGCGTGTCACGATATGCAAGGTCGGCTGTCGTCCGCACGTGCATACCGGCACCTCAGGTGGGCAAATGCATCCCCGTTCTTCCTGCTTCAGAAAATGTTTGACGATGCGATCTTCCAGCGAGTGAAACGTGATGATCGCCAACCGTCCGCCGGGTCGTAAGGCCGTCACCGCCTGGGGGAGGGCTTGCTCCAGCGTATCCAATTCACGGTTCACTGCAATGCGCAAAGCTTGAAAAGTGCGTGTGGCGGGATGGATTTTTTCCTTTTTTGAACGTCCCACCGCCGCCACGATGACATCCGCCAGACGTCCAGTGCTGCGAATCGGTCGCGCCGCGACAATGGCTTGCGCGATGCGCCGGCTGTGCGGCTCCTCTCCGTAGCGTCGCAGAAGGCCAACCAGTTCCGCCTCTGGCAACCGGTTGACGAGATCGGCGGCGGTTGGTTCGTCGCTGCCTGGATTGAAACGCATGTCCAGCGGGCCATCAACGCGGAAGGCAAAGCCGCGCGTTGGATCGTCCACCTGCCACGAAGAGAACCCCAAGTCAAAGAGCGCGCCGTCCAAAGACGACATTCCGGCGCTGCTCAAAACTTCACGCAAGTGCGCATAAGAGGTGTGAATCACCTGCGCCTGCGCGCCAAAACGCTGCAACCGCGTCGCCGCGCGCGCTGCTGCTTCTGGATCGCGGTCCAAACCCAGAAGCCGCCCGTCTGGCCCTGCCGCTTCCAGGATGGCGACTGCGTGTCCGCCGCCGCCCACCGTCGCATCGAGATAGCATCCCCCCGGCTTAATGTTCAGCCCTGCCAGGACTTCATGCACCAGCACCGGGACGTGCCGGGTTAAATCTTCAAGCTCTCCCATAGCGCCGGGTCCTCGTCCATCATTTCTGCTTGATGGATGTTGGCCTCTTCCCAACGCTGGGGCGTCCATACTTCGAGAAAGCGATCCAGTCCCACAATCACGATTTCAGCAGAAAGCTCAAATCCGCCATATTCGCGCAGGCGGTCGGGGATCAGAACGCGTCCCTGGCGATCTAGCTCTACATTCATAGCATCGGCGAAGAAAATGCGCCGCAGCGCGCGCCCGCGTGGGTCGGTGATGGGCAGCGCGTTGACCTTCTGGGCGATTTCATCCCAGACATCGAGGGGATAAATGGTCAGACAGCGGTCAAGCCCACGGGTGATGACGATATTTCTGCCGCCCAGCTCATCGCGGAAACGCGAAGGGATCGTGAGCCGGCCTTTGTCGTCTATAGAATAGGTGTATTGTCCTAGAAACATAACCCTTGTTTTCTCCACTGCTAATGATAAAATAGGGGTATGAGAAGATGATATTCTCCATTTTCCCCCATTTTTCCCCATAATCACCCACAATTATACACGACAATCCCAAATAATACAATAGGCAAATCCCAAATTTTGATAACAAATTTCCATAAATTTTGGGATAAAGTTGTTATGCATTTGTAACACTTGGGGTAAGTATATTTACGGATTTGTTCCCGCGGCAGCATGGCATATAATGGATTGGGTGAGCGGAGATTGTATGATTTGCCGATTTGCTGTTTTGAGGAAGTCATGCTGCATCTTGAACGGCTGAAAACTGACATTGACGCGATGGGCCTGTTGGCGGCGGAGCGCCAGCAGCAGCGCGAGAGCGACATAACGAAGGCGTTGCGCTGGTTGGCGGAAGCGCCTGAACCGGCGGAACTGCGCGCGCGCCTCGCACCCGTCGTCTCCAGCGAGCATGATTGGGCCGGCGCGCTGCCGACTACTGCTGCGCCGCTTGCTGCGCGCTATGCGGCGGACGGCGATCCCCCTCACGGCGCAGTGCTGATCGCCGTGGATGGCTCGCAGATTTACCCCGATGAACACGCGGCAGCGTTGTACTACCTGCTCCAAATCGGCGGCGTTGCCTTCCGCTACGATGGCTCGCGGCCTACGCCCTACAGTTGCGAGTCGCTACACTTCCGCGACGATGAATTATACGATGATCGGGGGTATCCGATTTCGGTGGAACGGGTGGGGATGCAGCGGCTCGTCCGCGAGATGGAATACCTGGCCGAACTGACCGCCCTGGAACGCCGTTTTGCGCCGGCTGCCCCACTCGTCGCCATAACCGACGGTCCGCTCCTGTGGCCCTACGTCGAGCGCAGTCGCGCCGATTTTCGGGCATTGGAAGCGTATCTGGAAGCCATCTCCGGCATCCGTCAGGCGGGGGCGCTGCCGGTGGGTTATGTGGCGCGGCCCGGCGGGCGGGCACTCGTCGAACTCCTGTGGGCTGGACAGTTAGCGCCCGAAGATATTCCCGGCAAGCTGGCGGACAATCCCTTGCGCCGGTTGACCGACGCGGCGTTGATGGCCCATGTCTTGCAGCCAGGCGAGCGTTCAACGTGGTTCAGCCGCCCATCGGCGACGAACCAGCGCCAGGCAGGGCACGGGCACGAAGTATGGTTCTGCTACGTCAACGTGGGAGTCCTGCGCGCCCCGGTGATTGCGCGGGTAGAGACACCGCGCTGGGGTGCGGCGGACGACGCTGCCATCGCCGCACTGCACGCCATCCTGCTCCACCAATCCTATGTGCTGAACGGCTACCCATACACCCTGGCTCGCGCCCACGAAGAGGCCCTGGTGACGACGACCGACAAAGCCGCACTCGACGCCGAAATCCAGCGCCGCATCCTCGCCCAAGGCATCGTCGCCCGCCCCTCAGAGAAAGCGCAGCAGAAAGCGTTTTTAGGACGGCGGTGAGGGGGAGTGGGGGAGTGGGGGAGTGAGGGAGTGAGATTGTAGATCGAGAGATTTGCTCATTCGCTGATTTGCCCATTTGCTGATTTGCCGATTTGCCGATTTGCCGATTTTCTGATTCTTCAGGAGCGTTGAATGACCGATCAAGATAGAACGATTACGATAGGCAATGTGTTGCGCGCTGATATTCGCGGCTTTGTGGTGGCGTCGCGCATCCCGGAGCCGGATGTGCCCACGTTTGGCACGTTCGTGCGCGCGCCGATTCAGCAGCGCCGGGCTGATCTCATCGGCCTGGTCTACAATATCACTTTGCAGGATGATCCCTTTCTCAAGAACCTGGCCGTGACCGTGGTGGAAGATGATCCACAGTACGCCGAAATCATCCGCGACCAGCAGGAGAACCGCGCTATTCCGGTGGAAATCTCAGTCGCCGCCATCGGCTACCGGGACGACGAGGGCTACCACTACGGCCTGCCGCCGCAGCCGCCGATGATCCTGCACCGCATCACCGTTTGCAGCAAGGACGAAGTGCGCCACATCACCGCCGCGCCGGAGTTCCTGCGGACCTTGCTCGATAACCGCGACGTGCCCGCCGACGAGCTGATCCCCACCGCCTTGCAACGGGCCGCGCGCCTGCGCCCGGAAGCCTTGCGCGAGGATTTTTTCCTCGACGCCGGCCGTTATCTGGCCCACTACTTAGGCCGCGACCCCGCCCGCCTCGAACGCATCCTGCGGCGGCTGGCCTGAGAGATTGTCGAAAACGAGAGAAGTTGTATACTCTGGCTCTGGTAGGCTTGTAGTCGCCCAGTCATTCTCAATCACAGCACCTGTCTGCTGTTTACTGTCTACCGTCTACTTATGCTTAAGGAGAAATGTATGCGATCCCGATTATGTGTACGATGCATTGGCTTGCTTATAGTGATCGCGCTGGCGGCGACCGGCTGCAACAAAGCCACCCCCGCGAGCCAGACGCCTTCCGCGGCGACGCAGGAAGCCCCGACTGCTCCTGCAGCGCCCGCTGTGACCAACACACCGCGTCCCACAGCGACTTCCTACCCGACGATGCCGCCGACCTCCACACCGACGGCGACGCCGCCCACCACCCCCACACCAACCCCGGCGCCCACCGACACCCCAACGCCAGAACCCACGGCGACAACAGAACCGACGGCGACGCCGCAGCCGGGCAATTCCGCGCTGCCGCCTCTGCCGAAGCCGCCAGCGGTCTTATCATCCAGCGCGCTGGCGTTGCTGGAGGATGTCAACTTCGCCCCGCCGCTCAGCGTCCATGTCAGCGCCAACCAGGCGTTGGAAGGCTATAAATATAGAGTCTCTGGCACGGTGCGCAACGACGCCGCCGAAAACTACAGTGGGCTGGGCGTCGTGGCGACCTTCTACACGTCTGATGGCCGGCGTTATGGCCCGATCAAGGCGAGTTTGGCGTGTCTGTTGATTGCGCCCGGCGACGAGTGCCCGTTCGTCATTGAGGCGCTGTCGAAGGACCTGGCGTCGGTGATGCTGCACCCGGAGGGGTATCCGACGCCGCGCGGCGCAGCGCGCCTGACCTTCAGCGTGACCGGGCGCTATCAGGATGTCGTCGGCTACGTGCATATCACAGGGCAAGTGCGCAACCCCAATCCCTTTGCAGTGAAAAACGTCACCGTCGTCGGCGCGCTGCTCAACGCGCAGGGGGAAATTGTGAACACGGGGATGACCATTCTCGTGGACAGCATCGCGGCGAACGGCGCAGCGGCTTTTGATGTGACAATCAAGTACACGCCCTACACCAATTACCGGTTGTACGTTCAGGGCGAGCCGCAGTAGGTACTGAGGATAGATGAACGTCTCATTCGCACATCGCCGTAAAGTCGCTGTCGTTGGCGCGGGCGCGGTTGGCGCGACGTTCGCCTACGCGCTCGCGCAGAGCGGCCTGGCCGACGAGATCGCCCTGATTGACCGGAACGAGGATTTGGCGCATGGTCAAGCCCTTGATCTGGCGCACGGTCAACCGTTTTTCCCCACAGTTTTTATCCACGCGGGAGACCCATCGGATTACGCCGACGCGCAGTTGATCGTCCTCACGGCGGGAGCGGCCCAACGTCCGGGCGAGACGCGGCTGCAACTGTTGCAAAAGAACGCTGCCGTTGTGCGCGCCGTCGTCGCGGATATTCTTGCCCAGAACTCCGCCGCCGTGCTGTTGGTGGTTACCAATCCCGTTGATGTGATGACGCATGTCGCCCTGCATTACACCGGTTGGGAGCGGGGGCGCGTGATGGGGTCTGGCACCGTTCTGGATAGTGCGCGCTTGCGGCATCTGCTGAGCACACACTGCGGGGTTGACATTCACAACGTACACGGCTATGTGCTTGGCGAGCACGGAGACTCTGAGTTTGCCGCGTGGTCAATGACGCATGTGGCCGGTATGCGGATAGATGCTTTTTGTCCGATTTGCAACCGCTGCGCCAATTGGGAAGCGGAGCGCGACCGCATCCAGCAGGAAGTCCGGGACTCCGCTTATCACATCATCGGCTACAAGGGCGCGACGTCCTTCGCCGTCGGCCTCGCCCTGGTGCGGATTGCCGGAGCGGTTCTGCGCGGCGAAAACAGCGTGCTCACAGTTTCCACCTTGCTGGACGGTGAATTCGGGTTGCGGGATGTGGGCCTCAGTGTGCCCTGCCTCGTCTCGGCGCACGGCGTCAGCCGGATCGTCGAAAGCGTGCTCCCAGACCGCGAGCAAGCGGCGCTCTCCGCATCCGCTGCCGTCTTGCGCGAGGCCATTGAGCAGCTCGAAGCGGCTGCGTGAGCGGCTCTTCATCTACGCCGACAGAAAAACGGCTTGTCGGGCGAGTTGGCGACTCGCCCGACAAGTATCACAAATTCTCAAGGAAGAAGTCGCTGATGCGCTCTTCCATGTAGATGCGATCCGCGACGCGCCGGGGTGTGTGGCGCTCGTCGGGGAAGAGCAGTAGTTCGTAGGGCTTGCGCGCGTGGATGAGGGCGTTGATCAGCCGCGCGGTGTGGCGGAAGTGCACGTTTTCGTCAATCAGACCGTGGACGAGCAGTAGTTTCCCCTGGATTTTGTCCACGTGGGCCATCACGCTGCTGGTCGCGTAGCCCGCGGGATTCGATTGCGGCGTGCCCATGTAGCGCTCGGTGTAGTGCGTGTCGTAGCCGTCCCAGTGGGTGACGGGCGCGCCCGCCACGGCCACCTTGAACGTCTCCGGCGCGCGGGCCAGGCACATCGCCGCCATGTAGCCGCCATAGCTCCACCCGTAGATGCCCACCCGCGCCGGGTCCGCCAGCCCTTGCGCGACGAGCCATTTGACGCCATCCACTTGATCCTGCACTTCGACATCGCCCATGTTGTGCTTGAGCGCGCCCTCGAAAGCCAGGCCCCGCCGCGCGCTGCCGCGATTGTCCACCTTCAACACCAGGAAGCCCAGGCTGCTCAGATATTGCGCATGCATATCCACCGTGAGCGCCCAATTGCGCGTTACCCGCTGCGCGTGCGGCCCGCCGTACACGCTGACGATGACCGGATACGGCCCAGGGCCGTACTCCGCTGGCGGGAAGTAGAGCGCGCCATACAGCATATCGCCGTTGCAATTTTGGAAGGCGACGATCTGCGGCGCGGGTAGCTCCAACGCCGCGACGCGCGGATCGGGCGTGTCGTAGATGACGCGCAGCAGCGCGCCATCCGCCAGATCGCGCAGCGTGACCGTGGGTGGCGTCTCCGGCGCGCTGTGCACATCTACGAAGCGCCGCCGGGCGTGGTCGAGCGTGACGGCGTGCATCCCCGGCTCACGGGTGATCTGGCGCACGTCGCCGCCATCCAGCGAGACGACGTAGAGGTGTTGTTCAGTGGGATGCGCTTGCGTCGCGGTGAAGTAAACCCATCCATTCGCCTCATCAACGCCAGCGAGCGTGTCCACCATCCACGGACCGTCCGTCAGTTGGCGGATCAACTGGCCGGCGCTGTCGTACAGGTAGAGATGACGGAAGCCGGTTCGCTCCGCGGCCCACACGAAGCGCCCATCTTTGAGTGGTGTGAGCAGATCGTGCAGGTTGATCCATACATCGCTGGTCTCGGTGAGGATCGTTTCGCTCGCGCCGGTCTGCGGATCGAAGCACAGCAGCCGCAGTTCGGTCTGCTCACGGTCCTCGATTTGCGCGACGAGGCAGCCATCCGAGAACCACTGCACGCGGGCCAGGTAGATATCGTCGTCCTCTCCTAAGTTCATCCACACCGGTTGCTGGGGCCGGTCTCCTAACCGCGCCCCGCCATAGGCTGACACGACACCGAGCCGCACTGTCGCGTTGGCCTGTCCGGCAAACGGATAGCGGTGATCTTCCTGCGCGCCTTCGCCGACGTGATCCTGTCCCTGGTGGACGATGCGGTACACGGGGATGTGCGTCTCGTCCACCTCGGCGAACGCCAGCCAGCGACCATCCGGCGACCACCAGAAGCCGTGACTGCGTCCCATCTCTTCCTGCGCGATGTACTCGGCGAGGCCGTGCGTGCATCCCGCGCCGCGCGCGCCTGCGGTCACCTGCACCGACTCGCCGCCCTCGGCGGAGACGACGTAGAGTTCGGCATCTCGCACGTAGGCGATGAAATTGCCATCCGGCGAGAACTGTGGATCGAGCGCCGGGCCGCCGTCGTTGCCGACGATCTGGCGCAGCGGCGCATCCACGCTATTTTGCACGTAGATGCCGCCGTTGAGTGGTACGAGCACGCGGGAACCTTGCCCGGAGAGCGCGTAGCGCGTCACGCCCACCACGAGTGAGCGGGCGCGCTCGCGGCGCAGCTTTTCCTCCAGCGAAAGCGTTTCCTCCGTCTCGCCGCCGGTCGGGGGGAACACAAACTGCCGCGCTGCGCCCGTCGCTGGATCGCAGGCGTAGAGCTGCTGCGTGAGCGTCCCTTCCGCGCTGTGGAGATAGGTGAGCAGCGTGTCATCGGCGCTGAAGGCGAATGTGTTGGGAATCGCCATGCCCGGCAGCGGGTACCGGGCGACGTCTTCGAGGGTGATTTTTGAGGTCGAGGGCATAGTTTCTATATTCCCAATACGTGTTCTAGTGCTGTTATCAAAGGTGGTAGATCAAACTGTACTGTTCGCCACAGGGTTTCCAAATTTATATCGAAATAGGCGTGACCAGCCGATTACGCATACCTACAATATCAGCCCACGGAATATCGGGGGCTTGCGTCCGGCCTTCATCTGTAACCTGGTTAGCGGCTTCGCCGACAATCTCGACTAGCTTCACCAACGCCAGCTTCAGCATGGGATCAGTATTGAGGTCAGCGCGCGTTTTGCCTTGTGTGAATTGAAGCGCCTGGCGCGCTGCATCCAGCATATGGTGCAGCCGAATCGTGTCATCCTTGTACATATTGCACCTCTGCTTCCTTGATCACACTTTGACGAAAGTACTGGCTCAGGTCCTCCGGTGTGCGCAGATCAACCTTGCGTCCTCCGAACAGGGCCGACAACTCCCGTTCCATACGTGCTATGCCGAAAAGGCCAGGGGTATATTCAGATTCGAACTCAACCAGTACATCAATATCGCTGTCAGCGTGAAAATCAGGTCGTAGCGCCGAGCCAAAAATAGCTAAACGCCGGATATGACGATCCTGGCCAAAAGCGGCAACCTGCTCTTTAGGCACAACAACCGCGGCTTTCATTTCTTTTACTCCTATGTTCTCTAAATTACTCTATTCCCTGGTCTTCTATGTTCGTGTATAGTCAGCATAGCACAAAAATGTTCTGAGACAAAATTTTGCTCCTCATTCCCACGTACACAACCCCTCCACATACGCCGCCGACCCGTCGCGCAGCCAGCCGTCGAGTTGGGCCGGTTCTTTGAGCTGCTGCCCGCGCATCCGGGGGACGACGACGTAGCGACAGTCCAGGCCGGGGAGGGCGGTCATGTCGCCCCACAACTTCTCGAATTGCGCCACGGGGAAGATGTCTTCCTGCCCGTGGCCCCAGCGTTTCTTCACGTCCTTGAGCGTGATGTAGGTGGGCATCCGCGCGGCGACGGCGCGCACGGCGGCGTCAATTTTGGCCGCGTCGCTCAGGTCGGCGCGTGTCAACCCGAAGAGGTCCAGCAGCTTGTCAATGCTGATCCACATTGTATTGGAATTGTAGTACGAAAGCTTGAATTCGTCCTCTTCCTGCGGCAGCGCCAGCCCTTCGATCAACCGCAGATGGCCGTCCACACGCGCCAGCCCGCCGCCGCGATCCTCCACGCGCCGGGTGATGACCTCGATGGTCATCGCCGCGCCAGAGTCCAGGTGGCTGCCGAGGATCGCCGGGTCTACGTCGGCGCCGACGGTATCAATGTTGTGGATCATCAACACCTCAAGTTGCGGGCGTTCTGCCAGCAGCCGCGCCAGCACGCCATTTTTGAGCAGGTTGGGGATCTCAAACCAGTGCCCCACGGGATGGAGGCATTGCTGCGGCAGGTTGTCGCGGTAGTCGCTGCTCTCGCCCATCTGCTGCGCCCAACCGATGAGGGCGGTGTGCAGGCTCTCGCGGACTTTCTGCGCCTGTTCGTCGAGCAACTGCTGCGGCATTTCTTCCCAGGCGAAGCGCAAATCGCGCGCCATCGGGATCAGCCGCAAGCCCACCGCGCGGCCTGGCGATAGGTACAACGGGCCGGTGTAGCCGTAGTTGTCACAACGCGCCAGGAAATCGCGGATGGGATCGTGTGTCAGGTAGCTGGTGGTGATGATGTGCGGGATCGGCATCCCCACGGCCTGCCCCACGCGGCGACTCTTCGCCAAGTGTACTTCGATGAACGAGCGATGCTTGCCGCCAAGCTTGCAGAAGGGATTGAGCGCCTTCACCACCCCCGCCCCGTGCGTCCACCGGCTGCCCACCCCCGCCGCGAGGGTGACGACGGCGACGCGACCTGCGCGCAAGGCTTGTAATCCGTAATCGGTAATTGGTGATTGGTAATCAGTAATCAGGGATTGGGGATTGGGGATTGGGGATTCGGGATTCATGATTCGTGATTCATGATTCATGATTCGTAATTCGCTACTCGCCACATCCTCGGGATACACATCTTCGATGACCGTGCTCGCGGGGAGACGATTCTGCGCCAGGCCGATGCGCCCGCTGCGCAGGTCGGCGCGGATTTGCTCGTGCTGGATGCGGTCGAAGCCCAGTTCATCCAGCAGCGCGTCAAGGTCGCTTTGCGCCGTATCTACGCGGTCGGCGCGGGGGATGATGCGGTCGAAGAGCGTCTGCATCATGCCGGCGAGTGCGGGATCGGTGCGGCACGCGGCGCCGAAGCGGTCGAGTTCGGCGCGGCGGGCGAGGGTGAGGGCGTAACGCTCGCGTTTGAGCAGGGCGGGCACCATCAGCGTGTAGTAGGCGGGCGACATCAACGCGGCGGCATCAACGCGCAATTCAGCGAACGTCCCGCGCTCGTTGATGGCGAAATCGTAGACCACCGGCTCCATCGCAAAAGGCAACGCGTTCTCCAACTCGCGCTTGGTCGCTAACATTGTGGCGTGCAGGCGTTCTTGCGCTTCGGTGCGGCGGCCCGGCTCGAAGATAAAGCCCATCCCGCCGCCCGACATCCCACCGAGCATCCAGAAGCCCCAGAAATCGTCGCCGAAGGCCGCGCGCACGCGGTCAATCACCGTCGTCGTGTAGAGGTTGTTGGCCCAGGGGATGATCGTCTGGATGGGATCGAAGAAGTTGCGCGTGGTCGCGTCACCGATGCCGCGCACGTCACCGCGCTGCAACAGGTCCACGATCTCGTCGTAGATGCGCATCGCGCGCTGGCGTCCGATCCACTCTGCCTCGGAGCGCAGCAGGTATTTCTCCGTCACCATCTCCAGGATGGGGCCGACATCTTGCGCCATCCCGCCGTGGACGAGGACGAGGCTGTTCTGCAGGCGCTCGCGCGTCGCGGCGGGTACTTCGTCTGCGCCCATGATGTGATGCCCCGGCAGCAAGCGCCCCCGGCTGATGCCGTATTCGGGATCGTCGGGGCCGGCGAGTTGCCCGGTGATGAGCTTCATACCCGGCCAGACCCCGCCGGAGTCCTGCCATCCGCCGCCGGAGCCGGCCAGCCACTCGCCCAGGATAGCGCGCGCAGCGACGAGACGGCGCTCGTGCTCCTGGAGCATCCCCGTGAGCGACTGCGTCTGCCCGGTGGCGCGCATACACACGGCGATGAGGCACGCCAGCAGGCTGGTGGAGACGGCCAGCCGCGAGCCTTTGGGGATACCGTTGACCTGGCTGACGAGTTCGAGGCCGTGCCCCCCCTTAGTCCCCCCCGAGGGGAGGGAGACCGGCATTTCCCCCCCACTGGGGGGGATGAAGGGGGGGATCAACCGCGCCAACAGATCTTGCAGGCGCTCGCCGGAGCCTTCCATCCCCGGCGGGATGATACCGGCCGCGATGATGGCGGCTTTGAGCAGGCCGAGGTAGTCGCGGGCGTAGTCGAAGACTTCGGCGAGGTTGGTGATTTCGGCGACGGCGCCGAGGTCCACGCTTACCAGGCGCAGCAGCGGCTCGTCAATGACGCGGAGGTAGGCTTCGACAGGCGGACGCGGCGCGGGATCACGGCCATGCACCGCCAGGTCAATGGAGACGTTGAGGACGCGCGCGCCTTCGGGAAAGTCCATCCCCAGAAAGAAGATGTCGCTCCACCCGCTGTGCGAAAGATCCATGCGAACAGGCGTGGCTTCGTGGAGCACGGGGAACAGCCCTTCGGCGGAGCGTTGTAGCAGCTCGCGGCGCACGCGGAGCGGGTGATCCGCCGGGTGGCCGGTGCGGAACATCCACTGGTTGCCGCGCACGGAGCGCACGCTGCGGCGCACCTGATCCGCCAGCGTTTGGAAGCCCAGGCGATGATAGGCTTCGGCCAGCGCGCTGGAGATGCTGTCGCTGGGGCCGTCCGCCGTTTGCAGGGCGAGGAAGCAGTCAATCGCCTCCTCGAAGCGGCGTTGGAGGAGGTGGGTGTAGCCGTCATAGGGAATGAGCGCAGACCTGACAGGTTTTCCTAAACCTGTCAGGTCTAATTTATCGGGCAAGTGAAAACGGTGAATCGCATAAAGGAAAAACAGCGCGCGCACACGCTCGTAGAGGTTGTCGCTGGCGCGGCGGAACGTTTCGAGCGCCGCACACTCGTCCAGCAGCTCCCCCAACGACGCGGCGCGGCAGAAGGCATCCAGCGATCTGTTGCGCACCGCGGGATCGCTGGCGGTGATGATGTCAATCAGGCGGCTACTCATGCGTTCCTCCCCAGGGCGCGGGTCGCCAGGAGTTCCACGAGGCGCGTGAGGATGTCCTCGCGGTCGCTGCCGCTGAGCGCGAGCGCCAGTTGCGCGATGAGCAACCCGTACTTCACCCCCACATCATAGCGCAACGCCCGCTCTTCCAACGCCAGATACTTCTCGCGCCCCGCAAGCACGGTCAACGCCTCAGACAATGTGATTCGCCGATTCGCCGATTCGCCGATTCGCCGATTCGCTGATTCGCTGATTCTTGATTCTAATATCTCCATCACCGTCGGCGTGAGCACGTGCATCCCGAAGAAGCAGAGGTAGTGGCCGGCGCGCAAACCGGGGACGATGAGGCGCAGTTCGGCTTCGGTGGGGGTGGGCTTTTCGATGACGGTGTCAATCTCGTAGAGGTCTTTGCGGCCGGCCACGCGCTTGCCACCGACCGCGCCGTAGTAGGGCAGCAGGCTTTCGCGCGTCGCCTGCACGGCGGAGACGGCGCAGTTTTCCGCCTCGGCCACGGCGACGAGCTGTTGCGCGCAACTCTGCGCCTCGGCGCTCACGTACAGGTGATCGCCGACCAGATGCAGGAAGGGCGCGTCGCCGACGAAGTCTTTGGCGCAGTAGATGGCGTGCCCATAACCGCGCGGCTCGCTTTGCGGGATGAAGCGCAGCCGCCCGCTGTGATCGCCCACGACGGCGGCGTAGGGGCCTTCGTCCCCCGGCGCGACGATGACGGCGATCTCTTCTACCCCCGCGCTAAGGGCTTCTTCCACCAGAATGGCGAGCACGGATTTCTCCGCGCCGTCGCGGTCGGTGAGGGTTTGCAGGGGCAACGTGCGCTGGTTGCGTCCGGCGGCAGTGATAACGGCTTTGGTGATGTGCATAGTGTGACCTCCATTCGCATTGAATAAGTCAATTTCAGAAAAAACGTAAAACGCAAAACGTAAAACGTGAGGCGTAAAATGATTTTACGTTTTACGCCTTATTGCTGATTCTGTCGGGAACTGATGCGCTCAACGGTGCGATAGAAAACATTCTCCAGGTCTGGACTCCAGGCGACGGTGTGGCGCTGGAGACGTTGCAGCGTTTCGTCGTCGCCGATGTAATAGAGGGCGTCTAACGCCTTGTGTTGCAAATACTGGGCTTGATATGGCGCAAGCGGCGCTTTCAGGTTCAGGCTGCTGAAATCCTCCAGGGCGATGTCGGTGAATTGTAGAGCGGCAGTCGTATCGTAGAACCAGCCGATGGCTTGCATGGCGATGCCTTTCAGGGTGATGTCGGGGAATTCGTTGAGGCAGCGATGGAGGAAGGCGCGCGCGCGACTGTCCTGCGGGCGAATTTTGCCGATCAGGTAGGCCAGGAGCGGATACCATTGTTCCTTATTGGCCTGGGTGATGGGATTAAGCTGCTGCCGTTCCGCGACCTCGTCGCTCAGGAAGGGCAAAATAGCCTGTTGCATGACAAATTCCGGGTTGAGCAGGGTGAGCGCAGTAGCGGCGACGCCGCGAGTCTCGCCGCCGAAGTACGGCGAGAGGAAGGCGCGGACGAGCACTCTGGCGGCCACATCGGTTTTCAGGTCGCCGAGAGCAAAGGCTGCCGCCGCCTGGATGCCAACGTCCTGGCCTTCTTTGGCGACCAGGTGGGGGACCAACTCCTTCACGCGCGCGTTGGCCCAATCATCGAGGACCTCCGCCAGTTGCGGCGCGAGGGCTTTGACCTCCGCGTAGGGCGGCGCGAGCATCCGCCGTAGCGCCATCACCGCTGCCAGGCGCACATCGCTATCTTCGTAGACCGGCGCGCCCAACATAAGGCTTTGCACCGGTTTGTGGGCGATTTCCACCAGACGCGGAATCGCCGCCGGATGCTTCAGCCGTCCCAACGTCTGAACGATCCGCACGCGCCGCATGACGTGCGGTTCCCTGACCCGGTCGAGCCGCCAGAGCAGGGCGCTGACGATGTAATTGAGCAACTGCTCATCGGCGCACTTCTCCCGGCACTCGCGGATGCAGTTCGCTGCCAGGAAAACCTGTTCGCCTTCGGTGAGGGCGATGCCGTACAGAATTTCCTGGATGAGATCCATAGGACTGTCCATCAGGCCGCTGAGCAGGATCAGCGTTTCTTCCCACCAGTAGTAACGGGTGTACCGTCCCAGGGTCGCCACGATGTCGCTTAACACAGCGTCGAAATCGTCGCGCGCCAGGAGCGCCTGCGCGCAGCAATAGGCGCGAATGTTGGCGCGAGCAAAGCGCAGGGATTCTTCGCCCGCCGGAGCCAACAAGCCGTAGGTGGTAAGCTCCTGGAACAGGTTCTCCAGGCTGTACCCCCGGTTGCCGCGCGTCTCGGCCATAATCTCGAAGGCTTCGTCTAACGTCAGGACATTCCTACCGGTGGATTGCATCTCCCAGGCCAACGCATAGAGCGTCTTGGCAGCGCGCGTGCGCATCCCCTGATCGGTGGCGACTTCGGCGATGGCGTCATCCACCAGATCGCGGAGGACCTGGGCGTGGGATTGCGGTGTTTTACCTTCCTGGGCTTGTTTGAGCATCTTGAAGAGTAGCCAGGGAACCCGGGCGAGATCGAAAAGCTGTGCCTCTTCCAACCCGGTGTAAAGTTGCCGGGCATGAGGTAGATTGAGGATTTGCGTGAGGTAGCGCTGGATATTTTGTTCCGCCAAAGGCAACATGACGAGGGTGTCGCTGATGTAGAGCGGTGCCACGTCGAAGTCGTCGGTGTTGAAGGCCACGATATATTCGTGACGCGGATGGCGCCGTACGAAGTTGTGCAGCGCGGCGCAGAACCGGCGGCGGCTGTGATAGGGCAGCACTTCGCTGTTGTCGAGTAGAATGCGCAGGGTGGGGCCGGTATACGCTTTGAGCAGGTCGCGGGGGCGTTGTTCGGCGCTATTTTCCCAGAAGGGTTCCACAGCTTGCAGGATCATTGTCTCCAGGCCTTTCTCGTCGAGGCGCGCGTTGTGGGGCAGACTTTGCAGGTCCACGTAGACTGGGATGACAAGCGGGGCGTTTTCTTGTAGGGATTGCTGCGCCGTCACCTGTCCGATGTGGCGCATCTCGATGGATTTGCCCATCCCGGCGTCGCCGATCAGGGCGATCGTGCTGGGACCATGCGGGCCTTGTTCCTGTTTGATGGGCGCAAGAATGTCCAGCACGGTCTCCATCAACCCGCGTCCGGGTGTATTTTCTTGTGCCAGTGCGTCGAAGTCAATATCGTGCGTTCTCCCTGCAAAGTGCCGCACTTCCAGCGGCAAGTAGGCGCCATCTTCGGACAGTGGATTGAAGACCTCGGCTTGCAACATAGCGCGCAGCGCGCTACGCACCGGGTCGGCGGCGAAGAGTTGGCCGTTCGCCAGCCGCATAAAGAGTGCGGGAACTGTCCAGGCGGCTTGCCCATTTTCCAACAGCAGCAGCCGCGCCTGGTTCATCGCGCGATCCACGACGCCGTGCTCCAACAGATTGCGATAAAAATCCTGGCTCAACTCGCGGGCGACCGCCATGGGAATGGTGTCTTGCATCGCCACGATGGCGGGGATGCCAGCCTGCACCAGTTTGGGGGCCAGGCCAACATAAGGATTGCCGTTTTTGGGATCGCGTTTGGCGCTGTCGCAGGCGGCCATAAAGATCAGATGCGGCGGTGGATCGAGGGCGGCGATGGGGTTGACGAAATCCACATCCTTTTGCTGATCGGCGTAACCATCGGCGTCTTCCAGAAAGAGCGTGGTCACGCTTTGGCTGCGGCTGAACGCGCCGTGTCCGAGGAAGTGGAGAATGTGATAGCCCGGCGCCGTGGACAGTTCGCGGATCAGAGTATCCAGGGTCGTACTGCCGTCGAGGATGGTGTAATCTGCCCGTTCCAGCCGCGCGCGCGTGGCGTCGCTGAGGCCAGTTCTGCCAGGCAACAGGGTCACACGCAGTTGCCCGGTCCGTTGCAGGCTGCTTAATGTTGAGACCAGGCTGCTCACTTCCTTTTCAACTTCGATGGGCGTCATCCCCAAGTGCGTGAGATCGGCCGGATTCGCTATAGCGACGAGCATACGGATGGGCCGTGCGGTGATCGGTGTGGATTCGGCCGCTTCCAATCCGGCATAGCGGGAGAACGGCATCTGCGCGGCGGCAGCCATCGGCGCTGGAGTGTTCTGTTTTAAGTAGTGCAGGCGTTCCCAGACCAGCGCATGTAGTTCAGGAGCGTGGGGATCAATCCACAGGCGCAGGCGCAGTTGTCCATTCGTGCGCGCTTCGGCGTAGCCCATAGCTCTGTCGTAAGCGCGCCGAATGGGACCGGAGAAGAGGGCATAAAACAAGGTCTGCCCGTACGTGGCTGCGCCTTGCTCCGCAGCTTTCAGTGTGCTGTAATCAAGGCGCATTTCACCGTCAGCAAAGTGGACAGCGTCGTTCATCCAGGCTTCAACAGGATAACACTGGCGCGCCTCATCCTGCGCGTGGATGCGGATCAAGAGATCGGTATAGCCATGTTGTGCAGCTTTGGGCATCACTCCCTCCCGTAAAAATAGCAAATCGCATATCGCTGTAGGGCAAACTGACAGTTTGCCTCTACCGCCAGCGCCGCAAATTTGCGGCTACAGCTTGTGCTACATTTTCATCCATAGTCCGGTTACATTCCTCATTATACGCTGTCTATGAGAAGAGATAAAGTCGTTTTTATCATCTTGCTTTGCTTCGTTTTTCTTTGTATAATAAACATAGTTTGTATCCCCATTTTTCGACTTCGTACAATTGTGTATTCTGGCTGTGAAGGAGGAATTTATGAACTGGCTAAGCTTTTTCATCGGTATGCTCGTGGGATGGTTGGTTGAATTGCTCATTGACTTCTTCTTCTGGCGGAAACGTCGAGGCGCGGCGGTAGACAAGGACGCGCGCGCCGAGTTGGCCGGGACGGAAGCCAAAGTCGGCCAGCTTGAGGCGCAGTTGGCGGGCTGCCGCGACAGCGCAGATCGCCTCAAGGTGTGCGAGCGTGATCTGCAGGTCTGTAACAACGCCTTGCAGAATTCCCAGGCGCAGTTGGCGGCAGCCGAGGCTGAGGTACAAAATTTGCGCGCCTCCCTGGCAGATGCCAATCTCCAGTTGTCGCAACGCTCGCTTTCTTTCACTGCGATGACGGGGCTTGAACCGCATAACTTGCAGCGGATTGAAGGGATTGGTCCCAAGATTGTCGAAATTCTCAACGCGCATGGCATCACCACCTTCGCCGAATTAGCCGCAGCGGATGTAGCGCGTCTACGCCAAATCTTGCAAGAGGCCGGCCCACGCTATCGCCTGGCCGATCCTGAGACCTGGCCTACCCAGGCGCGTCTGGCAGCCGATGGAGATTGGGCAGGCTTTTACGAGCTGCAAAACCAATTGAAGGGTGGTCGTCATAAGCCACTGTAAAGACCATCCAGTCACTCTGCCACGTAAGGTATGGGAGGAAAAACTAATGGCTTATGAACGAACACCCCAAAGTATTCGAGGTTACAACATTTTCAAAGCGCTCGTCACACTGATCCTGATCCTCATCATTCTCATTTTGTTGTTGCGAGGCTGTCGTGGCGCCACGCCAACCCCTTCCACGCCCACCGCCGTCACGCCGCCGACAGCGACCCCCAAAGTCGCGCCATCCACCGTCGCCGCGCCGACATTATCTGCGCCGCAAGTGGGTATGGACGGGACGGTGACGCTCTCCGGAACCGGAATGCCGGGTTCCAAAGTCGAAATCTGGGCGGGCGGCAAGCGCATCGGCGCAACGACCGTCGGCGCGGACGGCACTTGGTCGTTCGCTGCGCCGCTCGATCCGGGTGACTACGACTTCACCGTGCGGGCTGTAGACGCCTCCGGCAAGACGCTGGCAGAATCCGCGCCGCTCAAGTTCACCGTGCCGGCCCTGGTCAAAGCGCCAACATTGGAGGCGCCCAAAGTGGGCGACGACGGGACGGTGACGCTTTCCGGGACGGGGACGCCGGGTTCCAAAGTCGAACTCTGGGCGGGCGGCAAGCGCATCGGCGCGGCGACCGTGGGCGCGGACGGCACGTGGTCGTTCGCCGCGCCGTCGATGGAGGCGGGCGATTACGACTTCAGCGCACGCGCCGTGGACGCTTCCGGCAAGACGCTGGCGGAATCCGCGCCGCTCAAGTTCACCGTGCCGGCCCTGGTCAAAACGCCAACACTGGATATGCCCAAAGTGGGCGACGATGGGGCGTTGACGCTCTCCGGGACAGGCACGCCGGGTTCCAAAGTCGAAATCTGGGCGGGCGGCAAGCGCATCGGTGAGGCGACCGTCGGCGCGGACGGCAAGTGGTCGTTTGTTGCGCCGTCGATGGAGGCGGGTGACTACGACTTCAGCGCACGTGCTGTGGATGCTTCCGGCAAGACGCTGGCGGAATCCGCGCCGCTCAAGTTCATCGTGCCGGTGTTGGTCAAAGCGCCAACATTGGAGACGCCCAAAATGGGTGACGACGGGGCGGTGACGCTCTCCGGGACAGGCACGCCGGGTTCCAAAGTGGAACTCTGGGCGGGCGGCAAGCGCATCGGTGAGGCGACCGTCGGCGCGGACGGCAAGTGGTCGTTTGTTGCGCCGTCGATGGAGGCGGGTGACTACGACTTCAGCGCACGTGCCGTGGATGCTTCCGGCAAGACGTTGGCGGAATCCACGCCGCTCAAGTTCACCGTGCCGGTGTTGGTCAAAGCGCCGACGTTGACTGCACCTTTGCCTGACGCCGCGATTACCGGTGACACGGTGACGCTCGAAGGTACCGGGGAGCCGGGCGCGGAGATCGAAATCCTGGACAATGGCAAAGTGGTGGGCAAGGCCGTCGTACAGGCCGACGGCACCTGGAAATTCGATGACAAGGTCGAGCCGGGCGCGCACGCGCTTGCGGTGCAGAACGCCGGAGATGCGGCGAGCGCCAGCGCCGCCATCAATGTCCAGGTCGCCGCCGCTCCGAAACCGGCTCCAGCAACCGGCGTGTGCAGCGCGGGTAACATCCCGATGGGCATTGATCAAGGGACAACCTACGTCGTAGCTCGCTGCGAGTATATGGGATTGATCGCGCAGCGCACCGGCGTCAAACTCGCGGACTTGATCGCCGCCAACCCGCAGGTGACGAACCCCAGCTTGATCTACCCGGATCAAGTGCTGAATCTGCCGCCGCGATAACCAACCCCTGGCAGTCTGGAATCAGGTGCAACGTGCTTTACAAGGTACGTTGCACCTTTTGTTTGTCGCACTATAATCGGGCATATTATCGTTCCACGTTAAGGGAAACAGGCGCATGAGGTGATAATGTGCAACGTAATCCGTGATGAGGCTGCGCCACACGCTATACATCGAAAGTCTGGTCGTCACCGACGCTGGTGGCCGATCGCGTTCCTGCTGGTATGCGCTATAGGCGGCATACAGGGGTCTGACATCGGTGACCCGGCGACGGCGGTGTCTGCTGCGCCGGTCGCGTCGACACCGCCGCCCTTACCGCTGCCGGAGCAGGGCGCGCGCTTCTCCCACGTGGGGCTGGAAGAGGGGCTTTCGCATGGGTTGGTGCTGCGCGTAGTCCAGGATCAAGAGGGCTTTATCTGGTTCGCCACCTCCGGCGGGCTGAATCGCTACGATGGCGAGAGCATCGTGGCCTACAAGCATGATCCGAATGATCCGGGCAGCCTGGGAGCCAATTCGATCTGGAGCCTGTTGGTCGATAGCGAGGACATTCTCTGGGTCGGCACCGAAGGCGGCGGGTTGAACCGCTTCGTGCGCGAGGAAAATCGCTTCGTGCGCTACCTCCCCGATCCTGCCGATCCCTACAGCATCAACGACAACCGCATCACCAACATCTACGAAGACCGCGCCGGCGATCTCTGGATCGGCACGGCGATCGGTGGGCTGAACCGCCTGGAGCGGGTTACCGGATCCTTCACCCATTATCAAAACGATCCCAATGATCCCACCACAATCAACAGCAACGGGGTGATGGGCATCCATGAGGACCGCGCCGGTATGCTGTGGGTGGGGACGCCGGTCGGCCTGAATCGCCTTGACCGGGCCACGGGCCGCTTCACCCGGTATGAGCCGAATCCCGACGATCCGTACAGCCTGGGCGCGAACGCCGTCTGGGCCGTCCTGGAGGATCGGCAAGGAACGCTGTGGGTCGGGACGGCGGGTGGGGGGGTGGACAGTCTGGATCGGGAGACGGGGCGCTTCACCCATTATCGCAATCGCCCTGATGACCCCACCAGCCTGAGCCACGATATGGTCTTCACGCTCTACGAGGATCGAGCCGGCGATTTGTGGATCGGCACGTACGGCGGCGGTCTGAACCGGCGCGATCCCGTGACCGGGCGCTTCTACCGCTATCAGAACGACCCGGCCGATGCGTACAGTTTGAGTGCCGACCATGTGCGGGCGTTGTTTCAGGACCGCGACGGCAATCTCTGGATCGGCACCGAGGGGCAGGGCGTCAATATGCTCGCGCCGCTCTACAAGCCATTTGTGCATTACCGGGCCGCCACGCCTCCCGCGCCGGGATTGAGCAACGCGTTCGCCATGACGCTGTTGGACGATGGGGCAGGCAGCCTGTGGATCGGAACGTTGGGTGGCGGCGTCAACCGGCTGAATCTCGCCACGGGACAGTTCGAATTCTACCGCCACGATCCGGCGAATCCGCGCAGTGTGAGCAGTGACAGCATCTATGGCATCTTTGCGGATCGCCAGGGCACGATCTGGGTCGGCGCGGCGAATGAGGGTCTCAATCGCTGGGAACCGCAGACGCTGACGTTCGCCCGCTACCGCTACGATCCCAAAGACCCCCACAGCCTGAGCAACGACAGCATTTACGCGGTGTACGAAGACCGGCGCGGCAATTTGTGGGTGGGGACCAACGGCGGCGGGCTGAATCTCATGGATCGGGCCACGGGACAGTTTCGTCATTTCCGCAACGATCCCGCCGACGCGACGAGCCTGAGCAACGACCGGGTCACACTCGTCTACGAAGATTCCGTGGGCGTTCTGTGGGTAGGCACGGCTGGCGGGGGCCTCAACCGGATGGAATGGGCCGGTGGGGATGTGCCGGCGCGCTTCACGCGCTACCAGAACGTCCCCGGCGTGACGCAGACCCTCAGCAGCGACGTGGTTTTCACCTTGTATGAAGACACCTCCGGCGCGCTCTGGGTGGGCACGGCCGATGGCTTGAACCTCTTTCAACGGGATACCGAGACGTTTGCGCACTATGGCGAGCGCGATGGCCTGCCCAATGCGCTGGTCGCCTGTATTCGGGAGGACGCGCAGGGCAATTTGTGGCTGAGCACCGGGCGCGGGCTGGCGCGCTTTGATCCGCGCGTGGGTAGTTTCCGCACGTATGACCAAAATGATGGCCTGCAAAGCAACCAATTCCACCAGGGTTCTTGTACAGGGGGGCCGCAGGGCCGGTTGTATTTTGGCGGTGCCAATGGCTTCAATGCGTTTGACCCGGCGCAGATCACGGACAATCTCACCCCGCCAGCCATTGTGCTGACTGCGCTCGCGGTGGGCGCCGATAACCGGCCCGTCCCGCTGCCCCTGGCAGTGGATCAACCGTTGGTCTTGCAGTGGCCCGACAGGTCTCTGGCTTTTGAGTTTTCAGCCCTCAACTACATCCAACCTTTCAAAAACACCTATGCTTTCCGGCTGGAAGGCTTCGACGCCGATTGGAACTACACGCAGCAGCGCTCTTTTGGCCGCTACACCAACCTGCCCGGCGGAACCTACGTGCTGCATTTGAAAGGCGCAAACAACGATGGTGTCTGGAACGATACCGGCGTCGCGCTGACCGTACGGGTCATCCCGCCAATCTGGGAACGGTGGTGGTTTATTGGGTCAATCGTGGCGCTGCTCATCGCCGCCACCGCAGGAATTTTTGCCGGGCGCATCAAGGCCGTCGAAGCCCAACGGCGGCAGTTGGAGGCGGTGGTAGAGCAACGCACCGCCGAACTGCGTACCGCCAACGCCAGCCTGCAAGAATACACGCATGAGTTGGAGCTACGTAACACCGAGTTGGATGCCTTCGCGCATACCGTCGCTCACGATCTGAAAAACCCGTTGGGCATTATCGTCGGCTTTAGCCTGTTGCTGGAATCCCATTTCGATGAGCTGTCCTCTGACGTCGTGTTGGAGAACATCCAGCGGATCGCGCGCACCAGCAGAAAGATGGACTATATCATCGAGGAGATGCTGCTGTTTTCCCGGATGCGTGATGCGCAGGCCGTCGAAACACAGGCGTTGGATATGGGCGCGGTGGTAAACGAGGCGTTGGAACGCTTACGTGCCATTGGTGGGGATTCGCAGGCCGAGATTCACCTACCTGACCGTTGGGAGGTGGCCCTGGGCCACGCGTCGTGGGTCGAAGAAGTGTGGGCCAACTATCTCAGCAACGCCCTCAAGTACGGCGGCAGCCCGCCCCGCGTGGAAGTCGGTTGCGCGCGCTTGGAGGCGGAGTTACCGGATCTGGCATCAGCCGCGAACGCCTGGCAAGCCAAGATTCCTCATCCGCAAGGGAAAGTCGTCTTTTGGGTACAGGACAACGGCGCCGGCCTCACACCTGAAGAGCAAGGGCGCTTGTTTACCATGTTCACCCGCCTGGATGCCATCCACGCCAAAGGCCACGGTTTAGGGCTATCCATTGTGCGGCGCATCGTCGAAAAACTGGGGGGTGACGTGGGCGTGGAAAGCGCGCCTGGAATCGGCAGCCGGTTCTGGTTCACGCTGCCGGCTGCTGCGGATGATGTGGCGCGCCAATGAAAAAACGTCGTGCTTCCTGGTGGTGTATGCGCAAAAATGCCCGGATATTCCTGCTGCTGTGCGCCGTTCTGGCTTTGTCAGGTGGATGCACGCTTGTGCGCATTGCGGCGGAGCGCGCGAGCGTGGAAGATCAGCGGCAGCCGAGACTGGTTTCAAGCGCCAGGGCTGACGAATTAGTCCCGGTCGCCTACCTGCCGCTGGTGATGCGTTCTAACCCGACGCCTGTCATTGCCGATTGCGCCGTTTTCCCTGCCGACAATATCTGGAACACGCCCGTTGATACCCTGCCTGTGGACGCAAATTCCGCTGCCTACGTCGCCACGATTGGGGCGAACGCGCAGGTGCACGCGGATTTTGGCTCTGGGTTGTGGGAAGGTGGGCCAATCGGCATCCCTTATGTGACGGTTCCAGGGACGCAGCCCCGTGTGCCGGTGACGTTTGAATACGACGACGAGAGCGACGCCGGCCCCTATCCCGTCCCGCCCGACGCGCCCATCGAAGGCGGCGCAGATAGCGACGGCGACCGGCATGTGTTGGTCGTGGATCGTGACGCCTGCGTGTTGTACGAGTTGTACTACGCTTTTCCAATCAACGGCGGCAGCGCCTGGACCGCCGGTTCCGGCGCGATCTTCGACCTTTCCAGCCACGCGCTGCGCCCGGCGACGTGGACCTCCGCCGATGCTGCCGGGCTACCTATCTTGCCGGGTCTGGTGCGCTACGAGGAAGTCGCCGCCGGGGAGATTCGCCACGCGCTGCGCTTCACCGCGCCGCAGACGCGCCGCGCCTACGTTTGGCCCGCACGCCACTATGCGTCTAGCCTCACCGGGACGCAGTACCCGCCGATGGGGCAACGCTTCCGGCTGAAGGCCGATTTCAACATCAGCGGCTTCTCGCCTGAGGTGCAAGTGATCCTGCGGGCGCTCAAGACTTACGGGATGATGCTCGCCGATAACGGATCATCCTGGTACATCTCTGGCGCGCCGGATGAACGGTGGAATAACGATGCGCTACACGAACTGCACCAGGTCACGGGGGCGGCTTTTGAAGCGGTGGACGTTTCGGCGTTGATGATCAACGTGGATTCGGGGCAAGTGAGAAAATGAAGGGCGGCTAATCGCTTTCCTGGCGCAGGTAGTGGATCAGGCGACTCAACCCAAAAACGGCAGCCAGCCCTAGCACAATGACAACGCTGAACCGCAGCGTCAGCTTGACCGTCAGCGCCAACACGCCCAGGAGCAGCCCTAACCCGCCGACGATGCCGAGACGTTGCAAGTGCGCGCGCTCCAATGCCCGCGCATTTTCGATGTTTTGCGTGTCCTGCACGTGGGCGACGAAGTGGCTCAAGTCCCAGGCCAACAGCGCCGCCGTGACCCCGCCCAGCAACCAGCCGCTCTTCACGCCGTACCATGCGCCGAGCACCGCGCCGACCACAAAACACAGCATACTCAGTGCAGCCACGCTGGGTTGCCTGTACCGCTGTCCAACTAACCAGAGCAAGCCCAGTGCGACAAAGAGCAGCGCGCCAAGTAGCTGGTTGTTGAACCCATACCCTGCCGCCATCGTACCAGCGGCGATGATGGTGCTGAAGGTCAGAATTCGCGTGGGCAGTTTCACCGTTCGATCCTCACGATGCGGATTTGCGGGGACGGGCGCACCAGCGACGCGCGCATCACCTTGTCAAAGGGCTGATCAACCTTCCAATCAACAACCTGGATGCCCACCCGTCGCAGGCGGCGCAGCATCAACTCGCGCTCGATGCGGGTGATGCGCATGGCGAACTCAATGGCGGTGTCCTGTTTATACTGCTGCGCCTCGAACGTCACCGGGTCGGGGCTGACGACCAGCACCTGGTAGCCGCGCGCGCGCAGCCGGGTGAGCACCGGCACGTCATCCTCGCGCAGGGGACTGACCAGGACGATCTGCGATTTCGCCGGGAAGAAGCGCACCGGCAGATAGTCCAGGCTCTCGAAGACCAGGCTGTCGCCAGTGCGCGCGTGGGCGAGCGCGTGCATGATGCGCTCGCGTTGCACTTTGCCGTAGCCAGGGTAGGTCATCTCCAGCCCGCGCCCGTAGACCAACATTCCGACGCGGTTGCCGTCGTCCAGGAACGTCTCGGCCAGCCCCGCCGTCGCACCGATGGCATACTCAAAGAGTGAGTTCTGATCCACAAAGACGTTGTTGTGCTGGCGGGCGTCCAGAATCAGCCCCACGTCGGCGATACGCTCCATCTCGAACTCGTTGGTGAAGAGCGCGTGCTGGTGGCGGGCGCTGGCGCGCCAGTTGATCCAGCGCAACGGATCGCCCAGTTGATATTCGCGCACGCCGAAGAAATCGGTGCCCGAACCGGCCAAGCGGGAGGGGATGGGGCCAGCATAGCCGCGCGTGCGCAGCGGGCGGATGTCGAGGTGCTTCAGCCGCAGCGATTCGGGGAAGACCATCAGGTTGCCGGGCACTTCCAGCCAGCCGCGATGCTGAAACAGCCCCAGATGCTCGTTGACGGTCACATGCAGGTAACGGAAAGCGTAGTTCCCGCGTTTCCCCTGCACGGTATAGCGACACTCGATCACGCCGTTGGCCGGCAGCGCCGTCTGAAGCCAGGGTTCACCGTCGGTGATGGTCAATCCAGCCGGTACATCATCCTCGATCAACACTTCCTCCAGCCGCCCGCCCTGGTTGGTCACTGTCAACGTGACGACGACCGGCGTATCGTGGTTGACCGTCGTCGCGCTCAGGGTGCGGGTGACGACCAGCCGGGGTTTCTCCGGGCTGTAGATGAACGCTGCGAGCAGGTAGATGGCCAGCGGAATGGCGAACGCTACCACGCTGCCGCGCAGCGTGGCTAACCCGGCGATAATCGTCCCGTAGACCAGGACGCTCAAGAACAGCAATCTACGCATACTGTATCCGAGGCTGTGACTGTGACGCGCGATCAGCGCCGCATAAAGCTCTGAATGACCGGCACGGGGATCATCCGCAGCAGTTCCGCGACGACTTCGGTCGCGGCGTGCCGCTCGGTCCAGAGATCGGGTTCCAGGATCAGGCGGTGGCTCAGCGCCGGCAGCGCGAATAGCTTCACGTCGTCGGGGAGCACGTAGCCGCGCCCCTTCATCGCCGCCCAGGTGCGCGACAGCTTGAGCAGCGCCAGCGCGCCGCGCGGGCTGGCGCCCACGGCGACGTAACGATGCGTGCGCGTCGCCCGCGTCAAATCCACGATGTACTGCTCCACGTCGGCGTCTACGTGGACGTCTTCAATCGCCTCGCGCATTGCCAGTAGCGTTTCGGTGTTGATCACCGGCTCCAGCGAGAAGGTGTCTTGCCGGCGTTCGCGGCGGCGGCGCAGAATTTCCTGCTCGTCCTTTTGATCGGGGTAGCCAATCGCCAGCTTCATAATGAAGCGGTCGAGTTGCGCTTCGGGCAGGGGGAAGGTGCCTTCATATTCGATGGGGTTCTGCGTGGCGATCACGATGAACGGCGACGGCAGCATCATCGTCTCGCCTTCCAGCGTCACCTGGTATTCCTGCATCGCCTCGAGCAGCGCCGATTGGGTTTTGGGGGAAGCGCGGTTGATCTCGTCGGACAGGATGATGTTGGCGAACAGCGGCCCCTTGCGCAGGGAGAACTGGTTTTGCGTGCGGTCGTAAATGTAGCCGCCGGTGATGTCGCCGGGCAGCAGGTCGGGCGTGAACTGGATGCGCTTGAACGACAAGCCCAGCGCCGTGGCGAAGCTGTTGGCGATGAGCGTCTTGGCGAGGCCGGGGTAATCTTCCAGCAGCACGTGCCCGCCAGAAGTGAGGATGGCGGCCATGATTTGTTCCAACACGTCCCGTTTGCCGACGATAGCGCGTTCCACTTCTTTGAGCACGCGATCGGTCAATTCGGCGACTTGTGCGATGTCGAGGATCATAATTTTAAACCTCCAATTGATCTTCTAAGAATTTGATGATGCTTTCTAATTCAACGTCCAGTTGAGCGGTCAGCGGTTTTTCCAATCCTAGCAGACGCTTCACCCTGGTGAGAAAACTTGGCGCGGTGCTGACATTTCCTGGCCTCAGCCGCGAGAAGAGGTAATCTCGCACCAACGGGGGCAACTCCATGTCCCCTTTTTCGAGACGGTGTTCGACATCTCTGAGGCTGAGACGTTCTTCGTGTGACAATACGTCCAGGATCAACTTCCCAATGAAATAGCCGAAGCGATGCCGGGAATACTTGCCCTCCAACAGCATCGAGATGCGCTCATTCCACACGGTGATGCGTCCGAGTGGTACGCGCGTGGATTGCGGTGGCGCGGGCGGCGGCGGACGGCGCTCGCGGTCCAGGCTGCGCATGGCGATAATCAACGCGATGGCGAGCAGCCCTGTCAAAAACCAGATTTGCGGGATGCTTTTGATGATCAGTCCGATGAGCCAGAAGGTGTACGAGAGCGGCATAGCGAGCACATCGCGGACAAAATTTCGCAGGCCGAGCATAAGCAGCGCGATAAGCGGCAATCCGACGAGCGGCGCCCACCAGAAACGTTGGAGGAGATCCTTGAGGGTGTTTTCTGGGGGTTGCTCGTTCATAATGACGCCTCCGTTGCGGCAGCGACGATGGCCGACAGGCACGCGACCGCGCGCTGCTCTTCCGCCGGACCGGGGTCGCGGTCGCCATAGCGCGCATCCTCGAACAGGCGCGTGAGTTGTTGAATCGGTCCCTTGGGTAAGCCCGCTTTCACCAGATGCTCTTCGAATTCGTGGCTCGTCATCGTGCTGCCGCGTTGGATATTGCGGTTTTCGGCGATGACGCGGCTCATCTCGACGTAGCAGCGGATGACGGCGTTCTTCACGCTCCCGCCGGCCTGGATGGCGTCGAGCGCATCCTGCGCCTCACGCGCCAACTCGACGAGGGCGCCATCTTTTGGCAAACGACTGCGCCGCCAGAGGATGTAAAGCGTGCTCAAGATGATGATGGTTAAGACAATCGCCAGCGCCAGACTCAGCGTGTTGGTCAGGTCTTGCATATCGCCCGGCACAAATTCTGGCGGCGCTTCGAACGGCATCTCTTCCATCGGTGAAAGCTGGGTGGTTGACTCATCCGGGGTTTGGATGAGGGCAGCCTGGCGTTCGAGCACCACGGACATCAACAGCATGAAAAAGATGAGTTGCACAATGGCGCGCAGAGCGCGTTTGCGACCTTCTTTGGTGAAGAGGATGTAGATGAGGGTGATGGGCAGCAGAATCAGCATGAAAATTCTGAGAATGGTGACCAGGAGCGTGCCGCCCCCTATGCTACCCACTGCCCCCGGTTCTGCGCGCATGGCGAGCAACCCCCAGGGGAAGGGTTCCCCAGGCAGCAGTTCCAGGTCTGTGAGGCTGCTGGACAACAGCAGGAGAGCAACAATCGCAACGCCCGCGGCCAGGAGTATCCAGAGTTTCTTGCGCTTTGCCATAAAGTGGCATTATAGCACGAAATGCAGTCTGCAAAAGTCTCATAGACGAATGTGGTATACTGTCTGCATCAATCCAGAAGATGGGCAAACTGACAGTTTGCGTTACGGAAGTGCTTTCAAGGGGGAGATGTGGCGGCGACTCAAGAACCGCAGCAGACGCATACTTACGGCGTGACCCGCGCCGGCGTGTTGGTCGTTGCGGCCTATATCGCGGCGCAGATGCTCGCCGACATCGGCAGCCTCAAAATTGCGCTGGTCGCAGGCTTCAGCATTGACGGCGGGACGTTCATCTACCCGTTCACGTTCACGCTGCGCGATATGGTCCACAAGCTGCTTGGGCGCGCAGCGGCGCGGACGGTCGTGATCGCGGCGGCGGTCATCAACGTCGTGATGGCGGCTTACTTTGCCTTGTTGAGCGCGCTCCCGGCGGATCCGACCTGGTCGCTGCAAGACGCCTTTGCCGGTGTGCTCGCGCCAGTATGGCGGATCGTGGTCGCCAGCATCGTCGCCGAGGTGCTCAGCGAGTTGCTGGATACGGAGGTTTATCACCTGTGGGTGACACGGGTGACGCGGCGCTACCAGTGGGCGCGCGTGTTGATCAGCAACAGCTTCAGTGTGCCGCTGGATAGTCTGGTCTTTTGTTGGGCGGCGTTCGGCGGTGTGCTGCCGACCGCCGTGGTGTGGTCAATTTTCTGGGCCAACGTGCTAGTCAAGGGTCTGACGACGTTGGTAGGATTGCCGGGGATTTACTTAGTTAAAGGAGAATAGCTGTTGGGAAAGCAAGGTAAGCACAAAGAAGAAACGCCGCTGGATGAGGATGCCTCGTCGTTGGCGGTGATCGAGCAATTTTTGGCTGATTCGGGCGGCGCAGTGGTGACGGAAGGTGAGCCTGCCGCCGATTGGCATGATGAGGTGTTGCCCGAGGGCCATCAATCGGGCTTTGTGGCGGTCATCGGGCGGCCCAACGTGGGGAAATCCACGCTGGTGAACGCGCTCATCGGCCACAAAGTCGCCATCGTCTCGCCGAAACCGCAGACGACGCGCAACCGCATCACCGGCATCCTCACTGCGCCGGCGTACCAGATGATCTTCATTGACACGCCGGGCATCCACAAAAAACCGGGGCACAAGCTGAACGTGCTGATGATTGAGCAGGCCGTCGCCGCCATTCCGAACGCCGATGTCATCCTCTTTGTTGTGGATGTCGCGGTGGGGCCGCGGGAAGAGGACGA
Source organism: Anaerolineae bacterium (assembly GCA_035420085.1). GTDB lineage: Bacteria > Chloroflexota > Anaerolineae > B4-G1 > SLSP01 > DSWT01. The sequence continues at coordinate 50,576 of DAOLUH010000039.1, forward strand.
GCACATCGCCGAGCTGCTCAGGGCGAAGGCGCAAAAGCATCCGGTGATTTTTGTGCTTAACAAGATGGATCAACTGAACATCGAGGAGGCCAAAGGGCGCATCGAGAGTTACTGGGCGTTGCTGCCGGGTTACGCCGATTCCATCCCCGTGAGCGCGCTGGAGGGGACGAACCTTGATTTGCTGCGTGAGCACATCCTCAAGTTTCTGCCCGCCGGTCCGCGCTACTATCCCGGCGACCAGATCACCGACCAAACCGAGCACCACATCGCGGCGGAACTGATCCGCGAGGCGATGCTGCGCTTCACGCACCAGGAAGTGCCGCACGCGGCGGCGGTTTTCGTCGAGGATTACCACGAGCGTGAGAACGGCGTGCTGTACGTCTCGGCGACGATCTGGGTGGAGCGCGATTCGCAGAAGCCCATCGTCATCGGCAAGCAGGGTCAACGGCTCAAGCAGATCGGTACGGCAGCCCGCGAGGAGCTGGAGCGTTTTATCGGAGGCAAGGTTTACCTGGAGTTGTGGGTCAAAGTGCAGCCGCAATGGCGCGACCGCGACGGGCGACTGCGCGAATTGGGGTTCTAGTGCGTAAAACGTAAAACGTAATGAATTGTCTACCACGTTACGTTTTACGTTTTAGGGATGATTTACGCTGTGAGCACCTCGACGCCATCTTCGGTTACGAGAACGGTGTGCTCCCATTGCGCGGAGAGCGAGCCGTCGGCGGTGATGGCGGTCCAGCCATCGTTGAGCGTCTTGACCTGGTACGTGCCCACGTTGATCATCGGCTCGATGGTGAAGGTCATACCGGGGACCAATTCGACGCCAGTGTGTGGCACGCCGTAGTGCATCACGTCTGGCGCTTCGTGGAAATAAATACCCGTCCCATGTCCCACGAAAGCGCGCACGACGGAGTAACCGTGGCTTTCGGCGTGCCGCTGGATGGCGTGCCCGACGTCGCCGAGCCGGTTGCCCGGCTTCACCTGCGCGATGCCGAGTTCCATACACTCCCGCGTCACCCGCACCAGTTTGCGCGCCTCTGCGGAAACCTCGCCGATCAAAAACATACGGCTGGAATCGCCGTAATAGCCGTCGAGGATCGTGGTCACGTCTATGTTGAGGATGTCACCCTCGCGCAGCACCCGGTCAGGACTGGGAATGCCGTGGCAGATCACCTCGTTGATTGAGGTGCAGACGCTCTTGGGGTAGCCGCGATAATTGAGCGGCGCGGGGATGGCGCCGTGAGCGAGCGTCATCTCGTGAACCCATGTGTTGATCTGCTCGGTGGTGATGCCGGGCCGGATGCGCGGCGTGATGGCGTCCAGGATGTCGCGGGTGAGGTGGCAGCTCTTGCGGATGCCGGCAATCTGCGCCTCGGTCTTGATGATGATTTCCCGCTTGTTCGCCTGCTTTTGACGGTGACTGTACGCCTGCGCGACATCCTGCGCCGTCTCGTCAGCGGTTTTCTTCGTGGTTCGTAACCAGCTCATACTGTTGCGTTTTTGCATTGTGTACCTCTCTATAGGTAGACGGTAGACAGTAGACGGTAGACGGGGGGATGAAACCCCGTTTACCGGCTACTGTCTACCGTCTACTGTTTCTCGCGCTTCCCAAAACGCGGCGCGATAGTTGTCAAATGCGCCCGTCAGAACGGCGGCGCGACATTCTTTGATGATCGTCAGCATCGTGTGCAGGTTGTGGATAGTGAGTAGTGTGGCGCCCAGGATTTCTTGGGCGACGAACAAATGGCGGATGTAAGCCCGGCTGAAGTGACGGCAGGCGTAACATTCGCACGTGGCATCCAGCGGGGCGGGGTCGTCGGTGTGACAGGCGTTGCGCATGTTGAGCTTGCCTGTGCGCAGCAACGCCTGCCCGTTGCGCGCCACGCGCGTCGGCAGCACACAGTCGAAGATGTCAATGCCGCGCGCGACGCCTTCCACCAGGTCCTCCGGCGTGCCCACGCCCATCAGGTAGCGCGGCTTGTGCTCCGGCAGCAGCGGTGTGGTCGCGTCGAGGGTGGCATACATCTGCGCTTTCGTCTCGCCCACCGACAGGCCGCCGATGGCGTAGCCGGGGAACTCCAGAGCCGTCAAGAAACGCGCGCTCTGCTCACGCAAGTCGGGGAAGATGCCGCCTTGCACGATGCCGAAGAGCGCCTGATCCGCGCGGGTGTGGACAGCTTTGCAGCGTGCGGCCCAGGCGTGCGTGCGCGCCAGCGCGCGGACGTTGTAGTCGTAGTCGGTAGGCGGGGCGCACTCATCGAGCACCATCGCAATATCTGCGCCGAGATTCTGCTCGATCTCGACGACCCGTTCCGGCGTGAAACGGTGCTGCCGCCCGTCAATGTGCGAGCGGAAGGTCACGCCGTCGTCGTCAATCGCGCGCAACGGCGTCTGTCCACGCCCGCCGCCGAGGCTGAACACCTGGAAGCCGCCGGAATCGGTGAGCAGCGGCCCTTCCCATCCCATAAAGCGGTGCAGGCCGCCCAGCGCGGCAATTCGTTCGTCGCCGGGTCGCAGGTACAGGTGATAGGTGTTCGCCAGTAGCAGCACTGCGCCCACGTCAAGCAACTGCTGCGGTGTGACGGCCTTGACGGTGGCCTGTGTGCCGACCGGCGCGTAGATGGGCGTCGGCAGCGCGCCGTGGGCCGTCTGAAAAACCCCCGCGCGCGCTTGTCCGTCTGTAGCAAGTAGTTCGAATGAGAATAACGTCGTCATAGTCATCAGTGGGTCATCATACCACAACCAAACCAATCGCCAAGTTGGAAGCTGGATACTGGAAGCTGGATATTGAATCGTGATTCGCCGATTCTTCCATTCGCTGATTCTTCCTTTCGCCGATTCTTCCCTTCGCTTGCCGCTCTTTAATTTTGGGATTAAGATAAGGATCAGGTTGCACAACAATTGCCGGTTTGCACAGGAGGGTAGAATGATGAAGAAACACCGCCGGAATCTGTGGACGCTGGTTGTGATACTTGTGCTGTTCGCGTTGGCCTGCAATATGCCGACGAAGACCCCTGCGCCGTCGGGAACGCCAACGCCCGGTGGGGTCGCGCTGGCGACGCCCGGCGTCACGCCGGGTACATTGACGCCGGTGGTGGGTACACTGACGCCGACGCCCACCGAAGCGCCCGCCGTCGAAGGCGAGGGCGGCTGCACGTTGAGCGCGGCCTACGTCGCCGATGTGACCATCCCCGACAATACGGTGGTTGAGAAGGGCGCCGCTTTTGTCAAGACGTGGCGAATCCGCAACAGCGGTACGTGTACGTGGTCAGAAGGCACGAAGTTCGTCTACGTCTCCGGCGAGACACTTGGCGCGCCAGCGTCCGTCGTCGTGCCGGTCACCGCGCCCAACGCGCAGGCAGACATCAGCGTGCCGATGACCGCGCCGACCGCCCCGGGAACCTATCGCAGCAATTGGCAGTTGCAGGATCCCAAGGGGAAATCTTTCGGGGGCATTTTTTACGTGCAGATCGTGATCGCCGGGACGCCAACGCCGACAGTCACGCCGACGCCCGGCGCGGGGCCGAGCAACTTCGTCGGCGCGGTCGCGGCGGATTGCAAGACCGTCAACTTTACCTGGACTGGCGCACGAGGCGAAACAGGGTATCGCCTGGAGGGTCCGGGCCTGAACGTGAACATCCCCGCCGATACCGAGACCTACGTGTGGAACAATCCGCTGTATGGCAGCGCCACCATCACACTCATTGCGCTTGGGCAGAACGCGGTCGAGATCGGGCGGGTGAGTACGACGATCAATGTGGCCTGTAGTGCAGCGGGCGTGGATTTAATCGTCGAAGCGGTGACCTTCGAGCCAGCGCCGCCGGTGGCCTTTTTGCCGCTCAAAGCAACGGTGCGCGTGCGCAACCGTGGCACCGCCAACAGCGGCAGCTTCACGGTGCGTTGGTGGGGGGGAAAGGATTTCACGTCGGCATCGTGCGAGTGGAACGTCAACGGTGTTGCTGCTGGTACGATTGCTGTCCTGGGCTGTGATAATTTCGCCTACCGCAGCCCTTACGGCAACATCGTTACCAAAGCCCAGGTTGATGTTGAGAATACCGTCACCGAAAGCGATGAGACTAACAACGTGTACGAGAGTTCTATCTCTGTTGTGAACCCGCGGACGGTCTACGATTTTGTTGACAAGGCGCCGCTCGCTACGTGGCAATCTGGCGATCCCCTCACCAGCCTCGCCTGGAATGGCGGAACCGGCGATACCCAGGGCTTTGCGCGGTATGCTACCGGACAACTGGAGACCGGCGGCGCGATTCAAGGTCAATGCCTGGAAACGCATCCCAGATGGGTTGCTAGTGGTTGGATCGCCGGATACTACGCGGACCTCTACACCAGTGGGCACTACATCGTTCAACAGGGCGATCTCTTCTACGCGACGGTGGGGCTGTTGCAGGATGCGAATGCCGGCAACGTAACGTTCAAGGTGATTCTGCGCGCTTCATCCAGCGGCGAGGTGACGATTGCACAGGTCAACGATGCGTATGGCGACGGTTTGAAGACCATCAATGTTGATCTTTCGCCGTATGCCGGGCAGGGCGCGGATATTGTCCTGCGGGTGGAGGCGGGCGATAACGCCGATCAAGACTGGGCTTGTTGGACGCGGGCGGTCATCTACCGTTATCCATAGTATAAATTTGCCCGATTGTAACAGCATGGTATACTCATTCTTAACCATTACGAATTGCAAAGTTCAGGAGGGATTATGGTAGACGCTGAGCTACTGGAAATTTTACGTTGTCCATACTGCGTGAGCGGTGAAACGCGCCGTAAGGATAAAGCAGATCCTGGTCGTTTAGATTTGCTGCGTGACGATAGCTGGCTGGTCTGCCAGGATTGTGAGCGCAAGTACCCGATTCGAGACGACATCCCTGTGATGTTGATCGAGGTGGGAGAGAAGTGGCGAGGTACGCCAGTCGCCGATTTGCCAGTTCCGCCCCCCGAGGAGGCGTAATGTCCTTACCCAAATACAACTGGCTGGTGCTGGCATTGAGCGGCGCTGGTGTCATCTTTATTCTGTTGGGATTGATGGCGTTGGCGCTTCCTGAAACTTACGAAGGTATCTACATTTTACATCTGGATAGCCAACACTCCTTTCGTTTGATGGATGTGGTGGGTGTTTTTGCCCTGGGCATGGGCGTGATCCTGAACTGGCTTGGGGGCGCGCTCTGGAAATACCAGATGCGCTTCTGACGACCGCGCCCGGCACGTATGCCGTAGGATTATATCTGGCGTGTGACGTGCGTTGCGCGATTGGCGCGTTGGGGGTGTGGACGCTTCCTGCAGGGCTTTACCTCTACGTAGGCAGCGCGTGGGGAGCGGGGGGCCTCGCGGCCCGTGTGAATCGTCACCTGCGCGGCGGCGCAGTGCGACGCTGGCACATTGACTATGTTCGTGTATGGGCGCAGCCGGTCGCCGTGTGGTTAGCGCCACACGAACACTGCGAATGTGTCTGGGCGCGGCATCTCGTGGACGCTCAAGATGCGTGCGTGATCGTTCCTCGTTTTGGCGCATCGGATTGCCGCTGCCCTGCGCACCTGCTCTATTTCGGCGCACGGTCGCTTGAAACCATCCACGTGCCGGGTGCACACCGGCAGGTGCGACGACAAGACTATTTGACTGCCGACTATCAGACTACTATGGAGGAGACATGAAAATCAAAAAGCAATTATTTGGAACGCTGGCTGATGGAACCAAAATCGCGCTGTACACCCTGGTCAACGCGCAGGGGATGACAGCGACGATCACCAACTACGGTGGCATCGTCGTCTCGCTCACCGCCCCCGACCGCGACGGCAACTTTGCCGACGTCGTGCTTGGCTTCGACACACTGCAAGAGTATGTTGAGCACAGCCCATTCTTTGGCTGTCTCGTGGGACGTTTCGGCAACCGCATCGCCAACGGCAAATTCACGTTGAAGGGCGTCGAATACGTCCTGGCGCAGAACGACGGACAAAATCACCTGCATGGTGGGCTAAGGGGTTTTGACAAGAAAGTGTGGACCGCGCAAGCGTTGGAAATGCCCGATGGCCCGGCGCTGAAGCTAACCTACACCAGTCCCGATGGCGAGGAGGGCTATCCCGGCGCGCTCTCCGTCACCGTCGTCTACGCGCTGACCAACGACAATGCGCTTGCCATAGACTACACCGCGACAACGGACAAGGCCACCGTGGTCAATTTGACGAATCACTCATACTTCAACCTCTCGGCAGGCGCGGCAGCGACCATCCTGGATCACGTTATGATGATCAACGCCGACACATTCACCCCTGTTGACGGCACGTTGATCCCCACCGGCGAGATCCGCCTGGTCGCGGGCACGCCGCTGGATTTCCGCACGCCGACGCCCATTGGCGCGCGCATCAACGCGGATGATGCGCAGCTCAAATTCGGCGGCGGGTACGATCATAACTGGATCGTCAACGGCGAACCGGGTGAATTGCGGCTGGCGGCGCGGGTCTACGAACCAACCTCAGGCCGGGTGATGGAAGTCCACACCACCGAGCCAGCGATGCAGTTCTACGCTGGCAATTTCCTGCCGCCGTCGTTAAAGGGAAAAGGCGGGCGCGTCTACGTGTGGCGCGGCGGCTTATGTCTGGAGACGCAGCACTACCCCGACTCGCCCAACAAACCCGAATTCCCATCCACGACGCTCGAACCGGGACAGGTCTACGAGACGACGACGGTTTACAAGTTCTCGGCAGACTGACCAGGGCTATAACACCCATCCCGTCTCAAGTTGTTGTTGATATGCTGGCTTTCCTGCCCCCGTCACCGGGGGCAGGAAGCGAAAAGAGCGAAGGTGGCACTTGACGAAAACTCAAAGATATGTATAATCCCTCTTGTCGGTGCGGGGTGGAGCAGTGGCAGCTCGTTGGGCTCATAACCCAAAGGTCGGTGGTTC
>DAOLUH010000040.1:0-55678 GCA_035420085.1 Anaerolineae bacterium
ATGCGGATGATGGCCGAGGAACTGCGTCAGCGCCGCGCGCCTGCCAACGTGATGCAACGCCTGGCCCAAGAAGAAGCGGAACTGGCGGCCCGCTTCGCACAGGCCCGACGCAACGATCCGTGTCCGTGCGGAAGCGGCAAAAAGTTCAAGCACTGCCACGGGCGGGCATAATCGAGATTCCTACCCTATGTGCGTTCATTACATTTTGTGTAACGTTTCGCAAGATTATCTGGTCAAAAATTTGACATCCGCCATGGGCAGACCTATAATGAATATGGTCAGTTGTAGTGACCGCATTACAAATGCTTCAAGCCAAAGGAGGTAAGAACATGCCGAAATTTGAACGTGAAGTGGAGATCGATGCCCCGGTTGAGAAAGTGTGGGGGGTGATCACCAACCCCACCTACTGGCCCCAGTGGTTTCCGGGCATAGACAGTGTCGCAAAAGTGACATCGATCAACGAAGGCGGGAGTGTTGAATGGGCAGCGGAGGGCAAAGCCGGCACAGCCACGGTGGCAAAGCTGGTGCCGATGAAGCGTCTGGAAATCGTCACCCAGTTGGGCAATGACAAAGACGCCCACGTTTTCGTCCTGCGACCGAGCGGCGGGTTGCTCGGGCTGAGCGCCGATGAGTGCAAAGTGAAATATACGCTGGATACACTGATGGGCGGCGGCATCGTGGGGAACTTCGTGGCCGGCGGCAACCCCAAAGACACAATGCGGGTCAAGAAGGCCATGCATCTGTTGAGAAAACTGGTCGAGAGTCTCTAAACAAACTAGGAGGGAACACCATGGGTTTAATCGCAACAATCATAGTAGGATTGATCGCCGGGCTGCTGGCTTCGTGGCTGATGAAGGCCAAGACCGGCGTCCTGACGGATCTCATCCTGGGTGTCGTCGGCAGCGTCGTGGGCGGCTGGATCACCAGCCTGCTGTTGGGCGTCGACCTGGTGAGCGGCGTCAACCTGACGAGCATCATTGTGGCGGTGATCGGCGCAATCGTCGTCATCGCCGTCTATCGCTTCCTCAAGAAAGGGCGCTAGTAGCGGCACTGATAGCGGTGGTGTTAGCGCCTCAAGTACTGAGAACAACTAAATCCCTAATCCAAACAGTGGATGGGCACCCCCGGCGGGTGAGCCATCCACTGTTTTGTGTATTTGAGGAAAACAAGTATGACATCTCGAAAATTCGATGAACACGCAACCTCTCCGCCTGTTGCACCAGAATCCAACCTGGTTCAGCCACTATCTCTTGGGCGAAGACCTGGCGCTGGAATGAAAACCATCGCCACATGACTGCTACAAACTTGCCACATAACCCTAACGGATATATTGTTGTATTGTTGTGCAAACTTGCATTTGACAGTAATTTATGGTAATATGAACTTAGTCTCCTAAGACTTTTTCTAACATATCGTTCGGTAATGCACGTCTGATGAGAAAGGAGGAGTATCATGCGATCCCGTTGGTTGATGTTTACTTTAGCCCTCGTTGTAGTTTTGGCTTTCGGAGTTGTAACCACCTTCGCGTCGGTCAGAGCCTCGAATCAGGTCTCAGAAGCTAATGCTCCAGCCGTCGAAAATCCGGCCGCTGGCAACGCCGCACAGACGGAATCTACAAGCCTGGCCCTCCCGCTGGTAGAAGTGAAAGACGCTTCAACGGCGGCGGAACCGGTTGCCGCTGCGCCAGAAGGCGCAGATCAGCAGGTTGCGGAACCACCCATTGTCGGGCAAGGAGGCACGTGTATCTCCGGTTACGTGATTGACACTTACCACCAGGTCCAGGGCGTCGGTTGGACAGTGCGCATCACGCCGGCGGGAGGCGCGGCGCAAACCAAGCCGGTTGACGCTAAGGGTGCATTCAAGTTCGAAAAGCTGGCTGCCGGAACTTACACCGTGGAGCTAGAGGTTCCCAATGGATGGCGGCCCTTCACCCCGGCCTCATTCAGCGTCACCCTGAGCGGTTCAGGCAAAAACTGCGCCAATGTGCGCATGAAGCTTGAAGCCCTGCCCTGTCTGGAAGTCGCCAAACTCGACGCGCAGGGCAAACTGGGTCTCACGAACCTGGCTGGTATTCCTGGCTGGGGAATCACCGTAGCGACGAAAACGGATACGTACTCCGGCATCACCAACGGGCAAGGGCGAGTGCGCTTCATCAACCTGCCTACCGGCGTTTATACGGTGACAGAAGAGTATAAAGTCGGCTGGATTCCGGCGCCCGGTCATACCAACCAGCAACTCGTCAACCTGATCGCCCCGCGCGTGCCCGGCGCCTGCCAGACGCTTAGCTTCGTCAACATGCAGATTCACGGCGGTTGTATCCAGGTTCAAAAGATAGATGCGGGCGGCAAGGCCCTCGCCAATTGGAAAATCACGCTCACCCGCCCCGATGGCACCCAGGCCAGCATCAGCAAGCCTACCAACAACCTGGGCATTGCGACCTTCGACAACCTGCCGCTCGGTGAGTGGAAGGTGAAAGAAGAGGTGAAGGAAAACTGGCGCTCCATGGGCGCATCCGAAGCGGTGGTGAACCTGGACACCCCCGGGCACTGTACAACCGTCACCTTCAAAAATGAATCACTGGGCTGCGTCGCCGGTTACAAGATTAACCATCTGGATCAAGGGCTTTCTGGCTGGACCATCGTTGCGCGCAACGCCGCTGGCGAGCAATACACCACCGTCACCGACAAGAACGGCTTCTTCCAGTTCCACCAGCTCAGCATGGGGACATGGCGCATCTCCGAGGTGCTCCAGACTGGTTGGGAACCCGTAACACCGTCGGAGTTTGACGTGGTCATCACCCGCCCCTTCGTCTGCGAAGAAGTCCGCTTCAAGAACCGGACCAACTACGCCTGCGTGGACGTCTACAAACTTGACGCGACCGATAATGTAGGGATACCCGGCTGGCAGATCAACATCAAACCGGCTTATGGCGGCACTGTCCAGACGGGAACCACCGACGGCACCGGGCACGTGCGTTTCAACGGACTGACCCCGGGCACCTACGTCATCTCAGAAACAGTCCAAAGCGGTTGGGTGGCAGTGACAGCGGTGAAGCAAACTCTGACGTTGAGCGCCAGCGGCACGTGTACCGTGGTCACATTTGGCAACCGCCAACCCAACATGCCGGCGCAGCCTCAACCCGTAGGAGGATGCTCGCGTCGACACCCGGTTAGCTGGGGCGATACGCTCTTCTCTATCGCGCGGCGCTATGGGACGACCGTTGACGCCATCAAACGCGCCAACGGAATGTGGAGTGACACGATCTACGCCGGTCAATCGCTCTGTATTCCGTAACTGTATGGGTTGACTTTCCCCCGCGACCTGCATGAGGTCGCGGGGGTTTTGTTTGCCTGTTGCAGACCAGACAGGTTTCAGAAAACCTGTCTGGTCTAGTGTGAAAGGCGAAAGGCGAAAGCGTCGTCTTGATTTTGCACTGATTTGAACTATAATAACTTTACCGCCGGACTGCGAGAATTCACGCGACGGCGGTTATTTGTTGTCAGGTTAGCAATCCCATGAGCCAAGAAACCATTGCACGTATATTCGCTATCGAAAAAACTGCCGCAAAGCTGCACAGCGACGCCCAACAGCAGGCAGCCGAGATCGTTGCCGCGGCCGAAAAAGCAGCGGACGACATGCGCAAGCTCAGTCTGGCGCAGGCGCAACAGGATGCCGAACACATCATCGCAACGGGCGAACAACAAGCCGAAAGCGAAAATGCGCGGATCATTGCCCAGGCCGGCGCAGACGCCCAACGTTTGGATGCCATAGCCGCTACACACCTTGATCGCGCAGTTGATTTCGTGCTTGCCCGTGTGGTGGGACAAGCGTGACTGTATGATACGATCCAATGTCTCAGCCTATGCGCAAGTCAACGCGACAACACGCGCACTGTATGCGACGTTACTGACGCCAGAAACATGGCGCACGCTCGTCCAGGCCGGCAGTTTCGACGCGCTCCTCGGGCAATTAGAGAAAACGGCTTATGGCGTCTACCTTAAACTGGATCGTCAGATTCTCACACCACGTCGCACGGTCTATCAACTGCGCTGGCATTTAACGCAAGCCTACGAGAAACTCATCCGTTTGACGCCAGAGCCGGCGCGCCAACTCATCATCCAACTCTGGCGGCTGTACGAGGTTGATAACCTCAAGGCTACCTTGCGCGGGGTCGAGACCGGTGCATCGTGGGACGAAGTACGTCGTCTCCTGTCGCCGATGTTCCGCTACGTCACGCTGACCAACGAGCATATCCAACGGATGCTTGCCAGCGGCAGCATTGTGCGCGCCATCGAACGCATCCGGCACACCCCTTATTATGAGACTTTGGTTCACGCTGTCGAGCGTTATGAAACAGAAAAGAACCTGTTTCCTCTGGAAGTCGCACTAGACCTGGATTATCGGCGCGGGCTGTGGCAGAGTATCGCCAGTCTGAAGGGCATGGATCATGAACAGGCGCTTCGCCTCGTGGGCACCAGTATTGACATAGACAATCTACTGTGGGCGATCCGTTATCGTGTCTACCACCATCTTTCCGTACAGGAAATCATCAACTACACTTTACCCTTTGGCTACCAGGTACAAGATGCAGATATTCGCGCCGTAGCTGAAGGGGCGGATGTTGTCACTATCGTCAAACGCATCTATCCCGGCATCGAAGGGCTTGATAATGCGGCAACGCAACCCGGGGAGGAAGCGCCGCCTCAACAACGCCAACTCGCATCCATAGAACGCGCTTTACACCGGCACACGATGCAATTATGTCGCGGGACTTTCTTGGGCAATCCCTTCCATATCGGCGTTCAACTGGCATACCTTATGCTCCTGGAGTACGAACTGCGAGATCTGATCGCCATCGTTGAAGCCAAAGCATCCCAACTTCCCGTCGAGAGACTCGCAGCGATCATTGATATGGAGTGGTGATCAATATGTTTAAGCCACAAGCCATGAGTAAAGTTGAACTCGTCATCCCGGACCAGGAGGTCGTGCGCACGACTGAGGCGCTGGCCGCTTCTGGCATCTTCCACCAGATTCCCACCGCGCAAACGACTATCGGTATGCCTTCGCGGGGTAGCAACGAATGGCAAACGTGGACAACAGATTTGGTAGCCGTAGAGCGGCGCATCCTCTTTGTGATGGAGGAGCTTAAGATTGATGAAGGAGCGCCACCCGCTACCCCACCCCACATCATTGAGCCGCGCGTGGCCGAGCGGGACATCGAGCGGCTTGAGCATGAAGCCGAAACGCCCGTTCGTGAATTGGAAGCCGCCCGACGACGTTTGACGCAATTACAGAAATATGTCGGGCAATTAGCGCCGATTGCGGACCTGGACATTGACCTGGGAACGCTGCGCGACCTGCGTTACACGTTTGTGATGCTCGGATCAATCCCGGCGGCGAACATCGAACGCCTCGAAAGCAGCCTGGAACATGTGCCCTTTGTCCTCATCACCCTGCGCCATGAAGGTCATCTCGCTACAGTCGTCTTGTTTGGTCTACAACAAGATGCGACCGTACTCAATCGGGCCGCGCGCAGCGCCTATCTCAACACCCTGATGCCCCCCGAAGACTACCGGGGAACGCCGGCCCAGGCCATTGCGGCGCTGCAAGCCGGCATCGAGCGCACCCGCCAACGCATCAGCGAGTACGAAATGGAAATCGCGCACCTCCAGGAAACACGGATCCGCCATTTGCGCCACCTGCTCTGGCGCGTGCGCGCCAGCCATACATTGGCAAACACGATCACGGGTTACGATCATTTACAGCACACCTATCTGGTGACCGGTTGGGTACCCAGAGCATCGCTGGCCTGGCTGGAACAAGTCATCGCCAAAGTCAGCGATAAGGTCGTCATCGAAACTCTCGAACCCCGCCAGGAAGATATCGGACACATTCCAGCATCGCTCAAGAATCCACCATTTTTCAGTGGGTTCCAGGGTCTGGTCACCACGTATGGACAGCCCAACTACGACGAATTAGACCCCACTCCGATGATGGCGCTGACGTTCCCCTTAGTCTTTGGGCTGATGTTTGGGGATGTGGGTCACGGGTTGCTCTTGCTGTTGGTGGGCTTGCTGCTCGCTGGCCGCAAGATCAAGGCGTTGCAGGGCGCGGCTGGCTTCGGCGTCGTTGTGGCGCTCTGCGGCGCAGCGGCGATGGTGTTCGGCGCGCTCTACGGCAGCATCTTCGGTTTCGAGGATGTGTTCAGAGCGGTGTGGTTCCGTCCGCTGGAGAAAATCACCGACATTCTACTCTTTGCCATCATCGTCGGCGTTTTGTTGATCAGCGCGGGGATTATCTACAACATGGTCAACGCGGCGCTGAATCGCCGTTGGGGAAGTATGCTTTTTAACCGCAACGGTTTGGCCGGTTTGATCTTTTACTGGTCATTGCTGGGACTGGGAGCGCGCGTTTTCGGCGCGGCCATCCCCATCTCTGGCGCTATCCTGGCCATAATCGGAGTACTCTCCGGCGTTGGCCTAACCTTCGCCGAACTCTTTGCCCATCTGGTAGAAGGGCACCGCCCGCTGATCGAGGGGGATGCCGGTACCTACCTCGCCCTGGCGTTCTTCGAACTCTTCGAAACGCTGATTTCCCTGTTCAGCAACACCCTTTCCTACGTGCGTATGGGCGCGTTCGCCGTCGCCCACGGCGCGTTGAGTCTGGTTGTGTTTATCATTGCGGGAGTTATCGGCGCGCGGGGCAGCGTCGGGTACTGGATTGTCGTGATCCTGGGCAATCTTTTTGTCATCGGCTTCGAGGGAATGATCGTGGGGATCCAAACCCTGCGGTTGGAGTACTACGAACTCTTCAGCAAGTTTTTCTCCGGCGGCGGGATGCCCTATCGGCCTCTATCGCTCATCCCCCAAGCGGGAAAACTCAACGTTCCAGAAAACGCTGGCGGCTAAAAACTGTTGGCGGTTGCTATCTGACGCTACAAATTGGTCACAATTCGCGGTTTATTTTCAGGAGGTAGAGTATGATGTATTTACTTGTTTTGTTCGCCGGGCTGCTGCCCCTTGTGCCGGCTACGCTGTTGATCATCAAACGTAAAGTGGGGCAAGTAGATATGACCCGTAAACTGGTTTTTGGCCTGAGCACGGTCAACATCGTGATGGCTGTGCTGCTCCTGGGCGTAGGATTGGTGTGGTTCCTCGCCCCTGAGATCGTGGCCGCATCGGGCTTAGGACAAGCGACTGCAAGTGATCCCTATGTATCCCTGGCGGCGGCCATTGCTGTCAGCGCCGGCTCAATCGGCGCGGCTTACGCGGTCAGCGCCACCGGCGCGGCGGCCATCGGCGCTATCGCCGAGAAACCGGACGTCTTCGGCAAGGCGCTGATCTTCGTCGGTCTGGCCGAAGGTGTAGCCATCTACGGGTTGATTATCGCCTTCATCATCCTCAACCGCTAAACCAAAGGCGCGCGCGGGCGCGAGAGCAAAGGCGATGAAACTGATGGTCATTGGGCACCAGGATGCCGTGCGCGGGTTTGCGCTGGTCGGCGTGGAAGGGCAGATTGTCACGACCAGTGAAGCAATCAACCAGGCCCTCGACGCAGCATTGAACGACAAGAGCATCGGCATTATTCTGGTCACTGAAGAAGCGGCGGCCCTGGCCCGCCAGCGCGTGGATCGGCTCACGGCCCACAGCACCATCCCGCTGGTGGTTGAGATTCCCGGACCAGGGGGACCGCAGGCCGACCGTCCGGCGCTCAGCGAGGTCATCCGGCGAACCACGGGAGTACGAATATGATAGGGCGAGACAAAGTTCAAGTGCTCGAACAGGCCATTATAGAGATCGCGCAACAGGAAGCGCAGGTGATCCTGGACGAAGCGAAGGCCAAAGCGGATAGCATCCGCAAACAAGCGCAGGCCGATGCCGCTGTTGAGAGCGAGCGCATCCGGCAAGCAGCGCAGCAGACGGCGACGCACCATGTCGCTCAGGCCATCGCCAGGGCGCAACTGGAAGCGCAGATGCTCAAGCTGCAACGCCGCGAGCAACTGCTCAGCCGTACCTTTGACAAAGTGCGCGAACAACTGCCGTTGATCCCACAACACACGGATTATCGGATGATTGTGCAACGCCTGATCAGCGAGGCCGTCGCGCACCTGGGCGACGAAGCTTTTATTGTTCAGGCTGACGCCGTCACAAACCACGTGCTGGACGACGCTTTCTTGAAAGACCTGGCCCAGACGCTCAACGTACACCTGGAACGTGGCGCGCCCCTTGAAACAGGAACCGGCGTTGTCCTGAGCACCGCGAACGGCCATCGCCGTTACGATAACACGCTGGAGACCCGGCTGACACGCATACAGAACGATGTGCGCACAACCGTCTTCCACATTCTGACCGGAGAGGCCTGATGAGCACACAGATTGGCGAAGTGATTTGGATCAACGGACCGGTAATCCGCGCGCGGGGATCACAGCACATCGGTATGCTGGAAGTGGTCGAAGTCGGCGACGAGCATCTCATTGGCGAAATCATTGGACTGGAACGCGACGTGATCACCGTGCAGGTTTACGAAGAGACCTCCGGGCTGCGGCCAGGCGCGCCCGTTTTCAGCACGGGATACCCGCTTTCGGTCGAGCTGGGGCCGGGCCTGCTGCAAAGCATCTTCGATGGCATCCAACGTCCGCTGCCGGTATTGGAATTGCGCAGCGGCGCATTCATCGGACGGGGCATCAAAACCACGCCGCTCTATCGCAAGCAGAAGTGGACCTTCACACCACGGGTTCAGGTTGGCGAGCGCGTGCAAGGCGGCGCACTCCTGGGGACAACGCCGGAGACCACGCTCATCGAACATCGTGTGCTAACGCCGCCAGAAGCGGAAGGAACCCTCACCTGGGTTGCGCCGAAGGGTGAATACACCATCGTAGACCCCATCGCCCGGCTGCAAACGCCGCGCGGCGAGCAAGAGATCACCATGCTCCGCCGTTGGCCGGTGCGCCGCCCGCGCCCTTACCGTCGGCGTCTCCCCCCCACCGAAATGCTCGTCACCGGACAGCGGGTGCTGGACACGTTTTTCCCGCTGGTCAAAGGCGGTACAGCGGCCATTCCGGGCGGCTTCGGCGCCGGCAAGACGATCACCCAGCATCAAGTCGCCAAGTGGAGCGACGCCGACGTGGTCATCTACGTGGGTTGCGGGGAGCGCGGCAATGAGATGACCGAGGTGCTGCAGGAATTCCCAGAACTGGTTGATCCACGCAGCGGCCGCTCGCTGATGGAGCGCACCATCCTGATCGCCAACACCTCGAACATGCCAGTAGCCGCCCGCGAAGCCAGCGTCTACACCGGCATCACCCTCGCCGAGTATTACCGCGACATGGGCTACCACGTCGCCATTATGGCCGACTCCACCTCGCGGTGGGCCGAGGCGCTGCGCGAAATTTCGGGCCGGCTGGAAGAGATGCCCGCCGAAGAAGGGTATCCCGCCTACCTGGCGGCCCGGCTGGCGGAATTCTACGAACGGGCTGGACGCACGATCACGCTGAGCGGCGCGGAAGGCTCCGTCAGCATCATCGGCGCGGTTAGCCCGCCCGGCGGCGACTTCTCCGAGCCGGTCACGCAGCACACCAAACGCTTCATCCGCTGTTTCTGGGCTTTGGACAAGAGCCTGGCTTCAGCGCGACACTTCCCGGCCATCAACTGGCTCGATAGTTACAGCGAGTACGTGGATGAAGTCGTCAATTGGTGGCAAAGCCAGGGCTACGCCGACTGGTACACACTACGCACGCAGGCTATGGAAATCCTGCAACGGGAAAGCCGCCTGCAACAGATCGTCAAACTTGTCGGCCCGGACGCACTGCCCGATGACCAACGGCTGATCCTGGAAACAGCGCGGCTGCTGCGCGAGGGGATTCTGCAACAAAGCGCCCTGGACGCGATTGACGCTTACGCCGCCGTAGAAAAGCAAATCCGGATGCTGCGCGCCATCTTGCACTATCACGATCGCGCCGCGCGCATCGTCGCCAAGGGCTGCCCGATCATCCTGCTGCACAACCTCCCCATCGTCAACACCCTGGTGCGGATGAAGACCAACATTCCTAATGATAACCTGGGTCAAATGGAGGCGGTGATGGCCGATCTGGACACACAAATGGATCAACTAGAACGGGAGTATGCATAGCCAACGTTCAACCATCAACGTGACTTGACTCACGACTGACAGATTGTTTTCAGGAAGTAAAAATATGCCAGCAAGCAATGAACAGGGTGGACAGGAAATTCTAGGCGCGGCGCGTGTCGAAGGGCCGATTGTAGTCGTGGAAGGGATGCGCGGCGTCGGCTACGACGAAGTCGTCGAGATCGTGGACGCGCAAGGGCGGGTGCGGCGGGGCCGGGTGTTGGAAGTCGGCGAAGAAGCTGCCGTGATTGAGGTATTTGCCGGGACAACGGGACTTTCGATTGAGGATACCCACGTCCGCTTTGAGGGCCGTCCGATGCGGATTCCAGTTTCGCTGGAAATGCTGGGGCGCACCTTCGACGGCCTGGGCGCGCCCATTGACGGCGGTCCGCCGCCCCTCGCCGAGCGTTGGGACGACATCAACGGGCAACCGATCAACCCAACCGCGCGCCTCTATCCGCGCGACGTGATCCAGACCGGCATCTCCGCACTCGACGGGATGAATGCGCTGGTGATGGGACAAAAGCTGCCGATTTTCTCCGGCAGTGGGTTGCCGCACAACCAACTCGCCGCGCAGATTGTGCGCCAGGCCACCATTCTCTCCGCCGACAAAGAATCGCAGTCCTTTGCCATCGTCTTTGCGGCGATGGGCATCAAACACGACGTCGCGGATTTCTTCCGCGAGGCGTTTACCAGCAGCGGCGCGCTGCTGCGCGTGGCGATGTTCCTCAATCTGGCGGACGATCCGCCCATTGAACGGTTGATCACGCCGCGCGCGGCGCTCACGCTGGCCGAGTTTCTGGCCTTCGAGAAGGGATTGCACGTACTGGTGGTGCTGACCGATATGACGAACTACTGCGAGGCGCTGCGGCAAATCTCGAACATCCGGGGCGAAGTGCCCAGCCGCAAGGGCTATCCCGGCTATCTCTACAGCGACCTGGCTTCACTCTATGAGCGCACCGGCCGCATCAAGGGAAGTTCTGGGTCTATCACACAACTGCCGATTCTCACCATGCCCAACGACGACATCACCCACCCCGTGCCCGACCTCACCGGCTACATCACCGAAGGGCAGACGGTGCTCAGCCGCGAACTCTTCCAGCAGGGCGTCTACCCGCCAGTGTCTGTGCTGCCCTCCCTCTCGCGGTTGATGAAAGACGGCATCGGCGAGGGGCGCACGCGCGGCGATCACGCGCACCTGGCCGCGCAGCTTTATGCCGCCTACGCCCACGTGCAAGATGTGCGTTCGCTGGCGTCGGTCATCGGGGAAGAAGAGCTGACTTCGGTGGATCAGGATTATCTGGCCTTCGGGCGCGCTTTCGAGCGCAGCCTCATCGGCCAAAGTCCGACCGAGAATCGCTCCGTCGAAGACACCCTCAACATCGGCTGGCAAATGCTCTCGCTGCTGCCGCGCGAAGAGCTGACCCGCGTTTCAGAGGCCGAGATCGAGCGGTATTACAAGAAAGCATAGCCTATGCCGCAGCAGATCGCTCCCACCCGCAGTAACCTTTTCCGCACGCGCCAGGCGCTCAAGCTGGCGCAGGAAGGGTATGAAATTCTGGATAAAAAGCGGGAAGTCTTGACGACCGAGCTGATCCGCCACGCGCACGACGCGGCGGCGCAGCAAACCCGTGTCTGGCAAAAGCTGGACAACGCTTACCGGGCGCTGGTGGAGGCGCGGCTTTCGATGGGACAGGAGCGTCTGGAGTGGACGGCGCTCGCCGTCAACAAAACCGTGGAGGTCGAGATCAAGCTGCGCAGCATTATGGGTGTCGTCATCCCCACCATCGAAGCCCACGGCGAACCGCCAGAGATGCCTTACGGCCTGGGGGATACCACCGTGCCGCTCGACGAGGCTGTCACACGCTTCCGCGCGGTGCTGGACGAAATCCCAATGCTCTCCGAGATGATGACGTCCGTGTGGCGGCTGGCGCGCGAGCTACAAAAGACGCAGCGGCGCGTCAACGCCTTGCAATATATCTTCATCCCAGAATATGAAGCAACCATCAAATACATCGAAAGCGCCTTAGAAGAACGCGAGCGCGAGGAGACATTCCGGCTCAAGCGGCTCAAGTCGAAGGGTACAACCGCGCGCGTCGGGCCGCCCACCCGCGAATACCAACAGCCCTACCGCGATATCGGCGGCGGCAAACCCACTTCCTACGAGTTTGGCTGATTTCGTCAAGCGTAAAACGCAAAACATAATAGGAGTTACGCACCTTGTCATTTTCTGACAGGATTAACAGGATTTTCAGGATTAAAAAAGGCTTTGTAGGAAGCTTTTTCATCCCGTCAATCCTGTAAATCCTGTCTAAAGAGAAGAACCGCGTAACTGCTGATAAGTATCTCCCCCCATGACGTTTTACGCTTCACATTTTACGTTTTACGTTTTAGCTATGGAGGTACCGATGGAAACACGAAAGAGTCCCTTTTCGCACATCCTCGTTCCCACCGATGGTTCCGAAACTTCGATCCAGGCCGGCCAGTTAGCCATCCACATCGCCTCAATGTGTCCCACCAAGATCACCTTTGTCTACGTGATTGACGACAAAACTGCGGAGGACGTCTCCCGCACAACGCGCAAAACGCTGGATGAAGTGCGCGCGGAATTCAGCGACAAGGCCCAACACTACCTGGACTACCTGTCGCGCCTGGCGGCCCAGCAAGATGTCGCCGCCGAACAAATCATTCGCTACGGCACGCCGCATATCGAGATCACCGAATTGGCGCGCGAGGTCAGCGCGAATCTCATCGTCATTGGGCGCGTCGGCGGGCTGGGGACGCAGCGATTAGGACGCATCGGCGCCGTGGCCGAACGGGTGATCGAATACGCCCACTGCCCCGTTTTGACGGTGCGACACAGCCATCACACCTGACATAACACGCTTCGTCAGACATTTTGCCAGCCAAAAGAGGGCACCGCACGATGCTAAAACGCGCGTTCACCTGGCTCAAAAGGGTAGGAGTTTTATGCCTGGCGGGTAGCCTCGCTCTGATTGCGCCAACGCCGCCCGATCTTTTCGTGCCTATACCGGCAACCGCTGTACAGACCGGCGCAGCCATAACGGTCACCACCAGCGCGGACGAGTTGATTAACAATGGCAACTGCTCGTTACGTGAAGCCATTCAAACTATCAACACGCACACTCCGGTGGATGCCTGCGGCGAGAGCGATGTGCAGACGATCACGTTGCCCTCTGGAACATATACGTTGACCCTGGCGGGTCCAAACGAGGATGAGAACGCCGCTGGCGATCTGGACATCAAGAGCAACGTCACGATCCAGGGTCCAGGGGTAGAGCCTCCCTGGATTGATGGGAACCAACTCGACCGGATATTTCAGATCCATGCCGGCGCTACGGTTACGATGACGAATGTGATGATCCGCAATGGCCACGCCCCTGATGGAACCAGCGACGCCTGCAATGGCGGCGATGGAGGCGGTATAGCGAACGCGGGAATCCTGACTTTGGCCGGCTGCGCTATCGCTGACAATCAAGCCGGGAATGGCTGCGCGGGGGAGGGAGAACAGGGCGACGGCGGCGACGGGGGCCGCGGCGGGGGCGTTTTTAACCCCGGAACGTTGACATTGGAAAGCAGCACCGTGCGTGATAACGTCGCCGGAGCAGGCGGCGATAGCGGTGAATTTGGCAGCGCTGGGGCAGCCGGTTATGGCGGCGGCATCTATAACGCGGGCAACCTGACTATAAAGAACAGTACAATTCGCGGCAACCGCACTGCGATAGGGGGCAGATTTATTGCTCCGCCGAACATTGCATGTGGCAGCGGGGGACATGGCGGGGGTCTTTACAACGCAGGCCGCTTGACACTGGACAGCAGCACCGTTCATGACAATCAAACGGCGAACGGTGATAGCTGTGGCGGCAGTCATGCTATGGCGGGCAATGGTGGGTATGGCGGCGGAATCTATACCACGGACACGCTGAAGGTAAGCAACACGACGATAACCGGCAATCACACCGGGACCGGGGGCGAGACTCTGGTTGATTCAGGTGAAGGCGGCCATGGAGGCGGCATTTACAATACGGGTGTCCTCACCATAGACAATGGCACGCTCACCCATAACCGCGCCGGAGCTGGAGGAGGGGACGACGGACTTAATTCGGGCAAGGGCGGCGGCATTTACAACAGCGTGGGCACCGCTCAAGCTCGCAACACGATCCTGGCAGGAAACGTGTCAATTCAGACCGGTCCCGATTGCAACGGCGTGCTGACATCGGCGGGTTTTAACCTGATCCAGAGCAGCAGCGATTGCACGATTGTTGGCAATGCGACCGGCAACCTTGTCGGCATTGATCCCTTGCTGCTCCCTCTGGCAGATTATGGCGGCCCCACATGGACTCATGCCCTGCTCCCAGGCAGTCAGGCCGTTGATACCGGAAGTTGCGCCGCCATTGACGGCGCTGTGATCACCGTTGATCAGCGCAATATCGGACGCCCCCAGGGCGTGACGTGTGACATCGGCGCGTACGAAGCGCCCGTTTTTCCGAAGGTTTATCTGCCTGTTGTGCTCCGCATTGACCTGGGGCAAACACGCGGGCGCGCTTCTGAACTGTTTCACAGGCCGGCTGGAACAGGACGTTTGAAAAAATAGATGAAATCGCCGTCAGGATCAGGGTCGTGCAGCACCGTCACCAGCTCCCATCCCTCGTCCTCAAGTTTGCTGAATGCCAGGCGAGCAGTGAGATGCAAATCGCGTTTGTTCTCGAAAGCGCCCGCTGACCCCAAAAAGCTCACCCGACTTCCCTGTAGTTTACAGTGTTGCCACTTCTGCATTGTTCAGCCTCCCCCCACATAGCCATCAAGAGTTCACACCCATGCCTGGATGGAGTACAATCCTACGGCATCAGCGACAAAATGTACTACGAATCTACACCCATCTCCACAAATTGGAAAGCCAGATTTGTGGAGATGGGTGGTCATTTTCCCCCCGCGCGTCAGGATTGGGCTTCCACCTGTCCCCGGAACTGGCTCACATACAGATGGTGATAGAACCCCTGCTGCGCCAACAACTCCTGATGCGACCCGCGCTCGATGATCTCGCCATCATTGATGACCAGGATGGTGTCGGCCTCGCGGATGGTACTCAGGCGGTGGGCAATGACGAAACTGGTGCGGCCTTCCATCAGCCGCAGCAGCGCCTCCTGGATGTGCTGCTCGGTGCGGGTATCCACGCTGCTCGTCGCCTCGTCGAGGATGAGGATGCCCGGATCGGCCAGAATCGCGCGCGCAATGGCGAGCAACTGGCGCTGGCCCTGGCTCAGGTTGCTGCCGCGCTCCGATAACTCCGTCTGGTAGCCCTGCGGCAGGCGGCGAATGAACTGATCGGCATTCGCCAGCGTCGCCGCTGCGATGACTTCTTCATCGGTCGCGTCCAATCGCCCGTAGCGGATGTTCTCCATCACCGATTCGGAGAACAGGAACGTATCTTGCAGCACCACGCCGAGTTTACGGCGCAGGCTGGCCTTGTTATAGTCGCGCAAGTCCACGCCATCGATGCGGATACTGCCGCCCTGGATGTCGTAGAAGCGCGAGAGCAGGTTGATCATCGTCGTCTTGCCCGCGCCCGTCGGGCCGACCAATGCCATCGTCTTGCCCGGCTCGGCGTGGAAGCTCATATCTTTGATGACCGGCACATCGGGGACGTAGCTGAAGGTCACGTGATCGAAGATCACATCGCCTTGCACCTTGTCGAGCACAATCGCATTGGGCGCTTCGAGAATTTCCGGTTGCTGGTCGAGCAGCTCAAAGACGCGCTCGGCGCCGGCCAAGGCGGACTGAATCTGGTTGTAGAGATCGCCCAACTGGCGCAGCGGGTTAGCGAAGCGGCGCGAATAGTTGTAGAACGTGAGGATCGTGCCAACGGTGGCCCAGCCACGAATCACCATCCAGCCGCCCAACCCGGCGAGGATGGCAATGTTGGCGTTGCTGAAAATGCCCATCAACGGCGGGATCAGGTTGGCGTAAGTCTGGGCACGGATGCCCACGTCGCGCGTCTCCTCGTTGACCCGGTCGAATTTCGCCAGCGTGCTGCCCTCCTGCCCGAAAGCGAGGATGACGCGCTGCCCGCTGAAGATTTCCTCCAATTCACCGTTTAGCTGTCCGATGCGCCGTTGGAACTCGCGGAAGCCCTGGCGTGTGCGCTTGCCGACGTAACCGGTGAACCACAACATCAGCGGGAAGACGAACATTGAACCGAGCGAAAGCCAGAAGTTGATGGAGAACATCATCACCACGATGCCCACCAGCGACAACAACCCGCTGATCAAATCCGTCACGTTTTGCGCCAGCAGCCGGCCGAGCGCGTCCAGGTCGTTGGTGAGGCGGCTCATCAGATCGCCGTGCGGGTGCTGATCGAAGAAGCTCAAGGAGAGCGTCTGCAAATGCCCGAAGAGCTGTGCGCGCATCGTGCGCATCACCTTCTGCACCATGTTCACCATCAGCCGCGCCAGTGCCACACGCATCACCCAGACCACCAGATAAACGCCCAACATCAGCAAAGCAAGCCGTCCCAAGCCGGCGACATCGCGGCGGGTGATGAAGCGATCTATGGCCACGCCGTTGAGATACGGGCCGACCAGATCCAGGAGCGTGCTCGCCACCACTAGAACAGTCGCCACTACCAATACGAGACGGTGCGGACGCAAATAGCCGAGCAGTCGCCGCACCGTACCCCGCATGTCGCGCGCTTTCTCAATCGGTGTCCCAAAGCGTCGTCCGCCCGGCCCCGGCAACTGCGGCCCGCCTTGCGGCGGCCCACCGCCGAGATTCCCCGGCGCGCCCGCCCCACCCCGTCCATTTCCCAAAGAAGGTTGTCGTTGTTCCATCATCCCCTATTCCTCCGAATCCCCCTCTACCGTCTGCCGTCTACTGTCTACCATTTCCATTGCCCAACTGTGACTGATAAATCTCCTGGTAAATCGGGCTGCGCGTCAGCAACTCGGCGTGCGTCCCCACATCAGCGATGCGGCCTCTGTCCAGCACTACGATTTTGTCAGCGGTGAGGACGGTGCTGATGCGCTGTGCGACGACGAAGACAGTGCTGCGCTGCGCCAGTTGGGTGTGCAACAATTCATCCAGCGCGTCCTGAAGTTTGCTCTCGGTCTCCACATCCACTGCGCTGGTGCTATCGTCAAGAATGAGCACGCGCGGGCGGACGCACAGCGCACGGGCGATGGCGATGCGTTGCTTCTGGCCACCGGAAAGGTTGACGCCGCGCTGTCCGATAAGCGTATCGTAGCCATCAGGCATCGCCATAATGAAGTCGTGGGCCTGCGCTGCCTGCGCTGCGGCGATCACTTCGTCGTCAGTAGCATCGGGCCGGCCATAGCGGATGTTGTCGCGCACAGTACCGCTGAAGAGCACGGCCTCTTGCAGCGCGATGCCCACCTGAGCGCGCAGATCGTGCATCGGCCAATCGCGCACGTCCACCCCATCGATGAGTACACGGCCTCGATCTACATCGTAAAAGCGCGGAATCAGGTGAATGAGGCTGGATTTGCCAGAGCCGGTCGCGCCGAGGACGGCGACCGTTTCGCCCGGTTCGGCAATCAGGTTCACGTCCGTTAGAACGGCGTCGGCGCAGCCGTGATTGTAGCTGAAGCACACGTCTTCGAAGATCACACGCCCCAGCCGTTCGTCCGGGAGGCGGGTTTCAGCGGGGGATTGGACTTCCGGCTCACTGTCCAGCACTTCAAGGATGCGCCCGGCGGAGGCTTCAGCGGCAGCGAGCGGCGCGATCATGTTGATGAGCATCGTCAGCGGGAAAAGCGAGAAGATCATGTAGTTGACGGCGGCCATGATCTGTCCCACGGACATCTCGCCTTCGATGGCGAGGTTGCCGCCGAACCAGATCACGCCGACGGTCGCCAGGTTGGTGATCGTCATCATAAACGGCATCAGGAAAACAACAAAGTTGAACACCTTGATCGTCTGCGCCATCAGATCGTCGTTGGCGCGCGCGAAACGCTTTTTTTCGTGTTCGGCGCGAACGAAAGCCTTGACGACACGCACGCCGGCCAGGTTCTCCTGCATCACGGTGTTGAGCTTGTCGAGCTTTTGCTGCACGATGAGGAACAGCGGACGCGCCTTGACGATAAACGCCACCACGATGCCGAAGAGCACCGGCAACATTGCCAGCCACAGCCAGACCAACTGGCGCGCCGTCAAGAGCAACATCACTACCGAGCCGGCGGCCCATATGGGTGCGCGGGTGAGGATACGCAAGCCCATCATCATAATCATCTGCACCTGGTTGATGTCGCTGGTAGCGCGGACAATCAATTGCCCGGTCTGCAAGCGATCGAGGTTGCCGAAGGAGAGCGTTTGTACCTTGCGCACGAATGCGCTGCGGATGTCGGTGCCCGTCTTCAGGCCCACGCGGACGGCAAGGACGGTGTTGCCAACCGAAATCAACGCCTCCAGCAGCGCGACACCGAACATCACCAGCGCGGTGCTGAGGATGACGGACATATCCTGCGCCTTCACACCTTCATCAATCACCCGTTGCGTCAGCCGGGGGATCGCCAGGTCTGCGGCGACCACGCCCAGCAGCAGCACTAACGCCGCAAAGACCTCTACCCGATAAGGTTTCATATACTTGAACAAGCGAAATAATGATTTCATACGAGGCTCCTCACGAATTGCGAGTTAAGAGTTACGAGTTAAGAATTGCGAATCACGTTTTACGTTTTACGCTTTACGTTTCACGCATCAGATAGCGCATGGCGATGTCGAGCGCTTCAGCAGACATCCGGTCGCGCAGGTCTTCGTCTGTCAGGCGGCCATTGTGGTAGAACAGAGAAGGAGCATGGATGATGGCGAAGACGGTCGCGGCAGCCAGAGCCGGGTCGCGGGGCGCAAACACGCCGCGCTCTATGCCGAGTTGCACCAACTGCGCCAGGTAACGCACATTGCCCTGGTAAGGACGATGCGGTTCGGGGTGCAGTGCATCATGGGAGATTGGCTGAACCCACATAAACGTGTACATCTTGGGGTGTTCTTTCGCATTGTTCACGTAGCGCATGAGAGATTCGCGCATCACGGCAGCGACATCGCCGGTTTCGGCCTGGCGCAACGCCTCGGCGCGCGATGCCTCTCTTTCCTCCCGCTGGCGCGCGCGCAGGGCCTGCACCAGTGCGTCGTGATTGTCAAAATAGGTGTACAAGACCATGTGCGACACGCCCAACCGTTCAGCGATGGCGCGCGTGGTCAGGGCATCGTAGCCGTGTTCGAGTAACAGCCCGTAAGCAGCATTGAGGATGCGCTCGCGCATAGCTTCACGCTCTTCTTCAGTCTGTTTTGGTCTTGGCATAGCGCTCCTTTATAAGCTTACACCGTATAAGTTATACAATGTATATATTATACGTCGTACAGTTTACTTGTCAAGTTATGGTAAATTCCCTTATAATTCAGGCGCACGCGCGCAAATCCGTGTGCAAAGTTTCCATATCTGGTTATAATACAGGCATCTGGTTTATAACTTTACTGTGGAAACGGTTATTATTCATCATAGAGGATTGGGGCGATTTTACGCGAGGAGAAAGTATGCGGGCTTTGGTTCTTAATAACGATTGGAGCTTCGTCGAAGATTACCCGACCCCAGCGCCGCCGCCCGGCGAGGCGCTGATCCGAGTCCTTACGGCGGGTATCTGCAACACCGACCTGGAGTTAGCCAGAGGGTATCTGCACTATCGCGGGGTAGCGGGACACGAATTCGTCGGTGTGGTGGAGGCGGCGCCGGGCGCGGAGATGTGGGAAGGTCGGCGCGTTGTCGGCGATATCAACGCGGCCTGCGGCGTTTGTGCAACCTGCCGGGCCGGACGCTACACCCACTGCCCGCACCGCACGACGTTGGGCATGGATGGACGCGATGGCGCATTTGCCGAATATCTGACGCTGCCGGTGAAAAATCTCTATGCCATCCCAGATACACTTCCCGACGAGATGGCCGTCTTCACCGAGCCGTTGGCAGCGGCCTGCGAAATTCTCGAACAGGTTCACGTCCACCCGACCGATCAGGTCGCCGTCCTCGGCGACGGCAAGCTTGGGCTGCTCTGCGCGCAAGTTTTGGCGCTCAGCGGGTGCAAGCTGACCGTCATCGGACGCCACGCCGATAAATTGAACTTGCTTGCCCCCTTCGGAATCGCCACGGTGCTCGTGCAGCGTGGGGCGACGCCTGAACTGGCGGAGATCGCGGGGACGATGGACATCGTCGTTGAGGCGACAGGGCATCCCGATGGCTACGTCACAGCGCGCAAACTGCTGCGCCCACGCGGAACACTCGTGTTGAAGTCCACCTATCATGGCGCTATGGAAACCAGCCTCAGCCGGGCCGTCGTGGATGAGATCAGGCTGATAGGGTCACGGTGCGGGCCGTTCGCGCCGGCGCTGCGCATGTTGGAACGCGGATGGGTCAACGTCACGGCTTTGATCCAGGCGCACTATGGGTTCGCGGACATTCTGACGGCGCTCCAATGCGCCGCTCAACCAGGCGCGCTAAAAGTCCTGATCAAAATGTAGTTAACGCCAGACTCCCCAGACAAATCTGGGGAGTCTGGACGACCCAAAGTCTTTTCGGACGAACGCTCAAGCCGGTTGTACGACCGGCAGGCGAATCGTAAAAGTGCTGCCCTCGCTCACCACACTCTCCACAGTGATGTCGCCGCCCATACAGCCGACCAACGCCTTGGCTATCGAAAGCCCCAAACCGGTGCCTTGCTGTTCCATCTTCTCCCGATTGATCTGGCGGAAACGCTCAAAAAGATGCGCGACGCCGCTGGGAGAAATACCGACTCCCTCATCGGTAACGGCAATCTCCACCCAATCCTGAACGACGGATGCTGTCACGGTCACGCGCTTGCCTTTCTTGCGGGAGAATTTTATCGCGTTATCTATCAACCGGCCCAGCGCATCGGACAGGAAGTTTTCGTAAATTTGTACCGGCGGCAGATCAGGCGCCACATGTGTCTCCAACACAATGCCCTCTTTGTTGGCCTGCACCCCATGCAACTTCACGGCACGCTCGATAACATCGCCAACTTTATAGTGCGTGGTTGCCAGGATACGGAATTCGCGCTCTAATTGGCCGGTATCCAGGCGCACGATCATCAACAAGTCCTCCACCAGGCTGCGCAAGCGGTCAGCGCCCCGGCGGATGCCGATGAGATACTGTTGGAATTCGCCGGAGGGCAATTGCGCTGCATCCTCCAGCGCCAGTTCGGTATAGCCGTAAACGCTGGTCAACGGCGTGCGCAACTCGTGGCTCAACAAGGTGATAATCTGCTGTTTGAGTTCCTCGAATTCACCCTCGGTGGCTTCGCGGATGGCTTCAGCGCGCCCGATCCGCGAGCGCACCACAACCAAAAGCTCCTGGGGATCAAAGGGTTTGACGAGGTAATCCTCGGCGCCCATGGCTTTCCCCTTCAAACGGTCTTCTTTTTCAGCCCGCGCCGTTAGAAAAATGAAGGGGATCGGCACCCATTCTGGACGAGCATGCACAGCTTCAAAGAACTTGTAGCCGTCCATCCGGGGCATAGATATGTCAGCAATGATGAGATCGGGCACGTAATTTCCCATCATCTCCAACCCTTCAACGCCATCGCTGGCTGTGATCACGGCATAGCCCTCCATCTCCAATACATCGCGGATCGCCATCAGCAATAAGTCCTGGTCTTCCACAACAAGAATCTGCTTCTTTTGCATGCGTTCATCCTCCCGTTCGCCTAAATTGTAGGACCGCTATCATACCCTCAGGTGTCCATGAGCGGCATCCATACCGTGAAAGTGGACCCTACCCCGACCTGACTCTCGACAGTTACATTGCCACCATGTAATTCTACAATTTCTTTGACAATTGCAAGTCCCAAACCGCTGCCCTGAATGCGCAAATCCTGTGGCTCACTGCCCCGGAAAAACCGCTCAAACAGGTGTTGCACTTCGTGTTCCGGGATGCCCATACCCGTATCCGCGACCGTTACGGTTCCCCAGGAACGATTATCCTTTATACGCCGTTCTGTGGAAACTGCAATCTCGCCCCCCGCTGACGTGTAATTGATCGCATTTTCAATCAGGTTGTTCAACACCTGAACAAATCTGTCGTGATCGGCGGAGACGGCTATTTTGCCTTCAGCGGTATGGTAAGTGATCGTCAAGTTGCGCGACTCGGCCAGAACTTTGTGGCTCATCACCGCCATCTCCGTCAGCGTATTGAGATCCATGATCCGGCGATCCAATTCCAGTTGTCCAGCCTCGATCCGTGAAATTTGGAGAATATCTTCAACCAGTTTGGAAAGGCGCACAACTTCGTGATCCAGGGCCTCAAAATAACGCTGCCGGTTTTCATGGGAATTGCGTTGCAGCAGTGAGGAATAGAGGCGAATGGACGCGAGCGGTGTACGCAGTTCGTGGGAAACGTTAGAAACGAACTGCGATTTGACCCGATCTAGCGCCTTGAGGTAACTCACGTCATGGACAGCCACCACAACCGCTGGCCCCTCAACGCCTTGACCAAAAATGGATGACGCGCTCAGTTCCAGGTCAAGGCCGGTTAATTCGAGCACCGCATCGGGATGAGAATCCGCCTGAAGCGCCAAATCGCGGATCGTCGCGCGCAGCCGTTCCACGTCCTGCGCGGGCAGCGAATGATACAGCCACAACCTGGCAACCCGATTGGCATCCACGATCTGCCCATCGCTGTCGGTGACGACAATGCCGTCTGCTGTGCCGCTGAGGATCGCCTCCAGCCAGGCATTTTTGGCCTCAAGCTCGATGGTACGGTCGCGCACGCGCCGCTCCAGTTCCTCGGCGTGCTGCACGGTTTGTTGGAACAGGCGCGCATTATGAAGCGCGATGGAGGCGTGGTCGGCAAAAGCTTGCAATCTTTCAGCATCCTGCTCATCAAATTGTCCGGCGGACAGGCCCGACACGTTGATGAAGCCCTCGGTCTTTCCCGCAATGCGAATGGGCGCAGCCACATACGCGCCAAGTTTTTCCTGGCCGGGAACTCGCACCCACCGTGGATCATGCTGAATATCAGCCATCACAACGGGGCGCGCTTCTTTGATCATCTGCACCAGGCTGGGATAGGTCATGATCGGGATGTTCGCGCGCGCTTCAGGCGTCGAGGGGATTCCGTGTTCCTCATAGCCGCGCCAGCGAATCATCCGCCCCGTCTGTCCTTCGATCAAAATGATGTTGAAAATGTCGCCATGCACCACGCGCGCCACCTGATCCAGGATGTAGTCCAAGACCTGATCGAAGTTCAACACACTGCTGACCACCGCGGCTGCTGCCTCCAGCGCCTCAGCCAGTTCCCGCTGGACGCGCTGCGCCTCAAACAAACGCGCATTTTCGATGGCGATGGCGGCTTGTTGCGCGAACACGCGAACCACGCGGATGTCCTCGTCCGTATACACCCGCACACCCCGGTTATCAATCGTCAACGCGCCGATGACTTTGTCGCGCACCCACAGCGGTACGCCCAGGTTCGAGCGCAGGTAGAGCGCCGCATTGAAGGGAACCCACCCCATATCATTCTGCTGGATATCTTCAATGGTGACCACCTCGCCCGCAGCCAGACGGCGGTTATACGGATAATCTTTCAACGGAAAACAGGAACCTATCGGCGCATAGGGCGAGTTGCGCGCCGCAATCACACGCATGACGTCCTGTTCAAGGATCTGGATACTGCCGCTGTCGTAAGGGAAGATGCTTTCCAATTGATCCATGATCAACGTCAGCACTTCCTGCAAATCCAGTGTATTGACCACCAGCGCCGTTTCCTGGAGACGCTCGGCTACCATACGCTGACGCTGCTCGGCGCGGAAGAGGCGGTCGTTTTCTACGGCGATGGCAACCATATCAGCAATCTGTTGTAGGGTGGTGATTTGCGCCGCGGTGAGCGCCTGGCGACTTCCCAGGTACAGCAGCCCGGTCACCTCCGTGCCGACAAGTAATGGCAACAACACCCGCGAACGCGCGCCGAGTGCGCGAAGTTCACACAGCAACGGATCATCAGGCTGCGCAGCCAGATCCAACGTGACATGCGGTTGCCCACTCACGATCTGCGCGTTGATGTCGCGCGGCAACAATAGTGCGCTTCCGGCAGGCAGCGCCGGGAAAGTGGATTCGATGGCCGCAAAGACACGCCGCGCTTCGTCATACAGCGTCAACACGATGTACTCACATTCGGCCAAGCCCGACAAACCTCGCGCCAACACCGGAAAAGCGCGCTGCAGATCCAGGGTGTTGAGCACGCGCGCCATGTTGCTGACCCATTCCTGTTCACGCGCGCGCTGCCGTATTTTATCAAACAGGCGCGCGTTATACAGCGCGATGGCGACCGTTACGGCAGCGGATTCCACTAACCAACGATATTCTGCCGTGAAGAAGGCCCGCTGTGTGCTGCCAAGCGTCATGACGCCGAGTAACTCATCTCCGCTAAACAGGGGAACGCTCAATGCCGACTGGATTTCCGAGGTATTGGATGTTTTGATCCAACGCGGATCGGTGTTCACGTCGTCAACCACTGCCGCCTGCCGGTGCTGCGCCACCCAACCGCTTAACCCCTTGCCAACCCGGAAATCCTGCACAAGGGCATGGAGCACGTCAGCGTCGTACCCTCTGTGGGCCATCAACTGCATCGCCTCGCTCTCCGCATCAACGATGAAGAGCAAGCCATGCAAAGACCCCAAGGCAGTGCAGATTTCATCGAGGGCCAAACGACACACATCGTGCGGGTCGAGGCTTTTGGATAGGTGCTGTCCCAGACGATACACCAGTCCCAGTTGCGTCTTTTCGCGGTTCAAGGTGTCAAGCAACAAGAAGTTCTCAATCGCCGCGGCGGTCTGGTTCGCCATCGCGGCGATGAGCGCCACATCGTGCTCGGCAAACGCCGGCTTCCCTGTAGGGCGCAGCGCGAGAAGGATGCCCACCGCCACATTCTGGTATTGCAATGGCGCAACGATGGCAGAGCTGAGATAGTGTTCAAATCGCTGGTAGAACGACCACGCGGCGGCAGTCG
Organism: Anaerolineae bacterium; assembly: GCA_035420085.1. Classification (GTDB taxonomy): domain Bacteria; phylum Chloroflexota; class Anaerolineae; order B4-G1; family SLSP01; genus DSWT01. The sequence goes on from DAOLUH010000040.1 coordinate 25,169, forward strand.
TACCCAAACATTCCCTGGTGAGTAATGCGGCCACCCCGGTGCGGCGGAATGATTCGCCCAGCCCTTCCCACAATTCGTCGAACGACAAACGCACATCGGGATCAGCATCCTGCCCACCGGGTACGTAATCGAGGATTTGACGTGTCGCAACATCGAAAGTTGACAAGACCACCCAGGGCGCGTCCAGGGCTTCGGCCACGCCATCCACGACGGCCCGCAACAGGTCGGGCAGGTTATCAAATGTGATCAGCGAACGGGTCAGCCGGTAAAGGGTCTCAGCGCGCTTGCGCGCATTGCGTTCTAATTCCAGCAAGCGCACGTTGGCTACGGCATTGGCAGACTGCTGCGCCAAAGCCTGGATGAAATCTACCTCCGCCGCGGTGAAATGCCAGGGCTGACGGTGCGCGAGTACGATGCCGCCAACAATCTCATCTTCCTCAACCATCGGCACAATCAACACCGCCTGGATGCCATCGTGCGCCATCACCTCTTGCAAAGCGGAACCCGACGCAGCCTCATCCGCATAAACCTGGATGGGACGGCGTTCACTGAGCGCCTGGCCAATCGCCCCTTCAAACAAGAAAGCATCCCCAACATCCGCTATCGCCTTGACATATTCGGGCGTCAGCCCATAGCTCGCTAAAACAACTTCGCCATCCGGATGCATAGTGAAGACACTGCAAATGTCAGCATCCGAAAGTTCAGCCGCGTGATGCGCAATCGAATCCAAAATCTGCTGCAAATTAGAGCGGGCCGAAATCTCCTGGCCGACGCGGGTGATCGCCGTCAGTTCTTCAGTCCGGCGGCGAATGTGCGCATTGAGGAGCGCCTGCGCAACCAGGTCCGCGATTTGTCGGGCGAAGGCAATCTCGTCAGATAGCCACTCTCGACACGGGCCGACGTGTTCGTGACACACCATCCCAATGACCTTGCCATGCACACGGACCGGCGCTTCCAGCGTCGAATGAATACCCAGCGGATTCCAGTACACCTCGGTCAAAGCGGCTGTGCGTGGATCGCTGCGCACGTCCGCGACATCCAGGACGAACCCCTCCTGCATCGCCGCGAAATACGCCGGGTACTGGCTGACTTGCAATCGCTCATTGGGCGACAATGTTCCCGCCGACAATCTGTAATTGACTAAGCATTGCAGCTCGCTGTTGTCAAGTCCGATTTTCCAGATGCTCACCAGCTCGACGCCCAACGTTCTGGCAGCGACCTCGGCAATCAAGGACAGCGCCTCAGTCAAACGACCTTCGGCGACTGCCGGGTGGGTGCTCAACTGAATCACCGCGCTCTGTTGTTGTTGCACTCGCTCAAGAAGCTGGATGCGCTCGGCCTCCGCACGCCGGGCGATGCTCATATCCTTGATAGTCGCCAGCACCCCCGATCCGTGGAAGTTGACCGGCACAACGCAGATGTTGACCGGGACGCGGGTCACACCGTCGCGGTGCAGCAAATGGGTCGCGTGTTCGGTCACAGCATCCGACCCGTCGCGTTGGTCACGATAATAGCCCCTCAGTTTGGCAGCATCCGCTGGATCAATGAAGGCGCTATAATCCATGCCCACCAATGTTTCGGCGGGATAACCCACCATCGTGGCCAGTGTAGCATTGACAAACTGAATATGGGCGCCCTTGATCAGCACAACCCCATCCTGGATACTGGCCAGCAATCGCTCTACCTGTTCTTCGGAATGAATGAGAATGCCCGCGCGCTGCTTTTCTGCCGAGATGTCGGTGATGAAGCCTTCACAAAACTGCACATCGCCGGTCTCGGACCACACCCCCACACCCTGATCACGCACCCACTTCTGCGTCCCATCGGCAGCGAGCAGACGATATACACACCGATAGGGCTGCCGATCACAGAGCGCGGCCTCCATCTGCGCAGCAATGTCTGGATAGTCCTCTGGATGAATCCAATCCATAAAAGCATCCCGATGACTATCCAGCCATTCATCGGGATGCCGACCGGTTAGAGCGACGCAACCGGCGCTGACGAACTCCAAAGTCCACCGCCCCCTGGCGACGTAACGACAGCGGTAGGCCATCCCCGGCAAATGGTCGAGCAGGCGCGCCAGACGGCTGTTCTCCTCGACCAGCGCCGAGACAGCGTCAAAACTGCTCTCCGAGACAGCTCTTCCGATATACTGCATATTGTGGTGCGCGACGATTTCCAATCCGTTCTCCGGTGAAGTTACGCCAAACTTTGCAACGGCAGCCTCACAAAGTCAGGCCAACACAGCCCGCGCCTGGTCAGGCGTCATTGCCGCGCGTTGAGCGATGCGGTTCTCCAAATCTTTCGCCAACACCTTGTTGTTGATGACAATCGAACCGACAATGCGTCCATCGTGAAGCACGATCTTTTTGTAGACTCTGGCCGCGTCATCCAGCGAGCGGATCTCAGTATAATCCTCGGTCTCTGGATTAACCAATCCCACCGAACTGACATCAATGCCGACGACTTTCAGGGTTGTCGAGGGGACCACCACATCGTAGATATTTTCTTCCCCGGCCATGTTGATGGCAGCGACCCGCCCTTGAGCCTGCGCGATGGGCGCGATGGCCCACGAATACCCCTTGTAGACGGCGACGTCGCCGGCTGCGTAAATATCGGGCGCGCTGGTCGCCATACGGTCATCCACGATGATGCCGCGCTCCACTGTCAGCCCCGCGTCCTGGGCAAGACGCGCGTTGCAACGCACGCCAGCCGCCACCAGCGCCATGCCCGCCGGGAACTCCCGCCCATCCTTGAGCCGCAGACCGGTCACCGCATGGTCGCCGAGAAACGCCTCAGCCTGCGCGCCCACGACGACTTTGATGCCCAGGGATTCGACAAACTGCTGCAACAGCGTCGCGCCTTCGACATCCAGTTGGCGCGGCAACAAACGGGGAAAGAACTCCAAGACGGTCACATGTCCACAGAAACCCAGCAGGCCGCGCGCCGCTTCCAATCCCAACAGCCCGCCCCCTAGCACGATGGTCTGCCCGCACGCTGACGCCCGCTGTTCAAGTTCCAATGTATCCGCCAGGGTGCGCCAGGTAAACACGCCGTTTTTGTCGCTCCCCGGAATTGGTGGGACGAACGGAACGCTGCCCGTCGCCAACAGCAGCTTGTCATACGCCACCGGCGTTCCATCGGCCAACGTGATGGTTTTGGCGGTGGGGTCCACGCGCACGACGCTGCGCCCCAGGTAGACATCAATCCCACGCCCTTTGTACCACGCCAGATCGCGGCGCAGCAGCCGTTCCAGCGTGATGCCGCCGGCAAGAAACTCGGTGAGCTGCGGGCGATAGTAATACGGATACGCTTCATCCGAATACACTTCAACTGCGCCGACCTTGCGGGCCGACAGTTCCAACGCTGCCGTGATACCGGCCACTCCTCCACCCACGATGACAAAGCGCATACCTGACTCCTTTCAAGCCGTGTATGAGTACCCTTCTATTCTACAGCAAAAACGACGAGAGATAAAACCATAATCCTTGCAAAAACGTTGCAAATTGAGGACAAATCCGCGCCAAGCCGCGCGCTAACCGAAGTGTCCTCTGACAAAAGCCTGACAGGTTTTATACAAAACCTGCCAGGCTAAAAGTCGCCAACTACACTGCGACGATCTCCCAGAAGACGTTCTCCAGACTTACGGCAGAGCGCCAATCTGGTCCTGGAAATACGCGCGGAAGTAAGGTTTGGTCATCCCTTATGGCTTATACGTCTCCGCCAGATAAGCGACCAGAGCTTCCTGCTCTTCAGCGTTGAGGCGCGCGCCCTTTTGCACCATGCGGGCGACGCTCTGCTGCCACTGCTCCAACGTGTAACGCGCCGACGTCACTTTGTTCAGGCCGTGGCAATCCGTGCAGCGCGCTTGCAGCAGCGCCGCCGCGTCAATCGCGGGTTTAGCGGTGGGAGCGGTAGTTGCCGGAGCGGCAGTTGCCGGAACGGCAGTCGGTGCAGATGTGGCGCCGGTAGCGGCCGGCGGGGGTGAAGATGAACCTCGGCACGCTCCAAGCACCAGCGCCGCCACAATCAGTGTAGCTACAATCCATATCGTCGTCAGTGTTCGTGTTTGCATTCCCTTATCTCCTCATCTCTATGTTAAGTCACACACCATTTCCACACGCGAACCATCTCCAATGTTTACGGGAAGATGCCGCGTTCTTTATACACCTTTTCCAGGCGATTGAGCGCGACAATGTACGCCGCCGTGCGCCAATCGGTATCGAAACGCTGCGCCGTATCGCGCACGCGCCGGTAGGCGCTGACCATCTTCTTGTACAGCTTCGCGTCAATCTCATCCAGGTCCCAGAACTCGCTGCGTTTGTTCTGCAGCCACTCAAAATAGCTGACGATGACGCCGCCGGCATTGCACAGCACATCGGGCAGCAGTAGGATGCCTTTATCTTGTAAAACCCTGTCGCCATCCACGTTGGTAGGGCCGTTCGCGCCTTCGATGACGAGCCTGACGTTCAACCACGGCGCAGTCTCGCCCGTGATCTGGTTTTCCAATGCCGCCGGGATGAAGAAGTCTGCCGCCGTGTGCATAAATGTCTCGTGATCCACCGGCGCGGCGGCGGGATAACCGGCAACGCCTTTGTGAACGCGAACGTAGTCGGCGAGCGCGTCCGCGTCAATGCCGCCGGGATTAGCGATAGCGCCGGTGTGATCCTCCACCGCGAGCAGCTTCGCCCCATGGGGTTTGAGCAGCCGCGCCGACCACGAGCCGACGTTGCCGAAGCCCTGCACGATATACGTCGCCTGTCCCAGGTCGAAATTGTTGTCCTGCGCCCACGCTTCCAGGATGAAGACGATGCCCTGACCGGTGGCTTTATCGCGCCCCACGCTGCCGCCCGACTCGATGGGCTTGCCGGTGACGACGTGGATGCTGCGGTTACGCTCCAGCGGCGGCATCATCGAGAGATAGGTGTCCATTATCCATGCCATAATTTGCGCGTTCGTGTTCACGTCTGGCGCGGGAATGTCGTACTCCGGGCCGATGTTGCTGCCGAGTGCATAAGTGAACCGCCGGGTGATGCGCTCCAACTCCGACAGTGAATAATCCGCCGGGTTGAGTTGGATGCCGCCCTTCGCGCCGCCGTAGGGGATGTCTACGATGGCCGATTTCCACGTCATCCAGGTCGCCAGCGCGCGCACCTCGTCAATGTCCACGGCGGGGTGGAAGCGCAAACCGCCTTTGTACGGCCCTAGCACGTTGTTGTGCTGCACGCGATAGCCGGTAAACATCTGCACGCGGCCATCGTCCATGATCACCGGGAAGTTGACCACAATCTCGTTGGTCGTGCAAGAGACAATCTTGCGAATCTCTGGGTCAAGTTGCATGAGATCCGCGGCCTTGTTGAACTGCGCGACAACATTTTCATACACGCCAAGTTTAGCCATAGCTTACCTCCTCTGTAAATAGCCACAGAGAACACAGAGTTCACAGAGAAAAATAAAAAATACTCTGCGCTCTCCGCGTGCTCTGCGGTAAAATTCCCATTATCGGGGCTGTACCCAGGTTCGGTTACACTCCTCTGTAGATAAACCGCTAATCCCGCTAATCTACGCGAATCTCCTAAAGAATTAGCGAAGATTCGCGCGATTCGCGGTTAAAATTTTCATTATCGGCGCTGTACCGTAGGTTCGGTTGCACTCCTTTATCAAGATAGCACTATCGTGGGCGAATTGGCGATTCGCCCTACCGGAAGCCTTCCGGCGCGGGTGGAACGTCCACCGGGATGCCGCCATGACGCAGCGAGTACGCTGCGCAGACACCCGCCGCGACGCTCATCCGGCCTGCCAATGGCGTCGCCAGCGGCTCCTTGCCGTCCAGGCACATATCCACAAAATCTTTGCAGATGACAGGATCAGCGCCGCCGTGCTCACCTTCCTCTGGCTTCACGTGATAGGTGCGATCGGCCAAATCGCGCCAGGTGTTGGAGCGGCGCGTCTTCACCCACACTTTCATCTCCGGCTCGGAGTTTTCGACGCGGCCCTCTGTGCCGATGAAGGTGTAGTTGCGATGATAGTCCGGCGTGAAATGGCACTGCAAGTATGACGCTTTGATGCCGCCTTCCAACTCCATAATCATCACCTGGTTGTCCTCCACATCCACTTCCTGGCGGAAGGCGCACTGCACGCGCCGTCCGCGCAAGATCGCTTCGGTGCAGGTGGCGCGTTCGGCGCACGCCGGGCAGGTGAGATCGTTGGGTTTGTCGCCGCCGAAGAAGTCCAGACCGCCGAATGCCGCCGTGCGCGTGGTGTAGCGCCCGGTGATCCAGTGAATCACGTCAATGTCGTGCGAGCCTTTCTGCAACAGCAGTGAGGTCGCATTGTGGCGCGTGGCGTGCCAGTCGTGAAAGTAGAAGTCGCTGCCGAAGCCGACAAAGTGCCGCACCCACACGGCCTTGATCTCGCCGATAGTCCCGGCTTCCACAATCTCCTTCATCACGCGGAACATCGCCATGTAGCGCATGTTGAAACCGACCATCAGCCGCGTCCCGGCGCGCCGCCACGCTTGCAGGATACGGTCGCACCCCTCGATGGTGATCGCCAGCGGCTTCTCGCAGAAGACGTACTTCCCAGCCTCTAACGCGGCGACTGCGTGCGTTTCGTGACAGAAATCTGGCGAGGTGACCGCCACCGCGTCCACGTCAGGGTGCGCGAGCAGTTCGCGGTAGTCCTGGGTGATGAACGGCGCGCCGCCATGCAGCGTCTTGAAGGCTTCCAGATGCGCGGGGTTGACATCCGCCCCCGCCACCACGACCGAGCGGCCATCCGGCTGGTGCCAGTTCCGCCACAGCCCGCCGCGCCCGGCGACGCCGATCATGCCAATACGCAATTGTGTTGCCATCAGTATCCTCCTTGTGCTACGGCGAAGGGCAGCGCGTGACCCCGACTTCGTTATCTTCGAACAAAAACGCCGGCGAGATCTGTAGCCGCGCCGTACAAGCGAGCGGCTGTCTCCCGTGCGCGATGTGAACGCGGCCCTCATCAATGATCGGCAGTTGTTTGCCCCGCACGGTCAGGCCGACCTGTGCGTAATAGATGCCGATATAGGCCAGATGCACGTTGGCGTCAGGGCCGAGGTCAATGCCGAGCCAATCGTTAGCGCCCGGATTGAGCATACGATTATTCGTGTCGCCTAGCCTCTCATCGTGCAACGAAGTAAAAACGACTTCTTGATTGGAACGTCCGAGAGCGGTCAAGTGCCCAAGCACGGTGAGTTTTCCGGCTGCCCCCGCCTTGATAACGACGCCAGGATCAATCTTCAGTACGGCATTCGGCTTCACAATGACTTCGCCTTCCAGAACCCGCACCACTTGATCCGCCACTCCCCCAAACAGCCCCCATGTTTGGTCGGTCTCAATCGTGCCGGTTAACACGGCAATCCCCTTGATGCCATTTCCAGCGAACTGTATCCCGCGCAAGGTGGGAGACGATCCAGGCGTCAATTGTAAACCTGCGCCTGACGTAGCGAAAAGTTGGAGGTTGGACAGTTTAGGCGCAGCATCCACTAACACGACAGGGGCATAACGCACGATGACATTTTGGATATCTGTTGTGGCATCCACCCGTTCGAGCCTGATGCCGCCCCAGGCGCGGCTATCCTGGGGAGTCGTCACGCCGTCACTGTCGCCGCCATACTCGTCATCATGCAGTGAGGTAAAAATGATTTTTTCCTCTGGATTGCTGCCCCCGGCTGCGGATAAAGCGCCGCGTACCACCAGCTTGCCCGTCTCGGTGAATTTCAGCACCACACCCGGTTGAATCGTCAGCCTGGCCGCTGACCCCACGGTAATGGTGTCGTGGATGATGCGCGCAATTGGCGTCTCTCCGCCAAGCTTCCCCCACACCCGTTCTTCCTCGCCGCCGATCGTTCCACCGCCATAGATTTCCATTGCATTTCCGGAACGATTGTCGGTGAAGGTCAAAGCGTCGAGCACTGGAAATGCGTTGAGGTCAGCGCCCAGCGGATAGCCGGCGCTATCGGCGATGGTCACCTGGCGCAACTCCGGTGAACTGGCTTGCATGAACACTGCGGCTGTTCCATACCCGCCGTAGCGGATAGAAACATTGCGCAGATATGATTTCTGACTGCTTTCGTAAAAAGACAGGCTGCCCCAGTCACCAGGGTGCGGGTCAAGCGCTTCACGGTACGTCACCCCCCCCACCTCAGGCCGACTATCGTAAAGCGAGGTAAATTGCACGCCAGTTGCTTTAAGCAGGCCGCGCACCCAAATCCCCGGCAGTTTGCCTTCTGGCATACGCCAAAACTTGACGATGACCCCGGTTTGAATATCCAGCGTCGTTTCATCTTCCACCCACAGCGGACCGGTGACGACATAAGCAAAGCCAGTGTTGGGCCAGACGACGCTTGAAGCGGTCAATGTGCCGGAGCGGACTTCCACGCCGTTGACTGGATTGTCGGCGATATGCACAGTCTGCGCCAGGTTTGGCGGTGTGACGCCATCAAAGCTTATGGGAAAAAGGGCGCTGTTCGCAATGGTGACATCCAACAGGTCAGGGACGCTGTTCAATAAGTAGAGCGCACGCTCACCGGCATAATCAATACGCGCGTGATGGAACACCGAGGTCGCATTGGGATTGTAAAGGCGGATGCCTGCCCATCCTCCTGGCGTCTCATCCCAGGCGGTGAAGGTGACGGGCGCATCCTCGTTGCCGCAGGCGTATACAACGCCATACACCTCAATCGTTGTCCCACTGGAGAAAACCAACGTCGCGCCAGGATAAATTAACAGGCGATATTCGCCTGGCACAACGAGCGTGTCCGTGATCAACACTTGCGTGCCGGTGAAAATGGTATCGGCAGCCAAAACACCGCCCAACGATTCAACCAGGGTAAATCCACCGAGGTCGAGATCACGACACAGCTTTGATGCTGGTCGCACCGGCTGCGGCGCTGCGACCGGCATCCCTGGCAAGGATATTCCCGGCAAAGACACGGGACGCCCGCGCAACAGCAACCAGCCCAGCATCATCAGAATCGGCAATTCGATCAACCCTAAAATGCTGAAAAACACTCGCCGGTCAAACAGGCGAAACTTGCGCGCCGGCGACGGGGTTGGAGTGAGAGCAGAAGCTGGCGCTTCCACGGCCACTTCTGCTACTGATTCAATGAATGGAGGCACATGCGCCGGTTGCTGCATTACAACGGGACTGGTTTCAGGAGGCGCCGGTGCAGCAAAGCCCTGCGCACGCATTCGGCGCGCCCGCTGCAAGAAGCTCTCCGGCGCGGCGGCCGGCTCCACTGCCGATGGCGGTTCTGCAACGGGTGGTGATTCCGCACTATGCGGCTTTTCCACAATATGCGGCGTTTGCTCTCCCGGAAAAAACAAAGCCGGCGCGATTTCTTCAACAGGCGGGGGCACAATTGTGGAAGGCGGGGTAGTCACCGGCGTCCTAATCGCAGGCGCTTCGTCGAACAATGCGCCCCAACCAAATGCCTGCTCCGGTGTAAACAGCTCCGGTTCAGGCTCTTCTTCGGGCGCAACGACAACACCGCCCCCTGGTTCGGGTAAGGGGCGTCCGGCCCGCAATGCCTCCATACCCGCCACGGCATCCTGGTTATCAGGGTCAATGCGCAACACCTGGCGCAGGCAATCGAGTTGCCGTTTGGGATCATCGAGCGCCTGGGCCAACCACAACCAGGCCAGCGCGTTGTTCGGATCCTGACGGACGAACTGGAGCAGTGACCGCCGTGCATCGTCGTAGAACCCCATACGGACGCTTTCAATCGCTTGATAAAGCAATGGGGCTTCCATCTGTTATCCTCCTTCGAAAATATCAACGGATGAAACGGATTGAAAGGAAAAAATCCGTTAAAATCCGTTCAATCCGTTGACAGATTTTCGTGCTTGCATGGTGTGCGGTAGCACCGGCGTCTCCTTCAGAAATAGTCCAAAGTCGAAAGTCCTAAGTCCAAAGTCTTGGCGCTCTGTTTCTAGTAGCGGATACGCGGATCCAACAAAGGATAAACCAAGTCCAACGCAAACGTCGCCAGTGCAATCGCCACAATCAAAAAGAATACGATGCCCTGAATCATAGCATAGTCGTTAGCAAGGATGGCATCGGAGAGGAGATTCCCTACCCCAGGATAGGAAAACATCGTCTCCACGAGCGCGTAGCCAGATACCAGGGTGCCCAATGAGATGGCCAGTTGCGTCACCTGGGGGAGCATCACATTGCGCACGGCATAATGGTAAAAGCGCCGCAGCGGCCGGAGACCTTTGGCCTCGGCATAGAGCATAAAATCCTCGCCCACCACCGTGACGATCATGCCGCGCATCCACATCGCCCACGTACCGCCCGACACCAGCACCATCGTGAAGACCGGCAGCACCGCATGGTGTGCCACATCCAGCAGGAATTGGGGGTTGGCCCAGTCTACCGGTATCGTCACACTATAGGAACCGCGAGATGGGAAGAGGTGGAAACGGAACGCGAAATAATAGAGGACGATGAGCGCAATGATGAACGGGGGGATGGACGAGAGCACCATGAAGAGAGGAACAAGCGCTTTGAAAAGTCTGGCATCGCGCTTCCAGCCGGCCCAGGCGCCCAAACCTGTGCCGATGACGAAGGCCAAAAGCGTTGCGACGCTCAACAACGCCACTGTGTAGGGCAGTGAGCGCAGTACGATATCCGTCACCGGCCAATAATGACGAAAGGAGCGTCCAAAATCAAAGCGCAGCATATTGTTCATGTACGTGAGATACTGACGCCACACCGACTGGTTCAGCCCGGCCCAATCAGTATAGAACTCTAACAAACTTTGGATTTGATCGCTACGATTTCCCGATTGGGTCGTCGTTTCCAGGAGGTATTCGAGGACGGGGTTGTAGGTTGTCATGCGTGGCACCAGGAAGTTAACCGTAGCGGCAAACCATACCACGGCGATCAAATTGAACACTCGTTTGGCAAGATACCGTAGGGGTATCTTCATTGCTGTACCTTCTACCAACTGGGAGGAATAGGCCACCAGGTCGCCTCGCGCCCCTTAGCCGCCGCGTCCCACGCATCAGCCATCGCTTCGATAGAGCGCTTCGCCGGCGGCAGCAGATCGAATCCACGCCACTCGCCCGTGCGCGCGCCGGGCAATTGCAATTGCGTGTTCTTGCAATACTCGTACCAATCTCTGAACGTATGCCACTGCACGTCAACCCCGTAACGTCCAGGTCGCTGTCCCATCGGCGACATTGGCTCAACGGTGTGACATGAATTCAGGATCTTCAGTTTGGAATGGGGATACATATCGTAGACGCTCTGCGCCAGCCGGATAGATTCCTGCACCGCTTCTTCGTCTTCGCCCGGCAGGTTAAGCGAGAAGTAGACGATGATGGGGACGTTATACATATTCACTTCATCCAGAGCGTTCATCAGTTGGGCGTCGTTATAACGCTTGCCATTCAGACGCCGCACCCGCTCCGAGCCAGAATAGGGATTCAGGGCTACGCTGGAGTGCTGCATATCAGCCGCGCGGACAAATTCTTTGATGAAGCCAGGAGGCGGGAGTTGGAAAAACTCGTTATAGAGGCCGATCTTGATCTGCTCCTTGCGCAGTGTGCGGAAGAGTGACCGCCAGTAATGCTCACCCATCGCCGCGAGATCGTAGGAGAAGCATACTTGTATCACCTCATGCTCGATGAGGTGCTTGATCTCGTTTACAATCGTCTCCACCGGTACGGGGACAATGCCCTCTCGCCCGGCGATGGCGTTGTGCGCGCTTTTCGCGCCGCCGCAATAGGAGCACTCGAAGTCGCACCCACGCGCCGTCGTGATCCACCGCCCCCGATATTTGCTGATGTCCGCGCCCTCCTGGGCCTGGCGCGCCAGGTCCATATCAATGACCAGATACTCGTGGACAAAATATTCATCCTGGTGTTCCAGCCAGTGCAGGTCAATAAAATTGAAGTCAGCGAAATCTTCAGGTCGCGCGCAGTAGGTGCGTGGATTTTCTTCCACGCGCCCCCGGAGGCGGTACGTCAGGTTGGGCACATTGGAGAGATCGGGCAGCATACCGCGCTCCACACGCATCAACGCCTGAGCCAACGCCAGCAATGGACGCTCTGCATCACCGCGCACAACAAAGTCAACCGCGGGGATATCTTTGATAATCTCAGCGGCAAAAGCGGAGGCGGTCAACCCGCCGAGGATAACCCAGGCGTCGGGGAGAACCTGCTTCACGACCTGTGCGACGTTGATCGCGCCGTAGCTGTGCTCGTACCAGTGTAAATCAATGAGCACCATCCGCGCTTCGCGGTGAGTATACAGCCATTGTCGAAGATTGAATTCACTGTTCAGCTTCTTCTCCAACGGGAAGTTAATCCCCTTGACGGGAATACCGTTATCACAGAGCAGGTTCATCAGCGCAGGCACGCCCATTGGGATCAGGCCATACGGTCGGCCAAACTTATACCGTGCTGGCGTATCGTAGAGATCAACGGCTTGTTTAGCCGGATGAATATACAAAGCAGCAGGAGCTTCGTCCACTCTATCCTCCATAAAAATACAGAATCAGCAAATCGGCGAATCAGCAAATCGTTAATCGCGGTAATCTCTGTGTGTCCTGTGATGACATTCGCATCCGACCAGCACGACACCACAGCTACCAGCTCGGTGGGATGGGCCACCAACACTCTTCGTGGCCCTGCCGCGCCGCGTCCCAGGCATCGGCCATAGTTTCCAGGGCGCGTGCCTCCTGGTCACGCAACACAAAGCCACGGTGCAGCTCGGTGCGCGCCGCCGGTCCACCCAACTGGGTCGCACGACAGTAATTATACCAGTCAGTGAAGCTGCGCAGCGTGATGTTGATGGCGTATTTCTCAGGGTGCACCGCCATCGGCGAAAATGGGTCCAGCGTATGACAGGAATTCATAATCCGTATCCGCGAGGGCGGGTAAAGCTGGCAAATCTCTTCAGCCAGAGCGATGGACTCTTTCAACGTCTCGTGGGTTTCGCCGGGCAGGTTGAGGGAGAAGTAGATGAGCGCGAAAATATCATAGAGGTTGAGAGCATCCAGGATATTGAGCAGCTCAGCATTGGTGAAAATTTTGCCGTTGAGCCGGCGCACCCGTTCGGCGCCTGAAAGCGGGCTGAAAGCCAGGCAGGAGTGCTCTCGATCCGCGATCTGGGCAAAACGTTTGACGAAAGCCGGGGACGGAAGCTGAAAACACTCGTTGTACAACCCGATCTTGATCTGCCGCTGGCGCATAAGCGAAAAGAAAGTGCGCCAGTATTCGTCGCCCAACTCGGCGATGTCGTAAGAGAGCGAAGCCTGTTCCACGCCGATCCCCGCCAGGCGTTCCAGTTCATCCACCACAGCTTCAGGCGAGCGCAGCACGATGCCGTCTCGCGTCGCCAGGACTTGGTGCGCGCTTTTGCACCCGCCACAATAGGAACACTCGTACTTACACCCGCGCGCTGTGGCAATCCACCGCCCAAGAAAAGGATCGGTCTTGAGGGCGGCACGGGCTTTCAGCAGATCGGTGACCAGATACTCGTGGACAAAGTACTCGGCATAGTGCTCCATAAAACTCAGATCAACGTAGTCAAGGCGATTCAGGTCCTCCGTGCTGGCACAATAGCCGATGGCGTTCTCCACCACTACGCCATCTTGCCGGTAGGTCAGGTTCGGTATGGGCGATAAATCCACGGGAGCCACCACCCCACTACAACACCGCTGCACGAGCGACAACAGAGGCTGCTCGGCATCGCCACGAACTACGAAATCAACCGCCGGAAAATGCTCTATGATCTCACGGGCAAACCCGGAGGCCGTCAACCCCCCCAGGATGACCCGTGCGTCCGGCAACACTTCTTTACAGACATTGGCAAGGCTGATCGCGCCGTAACTGTGCTCGTACCAGTGCAGGTCAATCAAAATCACCCGTGCGTGCGTCTGCGCTCGTAGCCATTGGCGGAGGTCAAACCCCCGGTTGAGTTCGCGTTCCAGCGGATAGTTGATGCCGTGCACTTCAATGCCCGCAGCGCGCAGGACGTTGACCAGGGCGGGCACCCCCATCGGGATCAAGCCGTAGGGACGTCCCATCTGCCCATCCCGCGCTGGCTGGTTCTGCTCGTAGAAATCAATATCCTGTTTGGGCGGGTGAATGTACAACACGTCAGCAGGTGGCTTGGGCCGGCCATGACAGTGTTTGTACTTCTTGCCGCTTCCACAAGGACATAGATCGTTGCGCCCGACGCTTTGAATCATCACCAGACCATTCTCCCGACCCCACACAAAACCCTATAGACAAGACACTGCAAAGCGCAGCACGCCTTGCAGTGTCTTCGATACCCCCTGCACCTTTTCCGGCCGCAGCCGATTACTGTGCGTTAGTTACAGACTCCATCAACAGGTTAGCTACGTCTCAGGAAAAACCTTGCTCAACGCTTCGCGCGATAGAATCTCATTATCACGATACAGATAACAAGCAGCCGCCCGGTCGTTTTCAATGGTAAAAAGCTCCGGCGCTTTTGATTCACACATATCAAATCTATATGGACAACGCGGCGCGAACTTGCAGCCGGTAATCGCCTTAAAGGCCACCTGGCTCTTCTGAATCATCTCCTCGGCGCCCCCCCACGGAAGGTCGGGGTTAGGCCAGGGAATGGACGAGACCAATAACTTGGTGTACGGGTGTTGCGGATTCCGGATGATCGTGTCCACATTGCCCACTTCCATCACCGAGCCGTGATACAGGATGATGATATAGTCGCTGATGTGATAGGCCGTCGTCAGGTCGTGCGTGATGTAGAAGATCGGCACGCCAAAGTCACGATTCAACCCGCGCAGCGCTTTGAGGATTGTTGAGCGCAACGAGGCATCAACCATCGAAACGGGTTCATCGGTAATCAACAGCTTTGGTTTCAGCAACAGCGCGCGCGCTACGGCAATACGCTGGCGCTGACCACCGCTCAATTGGTGCGGGTAACGGCCCAATGTCTCTTCTGGACGCAGGCCAACCCGCTCAAGCGCCTCCTCCATCAGCTCACGCGCTTCGACTCTGGATTTGGCTAACTTATAATTCTTGATCGGGATGCTCAACAGGTTGTCAACCTTATAGAACGGGTTGTAAACGGCGAAAGGGTCCTGGAAGACCGCCTGGATCTCGCGCCGGTATTGGAACATGGTCGTCCTGTTCAACTCGCTCAATGATTGACCGCGGAACATGACCTGCCCTATTGTCGGGTGATAGAAACCCAACATCAGCATCCCCATAGTCGTTTTACCGCTACCACTCTCGCCGGCGATGGTGACGATCTTGGGGAAATTCTCATTGACGGCGAAGGTCATATCCTCTAACGCCACCGTGAAATCTTTCTTGCCACCGAAAATCTTGGTTACGTTCTTCAGTTCAATTAAGGGTGTGCTCATGATTTCACTCCAATTCTATGCGGTATGAAGATGGCAGGCAACCCAGCGCCCTGGCTGCACCTCGGTGAACTGCGGGATCGTCTTCTCACAAAGGTCCCAAGCCTTGGGGCAGCGGGTGTGGAAGACGCATCCTTCCGGCGGATTTAATAACGAAGGTGTAATCCCTGGGATGCCGCTGAACACACCCTTGTTTTCCAATACAGGCAGACTCTTGATAAGCAGCTCAGTATAGGGATGCAGAGGATGGTGGAACATCGCTCGCGTCTCGCCGATCTCCATCATCCTGCCGGCGTACATCACCGCGAGCCGGTCAACGGTCTGCGCCATCAACCCCATATCGTGGCCGATCAGGATCACGGAGAGACCCAATTTCTGTTGCAGCCGGTTGATCGTCTCCATCACCTGACGTTGGATGACAACGTCCAGGGCGCTGGTTGGCTCATCGGCGATAATCAAATCGGGTTCCATCGAGATAGACTGCGCCACCGTCACACGCTGCTGCATCCCACCGCTCAACTCGTGGGGATACATTTTGGCGACTTTGGGCGCCAGGTCCACCATTTGCAGCAGTTCATTGACGCGCTTTTCACGCTCTTCCTTTGTCATCATGACATTGTGGTCGAGCATCCCGTCCACCAACTGCTTGTCAATGCGCATCACAGGATTCAGCGAGTTCATCGCGCCTTGCGGGATCATCGCAATCCGGCTCAGCTTGATCTGGCGCATCTGCTCTTCGGACAATTTGACCAAATCCGTGCCGTCCAGGATCATCTGCCCGCCCACAATTTTGCCGGGTGGTTTGATCATGCGCATCAACGCCAGCGCCATCGTGGACTTGCCCGAACCAGATTCTCCGACCAGCCCCATCTTCACGCCGAGTTCGAGGTTAAAACTGACATCATCAACCGCTTTGACCGCCCCGCGCTCGACGTAATAGTAAACTTTCAGATTCTTGATCTGCAGTAATGCTGTCGCGCTCATACAGTCCTCCGCGTTCTGGGGTTGGCAAACTCATCCAATCCAATGGAGAGCAGCAGGAAAGCGATGAAAATGGCAGCAATCACGATCACCGGTTCGATGATCCACCACCAGTAACCCTGTAAGAAGGCGTTGTAGTACCGGAGCCAGTAGATCGTCATGCCCAGCGACGGTTCCCGCAGGTTGCCGATCCCCAACGTCTGCAAGCCCAACGAACCGAGGACGCCGCCGTTGACCGCGCCGGCCAAACTGATGGCGAGATATGGCATCAAGTTGGGCATTAGCTCTTTGATGATGATCTCCATACCACTCATGCCGGAGAGTTTCGCCATCATCACGAAGGCGCGCTCGCGCATACTCAACACCTGCGCCCGGATCGCCCGCGTTGGCTGCACCCAAGAGACAAGGGAGAGGATCAGGGCCATTTGCAAAATTGACATATTCTCAGGATTGGGCACCGATGATGCGATGGTAATCAACAGAAGGAAAGAGGGGATGGTCATCAGCACATCCACGAGAAATTTGACAATCGTGTCAAAAAGACCGCCGAAGTACCCCGTCATAAAGCCCAACACCGTCCCTACCCCCAGGCCGATGCACCCCGCAATCATGCCGATCGAGAGGGTCATCCGCGTGCCGTAAATCAGAGTAGGCAGCAAGTCGCGCCCCACAGAATCCGTGCCAAAGGGATGCTCCGCCGACGGCGCTTGCTTGGGCATCGTGGCCAGCGGGTAGGCGCCGTCCTTAGGAACGAAAAGACCGGCCACCGTCGCAAAGAGCAACAGCAACAGAAGGAGCAACAGCCCTCCCCCGAAGGCGGGGTTGCGGCGAATATAGTTGAGGAAACCTCTAAAACCTTGGCCTCTCTGCATCGTCTAGCCTCCTGAATACGAAATGCGCGGATCAAGGAAAGGATAAAGCAGATCCACGAGAAGGGTGGCGACGGCAATTCCGACCACCATGAAGAACACGATGCCGTAGATCACCGGGTAGTCGAGAGCGGCGATCGCGCCTCCCAGGCGGTTGCCGATGCCTGGGTAGCTGAACATCGTCTCCACCAATGCAGAACCCGACACGATAAGCCCCAGCGACATCGCCAGCGACGTGACCTGAGGCAATAATGTATTGCGCAGCGCGTAGCGGAAGAAGATGCGACTGCCCTTCAAGCCCTTCGCCTCAGCAAAAGTGATGTAATCCGCCCCCTCCACGGTGACCATCATAGAGCGCATTCCCAACGACCACCCGCCGATGGAGACCAACAGCATGGACAGACCGGGGAGAATCGCGTGATGGGCTACATCCAGTAGGAACTCCATACTGGACCAATCCTTCACTATGGTCGCAGAGAAGCCGCCGCGCAGCGGGAATGCTTTAAGTTTGAAAGCCAGAAAGTAAATCAGCACCAGCGCGATGATGAAAGCCGGAACGGCTGAAAATGCTGCCAACGGCGGCATGAGCCACGAGAACCACTTCGACGTCTTGGACCATCCCACCAACGCGCCGACGACCGTGCCAATCAAAAATGCAAGAATCGTCGAGACGCCTACAAAGCCTAAGGTCCAAAAGACTGTCTGACCGATGATGAAGTCAACCCGCAGGGGATAGTTGGTAATGGAGTAACCCAGGTCGAATCGCATAGTGTTCCAGATGTAGGTCAGATACTGCTGCCACAGCGGTCTGTCGAGACCGTATAGCTTTCTGAGAGAGTCCCGAAACTCCGCAGCACCCTCGGAGGTCAGGCCGCCGCTCGCAATTTTCTGGTTAATCAGCTCCTGCACAGGGTCGCGTGGCGCCAGCTTGGGGATCAGGAAATTGATCGTCGCAGCGGTAAAGAGCACCGCGACAAGAAAGCCCATTCTTTTGAGTATATAACTGAGTGGTATGCGCATGAAATGCCTCCGATCGTATACTAGGATAACACCTCGTCCACAGGTTAATGGCAATTGATACGCTAATTCTGCGACAGAACAGCCGATGTAGTCGCGCTTTCCATAGCGCGCTTCACAAGAGACGCGGCATGGAAACCATGGCTACGTCATGACCGGAGAATTTTGTCAAGCTTCATTAACCTGTAAAACACATCCACCGGCATCAGCTAACTATGAAAACCTGGCGAGAACAGCGCCTTGACGCCCGTTCGCATCAGACGACAGCCCTGCCCCTCCAGATCTCCGCAGTATTTCAAGGAAGACGCGAGGGGGCCTCAGACAGCCCCCTCGCGCACTTACACAATACTATTTCACTGGCTTGAGGCGGCTCAAAGTGAGCACGAAGGGATAGTGCCACGGCGCCGTGTTGTAGGCGTCGTCCTTGTTGGGCCAGTCGGTCCAATAGGTCTTGTTCATCGCCAGACGATGGAACCATTCGGAGATTGGAACTTCCGGCAAGGCGGTATACCAGATCAACGCGGCCTTGTTGTACAGATCCTGCATCTTCGCGGCGTCGTCGGGAGATGTGCGGCTCATCTCATTGATGTACTCTTCATACTCCGGATCCCACCAGCGGGTCCAGCTCTCGTTGACCACGTTCGTCCCGGTAGGCACGGAGTTCGCCTTGAGGTTGAAGGCCATGGTTTCGTAGGGGTCCAGCACGCTGCCGCCGTGACCACGGAAGAACGCCTTCGCATTCCCATCGCCCATGATCGTCCACGCATCGGGCGGGTTGATCTGCTGAGCGTCGAAACCGGCCTGCCGCAGTTGCTCGACGACCACCGGGCCGATGTCGCCATAGATGTCAACGGTCAGGATTTCGGGCTTGAAGACCTCGCCGTCCTTGGCAAAGAAGCCACTGGCGTTCTTTGTAAAGCCAGCTTTTCCCATCAACTCCTCGACCTTGGCGGGGTCGCGCACATAGATGGCATCGGCCAGCGCCTTGACTTCAGGCGTCGCGTTTTCGAGGTATTTCTTCAAGCCGGGGTAGCCGGGCATGGGCATATTGGTCTTGACACCCGCGCCGCCATACCCTACGTCCATCACCTGCTGATGGTCAATCGCATAAGCGAACGCCCAGCGCACATCCTTGTTGTCGTACGGAGCTTCGAGGGTGTTGAAGAACAGGGAGGTCGGCCACCAGTCCATGTAGCCGTAGGGCTTCTCGCCATGGGTGTGGGTCGTGATATGATCGCCAGCCTGAGCCAGGATCGCCTCGATGGTGGCGGGGCGCAGGTCAAGCGTCACATCCACTTCGTTGTTGATCAGCATCTGCCCACCGACTTCCTCACCAGGCCAACCGAACTGTACGATGCGCTCGACATACGGCATGTGATCCACCAGACCCACTTCAGCGGCCCACCAGTCGTAGCGCAGATCCATGTGCTTCACCTGGACATCGAAACGGCTGACCGCGTATGGGCCAGAGTAGACGGGCCACTTCTTGTCCAGATCGAAGAAAGCGAACTCGCGCCAGTCACCCGTCACCGTCGAGAAGATGTGCTCCGGCAAGAGAATGACACCGCGGTCAAAGCGTGCGGTGCAGCCGGTGAAGTGCCAGCGGGGATTCGGCTCCGTGAGCTTGAACTTGACGGTGTAGTCGTCAACGGCTTCGACCGAGGACACGAACTTCTTCACGAACCCGGAGTTCTCAAGATCCGGGGCTTTCGCGATGAGGCTGCTGTACGTGAAGACAACGTCAGAGGCATTGAGGTCCTCGCCATCCGCCCACTTGACGCCCTTGCGCAAGAACAGGGTCATCTCAGTGTAATCGTTGTTATACTCGTAGCTCTCCGCAATCCAGGGATAGGTCTTGTTGTTGAGCGCGCAGTAGTAGAACGGGAACTCGAGCATCGCCGAACCAGCCATCTGGTGCCAGTTGTTGGCATACATGTTGCCGATGCCCACACCTGCCAGCTCGACTGCACCGAAGGCATACACCAACGTTCGCTCGCGCTTAACGTCGCGGGGCCACTTTTGCTCTGCCACAGGCACCGCGGTCGGTTCAGCCGGTTTGGGCGTAGCGGTCGGGGCAGCGGCCTTGGGGGCCTCTGTGGCAACTGGCGCTTTGGTGCCGCCGCAGGCCGCGAGCAAAGCACCAGCCGTCGCGGTGGCCGAAATCTGCAGGAACTGCCGACGTGAAATTTTCTTCATTTCTCTTCCTCCTTAAGATAGGCAAACATAGTAATAAACAGGGTCAACATTTCAGGTAAGGTAAACAATTCCTCGATTCTCTCCAGTTTTCACCTCCTTATGTGAGTTCCAATGTTTATATGCCGATTCACAAAAAACACAAACAGGCGCAAACGACCGGCTTGCGCTAAAACCGGCGTTCGTTACACTTTTCCAAATTGCTGGACATCTGAATCACGTGGGGCAGCGCACAAGCGCTTCGATTCCACAAGCATAGCAAAGAGTCTACCCAATGGATAGTTTGAAGGATTGTCGCCCGTTCGGATTGCCACAGATATGACATGATGGATAACTGTGCCCTTTCGTGACAAGTCACAACTCTAGTATATACGATCTTTTTCGGTAGACAAGCAAGGCTAAAATGTAAAACGTAAACTAATATATCGTGAGACGTTTGTAGCCCACTCTACTAGAATGTCAAACGCATAACGTAGCCGCCAACGTTGATGTCCATCTCTGTAGCCGGCAGGTCGGCGACACAATAGGGATTCTCGTAGTGTTTGAAGCCTGTAATCGCTTGTTCCACCCCGTCGCGGAGAAGCGCACCTTCCCATCCAAAAGAGAGCGTCTCGCCGCGCAGCGTGGCATAAGTGACCGCCAACCCCTGCACGTCCACAGCGGCGCTGAGCACTTTCTGCTGGAACTGCTCGAAGCTGCCATCCACGGCCGCGCGCCCCATCTGACAAATCCACACCGTCTCGCATCCATAAGAGCGCAATTCTCGATAGGCTGCCGGACCGCGTTTCATCAAAGTCAGACCATTCGATGCATAGAGCGCGAGATAGCCGTCTCCTTTGCGGGCAAAGGCCCAATTGTCGTGAACTTCATAGGCGTCGAACATATAGACCGGGAAATGCGCGTGGGTAAATCCCAGCCAATCGTCCTCTGGCACATTGTACAGTGCGAACAGCGTATCCTTCCACTGCGCTACGCGCGGCAAGATGTAGTTGCCCGCCCAAAAGTTTGGACGATGGGCGCCATCCTCACTGATGACCGGCGGGTGATTGACGAATACGACGGCGTCGGGGCCAAAGGTCGCCTGCCAGATGTGTTGCTGGTAGCCTTTCTCGCCAGGCCGGTAATCCTGGGCGGAAGCCAGCATATAATCCGGCGTCCTGTATGTGACCTTGTTGATTTCGTCGCCAGCGGCATTGATGACGTGGCGCTCGCGGTTCCACATCTCGTCACGTTGGTCCGTTGCGATGTCCGCAATCATCAGGGGGAAATCATATCCAGAGCAGGCCATCGCCACCAGGCCACGCAGGTGCTGGTTGTAGACGCCCTGTCCCCACATCAGGCGACAGATGCCCGACGTCGCTTCCAGTTGTCCCGACTTGATATGTGGGGCATAGGTGCGGCCGTGCGTCGAACCAAAAACGCCCTTGTAGCTGTTGAGCGCCATCGTCAACAGCATCTTGTCCATGATGACAGCGGCCAGTTCAACAACCTGTTCCGTCTCGGCCAGGCTGGCAAGATGCGAAAGCGCCAGCAAGTCTTCCTCGAAATAACAATTGGAGTCCCACTCCCAGAAGCCGGTCGCACCGCGCGTCTTGAGCCACGCCAGGGCTAACTGCTCCCCTTTCTCACGGTGCCACTGACCGGTTTGCCCAGCGTTGGAGAAGACCTCATCGGGGTAAAGCTGCCCGGCAAGAATTTCGCAGGTGTGGAACAGAATGCTGTGGTTCTCCGTCGTGTAACACATCGCATCGGCGCCGGGTTCATCGTGCCAGTATTTGAAATTGAGCACGCAATCCTTGAGCGGCGCTTTCAAATCGTGCGGGAATTCATCCTGATCCATGTAACGGTACATGGCCCCAAGCAACCCAACCAGATAAAAATCACTGCAATCGCCGCGCTCGTTGATGGACTCGATGGTCTTGAGAATGAGGCTCTGGTCAACGTCTTTCCACTTCCCCAGCTCGAACTTGGCAATCTCGGCGTAGAGGTCATTTTTCTGGGTGGCCGCATAGGTCAACGCCTCGTGGCTGCGTTCCTCCATCGTACCATAGGGCGTCTCTGAGTACGCCGTGTCCAGGATATAAAAAGGCATATCCCATTGATAGCGCACATTCCAGAAAGCGGATTCCTGCGAGACGGCGCGAAGCACCGCCCGATAGGGACCTTGCCAGATACGATAGCCATGGCCGATATCAACAACTTCACCGGGCTTGGCCTCAATCTCACCGCTGACGTGGATGCGCGCCAGCTCTCCCGGCCCCTGGATATTATACTCGTAGTTGAAGTTCGTCTCAAGATCGTCGGCCCAATGAAGGTTCACCACTTTGCCGCGGTAATTCGCCACTTCTTCGATACACGCCTGCTCAAAGACGCGCTCCAACATCACGTGGCGCACCGTGCGCTCTGTCGCCGAGGGCACCTTCACTTCAACGTCTTCAAGATCAATGTCGGCTACCCGCAGCGCCATCACATAAGGACATTCACGCGCGGCCACTTCTTCGAAGCGTACCAGGATTTCATTGCCCTGGCCTTTATCGTCTGTCGCGCGCAATGTGGCGGTGAAACGCACACTCACCGGTTGCTGATGGTGGAAATGTTCGTGGCGATGGACGTGCTCACCGTTGACCCACACATCTGCCGGGCCGTTGGTGGTGATGATGAACGTGGCTTCCTGATCTTCCCACACATAGAGCTGGGTGTAAGCCCAGGTGCGCAGGTAATGCCAGGTGTGGTGGAACGTGGATTTATCAACAAAGTGATCATCAAGGCAGCGGGTGTAACGCCAGGTCAATGTGACGTCGTCAATAGTGAAGGATTCACGATCAACCGGAGTTTGGTGGATAAGGTTTTCCAGTGTATAAAAATGCTGTGCAATCTGGAGCTTGCGTTCCGGCTCCCCACCCGTGTAACGGTCAAGATCAGGGACGGCAATCGCCTGGGGGCCGGCGACCAGCCAGTTGTGAATGTAACCATCGCGCAACTCATACTCAAGATAGGAAAATCCCATTGAAATGCAAAGCCTCCTCAGAAGATAAACCCCGCATTCACACGAATTCCGTACAAGGCCGGTGAAGATTCGAGGTCAAATTTTCATCGAAATGTGAGCGCCGCGACCAGAAGAACGGCAGGTGCATCATCACAAAACTGCCAGAAATTGTAACACCGTTAAGTGGATACGCAACCAATCACGACCCACTCGCTTTGGAAGCGCTTCCAAAGACTAGTATAACATAGATAGACAGGATTTGTCAAGAGGAATTCGCCTGATGCGTCACCACTCAAGCACAACCAGGCATGAACCGTGAAGAAGTTGG
The DNA here is from genome assembly GCA_035420085.1 of Anaerolineae bacterium. Lineage (GTDB taxonomy): Bacteria > Chloroflexota > Anaerolineae > B4-G1 > SLSP01 > DSWT01. Next base: position 48,940 of record DAOLUH010000040.1, read on the forward strand.
CAATCTCCCGCTACCCAAGCGCCGCCCGGAACTTCGTCGTGACGTCTTTGATGGATGGCCCAAGCACCTCAATTTCTTCCAGGCGATTCGTGCCCAGACCCAAATCGTGCGCCAGTTGAATGTGGTTGCGTCCGCGGATGAAAGGTACAGTCTTGTCAGCCGCCGTCGGGTCAAAGCCCATCGCCGCCGTTGCCACCGCGTCAGTTGCCACAACGTCCTTCCCGGCGAACAGCACGCCCGGTTCGAGCGGTCTCACGCCTTCAATCCACGGGCCTTCCCCCGATTCGGTCGTCTTGATGCCGTCCACCAGGCCGAAGTGCAGCGGACGTGCGCGGTTCAGATCGGTGATGATCTGCGGTACGCGGTCTCCGGCGGTCTCGTCACTCGGCCCGTGGAAGCCCGAACGATACGTATCCTGTGGAGTGGCCCGGTAGAACTGGAGGGGCACCAGACCAAACAAGTTCTTCATCGTATGCGTGACGCCCGCAACCCAATGGCACTTCATCTTAGAGACGGACATCAATGTGTCAATCTCTTCCAGGATGTGATTGAAGGTGAACTCGTTGTAAAGTTTGCCGCCGTTGGGAACAGGCGTTTTGGCGAAATCGGGATAGGGGGCTGTGGCATTCAAGTCAATTAACCTCGCGCCCAGTTCCTTTGCCACGTCATCGTATCCCCACACCGTATAGGATTTCCATTCATAGACCGCCTCCACAATGTACAATTCCTTCGCACCCGCGTCGAGCACGAGCTTGCCCAACGCTCTGACCACCTCAGGGTGTGTGACGAAGGTCTCGGTGCCAGGAAGCCCATGTGTCTTGCCCTCCCAATACGTCCCGCCAGTGAGATTGGTTTTGATCGCCACGCGCGCGCCGGGGCGGACAATGTCGCCCAAGCCGCCGAGGCTGTCGAGCATATCGCGGACAGTGTTGTACAACGCCTGGGGATCGTAGGTTTTCTGGCGGGCGATGGCGACCTGGGCTTTGCGCGCGCCCGTCGCTACCACTGGGACAGACGTCGCAGGGGCAACTGTAGGGGCAGCCTGTGGCACAGATGTTGATGCTGTGTTTTCTTTCGGCCACGCGGTTGGTGGTTCCAGTCCACACCCGGTAAGCATTGCACCCGCAGCAATGCCGGCAATCCGCAAGAAATCGCGGCGCGTTAGAACTTTGTGAGTTGAAAAATCGTGCTCGGATTTCATAGACTCTCCTCTTCAGTACTGCAATTTCTCAAATATCGTTAATCCTGGCTCACACCAGGAATCAGCGCCCGAAGCAATGCTTCGCGCCATTGACCGGCCGCGCGGTCGTAGACGCCGAACCCCGAACCGAACTCCCAGTAGGCCCAGGCCATGCCACGCGCTTCGGCCTCTTCGCGCACGAACGTCGTCCAGTTGACGCGCGACTGCATATCCGCCTTTTCGAACGCGCCGAATTCGCCCAGCCATAACGCGCATTTCTGCGCCTCGGCTGCTCTCACAGCGCGATCGAACACGTCGCTGATCGCTTTCGGCCCGGCGGGATTGGTCTCGGCGGGATAAGTGTTGTACTGCCTGAACCACGTGAACACCCAACTCACCTTCTCCGCCTCCGGGTCCATCGCAACGGGCGTCGCTGGAGGGCCGGGCCACGTCACGCCGAGCGTCTGGTAGCCGGCGCCCGACCACGTCGCGCCCTGATGCGTAAACAGCATCGGATCGTAGAAGTGGAAGGTGCAGACGTAGTTCTCCTCGCCTTCGGGCAGGCGCAGATTCGCCAGTCCACGGTAGCCGCCCCACTCCGCGCCGGTGACGATGAGCGTGTGCCGGTTGTCAATGCGACGGATCGCCAGGATTGTCTCGTCGAGGATCTTCATCCATTTATCCTGCGTGAGGTTGCCGTGCGGCTCGTTGAGTGGCTCGAAGTACACGTTATCCGGCTTGTCTTTGTAGCGCGTCGCAATTTGTTGCCAGATAGCGATGAAACGTTCTGTGTGCGCGCTCGGACTCTCGAAAATCTCTTCGTAGTGGTGCATGTTGATGACGACATTCAGCCCATTCGCCAGCCCATTCTCGATGACCCAATCTATGCGCTGGAAGAAATCCTCGTCCACGGTATAGGGTGGCTCCGCCAGGGCGTGCGCCGACCAGCGGATCGGCACGCGGATGGTATCGAAGCCCGCTTCGGCGATGAGGCGGAAGTACTCTTTTTGCAGCACCATTCCCCATTCACCTTCTTTGGGCGCTTCGAGCGCGTTGCCGAGGTTCACGCCGCGCCCCAGACGCTGTCCCTGCGCGAGGCGGTCGAGTGGGACAGCAGGCGGTGCGAGCGTCGGTTGTGGCGTTGCGGTAGGGGGCGGTAGTGGGGTCGGCTCGACGGTCTCAACAGGCGGTGTGGACGTAGGCGCCACGCCATCCATCACGAGGGGGATCGCCACAGAAGATACATCCGACGTCGCAGGCGTCTCCGGCAGCGCGGTGTTCACCACCGCGGACCGGCAGGCCGTCAACACTGACAGCAGCAACAGCAACACGCCCCACTTTTTCATCGCGTCATTCCCTCAAAGCATTCACAACGTTCAACAAGCCTTCGCGCAATCTTTGCCGCGGCTGCCACCCCAGCAGATTTCTAGCCTTGCTACAATCGAAGTAAGACATATAGATGTCACCGGGACGCCGGGGGGCGCGGACGACATTCACGTCGCGCCCGACGATGTCGCACAGTTGCCGGTAGAGTTCATTCACCGATGTACCGCGCTCGCTGGCGATGCAAAAGACGTCATCATCGCCCGCCGACAAGGCGCACACGTTCGCCGCCGCCACATCGCCCACGTAGACGTAGTCCTTCTGCTGTTCGCCATCCCAATCAATGCGCACGTCCAGGCCATTGAGGATGCGGCTGGCAAAAATCGCAATCACCCCGGCCTCGCCGTTGGGATCCTGGCGCGGCCCGTAGACATTGCCATAGCGGAAAATTGTGTAGCCCAAACCCTTCGCCTGCTGGTAATAGCGCAGGTAATGCTCCGTGACCATTTTGGTGATGCCATAGGGCGACTCTGGTCGCTGTGGAGTCATTTCGTTGATCGGCAGATGCTCCACCGTCCCATAGCTGGCGCCGCTGCCCGCGAAGATGACCTTGCGCGTCCCCGCCGCTACACACGCATTGAGCAGGTTGATCAAGCCAACCACGTTGACGTCGGCATCCAGTTTGGGCTTGTCGGTGGAAATCTTCACCGAGTGTTGCGCGGCATGGTGATTGAGCACATCCGGCTTCTCACGGCGAATCAGCTCTGCGGCCTCGTCGCTGCGAATATCGAGTTGATAGAAACGCGCCTGCGGGTTGACGTTCTTCATTCGTCCTCCACCCTCTTCCCACAGACTATCAATGATAATCACTTCGTGCCCCTCCGCAACGTAGGCATCCACGACGTGCGAACCGATAAAGCCTGCCCCACCTGTCACAACAATTTTCATTCGATTATCACCTCAGTATGAATTAGAAATGAGAAATGGGGATATGACGCTTCTCATACCCCACAACCCTCAACCCAGTACTGATAATATCGGTTTTACGGCTTTTGTCCAGTGGAATCGCGCTTGACATTTTTGTGCTTCGATATAAAATTATACTATAGTACAAGATAAGAGGAAAATATGAGCGAAAATGTATCCCTACGCGAACGGAAAAAACGAGAGAACCAACGGCGCATCCTGGAGACGGCGCTAGAGCTATTCGAGACCCAGGGCGTAGAAGCGACCACCATTGATGCAATCGCAGAAGCCGCCGACGTTTCGCGAGGCACGTTTTTCAACTACTTCCCCACGAAAGAAAGCCTGCTCAACGCCATCGCCACCGAGGAACTGCGCGATTTGCAAAGGCGTGGGATAGCAGCAGGCGACGCCAGCGCCGTCGCGCGCATCTACGCTCTGATGCGCGCATTGCTGACAGACAGTCTCGCCTTTCTTCACGTGACGCGCTACATCTTGCTCGACGCGATGCTCCACCCCACGCAGGCCAGTTCACCAAGCGCGCACCTGGACGCACTCCTCAAGCCGCTGGTGCAGCAAGCGCAAGCGCAAGGTGAAATCCGCGCTGATCTCGATCCTGTTGCCGTTACCGGGGCGCTGGTGGGCGTCTACCTGGGCGCGTTCTTCCGCCTGATCGCCGCAGACGCCGTCGTTGACCAGGCCGTAATCACCGCGGTGGAAGCAACCATCCGCCTGCTATTCGAGGGTATCGGCGGTTCCCATGACTCGCCTGACACCATCCGACTGAAAACTGACACCTGATGGCCACCTGACCATCCTCGGAGGAAAAAATGAAACGAACGTTGCGGGGAATGTTGAACTATCTTGCTCTGTACAAGGCGCTTTTTGTCGTCGGGCAGATTGCAATGCTCGTGGGGACGGCGGCGGGGCTGGCGTTCCCGTGGATGGTGCGCAATGTCTTCGACGTACTTTTCCAGACACAGCACATGAACGCGCTGCTTATCGCCATCGGTGGGCTGGCGGCGGTTTCTGTGGTGGGCGAACTCGCCAACTTCGTCAAGAACCGCGCGCTGGGCCACATCGGGCAGAAGATGATCCGCGATCTGCGCGCCAACATCTACGAACGGTTGCTGCACCTCTCGCTCGATTACTACGACAACCAGAACTCCGGCGACATCACGTCCAGCATGACCAACGATATGGCGCTGCTTCAACAAGGGCTGTCGTCTGGACTGACCTACATTCTGCAACAGGCACTCTCACTGATAGCCGTGGTCGTCTTGCTGTTCAGTATTGATGCCGTGCTCACGCTTATCGTCTGCGCAACGATACCAATCATCCTGATCATCTCGCAAAAGATGGGAGCCAAAGTCAAAGCCATCGCCAAAAGCACGCAGGAGCGTCTCGGCTACTTGATGAACATCCTCAACCAGAGCGTCTCCGGCATTAGCGTCATCCAGGCGTTTGTGCTGGAGAACTATGCGCAGGGTCTCTTCCGCGATGAGAACGAGCGCATCCTCGACCAATCCATCGCCAACATCAAAGTGACGACCACCGCCGGCCTGTTCATCGGTTTGCTCAACGCGCTGTTCCTGCTCGTCGTCATCGGGATAGGCGCGCTGCGGGTGACAGGCGGCTACCTCACCCCTGCCAACCTGATCGCTTTCATCCTCTACGCGGAGATGGTCGCCGGGCCGGTCGCCGCCTTGTCGGGCATCTACATCGAGATCAACAGAGCGGTCGCCGCCTACCAGCGCATCGCGGCGATCCTCGAAACGCCCGCCGAAGTCGAAAACCGCCCGACCGGCAGCCTCGACGCCGTGCGCGGGCGCATCGAGTTCCGCGACGTGACCTTCTCCTACGATGGGGAAAAGCCGATCCTGGAAAATATCTCGTTCAGCGTCGCGCCGGGCGAAACCGTCGCCCTGGTTGGGCCAAGTGGCGCGGGCAAGTCTACGCTCGCCAAACTGCTGCCACGCTTCTACGACCCGGATGCCGGAACCATTCTGCTCGATGGAGTGGACATCAGGACGCTCGATCTGCAATTCCTGCGCCAACAGATCGCTATCGTGCCGCAGGAGACCTATCTTTTCGGCATGAGCATCCGTGATAACATCGCCTGCGGACAACCTGAGGCGTCTGCCGAGGCGATTGAGCGCGCCGCGCGCCTGGCGAACGCCGACGGCTTCATCCGTGAGCAGGATCACGGTTACGACACGGAAATCGGCGAGCGCGGCGCGCGGCTTTCCGGTGGACAGCGCCAGCGCATCGCCATCGCCCGCGCGTTCCTCAAGGACCCGCGCATCCTCATCCTCGACGAGGCCACCTCGGCGCTGGATGCTCACGCCGAGCGCCAGATTCAGGACGCGCTAACCACGCTCATGCGCGATCGCGCCACGCTCATCATCGCCCACCGGCTCTCAACAATTGAGAACGCGGACAAGATTGTTGTTTTGAAGGATGGGAGTATCCTGGCAACGGGAACGCACGGGGACTTGTTGGAGACGTGCCCGTTCTACCGAGATTTGTACCAGAAACAGTTTGCGCTTACATTACCGAGGCTTATTCAGGAACAGGGCTAATCTATGAAGCTGGAAGTGGAGGGAAATATGACGATACGATACAACAGTTCTGCGTTCGTGAGTATCGAAGGCAAACGCATCATCGGTCCCGACGGGCAACCGCTGTTGCTGAAAGGGATCGGCATCGGCAACTGGCTGCTGCCCGAAGGCTACATGTGGGGCTTCCGGCGAGCCAACTCGCCACGGTTGATCAACGAAGTGCTCTGCCAACTCATCGGCGAGGAAGCGGCGCGCGCGTTTTGGCGGACGTGGTACGAGCGGTTCATCACCCACGAAGACGTCCGCTTCCTCAAGCAGGCCGGCTTCAACCACGTGCGCGCCTCCTTCAACTGGCGCTTGTTTGTGACCGAAGACGAACCCCGCCGGTTAGCCGGCGTGGGCTACGACTGCCTGGATCGCCTCGTGGCATGGTGCAAAGCGGAAGGGTTGTACGTCATCCTCGATATGCACGGCGCGCCCGGCGGCCAAACCGGCGATAACATCGACGACAGTTGGGGCTACCCCTTCCTCTACGAGGACGCAGAGAGCCAGGCGTTGACGGTCGCGCTGTGGGCGTCGCTGGCCGAACGGTACGCCGATGAGCCGACCGTTATCGGCTACGACCTGCTCAACGAGCCAATCGCTTCTTACTTCGACCGCGAGACCCTGAATCCCCTGTTGGAGCCGTTGTACAAGCGCATCGTCGCAGCGA
>DAOLUH010000041.1:0-53183 GCA_035420085.1 Anaerolineae bacterium
CGCTTGTGGTGGACGGCAAGCCGGTGGAGGGCAACATCGTCCCACTGCCCGCGCCCGGGGTGAAGGATGTGACGGTGAAGGTGACGCTCAGGTAGATCGCTTCGGTCCTTTTTAACGCAAAGACGCAAAGGTATTTCTTTACTTTGCGTCTTTGCATTGAGAACGGCATTTTGCCCCGGAAGCAGTTACGTTGCCTGTGCCATCTATGACTGGCGGGACGAACTGGCTTTCGGCATTTCCAGGGGAACTACCGCGTTAGGCGTTGTCGGTGTAGCGGCCCAGAATGTGCCTCAGAAGATTAAAGGGTAGGAGTTTTGCGGGCTGCAAAGCAGCCCGCAAAACCTCGCATTCTTGCTAACTGTTGAGAAGATGTTTGGGCTACGACCTTGTTACTCAATTCTCTCTGATAACCAGCGGCAAGAATATCTGCTTGAGAGGGAATAGATATTTGGTTTCAACGCTGGAACAGCCATTTTTCCCCTCGACAATAAGTTGGATATCATAAATTTGCGTTGTATCTGTATAAATGTGCGTTGCAATACTGGTGCCGCTCGCTGTTTTCCCATCCCCAAAATCCCAGAGCCAATTCGCCGCATCTTTCGTCACAGCTTCGACAGTGATCATAGCGCCTGAGCGGCGAATATCAAAATCAGGCAAAGGTGACGACAGTGCTGTAATGGATTGCGCGGTAGATTTTACGCTATCAATATTAGCAACAGTCAGGGTCATCGTGTAAGTGCCCGGCGCGTCATAGCTGAATATGGGATAGTTACTCTCAAAGGCGTACTGTGGTTCTGCTAACTGACTTGTCACCCCATTACCCATATCCCAATTCCACCCACATTGCTCACAGAAAGGTGTCGTGGTATTTTGCAGTACTAGGGCTTGTCCGACACATACCGGAGCATTAATGCTGAACATTGGCTCAATGGGTTCAAAAGCTATCGCCTCAACGACATCTGAGTGAACGACGGTGTTCCATGCAGCATCGCGGAATTCTGCGTATACCGCGTAAAAATCCCAATCCAAAGTCTGTGAACCGGTAAAGGGTTGCCAGTTCGCTGCCTGTAAATCTGCTTCACTGCGAGCCAGCCGCACCTCTACAGTGTCAGATTCATAGTCAATAGCATCAAGCTGCACCTTGTATGTCGGGGTGCCAGTCAAGATAAGTTCTGCCCGCGCAAATGGCGCCTGAGTGTCGGTTTGTATATTGGCTAGAGCGAGCAAGGTCTGGTAATTGTCTGATGTATACCACTTACCATATACTGGAACTCCATTATTCGTGGCGACATCTAAAAACGGTGTAAACACCGACCACCATTTCCATTCTGATGTATTTCTTTGAAAGTGTAGGTGTTCTCCCGTACTACATCCCGTATTGCCTACTTTGCCTACAACTTGCCCACTTACAACATAGTCTCCTACAGATACTGGGGGCGCACTCACCTTGCGTAGATGCAAGTATACTGAAACTGTACCGTCAGAGTGTAATATTTTGACATAGTTAGCCGAGTTCCGACATTGTTGGCTACATGACCCTGTGATCCAGTTATAACAGGATGTGTTGTAGCTATTGACAACTTTTACAACTTTACCGGCGCGGGCAGCGACAACATCTTGTCCACCGTTTTGACTGAAGTCATATGCATATTCTCCTGAACTTCCCGGTTTATGAGAGAAACTGCTCTTATTACCTTGACTACAATACCAACTGACTCCGCCTTGCCACGGCAAACGATAACCATCGGCGCGCACAGGCATCAACGCGACATTATGTTGAGTAGGCTGATTCGCTTGAATCACAACGGAAGTCTTTGCTTCAAGATATGCGGCGGCAGTAACCCGCATGGTATGTTCTCCTGGCAGTAGTCCCGTCAGGCTATAATTTCCATTGGCATTGGTGGTACCTACTTTGCCTGCGACGCTCACCCGAGCATTGGCTATTGCCTGCCCATTACTCGCCGTAACTTGTCCATTTACTGAGCCATAGAGCGGCGTTGTACTGAAATCCTGGCTAGCGCGGCTGGGCGGAATAAGCAAAATTCTAGCTGAAGGTGACAGCGCGTATGGTGAACCTTCCGGCGCTCTGAGTAAATAAAGACTGGCTTTCAGCTCGCCACATACATAAAAACCACTGCTATTCGTATTAACCGTCTTAATCCCGTACAAACCAATGCAGGAAATTGGCACATCAGCTATTGGATTTCCCTGTCCATCTGTCACATAGCCAGAAATTGCATAACGATTCGTCACAGTAAAATCCTGCCCCGTTGCATCAGGAGGTACATTCACAGAACGTGAGGCAGGTGAAAAGGCGTAATCGCTTTTGCTCGGCGTAAGCATATAGTTTCCGGCCGCTACATCGGTAAGCGTATAATTACCATTACTATCAGTTGTTGCCGTCTTTCCCGCACCGTTGGAGACTGTCACCCCGGCGACCGGAAAACCGCCACTATCAACAATCCGACCAGAGATCGAAAAGCTGGCGACATAGTCAATCACAGCATAGGGACGGTAATTCTGTGGATCTGGAACTCCACACTGTCCATCAGCATAGGCTATACTGGAGCAGAAATAAGACCCACGTGCAGTTTCTGGACTGGCAACCACGGCAAGACCTTGGTTGGGAACGCCACTATACCACTGCTGCATAAGTCCAGTGATAGCCCACTCTCCCCATATTTTACCTCGTGGTATATTACTACTGCCATAAATTGTACTCCAATCAATCCCCGGCGGGTTATTCCATGTCCATACATTTATGCCTGCACCACAAGTCTGCGGATTAGCCCAATCAGACGTCACGCGGTAAATATTCGCCGTGTAACCGTTGCTGTACTCATAGTAATACTGATAAGCGCGGAACGTCGCCGAAGTAATCGTACTCCCCGCAGGTAAAGTCGGCAAAGATAAGTGGAAAAACCCCCGCGTGCGCTTTTGCCCCACGTTGCCCGGATCGTATCCCACGGCAACAAAGGTATTGGCGTTACATCGCGCCACAGTGGGGAAACCTTCTTGAACATAGGTACTGTATCCACTGCCTGCAATGACTGTAGGATCTAAAACTACTGGAAATTTCCTTTTCGGGTTATTTAGCCATGTCATGTCTAGCGTGTAGGTTAAGATATAATATCCGTTTTGCACATATTCCAATTCAACCTGAATGTCTTCAGATATTGCACCTGCCGCATCTTGCATGTAAGGTGGCATAATGGAAAGACATTCTTCTGTGCATTCTACGCTTATCCGTCCATCATCTTGCAATGTAAGTAATTTGCTCCCAGAAGTTACCAGAAATGAAATTTGTGTCTGGGATGGCCGGCGATGGAAAATCAGATCCTCCTTAAGCAGATCATTATCTACTGTGTAGCGTAAATCCACACCAGGATAGATTCCTGGATATACAATGCTCGTTTCCTCTACTTGAGCTTCAACTGATGCAACATTCAAAGGTTGGAATCCTATACTTACATTATGTGTTGTAACTCCAATCGGGATAAGAGATCCTTTAGGTGCATTGGACATACGCGATATGTCAGTCCGACGGAAAGAGGCCAATTCTTTGCCAAATGTGATTTGAAAATCCCCGGCACGGTTACGCCAGAAAATTCCCGTTTCGTCTGGCAACAGGTGGTTGTCATATTCTTGCCAACTGCCATCCTGAGCCTGAAAATGGATTGGGCGCATATACACAACTGCATATCCACTGCCATCTGAACGCTGAAAGACCTTGGCATAGCGTGTGCGCAAATCTTGTCGTTCGAAGTCAGATTCATCTATAGAATTAGCCGCATTGACTCCTTGTTGCCCCCAAGCTGCATGACCTATAAGTATTGTTATTAGCAATCCTATAGTTATCAAACTTTGTGCCAGTTTGAAATTGACTTTACGTATTCGCACCGATAGTTTCTTCATTTCCAAGTCCTCCTGGGTATAAATTTGGGAATCGTGCCATTTCTGGCTCAAATATTGGGATTGTCTCTTGCAATCCTTACTATGCTATTAAACATACCTTGCGCTTCTCTTTCCGCCATCACAGACATAAATCTCAAAACTCATCCCATTTTTTCATCATCCCTATAACTCCTCCTGTCCCCATTCCCACACCGCAAGTGCCGTTCAATAGCCCACGTGCGGACGTTGCGCAGCCGTAACGCCCCCGCCACCGGCAGGCCACGTGTCAAGTCCAGAGACCACGGCGCACAAACTTGCTCATTCGCTGCTCAATGATAAAATTAACACCAGTTACAGAATACCATACCTGATTGTCAGTTGCGACCTATTCCGGACAAAAAACGGACCAGAACCAGACCAATATGGAACTCAGCGTCCTCACGCCCCCGCTTGTTGAACAAGCCCTGCGCGCCTGGCGTCAGGCGCAAGACCCGCCTGCCGAACTGTATACGCTCCATTTCCTGGACGACACAAGTCACAATTCGCCGATTGAAAGAGACATTGACCTGCACCAACATGTACTGGAGTTAGCGACCGGGGAACTGCAACGCTACCGCAAAATCGAGGGCCTGCTCACCGTAGACCCGGCATCGGCCTCGCGCCAGGAGCTATACACCGCGATAGCGGAGGACTTCCGTCACGGCAATACGGAGCTTGAGGCCTGGAGCGCGCTCTGCCACCGCTATCTGGCCTCCGTCGCCATCAGCCCAGATGAATGGGCGAGCGCGGCCCACGTCGTCCCCCGGCAGTTCCGCCGGCGCGTCAACACCGGCATTGAGCTGCTGACTGACCTGCTGCGGCAAACCGAAGCGCGCGCGCACCAGGCGCAGATTAACCACCGCCTGCACATGCACTTGCCCTTACCGGATTATGCGCAACTCTTCGGTGTGGAACCCCTTTCCGCGCACCTGACGGCGCTGCTCACACAAGAAAACGGCCCCGCTCTGATCAGCATCGAGGGCATCGGCGGCATTGGCAAAACCACACTCGCGCAAGCCACAGCGCATCACCTGATCGGGCAAACTGAGCTGGGCGGCGTCGCCTGGATCAGCGCCCGCCACGAGCGCCTCGACGAGCGCGGCGCGTTAGTGACCCTGGATAATCCCGTGCGCTCACTGGCTGACATCGTCGCCCGGTTGGCGCGCCAATTGGGTCAGGAGCACCTCGCGGGTTTATCAACCCAGGAGAAGCTGGCGCGCCTGAAGCCCCTCCTGGATCACAAACCGCATTTGATCGTCGTTGATAACCTGGAAACCCTCGCCGACAGCGAACAGTTGCTGCCGGCGCTACGTCCGTTGGCCGGGACCAGCCGCTTCCTGTTCACCAGCCGCCACACACTGCAACACTTCCCTTATGTTCATTGTCTCCCGGTGCCGGAACTCTCCTTCGCGCACAGTCAGGCCCTCATCGCCAGCGAACTCGAACGCCGGGGGAACCGGAGCGCCTTGGCCGATGCGAGTATGCGCCAAATCTACAACGCCATTGGGGGACTTCCCCTGGCCCTGAAGCTGGTCGCCGCGCAAATGCGCTGCCTTCCGCTGGCGCATATCCTCGCCAGCCTCGCGCGCCCCACCGACCGCCATACAGAAGCCGTTTACACCTACATTTACTGGCGTACCTGGCAGCTTCTGACAGACCCGGCGCGCCAACTCCTGCTCGCGATGTTGCCCGTTTCTCCCGACGGTGAAGATACCGCGTGGATTTATGGGAACAGTCACCTTCCCGCGCCTGTATTCGAACAGGCGCTGAGTCAATTGCTCGATTACTCGCTCCTCGAAACCGCCGGCGACGTTCAGAATCCGCTCTACCGTCTACACCGCCTGACGGCGACGTTCCTGCAAAGCGAGATTCTCAACCATTGGGGAAACAATGCCGATGACCGCGTCCACAATGGCGTTGACCTCTAACCTTGCTTATCAACAGACCGAGCGTCAACGCTGGGCCGCCTACTACGAAGCCCAATTACAGCATCAACTCACCTGGGCGATACACTACGTCCAGTCTGGCGAGCATCCACCGGCGGAAATCATCCAGCACCTCAACAGTTTCGTGGCCTTGCTGCACCAGGCGCGGCGCTATCCCGCAATGCACGCGCACGCTCTCGCTCTGATCGCTGCGCTGCACCCATGGCCCGCGAAATGGGGATACCGGGACATCTGGCAAACGGAAATAGGCTTCGCCATCCAGACCGCCAAACAACTGGCAAGATTCGACCTGGAAGCAAAATTCCAATCCTACCTGGCAAGCCTCCTGTTCCAGATAGGGAGTTACCAGCAGGCAGCCAATACCGCCAAACAAGCCGCCGCCATCGCCCGCAAACACAACGATCTCGAAGCGTTGATGTCAGCCTTCGAGACCACCATCAACGTCTACAGAGCACTGGGCCTTGCAGAACAGGCGGAGGAAGAACTGCGTGAGCTGGAAGCCATTGCACGGGAAATCGAAACGCAAGCTGACATCCCGGCGTGGGAAAAAGCCGTGATGATCGCCAAGACACTGTGGCTCAAAGACCCTTCTTCCTCCGCAAAAGAACACACGACGCGCGTCCTCACGGCAATGCATCGCGCCATCGCCGCGCTTGAGGCAGCGCCGCGCGCCGACCCGGCGACGCGCGCCGACCTGTACAATCTCAGCGGCATTATCCACTGGCGGCGGGATGAATATACCGAATCCATACGCAACCTGCAGAAAGCGCACGCTCTGTATACCCAGGACGGCGACGTCTTCACGCAGGCATCGCTCCTGGGCAATCTGGGAACCGTCTATTGGAGTATGGGGGAATTTGCAGAAGCGGAGAAAGTGTTGCTTCAGTGCGTCAACACGACAGAGGAACTCAATACCCACTGGCGTCTGCTCAAGGCAATCCGCATGTTGGCCGTCGTCTATCTGGCCCGTGGGCAGCTTCAACAGGCCCTGCACTACAATGAACGTCACCTGGAACTGGCGATTGAGTTAGGTGAACGCCGCGAAGCTGCGGGCGCCACAGCCATTCGCGGCCATATCCAATTCCACCTGGGGGACTATGAAGCCGCGCGCGACGATCTCGAAACATGCCTGGCTATGGATAGCAACGCAACCCACATTGACATAGGCAACGCCTACGTCAACCTGAGCCGCAGCTACGCAGCGTTGGGCCAGCGAGAACATGCCCTGGCGCTTCTCCGCAAAGCAGAAGAACTGGCAGAACTTAACAACTCTACCCGATTGCATATCGTGGCGCTGCGCTGCCTCGCCAACTACCAAACACCCGCAGAAAGCCGCGCAACGCTTCAACAAGCCCTCGCATTGGCGCAAAAGCATGGGCGTCTCCTTGATCAAGCGGCTTGTCTTTTAGCTCTTGCACACCGGACAGACGCCATAGCAGAAAAAAACGCCTTGTGGGAACAAGGCGTGGACTTGCTAAAGCACATGGGCGCCGAAACCTGGCTTCAAGGACACTCCATCGAGCACCCGCCCCAGCTACCGATGAGCGTATAATCCACTAGCGGCATTTTGAGGCGCGGGGACCTTCCCGTGTCTATTTTTTGTCACCTTTGGCTTACCTCTGGAATGAGGTACAATGTGACCGTTGGGTAAATCGTCAATTCGCCCAACAAGAAAAGGGCTGGTTGTTGTAGCGTGATGACAGAAGTAAACGAAACGAACGCAAACGTGGTGGCAGAACCTTCTGCAACCTATCAGCGTGTGACGCAAATCCCGTTGTTCTTTGGACAGCCTTTGTTGCGTGGCGAGTTCAAAGAGGTTACGGATGCGACTCAGGTATCTCAAAAACCGGCTTTGTTCTATCGTCATCCTCATGGCGAAATTTGGGTCGGCGACGCGATTGCGTGGCTACGTTCCTTGCCGTCCGAGTCAGTTGACCTGGTTTTTGCCGATCCACCCTACAATATCAAAAAAGCAGAATGGGATAGCTTCGAGTCACAGCAGGCGTATGTGACGTGGTCAATCCAGTAGATAGAACAAGCCTCGCGGGTCTTGAAGCCGACCGGCGCTTTGTACGTCTGTGGTTTTTCCGAGATTCTGGCCGACATCAAACTACCGGCGATGAAATTCTTTCGCGGCTGCCGGTGGTTGGTGTGGCATTACAAAAACAAAGCCAACTTGAGTCAGGATTGGGGACGTTCTCACGAAAGCATTTTGCACTTCCGTAAGAGCAAAACGTTTGTGATGAATATAGATGATGTGCGTATTCCTTACGGCAACCACACGTTGAAATACCCTGAACATCCTCAGGCAGAGACTAGCCAGTACGGCAACGGAAAAGACTATATCTGGCAACCCGATCCACGCGGCGCTAAACCGCGTGACGTGATTGAACTGCCGACGGTAAACAATAGTATGTCGGAAACGACGCCGCATCCCACTCAAAAGCCGGAAGAACTCTTGCGGAAGCTGGTTCTGGCAGCGTCGAATCCGGGCGATCTGGTTATTGACCCTTTCCTCGGTTCGGGAACAACGGTTGTGGTTGCCGAGCAGCTTGGACGGCTGTGGAAAGGCTGCGATCAAAATATCGAATATTGCCAGTGGGCGGCGGATAGGATCGAGCGTGTGGAGAATTGGCCTGTCGAAAAGTGGATTGCTTATGATTTGGAAAACGCAAAACGAAGGAAGTCTATACGATGACGGATACGATTTTGTTGGATTTGCAAGCTTCGGTGATGGATACAACAGCTTTTCGCGCATTGGAGGATTATTTCCAGCTTTGTGACGCCTTCCTCAGTTTTTGCGAACAAACACGCCCGACTCGCATTGTTTCTCCAAAAGCGCCGGAGTACATCTTTTATCAATATGATGAGGACTATGCGCACAGAATCACTCGTCCTCTGAACGTCGAGTTGTTCTTTGAAGATCGGAAGACCTTCAAGGATGCCTTTGAGCGATGGGCGGTTTTTCTTGCTGATCTCAGGAAATATCGCGGAGCTATCGCAGAACACAGAGCCAGGGAAGACTATTTGCAGTCTGGCGAGATTAATCGGATCGTCTACACGCTACAGCAAAGCGTTGGTTGTATCGGCGACTCTTTCATAAATCCCAACCAGTCGCGCAAACGGGTGGGCCAGCTTTTTGAGAACTTGGTCAAGCTGCTGATTCGAGAAGTTGGCCTTACATGTGAATCGCGCAGCATCAACATCCCACTGCCGGGACATCCAGAGTACACGATGTCCTAAGAGTTGGATTTGGTGTTTTCACAGGACAAAGTCGTGATCGCCAGCGAAACCAGCTTCATTCATCCTGCTGAAGTTGTCGGTTCAGTCAAGACGACCAGCAAAGACCGGATTGACAAAGTTTTTCTCGACAAGTATATGTTGACGCAACTGTTGGGCAGGGACATTCCCGTTATTGCTATTTTTCTGCACGATGTACAGCGCGCGCAGTATGGTAATAGTATCTTCGGCGTCAATTCTACGTTCAAAACCAATCATTTCCTGGGATATACAGTCGCACTGAACCGCTTGGATGGGGTGTACTATGTCGATCCACGTCCAGTTATGATGGAGGATGTGCGTTTGCGGGGTGTAATTCAGGATTTCCAAACTTTTCTGGTGCGTGATTTGTGGACATTGTCGAATCGATGATTGACAGCGGCCAACCTGGGCCAGGCTGGAAGAGCACAAAACATCTGACCTTGGCGCGCGAATTGGCTTCAGCCTTCAGCGCCTTTCCGCACGTCGAAGCCGTTGCTGTGGGCGGCTCTCTCGCGTCACAGATGGCGGATGCCAGTTCGGACATTGATCTGTATGTCTACACCACATCCGTCATTCCACTGCCCGCGCGTGAAGCGATTGTGGCGCAGCGAGGGTCTAGTCGCGCCGACCTGAACCTGCAATTCTGGGACCTGGGCGATGAGTTGATCGACGGGCCAACCGGCATCGAAGTGGACGTGATTTACTGGGACACCGCCTGGATTACGGAGCAAATCGAACGGGTACTCGTTCACCACCAGGCCAGCGTCGGCTATACGACGTGTTTTTGGAACACGGTGCGGAATTCGCTGCCGTTGTATGATCGCCATGTCTGGTTTGCCCGCTTGCAAGCACGGTGCCAATGTCCTTATCCAGAGCCATTGCGACGGGCCGTGATCGCCAAAAATTACCCGATCTTGCGCGACGTGATCCCGGCTTATCTGCACCAGATCGAAAAGGCAATCCAACGGCGTGATCTTGTCAGCGTCAATCATCGCGTGGCGGCGTTGTTGGCGAGCTATTTTGACGTGCTCTTTGCTCTCAATGCCATACCGCATCCTGGCGAGAAACGCTTGCTGGAGGTCGCCACGGAACGTTGCGCCAAGCGGCCTCCGGCGATGCGTGAGCATGTCGAGGAGGTTCTCCGACTAGCGGCAACAGAGGATCCGACATTGATTCAGGCTGTGAATCGGCTGATTGATAATTTGGATGCGCTGTTGTTGAAGGAAGATTTCGCTCTGCCCCTTCTGTGATCCATGTTACCCCTCAACCACCTCCATCGCAATCTCCGCCCACTCGAACAGCCGCTGAGGCTGGTAGCGCACCGTGCTGATGTCCTTCTGGATGAGTTCCAGCGGGCAACCGTGCCGGGCGCAGATGTCGCGTGTCGCCGTCAAATCCGCGCGCACGGCTTCGGCGTCGAACGTGTCCCAGGCGAGCAGCGCCGGGTTCGGCTTGCGCGAGAACACGTAGTCTCGCCCGATCTCCGCCGCGCCGCGTTCCTGATCCACCCACGGACTCATCGAAACCTTGCGGACGTTGGGGATCATGCGCACCTGGGCCATTTTCTTGTCGAGCGGATCGCAGCAGCCGTAGTACACCAGGCCAAATCGCTCGCAGATGCGGCTGGCGTAGTCCACCTCGTATTCTTTGAACATCCGCGGTGACACGGCAGCGAACATCTGTGCCAGGCCGAACATCCACATATCTTTCGTGCGGGGCCGCGCCGGGTCGTAGCCGGGGGCGGGTAACTCGTCGGTGTACGCGCCCGTGCAATGGATCAGGCTTTGCGGGCCGCACAACAACCCCTGGCTCTCCAACTGATCCAGCATCCCCAGGTAGCCTTCCGTCATCCGTCCCACCAGCCCGTGCATCAGATCGGGCTGATCCATCAGCGTGTATAGCACGTTTTCTACGCCCATCCATGTGGCAATGGGATCCCACAACGAAAGGTACGGGTCCGCGCCCCACGCGCGCACTTCCAGCAGCCCGTCGAACAGTTCGTGCGCCACGGCCAGGCGGCGTTCTGTCTCGGCGGGATCGTGGCTGATCTGCGGCATCTGCACCTTTTGTAGATCGTCCATTTTCTTGAACTGGTTCTCATACCGGTGCGCGACGACGTCGTTTTGCGGATCGGTGGGGATGGTATCTTCGTGGACGGCGATCCCGAAGCCGGTGTTCGTGATTGCCTTGGGGACGCGGATGAACGGCTCCACCACCATATCCACCGGGAAATGCCGCCACTGGTAGAGTGTGCGCCGCAGGAAGTCCTCGTAGCCGCGACACTCTGGGTCTTCACAGCGTAGGGTCAGTTCATCATTGATATTCATCTCATTCCAGCAAACCTGGTCAATCATCACCATCGGGCGGGATGGCTTGAGCGCGTTGAGTTGCCGCCATAGGGCGCGCTTCTCTTCCTGCACCGGCAGCGCCGCGATTTCGGCCACGCGGGTGGCTAAGTCACGAATAATGGCTATGTCTTGTTTGTTTGGCATCGGAAACCCCCCTGGAAAATCGCAAAGCTATTGTAAATCATGTCCTGAATTGTATCTGTACCGTGCATAAATTCAAGCAGGGCGATGCATCCCCTGCGCCAGGTCTGGTTCGGTAATGGGTGTATCGTGGTTCTCCCGACTGAAGTCGGTGTGTACGTGTACGCGCCGGCTTTGGCCGGTTTCCCCGGCCTATGCAATTACCGGATTATTATTGATTTTCATAACCAGACACTTTGTTGGAGATACATCGCCCCTACACCGACCGCCGGTTTGGTATTGCCCCGTATCACGATTATAATGGGCAGCAGACTTCAGTAAATCATTGTTTGCACAAAGGAAGCACGATGCGCAAAGGTGCTAAAATTGCTCTATGGATTCTCGGTGTTATCTTGTTCTTGCTGCTCGTTGGCCCCTACCTGATCCCTGTACCGCCGCTGGAAGGCGTTGTCCCGCCGGCAGACCTCGCCGACCCGGACAGCCAATTCATCGAACTCGCCGAGCTGACGGTGCACTACAAAATGCAGGGGACGCGCGGGCCGGATGTACTGCTCCTGCACGGCTTTGCCTCCAACACGTACTCGTGGACGTGGGTAACGCCTGCATTAGCGGAACACGCCCGCGTGATCGCCTTCGACCGCCCGGCATTCGGCTTGACCGAGCGCCCGCTCACGTGGGAACGCGACGCCAACCCCTACACGCCGGAAGCGCAAATCGCTTGCACGATTGGCCTGATGGACGCGCTGGGCATCGAACGCGCCGTGCTGATCGGCAACTCGGCCGGCGGGACAGTGGCGCTGGCGACGGCGTTGGCGCATCCGGAGCGCGTGTCGGCGCTGGTGCTGGTGGACGCGGCGATCTATACCGGCGGCAACCGCTTCGGCGCGCTGCGCAGGCTCTTCGATACGCCCCAGATGCGGCGCATTGGCCCGCTGATCGCGCGGCAGATTCAGAACTGGGGCTACGACTTCGGCATGTCCGCGTGGCACGATCCCGCCAAAATGCCGCCCGATTATTGGGAGAACTACACCCGCCCCCTGCGCGTGGAGAACTGGGACCGCGCCCTGTGGGAACTGACGCGCGCCAGTCGCTCTCCTGACTTGACCGCACGCTTCGCTGAACTGGCGCTGCCGATCCTCGTCATCACCGGCGACGACGACCGCATCGTGCCCACCGCGCAAAGCGTGCGCCTGGCCGAAGAGTTGCCCGGCGCACAATTAGCCGTCATCCCTAACTGCGGCCACGTCCCGCAAGAGGAATGTCCCGATGCCTGGCTTGAGGCCGTGCTCCCTTTTGTGGCCGATGTGGAACTCTCTGACTAATTTTTCCCTTTGGACAGGATTCACAAGATGAGAAATCAAATCCTGTTAATCCTGTCAAAAATACAAGGAGGATAACGATGAAAGTGAACATAGCATTGATTACGGGTATCATCCGCGATGAAGTGGTCGCGGACGTGTGGGGCGCGCTGGCGCAAGTGGCGGCGATGGGCTACCAGGGCCTCGAATTCGGCCCCGACCTGGCAAAGCAAGCCGGGCTGTCCCACGTCGAGACGAAGCGGCGACTCGACGACCTGGGCTTGCAGACCTTCAGCTACGGCACGGTGCTGCATCCGCAGGATATGGACAAGCTGGATGGCCTCATCGAAGAAGCGCACATCTACGGCTGCCGCTACCTCGTCACCTTCTGGGCGCCGTGCGACTCACGCGAGCAGGTGTTGGCCTACGCGGACTTCTTCAACCGCGCGGGCGCGAAGCTGAAGGCGAACGGCCTCACGCTCTGCTACCACAACCACGATCACGAATTTCGCGGCGTCTTCGACGGCGAGCGCGGCATTGACATCCTCTTCGCCAACACCGACCCCGACCTGGTGAAGGCGGAGATTGACGTGGCGTGGGTGCATTTCGGCGGCGCGGACCCCGTCCAGCACATCGAGGCGTTCAAAGGCCGCTGCCCGCTCATCCACATCAAGGACATCTACTCGGCGGACTTCCGTAATGCCTGGACCGAGGTGGGAACCGGCATCGTCAACATCAAGGGCGCTATCGAGGCCGGCGCGCGCTGCGGCGCGGACTGGTTCATCGTCGAACAGGACAACGCCCGCGATTTGCCGCCGATGGAGAGCATCCGGGCGAGCATCGAGAATCTGAGGGCGATGGGGTTTGTGTGAGTGGATTGTAGGGCGATTTGTCAAATCGCCCTACAATCCGACTATTTTGTGAGGTGGAAGATGACAGCAGAGTATAAACAAGTGGTTATCGACTGGATCGACGCGCACCGCGACCTCATCGTAGACGCGCATCAAAAGGCGTGGGCGTGGGCCGAAGTGGGCTTGCAGGAGCACCAGACGGGCGCGTTGCTGGCCGACATCCTGGAAGCGCACGGCTTCACCGTCGAACGCGGCGTCGCGGGGATGCCGACGGCGTTCGTGGCGACGTATGGCGTCGGCAGTCCAGGCGTGTCTGCTACGCCCGTCATCGGCGTGATGGCGGAACTGGACGCGCTGCCGGGGCTTTCGCAGCAGGCGGTCCCGTACCGCGCGCCGGCGGTCGAGGGTGGGGCGGGGCACGGCTGCGGGCATTGCAGCTACGCGGCGACGGCGCTCGGTGCGGCGCTCGCGGTCAAGGCAGCGATGGACGCCAACGGGCTGCCCGGCACGATCAAGTGCTTTGGCTGTCCCGCCGAAGAGACGTTGATCGGCAAGGTCTTTATGGTGCGCGATGGCGTCTTCGACGGGCTGGACGCCTGCCTGGGACATCATCCCGGCTCGGCGAACACGGTCTTTATGGGGCATGGGAACGCGATGAATAGCGCGAAATTCGAGTTCTTTGGCCGCGCTAGCCACGCCGCCGGATCGCCGGAACAGGGCATCAGCGCGTTGGATGCGGTCGAGCTGATGAACATCGGCGTGAACTACATGCGCGAGCACGTCGTCCAGGAAGCGCGCATCCACTACGTCATCGAAGAGGGTGGGCACGAACCCAATGTCGTCCCGGCCTACGCACGCAGTTGGTACTACGTCCGCGCGCCCACCCGCGATCTGGTGGACCAGTACTACGCGCGCGTCCTGCGCATCGCCGACGGTGCGGACATGATGGTGGGCACGACGCACACCGTCCGTTTCCAGGCGGGCGCGCACCAGACGATTGCGAACGGCCCACTTGCAGAGATGATCGTCGCCAACATGCGCGAAGTCGGCGCGCCGGTCTACACAGAAGAGGAACTAACGTTCGCGCGCGAGTTGGGGAAGAGTATCCCCGTCGAGGAAAAGCTCTCCGGGTTGCGGCGCAGTCTGTTGCCTAACGCGCTCGAGCTGGCGGACGTGGACATCAACCCGCACATCTACGACCCCTACGGCGCGGAGCGCAAGGGCGGCGGCGGCTCCACCGATGTCGCCGAGGTCTCGTGGATCACGCCGACGGTCGAGTTCAACACCGCGCAGTTCATCGTGGGGTCGCCGGGCCACTCCTGGCAAAACACCGCCGTCAGCGGGACGAGCATCGGGCACAAGTCCACGCTCTTCGCCGCGAAGGTGATGGCGGCCACGGTCATCGATCTGCTCACGCAGCCGGAATCGCTGGCGCAGGTGCGGGCGGATTTCGACGCGCGGATGGTGGGGCTGACCTACAAATCGCCGTTACCGCCGGATTTGCAGCCGCCGCTGGATCAGTTCGCAAAATCACATGCCTGACCCAACCATAACTAACAAAGTTCTTGTCAACCTGCTCCTGATCGCCGTCGGCTATCTCATCAAGAAGCTCGGCGTGGTCTCGCGGGACGATGGGCGCATCCTCAACCGTCTCGTCCTTTATCTCACGCTGCCGATGATGAACCTGAAGGCCGTGATGAACACGCCACTCTCATGGCATCTGTTGCTGCTTCCTCTGACGCTGCTCTTTGTGGGCGTCGTGATGTGCTTGTTCAGCCGTTATCCGGCCCGTTGGCTGCATCTCCCGCAGCGCGATACGGGGACGTTTATGGTGGCGTCGTGCGGCTTTATGGGATCGCTGCTCTATCCCTTCATCGAAGCCGTCTACGGCGATCCTGGCATCCAGGCCACGGCCATTTGCGATTTGGGGAACGCCATCGCCATCTTCGGCGTCGGATACTACATCTCCTTCCGTTATGCGACAAACGGACACTTCAAGACGATGGATGCCGTCAAGAAGGTGCTGCTGTTCTTTCCGATGCACGCTTTTGTAGTCGGCTTGTTGCTGAATATCGGCAATATTCCGTTGCGGGGACTGCCCGCCGACCTGGTCAACGCGCTGGCGGCGGTCAACTCCCCGTTGATGCTGCTCGGCCTGGGCATCTATCTCGAACTGGACATCTCGCGGCAGGAGCGTAAAGTGGTGGCGGTGAATATGGTCTATCGCTACATCGTGGGTGCGCTCATCGCGCTGTTGGTGCTGTGGCTGCTGCCCTATCGCGGCCCGCTGCGCGCGGTGATGTTCCTCTTTCCGCTGATGCCTTGCGCGCTCTCGTCGCTGCTCTATTCGGTTGAACAGGGCCTCAACCCCCGGTTGGCGGCGATGCTCATCTCGGCGAGTATGCTCATCAGCCTGGTCGTTTTGACGGTGGCGCTCCTCGGTTTCAGTACAGCATTCTAAAACCTTGCGAAGGTTTCCTAACCTTCGCCAGGGTCTGTGATGGAGGTTGTGATGACGACAAACAATGAAGACTGGTTCGACAAACCAATGCGCTGGGCGCAATTGACGCTGGCGGAGAACGATCCCGGCAGTTTCGACGTGGACTTCTGGCTCGATTACTTCCGCCGCGTCCACGCCGACGGCGCGTGCCTGAGTGCGGGCGGCTACGTGGCCTACTATCCCACCGATATTCCGCTGCATCATCGCAGCGCGTGGTTGGGGGATACCGACCCGTTCGGCGAGTTGGTCGCCGGATGCCGCGCGCTGGATATGGTCGTCCTGGCGCGCACTGATCCGCACGCGGTTCACGCTGATGCCGCCGCTGCGCATCCCGAATGGCTCGCCATCGATGTCGACGGCAACCCGCGTCCCCACTGGTCAATGCCCGGCGTGTGGGTGACGTGCGCGCTCGGCCCGTACAACTTCGAGTTTATGACCGAAGTTCACCGCGAGATTATGCGCCGTTATCAGGTGGACGCGATTTTCAGCAACCGGTGGGCGGGGCACGGGATGTGCTACTGCGAACATTGCCGGACGGCGTTCCGCGCGGCGACGGGCCTGGACTTGCCCCGCACCCGCGATCCACGCGACGCGGCCTGGCGTGCGTACCTGCTCTGGCGGGAGGAGCGCCTCTTCGAGCTGTGTCGCGTCTGGGATGGCGCGCTTCGCGCGATCAACCCGCGCGCGTGCTACATCCCCAACTCCGGCGGCGGCGCGCTCAGCGACCTGGATATGGTGCGCCTGAGCAGCCTCACGCCGCTGCTCATCGCTGACCGGCAAGGGCGCAGCGGCATCACCCCGCCGTGGGCCGGCGGCAAGAACGCCAAAGAGTTCCGCGCGGCCTATGGGCGCAAACCCATCGGCGGGATGTTTAGTGTGGGGCTGGAAGAGCATTACCGCTGGAAGGATTCCGTCCAAAGCGAGGCTGAACTGCGCGTGTGGGCCGCCAGCGCCATCGCCAACGGGATGCGGCCCTGGTTCACCAAGTTCTGCGGGCAAGTCCACGACCGCCGCTGGCTCTCCGTGGTGGAGGACATCTTCACTTGGCACAAGCGCAACGAGCGTTACCTGCGCGACCAAACGCCGCTGGCGCGCGTGGCGGTGGTCTATTCGCAGCAGACGGCAGCCTTTTATGGCGGCGAGCAGGCGCAGCAGACCGTCGAAGCCCCGATTCTGGGCGTCTACCAGGCGCTTATCGAGGCGCGCATCCCCTTCGAGATGGTTCACGATAGCTTGTTGGACGCCGAACACCTCGCGCCGTTCAAGACACTGATCCTGCCCAACGTCGCCGCATTCTCCGACGCGCAATGTGCTCACTTGCGCGCCTTCGTGGAACGGGGCGGCAGCCTCATCGCCACGTATGAGACCTCGCTCTACGACGAGTGGGGGACGCGGCGGACGGATTTCGGCCTGGGCGACCTCTTCGGCGTGCGGGCGACCGGCCCGGCGGAAGGGCCGCTGAAGAACGCCTATCTCAACCCCGAACCCGCGTCCGAGATCGCGCCCGCGTGGCTGGCCGGCCTGGAAGACGCCGGGCGCTTCATCTACGGCGGCTATCACGTCCCCGTGGAGGCTATCACCCCGGCCTACGCGCCGCCGCTCACCCTCGTCCCGCCGTACCCCGATCTGCCGATGGAGGAAGTCTACCCGCGCCAGCCGCACACGGACATTCCCGGCGTCTATTGTCGTCAGATTGGCGCGGGGCGCGGCGCGACACAGAGTCGCGTCGTCTATTTCCCGTGGGACATTGACCGTATCTTCTGGGAAGTGCTCAACGCGGATCACGGCCTGCTGCTGCGCAATGCCGTGCAGTGGGCGATGGGCGACGAAGCGCCACCGGTCACTGTCGCCGGGCCGGGTGTGCTGGACGTCACCATCTGGCGGCAGCCACATTCGCTGACCGTCCATCTGGTCAACCTCACCAACCCGCTGATGATGCGCGGCCCTTTCCGCGAGTTGTTGCCCGTAGGCGCGCAGGAAGTGCGTGTGCGCCTGCCGGAAGGCGTCCGCGTCGGTCAGGTACGTCTGTTGAAATCCGGGGATACACCGCCGATTGTGGAGGAAAGTGGATCTCTCATCGTGACTGTGCCGGGGATCGTGGATTTTGAGGTGGTGGCGATTGATCTTGAAAGGAAAACATCACTTTGACCTATATTCGCGGATCATCACGACATCACTCCAACCCGTGCCGTAACGCCAACACCGCGGCCTGGGTACGATCGGTCACGTTTAGCTTGGTGAGGATGGCGCTGACGTAGTTGCGCACGGTCCCCGGCGAGAGAAACAAGTGCGTGGCGATTTCCGCGTTGCTCAGGCCGCGCGCGACCAGGCGCAGGATCTCCAGCTCGCGGTCGCTGAGCGCGTCCAGCAGCGTGGAATCCACCGCCGGCGCGCCCTGCCGGGCGATGTGCCCTAGCAGCTTCCCGGCGACGGCGGGATCAATGTGCGACTCGCCGGCCGCCGCGCCTTTGACCGCCGCGATCAGGTTCGCGCGCGGCGCGCCCTTGAGCAGGTAGCCCACCGCGCCGCTGCGCACGGCGTCGAACAGCCATTCATCGTCGCCGTAGGTGGTCAGCACGAGCACTTTGACCTGCGGATACTGCTCGACGATCTTGCGGGTGGCTTGCACGCCGTTCATAATCGGCATTTTCAAGTCCATCAACACCACATCCGGGTGCGTCGCCGCGACTTTGTCCAGCGCCTCCGCCCCATCGTGCGCGATGCCCGCCACCTCGATCTCCAGGTCGGCGTCCAAAATCGCTTCCAGCCCCTCGCACACAATCCATTGGTCGTCGCAAATCAGCACACGGATCATACTCTCTCCTGATGTAAAACGTAAAGCGTAAAACGTAAAAATTTACTGCACAGAACTCGCGTTTTACGAATTACGTTTTACGTTTCACATTTCACGTTTCAGTCGCCAGCTTCAACGTCGTCCCTTGCCCCGGACGCGCTACGATGTCCAATGTTCCGCCGATGAGGGCCGCGCGCTCGCGCATACCCTGGATGCCAAAATGGTCGGCGCTTAAGTCGGCGTCTGAGGTGATGCCCCGTCCGTCGTCGCTGACCATCAACGTCAGACGCCCGGCCTCCCGCGCGAGGGTCAGCGTCGCGGCGCGCGCTTGGGCGTGCCGGGCGATGTTGTCCAGCGCCTCCTGCGCGACGCGATAGTACGCCTGCTCTATCTCCGGCGCGAGAGTCCCCAGATCGTCCTGAATGTCCACGTGTAGTGGGAGTTCCCAGCGTTCGGTAAAGCTCTGCGCCAGGTGCTTCAGCGCCAACGCCAGGCCCAGGTCTTGCAGCGGCGTCGCGCGCAAGTCTTGCAGGGCGCGGCGCGTCTCATTTAGCCCGTCGCGCGTCGTCGCCAGCGCGTGTTCCAACATACGTTCGGCTTTGGGCGGCAGCGGTTGCCAGAGAGTCGCCAGGGCGTCGAGTTGCACCGCCAGCCCACTCAGGGTGTGGGCCAGCGTATCGTGCAGTTCACGCGCCAGACGGTTGCGCTCACGGCTCACCGACAATTGCTCCAATGTCGCGGCGTAGCGCGCCAGCTTGCGGTTGGCTTCCGCTAATTCACGCCGCTGCCGTCGCTGCTCGGACATCAAGTGCGTGATGATGTAGCCCACGAAGAGGAAGAACAGCGAGCGGGTGACAATCGCGCCGCCGTCGAAGAGCACGTGAACGGTGTAGGTCGCCGACGACAGCTTGACGATGGCGAGTTCCAACAACGCCGTGCCTACGCAATAGACCGCGACGTAGCCGAAATGGTACTGCCAGGCTGTCAAGATGAGGGGTACCGTCAGAAAGGGGAAAATGAGCCAGAATTCGAGCAGGCGGGTGGAGCCATAGACGCCGAGGATGTAGCGGATTTCCAGGATCGGCCCGGCGGAGGCGACGAGCAGCGCCAGGGGCAGGTAATAGCGCCCCAAATGGCGTCGAAACCACGTCCGGCAGAGGAACAGGTACAGGAAGACGTTCTCGCCGATAAAGAGCGCGCCGGTCGGGAACAAGGCCAGATCGAACGGCACGCCGATCCAGAAGAAATAGATGATGGCGACCAGCGCCATAGCCGCCAGCCGCACGAAAACGTAAGCCCTGAAAGCGGGCAACAAACCGGGTTCCAGCGTATGCTCATTCATAGCAAATATCATAGCACATTTTTGAGAGCTGGCAGTCTTCAGTTTTCCGCCTCAGCTAGCGAAGACACTGTTGCGGCGCACGCTCACCGCCCCCGTCTCGGGGGCGGGTATGGCCGGGCGGCAGATTAGCCTCAGCTACCGCGCAACGCGCCCCCGGGGACGGGGGCGCAGAACGAGACGCCGCCGCGAGCAAGAATGATGAAGCCCTGGTCATCAGCCTTCAACTTGAAAGGGGAGATTGCTGACGGCTGAAAGCTGATGGCTGATCGCTATATGACTCCAATCACTAAGGTAAGAGAATGGTTATGACTGGAATCACTTTCCCAGGAAACACAAATCTGGTATCCTGGTACTTATGGATAATAAGACGAATATCTTCTTAATGTCACAAAAAACAGAGCCATTGTTCCGCTTGCGGGATGTCACCAAAGTTTACGCGAGCGGCGGCGCGCCGTTCACCGCGCTCAAGGGCATCACGGTGGATTTCGGGCGCGGCGAGTTTGTGGGCATCGTCGGCAAATCCGGCGCCGGCAAATCCACGCTGGTCAACGTAATCACCGGCGTGGATCACCTCACCAGCGGCGAAATCTGGGTCGGCGATACCGCCCTGCATGCGCTCGACGAAAACCAGATGGCGCTCTGGCGCGGGCACAACATCGGCGTGATTTACCAGACGTTTGAGTTGCTGCCGCAGCTTTCGCTGCTGGACAATGTGCTGCTGCCGATGGACTTCTGCGGGCTGTACAAGCCGCGTGAAAGCGCGGCGCGCGCCAAACAACTCCTGGCCCTGGTGGGCCTGAAAGAGCATATGTACAAGCCGCCCACGCGCATCTCCGGCGGGCAGCAGCAGCGCGTCGCCATCGCCCGCGCGCTGGCGAACGATCCGCCCATCATCGTCGCCGATGAACCGACGGGCAACCTCGATTCGGCGACGGCGGAAGCGATTTTCGAGCTGTTTGAGGGGTTGGTCGCCAACGGCAAGACCATTGTGATGGTCACGCACGATGCGTCTTTAGCCACGCGCTTTAGCCGTGTTTTGCAGATTGTGGATGGGGAGTTGGGAGTAGGGAGTAGGGAGTAAGGGGGGGGCGGTCCCCAATCACGATTTTTGGGAGATATTTTGAATGATAAATAGTCATAATCAACAAAATTTAGAGCGTCCTGACGGCGCTTTTATCCAGATGCGGCGGATTGTGAAGACATTTAAGACGCCAGCGGGCGATTTTACCGCGCTCAAGGGCATCAGTGTGGATTTTCACCAGGGCGAATTCGTCAGCGTCGTCGGCAAGTCGGGCAGCGGCAAATCCACGCTGGCGAATATGATCACTGGCATTGACCGTCCCACCTCCGGCGAGGTGCAAATCGGCGCGACCCACGTGCATCAACTCTCCGAAAGCGCGATGGCGAAATGGCGCGGGCGCAATTTGGGCGTCGTTTTCCAGTTCTACCAACTGCTGCCGATGCTCTCGCTGTTGGAAAACGTGATGCTGCCGATGGATTTCTGCAATATGTACCCGCCCGAAACGCGGGAACGGCGCGCGCTGGAACTGCTGGATATGGTCGGCCTGGCGGATTACGCACACAAGATGCCCTCTGCCGTTTCCGGCGGGCAGCAGCAGAGCGCAGCGATTGCGCGCGCGCTGGCGAACAATCCACCCGTCATCATCGCCGACGAACCCACCGGCAACCTGGACTCGCGCGCGGCGGAGGCAGTTTTCACAATTTTTGAGAGCCTCGCGCAAAATGGGACGACCATCTTGATGGTGACGCACGACAGCGCGTTGGCGAAACGCGCCGCGCGCACTCTGCTCCTGGCCGATGGCGAAGTCGTCAACGCCACCGTCGCCGACGTGCTGTCGCTCCTCAGCCACCAGCAAATGCTCCAGGCGACCAAACACGCCGAAGTGCGCCGCTTCGCGCCCGGCGAGCCGATCATCAGAGAAGGGATGGAGAACGAGCACTTTTACATGATCGCGCGCGGCGCCATTGACGTCACCCTGCGGCAAGCGGACGGGCAAGAGAAGACTATCGCGCAGATGGGGCCGGGGCAGCACTTCGGGGAGGTGAGCCTGTTGCGCCAGAGCCGTTCCATTGCGAACGTGCGCGCCGCGCTGCACACCCCGGTCGAAGTGTTGACCTTGAGCCGGCAATTTTTCGTCGAGCTGCTGGACGACGCCCACACGATGCGCGAAGCCCTCACGCGCACGGCCCACGAACGCGCGCAGGAGAACAGCGGATTCCGCGAAAAATTGCACGCGACCGTGTCGGCGGCAACGCGCGGGATAGCTGCACGCCTGACCCCGCGCCATAACTGAGCGATGCTGATGTTCAGACCGCGTTGGCGCAAAGTTCTGGCCGATCTGTGGGGGAACAAGACCCGCACGCTGCTGGTGGTCGCTTCGATTGCCGTGGGCGTCTTTGCGATTGGGGTCATCACCGCCACCTACGTGATGCTCAAGGCCGACCTCAACCTCAGCTACTCCTCGTCCAATCCCGCCAACATCAGCCTGATCACTACCCCGCTCAGCGAGGATATGGTGGACATCATCCGCCGCATGGACGACGTCGCCGACGCGGAAGCCTACACCACGGCCTCTCTGCGCCTGCAAACCGGGCCGGAGTCCTGGAAAACCCTGACGCTGTACGCCTTCCCCGACTACGAGGAACGCGCCATTCACCGTCTCTTGTCGCCCGTCGGCGCGACCGTCCCCGGCGACCGCGAAATCATCCTGGAACACAAGACACTGGCGAGCCTGAACGCAGCCATCGGCGATACGCTGGACGTCGAATTGCCCGATGGAACACGCCGCCGGCTCACCATCGTCGGCGCCGGCGTGGATCAAAGCGAGATTTACAGCCTCATCCTGGGCGATCTGCGGGGCTATGTCACCGTGGAAACGCTGGAATGGCTGCGCCAGCCGCCGCTGATGAACCAGCTTTACGTGACCGTGGCCGAGTTCCCCAACGACAAAGCCCACATCCAGCAGGTCGCCACAGCGGTCACTGACCGGCTGGAACGGGCCGGGGCGTCTGTCTTCCGCACCGAGACGGCGCGGCAAGACAAACATCCGCTGGATTCGATCATCCAGGCGCTCATCGCCGTGCTCATCATCCTGGGCGTGCTCATCGCTTTCTTGAGCGGCTCGCTCATCGCCAACACGATGTCTGCGCTGTTGAGCCAGCATTTGCGGCAGATCGGCATCATGAAGCTCGTGGGCGCGCGGCGCGCGCAGATTACGGCAATGTATTTTGTGTTGATTATGAGCTTCGGCCTCGTGGCCCTGGCGGTCTCGATGCCGACGGCCAGCGTGGCGGCTTACGCGCTGTTGGGCTTTATCGCGGACATCGTCAATTTTGTGATGCAGGACTTCCGCGTCGTGCCGCAGGCCATTATCGTCCAGATCATCATTGGGCTGATTGTGCCCCCGGCGGCGGGTATCCTGCCGGTGCTCGCGGGATCGCGCATCACCGTGCAAAAAGCGATCAGCAGCGCCGGTATCAGCGGGACGCAACAGCGAAAAAGCTGGCTCGACCGTCAACTGGAGCGCCTGCGCATCCTCTCACGCCCACTCCTGATCGCCATCCGCAACACATTCCGGCGCAAAGGCCGCCTGGCCCTCACCCTGTTCACCCTTACCCTGGGCGGCGCGGTCTTCATCGCCGTCTTCAACGCGCAGGTTTCGCTGGATACCAAAATGGAGCAGGTCACGCGCTATTTCGGCGCCGATGTGCAACTGGATTTTGTGGATAGTCACCGCATAGAAAAAATCACCACGCAGGCGTTGAGCGTGCCGGGCGTGGAGCGCGTCGAGGTCTGGCTGATGACCGGCGCGGACTGGCTGCGGCCTGAGGGAACGCCGCCGATCGCCGTCGGCCTCATCGCGCCGCCCGCCGACAGCGCCCTGATTGACCCGACGCTCCTGCAAGGACGCTGGCTGCTGCCCGGCGACCAGCGCGCCATCGCCGTCAACGAAGCGTTCTGGAACGAAGTCCCCGGCCTCAAACCCGGCGACACCCTGCGGCTGAAACTCGCCGGGCGCGAAGACGATTGGACGGTGGTAGGCATCTTCCAATACACGGGCTTCGATGATTTGGTGGCTTACGCCAATTACGACTACGTTGCGGGCGAACTTCAACAGACGCGCCACGCAGCGAGCTACCGCATCGTGACCACCGAGCACAGCCTGGCGTACCAGGAACAGGTGAGCGCCCAACTCAACGCGCACTTCCGCGACCTGGGTCTCAAAGTCAGCAAGGCCGAAGCGGGCAAAGCCTTCAATGCCTCTGTGACCGAAGTGCTAGGCATCCTCACCGCCGTCCTCTTGGTGATGGCGCTGATGACGGCCCTGGTCGGCAGTATCGGCCTCACCGGGACGATGAGCATGAACGTGATGGAGCGCACCCGCGAAATCGGCGTGATGCGGGCCATCGGCGCGCACAACCAGATCGTGTCCAAGCTGGTCATTGTCGAAGGGCTGGTGATTGGAGTACTGAGCTACGGGCTAGGGGCGGCTCTGTCGTTCCCCATCAGCATCCTGCTCTCGAACGTGATCAGCCTTGCTATCTTCAACACGCCCGCGCCGTTCGCTTTCACCGCGCAGGGCTTTCTGATCTGGCTGATCGTGGTGATTTTCCTTTCGATGGCCGCCAGCCTGCTTCCCGCGCGCAACGCGACGAAGCTGACGATACGGGAAGTGTTGGCGTATGAGTAAAGCGTAAAACGTGAAACGTAAAACGAAAACTGCTCAGCGCCCCCGTCTCGGGGGCGCGCAAGGCGCAGTGAGCTGTCATAGCCCGTTCCCGAGACGGGAACGGGGAGCATTAAGAGAGAAAAAAATGAAGAAGTTTTTCGGGTTGATGATACTGGGTGTGATTGTAGTGTGGCTGGTGGGGTGCGGTACAGCGCAGAACAAGGGCGTCTCCGTCGCGCCGGCAGCGGGGGCCACCCTCCCGGTGGTAGCGCAGGAGACGCAGGATAGCATCATAGTCAAGGGCGTCGTCGAACCGGCGCGGTCGGTCACGCTGCGCGCTGGTAGCGGCGGCGTGATTGTCGCCGCGCCAGTCGCCGAAGGCGCGCGGGTGACAGCGGGCGACACGCTCGTGCGCTTCGACGCCGCCGACGCCGAACTCGCCATCCAGCAGGCTGAAGCCGGGTTGGCCCTGGCGCAGGCGCAGCTTGACCTGGCGAAAGCCGGCGCGCGCCCGGAACAGATCGCCGTCATCGCGGCGCAACTGCAAGCCGCCGACGCGCTGCTGGCCCAAGCCACGGCGCAGCGCGACGCCGAGAACGCCCGCGCCGCGCAGGCCGACGTACTCGACGCGCAAGCCAGCGTGATGGAAGCCGAACTGGCGCACACGCAGGCCGACGAACGCCACGACGATATGATGAAATGCTACACCTACACCCTCCCCGACGGCAGCGAACAAACCGCCTGTCCCACCCTGGGCACGTATGAAGAATTGACGCGCTTTCAGATGGAATCCGCTTACGCGGCGCTGCTCGCGGCGCAGGCGCAATACGGCGCGGCGCAGGGGCTAGTCGCTCCGCAGCGCGACGCCGCGCAGGCCGCAGTGCAATCGGCGCAGGCGCAGCGCGATGCCGTGCAGGCGCAGCTCGACCTGGCGCAGGCTGGCGCGCGCGCAGAAGCCGTCGCCATCGCTGCCGCCGCCGTGCAGCGCGCCGAATCCGCGCTGGCGCAGGCGCGCGCGGCGCTGGCGTTCACCGTCGTCGCCGCGCCCTTCGACGGCGTGTTGACCGATCTGCTGGTCAAAGCCGGAGACGCGGTTGCGGCGGGTGAACCGTTGCTCACGCTGGCGACGGTGGATCAACTGCACATCAAAACCACCGACCTGACCGAACTCGACGTCGTCAAGGTCACAGAAGGCCAGCGCGCGCGGGTGACGTTGGAAGCGCAGCCCGGCGCGGCGCTGTCGGGTCACGTCATCCGCATCGAGCCGCAGGGCAACAACTACCTGGGCGACGTGATCTACACCGTCGTCATCGCGCTCGATGCGCCCGCGCCCGATTGGTTGCGGTGGGGGATGACGGCGAAAGTGGAGATGCAGAATGGAGAATCGGCGAGTCAAGAATCAGCGAATAGAGAATCAGCGAATCAAGAATCGGCGAATGGAGAATCAGCGAGTCAAGAATCGGCGAAGGGGAACTTAAGTGCTATGCCGATTATTGCGGAAGCTATCCTTGAGCCGGAGCGATGGGGGCAATTGCGCTTCACGAGCGGCGGCAAGATAGCGGATGTGCTGGTCGCCACCGGCGACCGCGTCGCAGAAGGGGATGTGCTGCTGCGCCTGGATGCGACGCTGGCGACGCTGGCGGTGCAAGAGGCTGAAGCGGCCGTCGCTACGGCGCGGGCGCAACTGGCGCTCGCGCAGGCCGGGCCGCGCCCCGCAGAAGTCGCCGCCGTCGAAGCGCGGCTCGCCGCCGCGCAAGGTGAACTGCAACACGCCACGGCGCTGCGGGAACAGCTCAAAGCGGGGATGAACGCGGAGTCGGTAGGCGCGCAGGCGCAGTTAGAAGCGGTCAGCGCGGCGTACAAACAGGCGCTCGTCGCCATCGGCCAGAGCGACGATGAGGACGCTCATAAGCAACTCAACCTGCTGACGCTGCGCGTGCAGGCGGCGGAAGCGCGCGTCGCGGCCTTGCCGAAGGTCGCCGCCGCGCGGTTGCGCGCCGCGAACGCCGGCATCCAGGCCGCCGAGGCAAGCATTGCCACCATCCAGGCGGAACTTGATTTGCTGCTGGCCCCGCCCACGGCGGAGAGCATCGCCGTGGCTGAAGCGGAGATCCAGCAGGCTGAAGCTGCGCTGGCGGCAGCGCGGGTCACCCTTGCCCGCACCGAGTTGCGGGCGCCGTTCAGCGGCGTCGTCACGCAGGTCTACGCCGAAGTCGGTCAACCTGTCGGCGCGGGGCAACCCGTGGGCATCCTGGCGAATTTAGACGGGCTGCAACTGCGCGTTATTGACCTGGGCGAGCGCGACGTCATCCGCCTGACAGAAGGCCAGACCGTTCAAATCACGGTAGACGCGCTGCCCGGACGCAGCTTTGCCGGGCGCATTGCGCAGATCAAGCCCCAAAGCGCCGACTATCGCGGGGACGTCGTCTACCCAGTCGTCGTCCATCTGGAAGAGAGCGCGCCGGAGCTGCGTTGGGGGATGCGGGCGGCGGTGGAGATACCGTAAGGTAATTACGCCGCTTTTTTATGCCCATGCAACAGCACGCCCTCGAAATACGTTAGCACGCTGCCGACGCCGAACAGGACGATGTTGAGAATAAACGGCAGGCTGCGGTTGATTTCAGAGAGCTTCCCGCCGATCCAGCCGAAGGGCGAGGTGATGATAATCACGAGGACGGTGAGCAGGCCCATAATGCGGGCGCGCTCTTTCGCATCTACCGAAAGGACAACCAGTTTGTCGAGCAAGGTGGAGGCCAACGGGATGCTGCACGCTTCCACGAGCGTGGACAACACCAACAACCAGACATTGCCCACCGGCGTCAGCAGCAATAAGACTTGACTCGCGGTCAATCCCACGAAGCCGACCACCATCAGCTTGTGGATGTTTTTTGTCCCCAGGCGCGGCATGATGGTGAAGAAGAACACCAACATCGTCACCGAACGGACAAAGGCGTACCAGGCCAGTTGCGCGGTGGGGAATTGTAGCTTTTCTGTGACCAGAATGGACCAAAATGTGCCGCGCACTGTGGTGGTGATCCCCATGATGATCATCAAGCCTGCCGTGTAGAGCGTCGCCGGGCTGTGCAGAATTTGCTTGAGCACGCCCTTAGATTCACCCACGACGGCAAACAATGGCTGGTGACGGGTCTCCTCCATACGCACCAGACCCTGCTGCGTTTCCTTTGCCAGCGCGTTGAGGATGACAAATTTTGCCGTCATCATCACAAACGAGAGCACGTACAGGCCGCGGATAGTGGGGATCAGGCTGTATTGGTCAATCAAAAACCCCGTCAACGGCGACACAAACGCAGCCAGCAAACCGGCGATGTAAATCCACGAGTAGATGTCCACGAGCAGGCGTTCGTCCGTATCCTCGACCAGCAAGCACTGCCACGAGTTGGCAGTCACACGCCACACCGCGTTGACGATCACACCGAGCAGGAAGTAGGTGAAATTTTGCGCCACGGCCCAAATCAGGCAGGGGATACTCCACGAGATGACGTCGAAGATGAACGTGGTGCGCTTGCGACCGAGCTTGTCGGTGATCGGGCCGCTCATCAGCGCCCAGAACACCTGCAGAACCAGGCCAATGCTGGTCAACAGCCCGATCTGCACATCGGTCAGCCCAAGCGCCAACATATACACCGAGGCGTAGGGCGCATAGAGATTGAACGGGATGCCCCACAACGGTTCGGTGTATACGCACGCGCGTGCGTTGCCGCGCAGTTTCCGCAACGTGGTCACTAAAGGATGATTAATAGCCATAACACCTCTAACGGATATGTATGTGCGGGCAACGCGCGACAAGGCTCTCATTGAGCGTCACGCCCAAGCCGGGACCTTCGGGGATGGGCATATAACCATCCTTCACCTGAAGCTCCAACGGTTCGTTGAC
Organism: Anaerolineae bacterium; assembly: GCA_035420085.1. Lineage (GTDB taxonomy): Bacteria > Chloroflexota > Anaerolineae > B4-G1 > SLSP01 > DSWT01. The sequence goes on from DAOLUH010000041.1 coordinate 29,001, forward strand.
GATGTCGTAAGCAATCCGGTCGCGGAACGGCACAAGTTCCTGGACGATGAAGTTGGTCATACAGGCGTCAAGCTGCGCGGCGACGGCGGTGGCGATGGGGCCGTGGCAGTTGTGCGGCTGCATGTGCAGATCGTAAGTCTCAGCATACGTCGCAATTTTCTTGACCTCGGTAATGCCGCCGGCCAGGCCGATGTCGGGCTGAAGGATGTCTAACACCTGGCCTTCAATGTATTCGCGGAACATATAACGAGTGTAGAGGCGTTCCCCGGCGGCGATCTTTAATGGCACATTATCGGCGACTTTCTTCATACACGCCACGTTCATCGCGTCTACCGGTTCTTCATAGAAATAAGGGTTCAAATCCGCCAAACGCCGCCCCATTTCAATCGCCGACGTTGGCCCAAACCAGCCGTGGCACTCGACCATGATATCCACATCCGGACCGACGGCTTCGCGCACGGCTTTGACGCGGGCATATCCGATGTCGGCGCGCCAGGGCTCCAGCATCCGCTGGTTCGGCCTTCCACGATGCTCTGGCGGCGCGCCGAAGGGGTTGAACTTCAGACCCTCGTAACCCAACGCCACCACGCGGGCAGCGATCTCGCCGTACTCTTCGAGCGTCTGAGGCACGCGGTTGTTTTCTACCGTCCACTCCCCGCTGTACCATCCATTGGCGTAGACCTTCAGCGACTCGCGCACCTTGCCGCCCAACAATTCATAGACCGGGCATCCCAACGCTTTGCCTTTGATGTCCCACAGCGCCTCGTCAATGGTGCTCATCCCGCCATAGACAATCGGCCCGCCGCCCTGCGCCCAGAAAGTGCGCCGGTAGAGCGCGTCCCACAATGCCTCAATGCGCATCGGATCCGCGCCGAGTACGTAGCCTTCGAGCATATCCTTGAGCATTCCGATGGCGGCTTGCCGGCCCGCGCCATAAGCCAGCGGGAACTCGCCCAAGCCATAGATGCCCTCATCCGTCAGTACTCGCAAGATGATCGGCGGTTTCCAGGGGTGCAGGTTCACATCATAAATATCCGCAGCGACGATTTTCATACGTCTTATCTCCTCATTTGGTAAGCCCATGCTATAATTCGGTCAATACACTCAAATCATAGCACTCTCTGACTCCAAACCATGTGCATTATAGCATAGAGTGACCGTAGTCTAGCCCCTTGTGGGCGGCTAAGACGAGCGTCAGGCTCCAGGCCACAGAGTCCATTCGTATTGTTAAGGATACAAGTATGAAAAACATCAATCACAACCAGGTTTTTAACTTTCCCGCGATCAACACGGAAGTCCTGTTTGGCTTTGGCGTGTTGGCGCAACTGCCGGAGAAGGTCGCCGAACTGGGCGGCAAGCGCGTGTTAATTGTCACCGATAAGGGGGTGCAGGCAGCCGGCATCGTGGATCAGGTCGTTAAGGTGCTAACCGAGGCGTGGATCCCCGCCGTCGTGTTCGACGAAGTGCCGCAGGATTCCGGTTCAAGAACGGTGGAGCGCGCCGTGGATGTGCTGCGCGCCGAGGGTTGCGATCTGGTCGTGGGCGTGGGCGGCGGAAGTTCCCTGGATGCGGCCAAAGCCGTGGCCTTTGGGGCAACGAACCCGCCGCCAGTCGCCCAATACGCCGGGCTGAACAAGCTTAAGCAGCCGGGCCTTCCGATGATCGCCATCCCGACAACGGCGGGGACGGGCAGCGAGGTGAGCTATTGGTCGGTGATGACCGATGATGACACGCAGGTGAAAATCGGCATCGGCGGGGCGCTGGTGTTCCCGCGCGTGGCGCTCGCCGATCCCGCGCTCACGCTCAGCCTGCCGCCGTTCCTCACGGCGACCACCGGCATGGACGCGCTCACGCACGCGATTGAATCCTACACCAACCGGTCATACCAGCCGATTTCGGCGGCGCTCACCTACCGGGCCATCGAACTCATCGGCGAATTTCTCGTGCGCGCGGTGCAGGACGGCGCAGACCGCGAGGCGCGTTACGGGATGCTCCTGGGCAGCCTGCTCGCCGGGATGGGGATGAATCCGACGCGGCTCGGTATCGTCCACGCGCTGGCGATGCCCCTGGGCAGTTGGCAGCTCAAAATCGCGCATGGGACGGGTAACGCGGTGCTGCTGCCGCACGTGATGGCGTTCAACCAGGAGGGCAACCCTACCCTCTACGCCGACGTCGCCCGCGCCCTGGGTGTGGGTGACGCGGACCCGCGGACCGCCAGCCAGGTTGCCATCGCGCGCGTGCGCGCCATCAACGCCGAGAGCGGCATCCCGGCAGGTTTGGGCGTCTTGGGGTTGACAGAGGCGCTGATCCCGCAGGTGTGCGCGGAGGCCATCAAGAGCGGCAACATCGCGGTGAATCCACGGGCTTGCAGTCAGGCGGATCTTGAGGGGATTTGCCGGGCGGCGTTGTAAGCAGTAGTCTGGCCCCTTGTGGGCGGCTTCCTCGAAAACTGGCTGAACAACTTATGAAGAATCTGGACAGGATTAACAATATTTTTGTCTTTTCAATCCCGGAAATCCTGTTAATCCTGTCGAAAAACAAGGAGCTTGATGCGTATTAACACATTGACACTCGCAAACGAAACCCTACGTCTGGAGTTTGACCGCGCGAGCGGCGCGCTGGTCGGCCTGACCGCCGTGCAGACCGGTTGGCGCATCCTGGATCGCCCGGAGCTGGGGCTGTCGTTCCGTCTGCTCGCGCCGCAGCGGCGGGATGTCGGCGGGCCGTTTAGCGACGCGACAGCCATGCCGTCAGGACGGCGCAACAACACGGTCTGCGGCGAAAAGCAGCCGTTGACGGCGCTTGATGTTGCCGCCGACGGGCGCGCCGCGACCTTCGTGTGGGATGGCGTCACCTCGGAGTTGGGCGAACGGTTGGACATCAAACTCACGCTCACTGTCACGCTTACCGAAAGGCAAGCGATCTACGCGCTGACGGTGGAAAACCGCGCGCCGTACATTATCGAAAACGTTTACTGCCCCTACCTGGGCGATGTGGCGCATCCGCCAGAAGCTGAATGGTTCAAGACCTTCATCTACCAATACGCGACGGCATCAGAATGGGCGTTGTGGCCCACGTACCAGAATATGCGCGGCTACTTCGGCGTGGACTACCCCACCCAGTTCAGCCCGTGGAGCGCCGGCGTTGGCGCGCCGATGGCACCCTACTTCCTGCTGCGCAGCGCCGACCAGGGGCTTTACGTCGGAGTGAACGCGCCGAGCAGCGAGCTGGTGGCCTGGCACACTGAGTTGCGCCCCGGCTACGGCAGCTCGATTGACGCGCGCGTCGCGCCGGAGGTCGCCACGCGCTTTGCCGCCGTCCATGTGCCCTACATCCAGTCCGGCGAGACGCGCGCCCTCACGCCGATTGCGCTGGAAGCCTTCCAGGGCGGTTGGCAGGCCGGGGTAGACATCTACAAGGCGTGGCGCGACACGTGGATGACGACGCCTCCGCTCCCGGCGTGGGCGCGCGAGCCGCACGCCTGGCAGCAGATTCACATCAATTCGCCGGAGGATGAGCTGCGCATCCCCTTCCGCGACCTGGTGAAAGTGGGCGAGGAATGTGCGCGGCACGGCGTCAAGGCCATTCAACTGACCGGCTGGAACGCCGGCGGGCAGGATCAGGGCAACCCTTCGCACGATCCTGATCCGCGCCTGGGAACGTTCGAGGAGCTGAGAGAGGCGATTGCCCACATCCAGGCGCTCGGCGTCAGAGTGGTGCTGTTCGCCAAGTTCACCTGGGCCGACCGCGCCACGGAACGCTTCCGCACCGACCTGGTCCGCCACGCGATCAAAGACCCCTACGGCGACTACTACCACTACGGCGGCTACCAGTACCAGACCGCCACGCAACTGCTCGACATCAACACCAAGCGGCTGATCCCGATGTGCTTCCTGGATGAAGCCTACCAGCGCCTGTGCGAGGCAGAGTTCGCCAAGACGCTCGACCTGGGCGCGGACGGCATCCTCTTCGACGAATGTCTGCACCACAGCCCGGCGCTGCTGTGCTTCGACGAGAGCCACGGCCACCGCTACGGCGCGCCCGTCTACGCCAACGACCGGCTGCTGATCCAGCGGTTCGCGGCGCTGGCGCACACGCGCAACCCGGAGTTCCTCTTCGCCGCCGAGGCCGCCTACGATTGGGAGTTCGAGGCATATCACCTCTCGTATCACCGCAGCGAGAACAAGCAGCATCTCCCGCTGTCGCGCTATATGCTGCCCCACGTCCCGCTGGCGACGGCGATCACCGGCTTCAACGACCGCAATATGGTCAACCAATGCCTGCTCTACCGCTACGCGATCAGCTACGAGCCGTACAACTTCAAAGGGCACCTGGACGACTATCCGCTCACCATAGCTTACGGCAAACAAATGGACGCGCTGCGCACCGAACTACGCGCGTATTTCTGGGACGGCGAATTCCGCCACGAAATCGGCGCGCGCGTGACCGTTGAAGGGAAGCCGCATCACCCCTACGCCGTCTTCGTCAACCGCGAGACCGGCGCGCGCGGCGTGGCAATCGCCAATTATGATGAAGCGAGTACAATCACCGTACAGGTTGCGTTGGACGACAGCGCGCCACTCACCCGCTATCGTTTGGTGGATGATGCCACGTGGCGCGATGCAGGCGCAGGCATTGTCATACCGCCCTGTTCGGCGGCGGTGGTGATCTGACAGGACTTTTTCTGTCAGCAGATTAAGCAGATTGAGCAGATTTTTTTGTCAGCCAAAGAAGAATCTGCTTCATCTGCTAAATCTGCTGACCAAAAACAGTAAGGGAGGTACAGCATGAACGAGGTACAAAGAATCCACGAGACTTTCGAGAAAGGCCACGGTATTTTGCGTATGACGCCCAATTTCGTGCCGCGCCGGTTCAACCAGGCCGGGATGCGGTTGCGGCTGCACCCCGACGATTACTACGCGCTCGGCACACGGCGCGGCGCGTTCAAGGAACGCTGGTTTTCGTCCGTCATCGCGGCGCTGAACGGCCCGCTGGCCCCGCCGGATGAAGGGCTGAGCTACGTCGCGCCGACGGACGACATCAACGATAAATTCCTTTTCCGCGACGCCGTAGATGAACTCGGCGCGGACCTCATCGGCCCGGAGCTAAAGGCGAAATACGGCACATGGCCGATGTATGCCAAGTTCTTCGATTACCGGCAGCCGCTCTTCCACCACCTGCACCTCAACGACGAGGCCGCTGGGCGCGTGGGGTACAGCGGCAAGCCGGAAGCCTACTACTTCCCGCCGCAACTGAACAGCTACCTGGGCGAGTTCCCGGTGACGTACTTCGGCTTCGACCCCGACGTGACCAAAGAGCAGGTGCGCGAGCGGCTGCTCAACTACGAGAAGGGCGACACGCGCATCACCGAGCTATCGCGCGCGTACCGCATCACGTTGGGGACGGGGTGGTACACGCCGCCGGGCGTCGTCCACGCGCCGGGGTCGGTGCTCACCTACGAGCCGCAGTGGAACAGCGACGTCAACTCGATCTACGAGAACGTCGTCTCCGGCGAGGTGTACCCTTACGAATTCCTCGTCGAAAGCGTGCCGGACGCTCACAAGCGCAACGTGGATTACGTGATCAGCCTGATGGATTGGGAGAAGAACGTAGATCCGCACTACAAGAAGCACTACTACCGCCCGCCGATTGTGTGCCCGCACAGCGACGCGCGCCACACCGAGAAGTGGATCACCTACGCCAACGAGTACTTCGGCGCGAAGGAACTGACCGTACAACCGGGGCAGACGGTGGTCGTGAAGGACCCGGCGGCCTACGGCTGCATCCTCGTCCAGGGACACGGGACGTTCGGCGTGTACGACGCGGAGGCGGCGATCATGCTGCGCTACGGCCAGCTCAGCGCCGACGAGTACTTCGTCAGCGAGGCCGCCGCGCGCGAGGGCGTCACCGTCGCCAATCACAGCCGGTGGGAGCCGCTCGTCATCCTCAAGCACTTCGGGCCGAATCACCCGGAGATGCCGCAAGCGGTGGAAGCGTGATGCGTGAAAAAGTAGGCCAGATTTACTCAAGCGGCTCTACGGCGACAAAATCGTGCTCAAGGGCAATCTGCACACGACGATGGTGATGCTGCGCGGCTCGGTAGATGACGTGATCGCCGCCAGCAAGAAGGCGATTGATGACGCGGGCGCCGGCGGCGGCTTCATCCTCTCCACCGGCGACCAGTGCGGGCGTGACACGCCGGACGAGAACCTGTTTGCGATGGTAGAAACGGCGCGGACGTATGGGCGATACATATAACTTCACCCAACCACGAATCTTCACGCATTCACACGAATGAGGTATGCTATTGTGGCAAGCGTCGCAAGGATGTTATCTTGTGTTCAAGCTGATTAGTGGTATTATGGATAATACCAGACGTAACAACGGAGGCCATAATTGCAAATCGTAATTGACACCAATGTTTTCATCTCCGCCCTGCGATCACAAAATGGCGCCTCTTACAAACTATTCATGCTACTTGGATGTGGGAAATTTGAGATCAATATCTCGGTTCCACTTGTCCTGGAATATGAAGATGCCGCCAAACGTTTGCTTGGAGAAATCGCACTGAACGAAGAGGACATCAATACAATCATAAACTATGTTTGCGCCGTCGGAAAACGTCGTAAAATTTTCTATTTATGGCGACCCGTATTGCGCGACCCTAAAGATGAAATGCTTTTGGAGCTTGCTGTGGCGGGAGGTTGTGATTATATCGTTACATATAATACAGCTGACTTTGCTGAGATAGAGCAATTTGGAATTCAAGCGATAAAACCCTCAATGCTTCTAAAGAAGATAGGAGAGACAGAATGACTGCAATAAGTGTACGTTTACCAACATCACTACACGAAGCCGCGCGAGAATTGGCAAAGCGTGAGAATGTCTCGATCAATCAACTGATTGCGCTGGCATTAGCAGAGAAGGTATCGGCGTTAATGACAGAGGAATACCTGGAAAAGCGAGCGCGACTCGGCGACCGAAGCGCATTTGAACGCGCAATGAGCAAAGTCGCAGATATTCCGCCGGAAGAACAAGACAGGCTTTAGGTGAAGGATGGAACACTTGCAAAAAGATAAGAAAAACATCGTCAATGTCGGCATCTTCGGCTTTGCGCACGGACACGTGAATGCCTATTGCAATCGCTGGCGTGAACATCCAGAGATGGGCGCGCGCGTCGTCGCGGGGTGGGATCACGATGCGGCGCGCTTGCAGAAGAACTGCGCCGATTACGGTCTCCGCGCCTACGCTGACGCCGATGCACTGCTGGCCGACCCGGATGTGCAAGCAGTAATTGTCTCTGCCGAAACGTCGTTGCACGCCGATCTGGTAGAACGCGCGGCGGCGGCGGGCAAGGCGATTGTGCTGCAAAAGCCAATGGCGCTCACGCTGCCGGAGGCCGACCGCATCGTGGCTGCGGTAGAGCGTAGCGGCGCGCCGTTTACGATGGCGTGGCAGATGCGCGTGGACCCGCAAAATGTGCAAATCAAGGCGCTGCTGCAATCCGGCGAACTGGGGCAGGTGTTTATGGTGCGCCGCCGTCACGGGTTGGGCGTCCACCTGTGGCCTAACTTCACCGAGTTGTGGCACGCCAAACCGGAACTGAACCGCGACATCTGGGCCGACGACGCCGCGCACGCCATTGACTTCATCCTGTGGCTGCTCGGCGCGCCGGAGTCGGTAACGGCGGAGATCGTCTCGCTGCACGATCCGCGCGTGCCGATGGACAACGGCATCGCCATCTTCCGCTATCCCCACGGGCCGCTGGCGGAGGTGAGTTGCTCGTTCGTCTGCCCGGCGATGGAGAACACGGTGGAGGTCATCGCGGAGAAAGGCAGCATCGTGCAGAACTACGGCGACGTGCCCAGTTGCAACGTCCCCCGCCCGGCGGATGCTTGCGGCCTCAAGTGGTACACCGTTGCGGACGGCGATTGGACGTGCAGCGACATCCCCAGCCCGGCCAATCACGGCGAGCGCATCGCGGGATTAGCGGGGCCGCTGGCGGAGTTTCTACGCGGGGAACGCCCGCCGATTGCCACGGCGGAAGAAGGTCGCGTGGCGCTGCGGATGACGCTCGCGTGCTATGTCTCCGTCCGCGAGGGACGGCGGGTACGGTTGGACGATCCGGCGATAGCCTGGGTTTGACCGCGAATTTCACGCAGACATGCGACCTGCCCCAAGTCACAGTGCGACTTGGGGCAGGTGCAACTAAAAGATCCGGCGATGTTGTCAGAGTGTTGCTTTTATAGTCACCCTCAAGGCATCAACACGGGAGACATCCTTTTCCCAAATATACCCAAGGGCCGATATAGCCAAAGCAGGGATCAACAATCCGCCGCCAGGTATGCACCCATTGACTGCCTGTCCCACATGAGCCACACGGTTCAAAATAGTAGGCGTATTCGGTATAAGGGCAGCCTTCCGGCGCTGCGTAATTCTCTGGCGCTGTAGATACTTTAACGCAGATGCTCCGTCCTCCGGTTTCTGGATAAACAGGCGAAACCAATACCGCGAACGAGGCTCCGGTCGGCTCTAAACAGGAAGGAAGTTGCGCCAGGAAAGGCGCCGCTGTGGGTAAGGATGCTGCCAGCGTTATATTAGGATGCGCGGGAAAGTCTGCGGAAGGTAAGGTCGGCATCTCATCCGGTGTGAGCAACCGGACTTCGACCGGCGGCGCAATGTCCTCGGCATAGGCAATTCCCCCGCCCAGCATCAACAGCAAGCTGACTATGATAATGGACAAATTGACAACGTGCTTCATCGTGACCACTCCTTTCATGCACAACTAAATGGATATTCTACGCTCAGTACAGTTTTTTTATTAAGATTCTCATTTCCGGCAACACCTCCCGAATTCCATTGGCCTAGCGCATAGTGGCGGCAATCTGCAATAATGCATCCTTTGAGATGTACTCAGGATTAGCGGTCAGGATATAAGCCGCCCCCTCCTCCTGCTGCACCCAGGTCAGAGAAATCAGCCCACTGGCTCCCGGTTCCCGGACAAACGAAGCGGGTTGACCGTTGATCTCTACAGTCTCTTCCACTTGCATCCTAATCCCACCCGCCGGCCACCACACATCCAGGCGTAGCGGCGTCGCGTCGCCTGTGGTCCATTCCATTGAGAGCAATCCAATTTTCCCCTGGGGAGGCGTGATAAGCGCGATCTGGGTTGGCTCAAGCCCGGCCGGCAACCACGCCGGCAAGCGCAAGGGGAAGGCAATTTCTTCGCGCACCTGTTCAATGTCCATATATTTGACTTCGAGGGGCACTCGCTGCTCCGTGTTGAGCGAGGTTCTGAAAATGACCATAGCTGGCTCTCCCACTACCCTGGCGAGGGGTGTTTCAATCGCTTTCAGAATTGGGATGCGGATCTGCGGCGTCGCGCACGCGATGATGCTCATCACAACCAAAACGATAGCCGTAGCCGGACCAAGCCAGCGCCGCGCACGACGCTCTGGAATGGCTTGAAGGTGCGCATACAGAGCCTGCGCAAATTCTGGGCGCACCGGCTCCGACAACTCACGCAAAAACTCATCGTCCATCGTGATCCTCCCACTGCTTACGTAATTGCTCAACGACCCGATGTAGGATTGTACCCACGTTGGTCTCGCTGTAGCGAGTCAGGCGCGCAATCTCCCGATTGGTTAGCCCAGCCCCGTATTTAAGAGTAATCAATTCCTGTTCACGAGGCGCAAGCCGGTTTAACAAGACGCGCAGGCGAGCGTGGGTTTCGCGTCTGGCGAGAACCTCCTCGATGGGGTCCTGGGTGGTATGCTCCGGCGACTCTTCCCAAGGCGCTTCTCGTTGCGGCTGGCGAAAGTAGTCGCGCGCCACATTACGCGCCAGAGTGAACAACCAGGTAGAAAAGGCTCCCAGGTTGGCTTGATAACGCTGGCGGTTCCGCCAGGCTTTTTCAAATACAGTCGCCGTCAGGTCTTCGGCCGCCATAGGGTCGTTAACCCAGTAATGGAAATAATTGTACACACGCGGCAAATACTCAGCATAGACTGCCGCCCAAACCACCTCGTTTGGGGTAGCGGGTGAATCGTCGTTCTGGTCTTTCGTGAGCAGCTTCATGGCGTAGATGTTTTTCAGTCAAGTATCTGCTGGGCTGGCAATAATCGTCTGTTTGGTTCTGCTCAGCTCTATTGAATTATACGTTCTACACCAAAAAGTATCACACCCATCTCAAGACTCACCTGAATTCGCTTTGACTTTTAGTGTACTCATGCGAAGATATAGGAATTCACAACGAAGGTTCACTAGCACAGGAAACACATTGACTTCTGCCGCGCCTGTGCGAAGATTGGAGATGAATTCAGTTCAATTATCAGGAGAGAACTATGCCCAGACGACGTAAACCCAATATTTTGTTAATTGGCATTGATTCGCTGCGCGCGGACCACATGAGCTGTTACGGCTATCGCAAGCTCACGACGCCGCACATTGATCGCTTCGCACAGGGCGGGACATTGTTCGAACGCACGTACAGCGCCTACATCCCTACAACCAGCGGCTACGGCTCGATGCTCACGGGGATGGACGTGATCAGCACGCAGATGGTGGCGCTGCGCCACAAGGGGCCGCTGCGCCCGGAGGTGGCGACGCTGCCAGAAATCCTCAAAGGTGAAGGCTACAACACCACCTGTGTCGGGTTCCGGGGCAATCCGGCGGCGCGCGGCTTCGACACATACATTGACTTCGCGGGTTGGGGCAGTTGGAACGAGGGTCGCAGTCCCAAAGCCGAAAATCTTAACGCTGTCACGATCCCCGAACTGAACCGGCTGACGAAGGAGAAGGAACCGTTCTTCCTCTTCCTGCGCCACATGGACCCGCACGCGCCGTACCTGCCGCCCGCGCCCTTCGAGCGGATGTTCTACCACGGTAACGAGTGCGACCCGCGCAACCATTCGATGGATCCGGTGATGAGCTTCAAGCCATTCCGCGACTTCTTCGCCACGTGGATGCCGCCGGGCATCACCGACAAGGACTACGTCATCGCACAATACGATGGCGCGGTCGCCTACATGGATGCCGCCATCCAGACGATTCTGAACGCGGTGGAAGCGCAGGGCCTGCTCGACAACACCATCGTCGTCATCAACTCCGACCACGGCGAGACGCTCTACGACCACGACTGCTACTTCGATCATCACGGGATGTACGATCAGACGCTCCATGTGCCGCTGATTCTGCACTATCCAGGCAAAGTGCCCGCCGGGAAGCGCGTGAGCGGCTTCAACCGCCAGCAAGATTTGGTTCCCACGCTGTTGGAACTCGCCGGGATCGAGAGCAACATCGCTTTCGACGGCAAGAGCCTGATGCGGCTGGTGGACGGTTCCGTAGCCTCTTACGACAGCGAATTCTACATCACCGAATGTACGTGGATGCGTAAGCACGGCTGGCGCACGCCGGAATGGAAGCTCATCGTGGCGCTGGAACCGGATTTCCACTTCAAGCCAGAAATCGAGCTATACAACCTGGTCACAGACCCCGGCGAGAACCACAACGTCGCCGAGGCCGAACCGGAAATCGTCGCCATGCTCCGCGCGCGCATGGAGGCCTGGATCGCCAAGCGTGAAGCCGAGACCGGCCTGCCCAATCCCATCCACCACCAGGGCGACTGGCACGGGCACGAAGGCGTCGGCGCGTTCACCAGCTCGCAGCAGGCTTACGATACGCTGCACATCGGCGATGTGAGCCAGGCCGCGAAATTGCAAGCCAAGTCACGCTAAACGCTGGAGTTTCACGAAAGAAAATTTTACCGCAGAGACGCGGAGGGCACAGAGTATTTCTGGTTTTTCTCTGTACCCTCTGTGTCCTCGGCGGCTAAGGAGGCGAATTATGGCAGCGCCAGTACCAGCTTATCCGCGCAGCACGTTGATCAAGAACGTGGTTTTCGACAAATTCCGCTGTCATCGCGGCGACGGCGATATGTGGCCGATCACCTGGGCGGATGACGATCATCTGTACGGCGGCGCGGGCGACAATTCGGGCAGCCCGATGAACTTCTGGCGCATCATCGGCGGGCCGAGCGATGTGTTTTGGGGCACCGGATGGGGCGTGCGCGTTGAACTCGTCCATCCACTGCCGGTGAATCCCAAAATTTACTGCCAGAGAGCCAATCTGCACCCCACGCACGGCGTCAAACCGGCGGGAGTGTTGTCGCTCAACGGGGTGCTTTATATGGCGGTCGAATTGCACAACTACGGCGACAATCCGGCCTTCAACCGTCAACATAACCTCTCTGCCTGGATCATCACGTCGTTGGACTATGGCAAGACCTGGAACCTGGAGGCCACGCCGACGGATTTCTTCACCCATCGGCTGGCCTCGCCGCACTTCTTGCAGTTTGGCAAGGACTACGCCGGCGCGCGCGATGGCTACATCTACACGTACTTCCCCGGCGCGTCGGACGATGACGGCGGCGCGAGTTACTGGGAGAACGGCGACTACATCCTGCTAGGCCGGGTCCCCAAGTACAGCCTGTTGGAGCGCCGCGCGTGGGAGTTCTGCGGCGGTGTGGATGCGCAGGGCGCGCCGGTTTGGTATCCAGACGACGGACAGGCCGAGCCGGTGTTCAGCTATCCGCACATGACAGGCGAAAATCACGTCGCGTACAATCCGGGGATCAAACGCTACCTGATGGGCAACTACAGCTTCCTGGACGAGGACGGCCATCCCCGCCCGTATCACGCCGTCGGCGGCTGGCCGGCCAGCGCCTTGCGCAGTCAGTTGACGTTGTTCGAAGCGTCCGAACCGTGGGGGCCGTGGTCGCTGTTTTACCAAGATGACAACTGGGGCACGTATGGCGACTACCAACCCAACTTCCCCACCAAATGGATGAGCGCGGACGGCAAAACGCTGCTTATGGTTTCGTCAGGGTCGTTCGATGACTACAACCTGACGCTGCAAAAGATCACGTTGGAGGTTGAGGCATAATTTGTCAACGGATTTTTTTTCTTTCAATCTGTTTCGTCTGTTGAATCCGTTGACAGTTACAGGAGGCGCAATGGACAAGGTGTTACAATTGACAGCGTTAATCGCCCGTGAAGATGACGGTTACGTCGCTACCTGCCCAGAATTGGACATCGTTAGCCAGGGCGACACGGTCGAGTCGGCGCGTCTGAATTTACTGGAAGCCGTCGAGGGCTTCTTTGAAGTTGCTTCGCTTTCAGAGATTCAACGACGCTTGAAACGTGAAACATACATCACACCGATTCTCCCGACGGTGTCGTCTGCACTGCTTGGATTACCTACAGGATGAACGATGCCCAAGTTACGTATCTTATCCGGCCGGGAAGTATGCAAAATTATGTCGCAATATGGATTTGAAGCCGTGCGGCAAAAAGGTAGCCACATCATTATGCAAAAACGGGAGAATGATACCACTATCACCGTACCAGTGCCCGATCATAACGAATTGAGAACGGGCACATTATTGGGTATCATTCGCCAATCGGGTTTGCCGCGTGCGTTGTTTGAAGTGGGATAATGCGGACATTCTACGGTTGGCAGAAAGACTTACATTGAGCTATGCTAATACAATAACAGGAGGACTTCAAAAATGACGCTCAACGTCGCTATCGTCGGATTAGGAAATATCGGGAATACGCACGCGCGAGTGTACCAACAGCGCAGTGATGTGAAGCTGGTCGCCGTGTGCGACATCATCAAGGAACGCGCGGATAAGGCAGCGGCTGCTTATGGCTGCCCGGCCTTCTACTCCGTGCAGGAGATGCTGGCAAGCGGCATCAAAATTGACGCCGCCAGTATGTGCACCGCCGGGAAAGAGAACGGCGGCGACCACTATCAGCCTACGATGGAACTTTTGGAGGCCGGCATCCCTACCCTGGGCGAGAAGCCGATCTCCAATGAGATTGCGAAGGCCGAGGAAATGGTCGCGCTGGCGAAGAAGAAAAACCTGCGCTATGGCATCAACCTCAACCACCGTTTCACGCCGGCCGCGTTGCGGGCCAAAGCGTGGGTCGAATCCGGGCGTCTGGGCGAGATCAACATCATCAACATGACGATGTGGATCAACAATCCCAACGAGACGTCGCCGTGGTTCCACATCCGCGCGCTACACCCGCACTCGCTGGACGTGATGCGCTATTTCGGCGGCGACGTGGAGAAGGTACAAGCGTTCTTCAAGCGCGGCCCGCGTGCCGACGGCCCGGGCGGGCGGCGCGTGTGTTGGTCCAACGTACAGGTGAACCTGCTCTTCAAGAACGGCATCATCGGCCACCTCACCGGCAGCTACGACGCCGGCGGCAGCTACGGGCTGGAAACGCTCGAAGTCGTCGGCTCGGAGGCGCGCTTCGTGCTGCTCGACGCCTGCGAGCACCTCATGTTCTACCCGCGCTTCAGCCGCCAAACCGAGACCTACGACTACATCGGCGGGATGATGAACTTCAGCGAGACCTTCGGCAGCCGCATCGGCGTGTGGGTAGAGCAGAACCTCGCACAGGTCAAACCGGAAGCCATCGACGCCTCCGGCGCAGACGCCCTCCACGTCCAGCGCATCATCGAAGCGATCATCCAATCCTGGGAAACCGGGCAGGTTGTTACATTGTAGCATTTTTCTGACAGGATTAACAGGATTTTCAGGGTTAAAATTCATTCTTATCCTGTTAATCCTGTAAATCCTGTCAAAACTACGACTGAGGAAGAAAATGACCACCACCATCACCATCATCGGCCGGGGACATTCCGGCACGCGCGCGATGTCACACACGCTTTCGGCAAGCGGCGTTTTTATGGGCAAGCCGCTCAACGTTTCCGGCGACCTGCTGCCGCCAGAGACGATGTACGACGCCTGCCGCGTCTTCGCCCGCTACGTGGATTGGCAGGGCGATCTCTCGTGGAATTGGGACCGGGCGCTCGCGGCGACCATTCCCGACGAATTCAAGTTCCTCATCCACACCTACCTGACCACAGTGCGGCTGCACAACGGCGAGCACAAGGGCTGGAAAATCCCGGAAACCACGCTTGTTTTTCCGTGGATTATGCGGATGTTCCCGGACGTCAAATACATCTTCTGGATCCGCGACCCGCGCGACTGCATCATCGGGCGGCATCTCACCGACGATCTGCACGACTTCGGCATTGACTATCCGCCCACCGAGGATGAGCGACTGCGGCGCGCCATCTCGTGGAAATACCAATACGATTTGGTGAAGGCCGTGCCCAAGCCCAAACACTGGATCGAAGTACGCCTGGAGGACTTCGTGCTGCATCAAGACGAGACGCTGGCGCGGCTGGAGGACTTCCTGGGCATCCCGCTGGCGAAGATTCCGGTCAACCCGGAGGTCATCGGGCGGTGGAAGACGGATGAGAAGCCGCACGATTTCGACTTCTTCGCGCCGGCGATGAAGCAATATGGCTACGCGACACCGGAGAACCAGGAAGCATCATGATGCGGAAAATGACCCGCCGGAGCTTTCTCAAAGCGCTGCCGCTTGGGTTGGCGACTTACATCTTCGCCTGTAGTGGTCTGTACGTCTACGGCAGGAAGATCGAAAGGTACCGGCCGGTCATCGAACATGTAGAAATTCCCATAAAGGACCTGCCTGATGATCTGGTTGGATTCCGCATTGTTGCTATGGGTGATCTGCACATTGACCCATTCTGGGACTTCGATCTCATCGAAAAAGTATGCACTCTGGCTAATCAGGCCAATCCCGACCTGACGCTGCTCTTGGGGGATTATGTCTCTTGGGACATCAACGCACTCGACACTCTGAAAGATCAACTTGCCGGATTGCGCGCGAAGTTCGGCGTTTACGCCTGTTTGGGAAATCACGAGGTATGGCTCGATGCCATCCTCGCACGTGAAAAGTTGGAAGGCATGGGGATAACGGTTCTGGTGAACGCGGGTACGGCGATCCAGGTAGGAGATGCCACACTGTATGCGGCCGGCCTGGACTCGTGGTGGAACGCCTACGGAAGCCCCGATCTGGATGCTGCGCTGAGAGATGTTCACCCCAACGATGTCGTGGTGGTGATGATGCATGAACCTGACTATGCGGATATCTCGGCGCAAGATGGAAGAGTAGACTTGCAACTTTCTGGGCATAGTCACGGTGGCCAAGTGGTCCTACCCGTATGGGGAACGATTTACAGTGCACTCTATTCACGAAAATATCCTATTGGACTTTACCATGTGGGCGACATATGGCAATATACAACGCGGGGCATTGGTGTGACCGATAATGTACGCTTTCGCGTCAATTGCCCGCCGGAAGTCACCGAAATCGAGTTAGTGTACGCATGAATTCCACTGAGATGAACAAAGATACAGACTCTATCCGCGAAGTTTTCAACATCAACGTTCCGGCACTGGGACAAATCCCCGCGCGCGAGCAACCATGCCTGTTGTGTGGCCACCGCGACTTCCTGCCGCTCAATACCTTCGTGCTGAACGACAGGCGATTTCACACCGTGCGCTGCATCCACGACGGGATGATGTGGCTGGAGCCGCAACCTACCGAACAGTTTTATCAAACACTCTACACGACGTACTACCACACCACAGGGCCTGATGATCCACTGCTGGAACAAGCAACGCTGAATGTCCACGCAAACGCCGAAGAGCGCAGGCACATTGCGCAACGGCGACTGGAACAAATCGAGCATTTTTGCCAAACCGGACGTTTGCTGGAAGTTGGCTTTGGCAACGGGTTTCTATTGGAGGCGGCAGCAAATAGGGGGTGGCAGGTCGTCGGACTGGAACTGGATCAAAGTTGTGTCGACCGGATGACCGGGCAAAACATTACAGCCTACGCCTGCACTCTACTCGAATATGCCGGTGAGCCGGAATCTTTCGACGTGATCGCCATGTACAGCGTGATCGAACACGTGCTGGATCCGGCTGCGTATCTCGAAAAGGCGTTTTCCCTCTTGAAACCCGGCGGGATTCTGGTACTCCGTTTGCCGGATACCGAAGCCGAAGGCCCGCCCGCGTCTTTGATCGCGCACGTCTATCACTTCAATGCCCACACGATTATGGTGCTGTTACGTCGGTGTGGATTTGAGGTTTTGCAGATCGATAACTTTGGTCTGTGGAAGCCGCAACGGTATCCAGGCACGTTATGGAATATGAATGTCGTCAGCCGCAAAGGCTAGGAATCTGATCCCCTACCCGCAACATGCAACAGGAGCTTATGTCCAAAAAACACAAGATTTCTCGCAGTAGCGTCCTCCCCTTGATTGTCCTCACGCTGCTCATCCTGACGGTCACCACGTTCCTTTCAGGCTGCGATACACTCGCGCCCACGGATATCGCCAACCCCACCGAGGACAGCGCCGCAGCTCGCAACCCAAAGGCCCGCCCCACAGCCACGCCGGAGGCAACCTTCTCGGAACCGGACGCCATGCCATGGGCCGGCGCGGACGGCGATTTCGACTACTACGTGCTCGCGCTCAGTTGGCAACCGGCCTTCTGCGAGACGCAACCGGGCAAAGAGGAATGTGCAACACAAACCGCAAGCCGCTTCGACGCGACCAACTTCGCGCTTCACGGGTTGTGGCCCACCGTTATCGGCGACGACGATAACACATTCAGCTATTGCGACGTCACCCAGGGCGTGATCCGGCAGGATAGAGCGGGCGATTGGTGCGAAATGCCGGAACTGGCCCTTTCCGATGCGGTGTGGCAAGACCTCACCCTGTCAATGCCGGGGACGGCCTCATGCCTGCACAATCACGAATGGTACAAGCACGGCGTATGCACCGGGATGTCGCCGGACACCTACTACGCCCTCACCAACGCCCTGGTGGAGCGCTTCGCTGCAACGGAGTTCAACCGTTACGTCGCCGGGCATGTGGGAGACGACCTGTCGCGGCGCGATCTCCTGAACCGATTCGACGCCGAATTTGGCGACGGTGCAAGCGATTACCTCTCGCTGCGCTGCACCAAACTCGACGGCGTGAGCCTGCTCAGCGAAATCCAAATTGTGCTGCGTCCGGATATAGCCGCCGTGGATGATTTCACGGCGCTGTTCCCCGACGAACGAATCCCGCCGCAAGGCAACTGCCCGCAGACCTTCACAGTGGATCGGGTAGGATTGAAAAATTACTGAAGGAGCCAAATTATGTTACGAGTCTGTGTCATCGGCATGGGCCCCATCGGCAATCGCCATGCCACCATTTACAAGGAAGACCCACTGGCCGAATTAGTCGGCGTGTGCGACATCGTTAAGGAACGCGCGGATGCGGCGGCGGCGCGCCTGGGCGTGCCCGCCTTCTACGACGCGCCAACGATGCTGGCGGCGCTCGCGCCCGACCTGTGCAGCGTCACCACGGGCGGCTACGAGTATTCGAGCGATCACTACCTCCCCACGATGCAGGCACTCGACGCCGGTTGCCACGTCCTCGGCGAGAAGCCCATCAGCAACGAGATCGAGAAAGGCGAGGAAATGGTCGCCAAAGCGCGCGAGAAGGGCGTGTGCTACGCCATCAACCTCAACCATCGCTTCACGCCCGCCGCGTATCTGGCAAAGCAGTGGCAGGACGAGGGTCGTATCGGACATCTGCTGTTCATCAACATGGCACTGTGGATCAAGAACCCGGCGGAAAGTTCGCCCTACTATATGATCAAGGCGCTCAATCCCCATTCGGTGGACATCATGCGCTACTTCGGCGGCGACATCGAGGCCGTGCAGTGCTTCGGCACGACCGCGCCGGGGCGTAAAATCATCACCACGGCGCACTTCAGCGTGCGCTTCAAGAACGGCGCGGTCGGCGGGCTGACCGCCTCCTACGACATCGAGCGCGGGCATCCCATGGAACGCTGCGAAGTCGCGGGCGTCAACGGGCGCTTCGTCATCGACGATATGTGGCGCGAGGCGACGCTTTACCCGGCGGGCGACTACGAGAAGCGCGTCTACACCAACCCCGTCTTCGGCGGGATGCGCGACTTCGAGGACACCTTCCGCAACCGCATCCACAAATTCCTGGAAGAGGTCACGAACAACGTTCCGCCCGACCAGATTGACGGCTCCGGCGCGGAAGGTCTCGCCGCACAGAAAGTGCTCCACGCGGCGATTGAATCATTGCAAACAGAATCTATTGTCAAAGTAGACGGTAGTCGGTAGACAGTAGACAGGGGGGACAACCCCCGTCTACCGTCTACTGTCTACCGTCTACCACTCAAGCAAACAACTACAGGAGCAGACATCATGAAACTTGGTGCAAATTCGGTATTGTTTGGCGCGTTCGATGTGGAGACGGCGTTCAGGTATACGGCCATGGCGGGGTACGACGGCATCGAGCTTTCGGCCATCGGCGGGATGAGCGAACATCTGGTCATCGAACGGTGGCGAGAAATCGCGCCGGAGATCAAGCGGCTGGCACAGACGTATAACCTGGAATTGCTGGCCATGGAACAGCCGTCGCAGGACCCGGTGATTATGGAGCAGGCGTTCCAGGCCGCCGTGGAACTCGGCATCCCCATCGTCAACTGCGGGCCGGGCGGCAAGAGCGAGGATGAGACCGCGTGGCCGCAGGTCATTGACTCGCTCGGCAATCTGGCGGCCATGGCCGAAAAGTACGGCGTGACGTTGTGCGTCAAGGCGCATGTCGGCGCGAGCATCTACAACACGCCGACGACGCTGCGCGCGATGCGGGAAATCACGTCGCCCGCGTTCGGCATCGATATGGACCCCTCGCACATCTACCGGGCTGGCGAGAACCCCGTGGAGGCCATCGCCGCCGTCATCGCGCGCGTGAAGCACGTCCACATCCGCGACTGCAAAGGCCGCCAGCACGGGCCGGGATCACCCGCCGATCAAGCCAACGGGCGCGGTGACATTGACCTCGTGGGCTACATCCGCGTGCTGCACGAACACGGCTATGCGGGGCCGCTGGATTTGGAGATCATCGGCACGAAGGGGCAGGGCTACACCCTGGAACAATGTGTTGCCATCGCCGCCGAGTCGCGGGGGCACATGCAAGCCTGCCTCCAGGCCTGCGGCGCGCGGTAGGAGTTTTTTGACAGGATTAACAGGATTTACAAGATTTACAGGATAAAATTAAAAATCCTGTCAATCCTGTAAATCCTGTCTAATTCTTCCGCCGTACCGCCTGCACAGCCCACGCTACGCCGAAGCAGGCCGTACACGTCAGCACAATCGCTGCGCCGGAGGCGACGCCGGTGTAGTACGAGAGATACAGCCCCACCACACCCGACGCTGCCGCGATGACCGCCGTCAGCGCCATCATCGGCAACATACGCTTGGTGAGCAAGTAGGCCGTCGCCGCCGGAGTGACGAGCATGGCGACCATCAGCGCCACGCCGACCGTTTGCAGCGACACCACAATCGTCACGGCGATCAACACGAGCAGCAGCGCCTCAAAGAAGCGCGCGGGCAAGCGCATCGTCGCCGCGAAGACGGGATCGAACGAGAGCACCAGAAATTCCTTGTAGAACGCCGCCACCGTCAACAGGACGAACGCGCCGAAGACGGCAATCAGCGCGAGGTCGCCCCGCGAGACGCCGAGCACGTCGCCGAACAAGAAGTGCGTCAAATCCACGGTGTAACTGCGCGCCGTCGAGATCAACGCGATGCCCAGGGCGAACGCGCCGGCGAAAATGACGCCCGTGGCGGTATCCTCGCGCACCTTCGTCTTCTTGCTGATCGCGCCGATGCCGAGCGAGGCCAATATCGCCGTCCCCAGCGCCCACCAGAACAGCGGCCCGCGCGCGCCACCGCCGACGAGATAGCCCACCGCCACGCCCGGCAGGATCGAGTGCGCCAGCGCGTCGCCGAAGAACGCCATCCCGCGCAGCACCACGTAAGTCCCCACCACCGCGCAGACCACACCCACCATCACCGCCGCCAGCAGGCCGCGCACCATAAAGGCGTACTGCAACGGCGCAATCAATCCGTCGAGCAGGTTAGTCATGGCGATGATCCCCTCCGCAGCACGTATCCCCCACCGCCACCAGACCGCCGTTCAACGGCAGCAGGTGCAGATGCCCGCCGTAAGCCGCCATCAACCGCTCCGGCGTGAACACCGCCGCCGGTTCGCCGAAGCCGAGCAGCCGCCGGTTCAGCAGCATCACCCGGTCGAAGTATTGCACCGCCTGATCCAGGTCGTGGGTGGAGAGCATGATCGTCACGCCGCGCGCGCGGAGGTCGCGGAGCAACTGGAAGATGCCCTCCTGCGACGGCGCGTCCAGCCCGGTGAGCGGCTCGTCCATCAGCATCAGCTCGGCTTCCTGGGCCAGCGCGCGGGCGATGAACATCCGCTGCTGCTGCCCGCCGGAAAGCTCGTTGATCTGCCGGTTCGCCAGGTCCGCGATGCCCACCAGGTCCAGGCACTCGCGCACCTGGGCAAAATCGCGTTTGCCGGGTTGGCGGAACAGGCCCATCATCCCGATCCGCCCCATCAGCACCACGTCGCGCACCGTCACCGGGAACTGCCAATCCACGACGGTGCGCTGCGGCACGTAGGCGATACAGATGTGGCCCCCCGACCCCTGTCCGTAGACCGTCACCGCACCGGCAGTCGGCGTCAGCACGCCCGCCACGGCCTTGAGCAACGTGCTCTTGCCCGCGCCGTTCGGCCCGACGACGGCGACCTGCTCGCCCGCGCGCAGATCGAACGTCACGTCGTCCAGCGCGGCGTGCCCGCTGTAACGCACCGTCAGCCCGGAGACGGCGAGAATCGGCGTGCCCGGCTGGTGCGGCGCGTGGTGGCGGGTGAGCATGGATTTGAAGGGGGTGGTAAAAGTTGACATAGCTATTCTTTAGATTTTTCGCCAAGAACCTTGGCTTTGGTAGTAGGTTCAAGGTAAGGGAATATGGCCAAATTTGCTTTATCCCAATCTACATACTCTGTCGAATCATGCGTCGCCCAAAACCTACGTTCTGCGTCTTCAGTTTTGACATTGACACGAACCTCAAATGCTACCTCGTGCGTCTCGTCCCAATAGTCAGCCAGGCTATGCGTATCCCAAAACTCCGCGATTTCTTCCAATGTACTCGCTTTTGAAATACCGCTCAAGGTGCTATCTTTATCTTCGCTCATATTCACACTGTCTTTCTTTAACAATCCAAATGCTCAAAGACCTTTCACGCTGTTTCGGCTCTATGATCAACACACGTCACAGTATTAGACCCCCCTCGGCATGTTTATAAGGCCGTTTGACATAAAGATAGAAAGCATGGAACACAATGTCTGTTTCCTTTTTTCGTATAATTCTAAATCTCTCTATAATACGATGGCACATCCATCTCAAAACACATATTAGTCCAAGTGATAGAATACAATGGATAATTTGTGTCTTCCAATCCGCAATTACAGCTGGACCAAGACTCACAGTTGGAGTAAGCAATAACCCAATGACAAATGTCTGAACTAGCAAAGATCCCAACAACAGCCAAGCAGATAGCCTAAGAGCCACATAAGTTCCAGCAAAGAATCGTGTCAGACCTTCAGCGGCTATTACTTCGTCTGCAAGTGTTCCACCACCATCAATGATTGACAGTTTGCAGTAGTTGAAAAAAATCTTCGCGTTTGTTGTCTTTCCCGGCCACATCTTGTCTTTATGTTTCTGTTGGAAAAAATCCAGCACCTCTTGAAAACCCTGAGATCTCCAAACTCTGTTTTGGTGCGCAGCATAGGGAAACTCGTCTGCCAACCAAAGCCAATTATCGAATCCAACTGGAACATCCGACACATCGCCGCCCTTAGAGAGATCTGCCATCTTCGCCTTGAAATCTAATTCGTAACCTCGAGACAGGTTCGCCTCATTTTGTTTCTTCCACACTTTCAACATATACTCACTCGATTGCTTGTCTACCACATCAGCCGCAACCAACCGCAGCAAACTGCCAATAAGATAGGCACCTACAAAGAGAAGCACAGTCACCAAGAACTCACGATCTAGAACATTCCCAATTGATAACTGGAACGGAGCTAATACAGCAAAAAGAGCATAGGTACCTGTGAAAATGGGTATAGTACCTGGCAAGAGAATACCAAAAATATCCAACCTACCTAATGGTTTCAATTGCTCCATATGTCCCCTCCTTCAAATGCTACAGACTTCTACTTGTCAGTTATCAGAATAGGAGTATAGCTACATAAGCTGCAACAGGGCACCCCAATGCGTTTTTCAAAGCACTAAAACACAGCTTTACCGCAACCCCTCCACAATCGCCCCCACATTGTACTTCACATAGCCCAAATAGCTATCCGCCTCGCCGCCCGACGCGGTGAGGGAGCCGGTGTACAGGGACACCAGCCTGACACCGGTATCCTCGGCGACGCGCTGCGCGAGGGCGGGGTTGACGGTGCTGCCGACGAAGACGGCCTTGACGCCGTAGGCGCGGATGCGGTCTTCGAGGTCGGCGAGGTCGCGTGCGGAGGGCTGCGCGGCGGTGCTGTAGCCGGGGACGACGGCGCCGATTTGCTCAAAGCCGTAGCGTTGCGCGAAGTACGCGAAAGTCTCGTGGTCGGTGACGAGTTTGCGGTTCTCCACCGGAATCGCCGCCACCTGCTCGCGCACCCAGGCGTCCAGCTCGCGGAGTTGGGCGCGATAGGCGTCGGCGTTGGTCTTGTAGTCGGCAGCATGGGCGGGGTCGTGAAGGACGAGCGCCGCTTCGATGTTATCCACCCAGCGCAGCACGTTGTTGGGATCGGTCCAGGTGTGCGGATCGATGCCTTCGTGGTGATGACCGTCGCCTGTGGGTTCGGCTGCGTCCTCGTGATGCTCCGCCTCGATAAACGTGATGCCCTCGGAGACTTCCACCACCTCCGCGTCGCCGCCGGCGTTTTCGAGCAGCCGTTCGAGGAACGCTTCCAGCCCCGCGCCGTTCGCAAAAATGATGTCGGCGTCCGCCACCTTCGTCATATCCTGCGGGCTTGGATCGAAGGTGTGCGGGTCCGCACCCACCGGCAGCAGCACCGTCAAGTCAATCGCGTCGCCGCCCACCTGCGCGACCACGTCCCCTACAATCGTCGTCGTGGCGACCACGCGCAGCCTATCCCCCCGCGCCGCCGGCCTCCCCGCGCACGCGCTTACCATCGTCAACACCACCAACACCGCCGCTATACACATCCATCGCTTCATGCACTCACCCCCTAGTGTTCTTTCAAGAATTGAATGACGGGTACAGTTGCTTGAGCTTGATGCGCGCATCCTGAGTGGTGAACTGCCAATTCACCGTAGAA
>DAOLUH010000042.1:0-18017 GCA_035420085.1 Anaerolineae bacterium
TGGAGCGGCTCACGCGCGCCGTCAAACTGGCCGCGCCGCAGGATTACGTCCGCGCTTTCCTCGACGAGGACGCGCGCGTGTTGGCGCTGCTGCCGGAGGTACGGCGGACGGGAGCGGCGTTTGTGGAACAGGTGCTCGCGGCGGGCGGCACGGTCACAGACCGGCCACAGCAAAAAGGAGAACAGGCGCTCGTCGAACCGCTCAGCGAACGCGAAGTCGAGGTGCTGCGTATGCTCACGCTCGGCGCTTCCAACAAAGAGATTGCCAGCAAGCTGTTCATCGCTACGGGGACAGTGAAACAACATCTGAAGAGCATTTACGGCAAACTCGATGTCCATAACCGCACCGAAGCCACCCACCGGGCCGGAGAACTCGGACTACTATGACAATGCAAAACACAAACGCACCAAAACACCAAGACCTTGCCGCGTGGCTGTCCACGCTCTTCACACTCGCCACAGGCGCGCTCTTTTTTATCAAGACCGCCTCGCCGCTGAACTACGGCCTGTACATCGCCAAGATGCTCGCCACGGCGCTCTCGCCGCTCGTCGCCCTGCTGGGCATCGGGCAAGCGTTGCGCGGCATAGGCTCCGGCAGACGCGCCACACAAATCGCTGGCGGCGCGAGCGGCGTGTTGGCGCTCATCTATGCGTGGCGGGTGCTGACGCAGCACACCGGATTCGAGAAAGCGTTTGGCCCAGATTGGCGCGACAAAATTCCTCCGGCGCAGGCCGCGCGTACCCGGCGCGCGCGATGGATGTGGTTCCTGCCGCAGGGCATCTCGCCTGCTCCCAAACCCCGCTGGACGCGCGACGTGATCTACTGGAAACTCGCGCAGCCGCAGCCCAACGCCATCCGCCCCCTCCTCTGCGACATCTGGCAACCCCCGGCTGGCGTCACACCTTCTGGCCTGGGGCTGATCTACTGTCACGGCGGCGGGTGGTGCCGTTTCGACAAGGATCTCGGCACGCGGCCCATCTTCCGTTACCTCGCGGCGCAAGGGCACGTCGTCATGGACATCGCCTATCGCCTGTGGCCCGAAACCGACCTCTACGGCATGGTCGGCGACGTAAAACGCGCCATCGTTTGGCTCAAGGCCAACGCCTGCCTGTATGGCGTTGATCCGGCGCGCATCGTCGTTTCCGGCGGATCGGCGGGCGGGCATCTCGCGCTGCTGGCGGCCTACACGCCGCATCTCCCCGCCCTCACGCCGGACGATCTACGCGACGCCGACGCCAGCGTGCGCGCCGTGGTCTCGTTCTACGGCGCGGTGGACATGCGCGCCACGTATGAGAACGTCCCCGGCAATCCGGAGATCGGCCTGCTGCTCGGCGGTTCGCCGGATGAAGCGCCCGACATCTACGCGCTGGCCTCGCCCATCACCCACGCCGGGCCAGGATGTCCGCCCACGCTGCTCTTCCAGGGCACACACGATTACTACATGCCGCTGGAAGCTACCCGCGCCTTGTATCACAAACTGTTGCATGCAGGCGTTCCGACCGTTTACGCTGAGTTCCCGCAAACCGATCACGCCTTCGACCTCGTTCTGCCGCGCTACGCCCCCGCCGCCCGCGCCGCCCGCCGCGCCCTCGACCACTTTCTGGCGCTGATGCTGGCATAAATACCCCCTCAATACCCCCTTTGGGGCATGTGAATTCTCCCCGTGTGAAGTATTCTGTCTGCAGATTGCAAAACCATAACCATTCAAGCGTCATTCCGAACGAAGCGGAACGAATGCAACGAGTGGAGCGGAGTGAGGAATCTCGGCTTTTGCAGCGCCAAAACCCTTCGACTCCGTTTCACTCCGCTCAGGGTGACGGTTGCATCGCTAACAGGTTGAACAGTTACGCAAAACCTGACGACACGAACCGCGAATCGTGCGCATTGTTACGGGGTTATAAAAGAGCAGGCTGTAGACATTCCCGTGGATCGACGAGATTTGCGGCAGATTTTCAGGGAGGAAAACCATGCTTTTCGAAGGATATGCCAGACCTTACTTCCGGCCCATCGCGTGGCCCAGGCTGGAACCGCAGCCCATCAATTGGGAGGACGTGCTGTACGCGGTGGGCCAGCCGCTCGTGGCGCTGTATTACAAGCTCACCGTGAACCCGGACATCGTCTTCCAGCAGCCACTGCCCGCCGGGCCGAAGATCATCGCCGCCAACCATCCCAGCACCACCGATCCGCTGATCCTGACGACGCTCTGCGCCGAGCCGGTGCGCATCCTCATCACCGAATCCGTCTTCACCATCCCGGTGGTGGGGCGTTTGCTGCGGCGGGCGGGGCAGATTCCCGTCGTCCGCGACAACGGGCGCGCGGCTTTCGACGAGGCGCTGCGGCGCTTGCGGGACGGGCAGACGGTGGGCATCTTCCCGGAGGGATCGCTCAGCCCGCGCGAAGGCGGCCTGCACGATCCACGCACGGGCGCGGCGCGGCTGGCGCTGTTGACCGGCGCGCCGATCATCCCGGTGGGCATCCACCTGGACCGGGAACGCCTGCGCTATGGCGCCAAGCAGCTTGACGAACGCGACGAACCCCTCCGCTGGTACTGGCGCGGCCCCTACGCGATGACCGTAGGCCAGCCGCTGCGCCTGGCGGGCGACATCGAGGACCGCGACGGCGTCCACGCGGCAGCGGAGGAGATCATGCAGGCCATCCGCCAGTTGGCGGGGCAGAGCGAGAAACGGCTGCTGAGCCACGCGCGAGCGCCGATCACGAATGAGCGCCGAATGAACGAATGGGCGCAAGGCTAATGAAGACTAAAAATTAAATCGGGTAATCGCCAGTACTTCAGGCGTCCCTACGGGACGCACAGGGGGCGGCACCTCGTTAAGCAGGCGCTTAAGCACCTGCCGACATTCAAGCGTCCCCACGGGACGAAGAAGCTTGTCCCGTAGGGACATCTGAGCGTTGCCCGGCGCTTGAGCGCCGGAGGCGAGGTGGACTTTCCTTCCCGTCCCGTAGGGACGGCTGAACCTGGCCCAATATGTGCGTTGGCGCACATTACCGGATTATTTTCTTAAAGTTCATAAGCCCGCGCGCAAAAAACGAAGCCCCAGGAACGGGGCTTCGTTTTTTGCATGGCTTCTCTTTGTCGCTGAGAGTCCAGGCATTGCTTTAGATCACGATAATAGTACAATCCGGATAGAAACAACTTTCACCACCGAATCTTGATTCCTATTCGTGAACATTCGTGTAGATTCGTGGTTTATTCTGGAGGCAAACGATGAAATTCTCGCTGTTACACCCGCGTGTGCAGTTGGTGACGATTATGGAGCGCATCTACGGTTACGGGATGACGACGACGTCCGGCGGCAATCTGTCGATCCTCGACGAGAACGGCGATATGTGGATCACACCCGCCGGGGTGGATAAGGGCACGCTCAAACCGCAGGACATCCTCTGCGTCAAGCCGGACGGGACGATTGTGGGGCCGCACAAGCCCTCGTCGGAGTATCCGTTCCACCGCGCGATCTACCAGAAGCGGCCCGACTTCCGCGCCATCGTCCACGCGCACCCGCCCGCGCTGGTTGCGTTCAGCATCGCGCGCCAGATTCCCAACACGCGCATCATCCCACAGGCGCACACCGTCTGCGGGCAGGTGGGCTACGCGCCCTACCGGCTCCCCGGCAGCCTCGAACTCGGCGCGGTGATCGCCGACACGTTCGCGCAAGGCTTCGACGTGGTGCTGCTGGAAAATCACGGCGTCGTCGCCGGCGGCGATAGCCTGCTGGCGGCGTTCCAGCGCTTCGAGACGCTGGACTTCTGCGCGCGCACGCTCATCCAGGCGCACGCAGTGGGCGACGTCTACTCGCTCACCGATGACGAAATCGCCCTGACAGCTCAGCGCCACAAGAAACTCCCCGCCTTCAAGCCGACGTTCCACACCAGCCGCGAGCGCGAACTGCGCCAGCACATCATTGACCTCGTGCATCGCGCCTACGACCAGCAGTTGATGACGAGCACGGCAGGCACCGTCTCGGCGCGCGTGGACGAGAACAGCTTCCTCATCACGCCTTACGGGGTGGATCGCCTGTACCTCGACCTGGACGACATCGTGCTGATCCGCGACGGGCAGCGCGAGCGCCGCAAGCAGCCGAGCCGCGCCACGCGGATGCACATGGCGATCTACCAGGCGCATCCCAACATCGGGGCGATCATCACCGCGCAGTCGCCGAGCGCCGTCGCGTACAGCGTCACCCGGCGCAAGCTCGACACGCGCACCATCCCCGAAAGTTATATCGTGCTGCGCGACATCCCGCTCATGCCCTACGGCGTACAATTCGACAGCGGGAAAGACATCGTCAAACAACTGGCAAAGGACACGCCCGTCCTCCTGCTGGAAAACGACGCCATCCTCACCACCGGCGCGACACTGATGCAGGCGTTCGACCGGCTGGAAGTGGCCGAATTCAGCGCCCAGGCCGTCATCGCCACCACCCACATCGGCGAACTCGTGCCAATTGGCGCGGAGGAAGTGAAGGCGTTGGAGGCGAAGTTTTTGTCATAATGGTTGTGGGTTGTGAGTTCTGGGGTTGTGTCCCCTTACCCACAACCCATAACCCACAACCCATAACTGAGGTACTTATGAACCACAAACAACGTGTTTTGAGCGCATTGGACCGGCGCGGCTACGACCGCATCCCGGTGAAGCATCACGGCACGCCGGAGGTGGATGCGCTGCTGATGGCGCACTTCGGCGTGAGCGATCATCTGGCGCTGGCGGACGCCGTCGGCGACGACTTCCGCGCGGTGGGGCCGGCGTGGAGCGGGCCAGAACTGCGCCATTTTCCGGACGGCAGTTGGGAAGGGTGGTGGGGTGAGCGATACGCCAACGTCAGCTTTGGGCACGGGACGTATCCCGAAGCCGTCTATCTCCCCTTCGCGGAGGTGGAAGACGTGGCGCAGTTGGCGGACTTCCGTATGCCCACCGCAGACGATTTTGATTACAGCACGGTTAAGGCGCAGTGCGAGCAATGGCGCGACTACGCCGTCTACTGCGGCGGCGCGGGCACGCTCGATTTTATGAACGGCATCGCGCGCTGTCGCGGCGTGGAAAAGGTGCTGTTCGACATTGCGGAACGGAACCCGGTCTATCTGGCGCTGATGGACCAGCGATTCACCTTCTTCTACGAGATGACCGAGCGCACGCTGCAAGCCGCCGAGGGGCTGATTGACATCGTCCACGTGGGCGAGGACTTCGGCTGCCAGCGCGGATTGCTCATCAGCCCGCGCACATTCGAGGCGTTGTTCGCCCCCAAGTTTGAGGCGATGTTCGCGCTGGCGCACCGCTACGGCGCACGCACGATGATGCATTGCTGCGGCAGCGTGCGCCAACTCATCCCCCGCTTCATCGAGATCGGGCTAGATGTGTTGGACGTCGTGCAGGTCTCCGCCGCCGGCATGGACATCCGCGAGCTGCACGCCGAGTATGGGCGCGACCTCGCCTTTGCCGGGAGCGTGTGCGTGCAATCCACGCTGCCCTTCGGGACGGTGGACGACGTGCGCCGCGAAGTCGAACTGCGGCTGGAGCTATTCAAAGACGGCGGGCTGATCTTGGGGCCGACGCATCAAATCCAGGCGGGGACGCCGTT
The DNA here is from genome assembly GCA_035420085.1 of Anaerolineae bacterium. Lineage (GTDB taxonomy): Bacteria > Chloroflexota > Anaerolineae > B4-G1 > SLSP01 > DSWT01. Next base: position 5,595 of record DAOLUH010000042.1, read on the forward strand.
GGAGAACATTTTGGAGATGTATCGCGTCGCGGGGAGTCTAGAAAGATAAAAACACAGAGACACGGAGTCCACAGAGATTTCTAAAGTTTTTCTCAGTGTCCTCTGTGCCTCTGTGTTTATTTTAATAGGTGGGAGGGAAGGCGTGTTTTACGAGAAGGCGTTGACTGAGAATATCATCGGCGCAGCTATTGAGGTGCATCGCACATTGGGGCCAGGTTTGCTGGAGTCGGCCTATCAGGCATGTCTGGCGCGAGAGTTTGCGCCTCGTGGCTTGGCTTTCGAACAAGAGAAACCAATACCGGTCACTTACAAAGATGTGAAACTGGATTGTGGTTATCGTGTGGATTTTATCGTCAATGCCAAAGTTGTTGTCGAACTTAAAGCAGTGGAACAGATGCGTCCTGTTTATGAAGCACAATTGTTGACATATCTGCGATTGACGGGATGTAAAGTGGGTCTGTTGATCAATTTCAACGTTCCGGTACTTACAAATGGGGTGGTACGTCGCGTTTTATAAGATTCATCACAGAAACAGCATGAACACAAAAACTCTGTGTTCTCCGTGTCTCTGTGTTTATTTTTAGGAGGTGTTATGGAATATCGCAAACTAGGCAAGAGCAATCTCGAAGTCAGCGCCATCACAATGGGCTGTTGGGCTATCGCCGGCGACCGGCTGTGGGGGCCACAGGATGAGGCGGAAGCTATCGGCGCGCTGCACGCGGCGGTGGAGGTGGGCATCAATTTCTTCGACAGCGCAGAGGGCTACGGCGCGGGGCGCTCGGAGGAGATGATCGGCAAGGCGTTCAAGGGGAGTCTGCGCGACAAGGTCATCGTCGCCACGAAAGTCTCGCAAAACCACCTGCGCCCCGCCGATTTGCGCGCGGCGTGCGAGAACAGCCTGCGCAACTTAGGGATGGACACAATCGACGTGTACTACCTCCACTGGCCCAACTGGGACATCCCCCTCGCCGACACGCTCGGCGAGATGCAGCGCCTCAAGGATGAGGGCAAGATCCGGTTTGTAGGCTGCTCCAACTTCGGCCAACGCGATCTCACGGAGATTCTGGCGTTGGAGCACGTGGAGATCAACCAACTGGCCTACAACCTGCTGTTTCGCGCCATCGAGTACGAGATTATGCCGCTGTGTGTGGCACAGCAGGTGAGCATCGCGCCGTACAGCCCGCTGCAGCACGGCATCCTGACCGGCAAGTTTGCGACGCTGGACGACATCCCCGACGAGCGCGCGCGGACGCGCCATTTTGCCGCGACGCACCGCTCGATGACGCGCCACGGCGAACCCGGCGCGGAGGCCGAAACCACTGCCGCGCTGACCACCATCCGCGCCATCTGTGACGCAGCCGGCCTGCCCATGGCGCAGGTTGCGCTGGCATGGCTGCTCGCGCAACCGGGCGTCGCCACCGTCATCGCCGGCGCGCGCAATCCGGCGCAAATCCACGCCAACGCGGAGGCTGCCGCGCTCAAGCTGCCCGCCGACGTGCTCGCTGCCCTGACCGAAGCCACTGCTCCGCTCAAAGCCGCCCTCGGCCCCAACCCGGATATGTGGCAAAGCGCCGCCAACTCGCGGATGCGATAAAAGAGTTAAGAGTTATGGGTTGTGGGTTGTGGGGGGAGACGGCGAACCACCCAAACACCATTCGCCGATTCGCAGATTCGCTCATTCGCTGATTCACTGATTCTATCTCACAAGGAGTGTACTATGCTAAAAATCGGAATTCTCGGTATGGGGGGCATGGGATGGCACCACGCGCGGCGCTATCCACACGTGCCCAATGCACAGATCACGGCGATTGCGGATGTTGTGCCGGAGCGCCTGGAGGCGAAGGAGGCCGTAGCGATCAACCTTGAGGATGGCGCGAAGGCGCTCGACCTTTCGCAGGCGGCCCGTTACCCAAGCGCCGCGCAGTTGATCGCCGAAGCGGACGTGGATGTGGTGGACATCTGCCTGCCCACGTATCTGCACGCGGAGTACGCCATCGCCGCGCTGGAAGCCGGCATCCACGTGCTGTGCGAAAAGCCAATGGCGCTCTCCGTCGCCGACTGCGACCGCATGATCGCGGCGGCGCGCGCGGCAGATCGTCGCCTGATGATCGCGCAATGCCTGCGCTTCTGGCCGGAGTATCTCTATCTCCAGAAAATGATTATCGAACAGCCGTTGGGGGCGCTGCTTTCCTTGAATATGTCCCGCATCGGCGGACGCCCGCGCTGGTCGCCGGATAACTGGTTCCTCGATCCCCAGCGCAGCGGCGGCGCGCTGCTCGACCTGCACATCCACGACGTAGATTACGTCAATGCCGTGTTCGGCGCGCCGGACAGGCTGTACGCGACGGGACGCGCGATGGCCGAGCCGAACAGCTACGATGTAATACACGCTTGCTTCGGCTACGACGGCGGCCCGCAGATCCACATGCACGCGGGCTGGAGCACAGCGCAGGTGCCGTTCCAGGCGGGATTCGATGCCTGGTTCGAGCGCGGCTTCGCGCGGTACGCCGACTGGAAGCTTACCGTCTTCGACAATCTCGACGAAGTCGCAGGCCACCCTGCCGACATCGAACCGGGCGACGGCTACCTCAACGAAATCGCCTACTTCCTCGACTGCGTGGAAACCGGCGCACAACCGACCCGCTGTCTGCCCGAATCCACCCGCGACTCCATCGCCCTGATTGATAAAGAGATCGAGAGTATCAAGTCGTTAGTCTCGTAGTCGTCAGTCTGGAGTTGAAAGCCAAAACTACCCGACGACCTGACTACTTGACTACCAGACCACCTGACTATCAAAATCAAAATCGGAGGAATATGCTATGACGACGTTAAAACTCGGAGTGATGGCCCCACTCGAACATGGGCCGGAAGAGGAATTGCAGCGCGTGCATGCGTTCGGCTTGCCGACAGCCCAGGTGGTCTGCTGGCATCAAGAGCTGTTCACGCCGGAGATGGCTGACCGGTTGATCGCCGCGTCGGAGCAGTATGATGTTGAGGTGACGACGATCTGGACGGGCGTGCCCGGCCCGCACATCTGGGACTTCGTCAAAGGGCCGGTCTCCATCGGCATTGTGCCGCCGGAGTTTCGCGCGGAGCGTCTCGTCGCGCTCAAGGCCGGGGCAGACTTCGCCGCGCGGGTGGGCGCGCCGAGCATCACCACGCACGTCGGCTTCATCCCGGAGAATATGACCGATCCGCTGTATCCCGGCGTCATCGACGCGCTGCGTGAGATCGTCGAATACTGCGGCGAGCGTGCCTTGGGCTTCTGGTTCGAGACCGGGCAGGAGACGCCGGTGGTCATCCTGCGGGTGATCGAGGACCTGGGCTACGACAACCTGGGCATCAACCTGGATCCGGCCAATCTGCTAATGTACGGCAAGGCGAATCCGGTGGATGCGCTGGACGTGTTCGGGCAATACGTGCGCGGCGTCCACGCGAAGGACGGCGAGTATCCCACCAACGGGCGGCAGTTGGGCGTCGAGAAGCCGCTCGGCGAGGGGTGCGTCAATTTCCCGGTGCTCATTCCCAAACTCAAGGCCCTCGGCTATACTGGCGCGCTGACCATCGAGCGTGAAATCAGCGGCCCCAAGCAGATCGAAGACATCAAGCACGCCATCGCCGTACTCTCGCAGCTCGCCTAACGGCAAATTCGTGAAGCGTAAAGCGTAAAACGTAGTTTGATTACGTTTTGCGCTTTACGTTTTTATTTCACTTGCGTCTTACGGATGCCCTGTTATACTTATTGCGCCTTCCGGTCACACGAAATGGGTGCGCTGCCGAAAGGACATCATCACATACGCTGGTGCAAGATTTATGATGAAATTGCTGCTTAGATTCATTTCCGTCACTCGTCTGGCTATAAAACGTCTGTGGAACCATCCCGGCCTGACGTTTTTAGCCTTGTTGGGTATCATCTTTTCCGTGGGCCTGGTCAACAGCGCCTCGTTCTTCGCTAAAGCGGTGGATCAGGTCATTCTGGATCAAGAGCTGACAAAATTCAGCAAGATGACCGGACGACCTCCATTCTCAACCAGTATCTACACGTTCTCCTCCGGTCGCGCCCCCATCTCGCTGATGGAAGCAGAGAATCTGTCTACCCATGTCGGCGACACGTTATCTTCAGAAGTTGGGCTGCCCCTGACAAAGATAGGCATAGAGGTTCATAGCGGCAATATGATGCTGCGCTCCAAAGAAGGCGCGACGTATACCACCGGCACTCAAGATTACCTGGAATCCACCGACGTTGTGTACATTGAGGGCGTCGCTAACGAGATGGAGATTGTTGATGGCGACCCACTTGACGAGGGTGGCGAGTCCGGCGACGTGCTCGATGTGTGGATGCACACGCGCATGGCTGAAAAGATGGGCATCAACGTCGGTGAAGAGTTTAACCTGGGCATCAATGTCGTCTCCGCGGCGGTCACCATTCGCGTGCGCGGTTTCTGGCAAGCCAAAGACCCCAATTCCGATTTCTGGTTCGAGAATCCTAACGCCACTTTGCAAAACAAACTTCTCGTGCGTCGCCAGGACTACATCAATATGATACAGCCGATGATACCCGGCAAAACGTGGTACATCAGTTGGCACATCATCCTGGACGAGAACGAAGTTTTACCCGACCGCACGGTCGAATACATCGAAGGGTTCCAACGCGGCATCGTGGTCATCAACAAATATCTGCCCGAAGCCCGCATCAATACGCCCCCGCTGGATCCACTGAAGACTTTTGTGCAACGGGGCAACACGCTCACCATTCTGTTGCTGGGATTCAATATACCCGCTTTCGGCTTTTTGCTCTATTTCCTGATCCTGACATCGGCCATTATCGCCCGCTGGCAAGTGCGGGAGACGGCTACCCTCGTCAGCCGAGGTATGCGTTCATCCAGCATCCTGACCTTGACGCTGGTCGAGGAGTTGATCCTGTTCATCATTGGCACCCCGCTCGGCATTGCTTTTGGGATGCTTTTGGCGGGGTTGATGGGATATACATCCAGCTTTTTGACCTTTACTTCCCGCGAAATGCTGCCCATTGCGTTGCGTGGCCTGACGATACCGATGACTGTTGTGGCCCTGGCCGTCACCCTGATCTCCCGCATCTTACCAGCAGCGCAGGCCGCCCGCCAAAGCCTCATTGACGTTGAGCGCGAACGCGCCCGTCCGCGCCGCGCCCCCCTCTGGCAGCGCGCTTACCTCGACATTTTGCTCTTCATCGTCAGCGCCTATGCCTACCGGCAACTGCTCAATCGCGGCACGCTGGCGCTTTTGGTGCGCGACAAACCCGAAGATTTGTATCAAGACCCGCTCTTGATTTTGGTGCCGGCGCTGGCCATTTTGGCCGTGGCCCTGCTGACGCTGCGCATCTTCCCGTTGATTATGCGCGCGATTGACCTGATCGCCAATCTCACCCCCTGGGCGACGCCGCACCTGGCGCTCCGCCAGTTGGGCCGCGAAAGCCAGGCTTACGTCAACCCACTGCTCTTGGTGATTGTGTCGCTGGCCCTGGGCGTGTATACCCTGTCTATGGCGGCAAGTCTCGATCAATGGTTGGTGGATCGTATGTATTACAGGGTGGGAACCGATCTGGCGTTTAGCGTATTCCCTCCGTGTGTGCTGAGCGATACCTGCACCAGCGAGAGCACCCTCAGCGGCGAGTGGATTCCCTTGCCGGCGCAGTTCGATGCCCTGCCTGGCGTGAGAAAAGCAACCCGGGTGGGCGAGTACGGCATGGCAACCGCGCTGCCCGGCAGCGGCGACATCCGCGGGCACTTTATCGCCGTGGATCGCGTGGATTTCAGTTCAGTCGCCTGGTTCCGCGGCGACTTCGCCAGCGAATCCCTGGGTGGGCTGATGAACCAGTTGGCGGTATGGCAGAATGGCATTCTCATCCCCGAAAAGCTCTTCAAAGACAATCACCTGCAAATCGGCGATGATATCACCCTGCGGATCGGCATTAACTACGAGTTCACCGTCAATTCCCAATTCAAGGTGGCTGGCACCTACAAATACTTCCCCACCGTCTACGATGACGAGACGGTGTTCATCGGGAACCTGGACTATCTCACGTTTTACGTGGGCATGGTCGTGCCCCACAATCTGTGGATACGCCTGGAAGAAGGGGCGACCGGCGCAGATGTGCTCAAACAGGTCAAGTCGCTGAACATCGTCACATCCGCTGAAAACGACGCTCCGGCGCTCATCACGGCAGAACAGGCCAAATTCGAGCGCGTCGGCGTCTTCGGGACATTGTCCGTCGGCTTTCTTGCAGCGGTCACAATGGCGGCGATGGGCTTGCTCATCTATACCTACGCCTCGCTGCAGGATCGCATCCGGCGCTTTACCATTCTGCGGGCAGTGGGATTGCAACGCCGGCAGATCAGCACCCAGGTGATTATGGAATACCTGTTCCTGACTTCGTTTGGGGCTATCACGGGGTCTTTGATCGGCGCCGGCGCCTCGCGCTTCTTCGTACCTCTGTTCAGGGTAACCGGCGAGAAAAATGTCCCCTTACCGACGCTCATCCCGGTGATTGCTCAGGACAAAGTCGCGCAACTGGTCATCGTCTTCGTGGCTTTCATTATTTTGGCCGAAGTTATTGTCATTGCCCGCGCTCTCTCACAACGCGCTTACACGTTGTTGAAGGGCGTCTGGATATAAGCCAGCTATGAAAGGGATGTAACATGCCACTCACGCCTGATCCGAAACGTCGCGGCGAAATGCCAGACGATGCCGAAGGTACGGACGATAAAACGCCAGAATCACGCTGGCAGCCGGCGGAACTCAAACCACGTCCCATCCAACCACCTACAGGCGAACCCACCGTGCGCCTACCCGCTCCCGGTGCTGCGCGTCCCCCAGACGGCAATGTTCCGCCGGTTGAACCAACCCGGCGGATTCCAACGTCAGAACGCTACGTCCCGCCCGCGCAGGAAGAACACATCCCGCCATCCGAACCGACGCGGCGAATTCCAACGTCAGAACGCTACATTCCACCTGCCCCGGAGCAGCGGATTCCACCCGCCGAACCGACGCGGCGGATCCAGACGCCGCCGTCCACGGAACCGATTCGCCGCCCCCCACCCACCGAACCCACACGCCAGGTGTCAACCTGGCGTGCGCTCTCGCCCAAGGACGACGAACCGACGCAGCCGATCCGGCCCATCCGGCCTACACCGCCGCCGCCATCCGTCCCGCCGCTGCAACCGCCGCCTGCGGCAACGCCCGCCCGCAAACGCAGCGGTCGCGCCGCCTCGATCTTGCTCAGCGTGACGTTCATCGGCGTGGGGCTGTTCTTTTTGGCGCTGCTCGCCGCGGTCATCGGCTACATCGCGCTGGCGGCGCAGCTTCCCTCGCCCGACGAACTCCGCGCGCGCCAGCCCAACTTCGCCAGCAGCCAGATCTACGCCCGCGACGGGCGACTGCTCCACGAGATCATTGACCCCACCGCCGGGAAACGCACCTATGTCCCCATCGCGCAAATTTCGCGCTACCTGCAACTGGCGACCGTCGCCACCGAGGATCGCAACTTCTACGCGCACACCGGCTTCGATCCCATCGCGCTGGCCCGCGCCGTCTATTACGCGCTGCAAGAGAAAGAATTCGTCTCCGGGGCCAGCACCATCACCCAACAGGTCGCCCGTAACATCCTGCTACCCGACGAAAAAACCGAACGCTCCGCCAGCCGCAAAATCAAAGAGATTGTGCTGGCAACCGAATTGACCCGGCGCTACACCAAAGACGAAATCCTTGAAATTTACGTCAACAACAACAATTACGGGAACCTGGCCTACGGCATTGACGCCGCCGCGCGCACTTACTTTGGCGCCAGCGCCGCGAACCTCACACTGGCGCAAGCGTCGTTTCTCGCCGGTCTGCCGCAGTTGCCGAGCGTCTACGATCCCTTCCACGGCGGGCGCGACGCCGCCCTGAAACGCCACAAAGTCGTGCTGGCGTTGATGGTCGAGGCAGGCTTCATCACGCAGGCCGAAGCCGATGCCGCCGCCGCCGAGATGGACGCCTACGGTTTCCCGCCCATCTATACGGATGTCATCCCCGCGCCGCACTTCGTCGTCTACGTCCGGCAATGGCTCGAAGCCAAACTCGGCCCCGACGCGCTCTACAAGGGCAGCGGCCTGCGCATCTACACCTCGCTGGATCGCCGCCTGCAACAAATCGCCGAAGAGGAAGTGCGCAACGGGGTGGCAAACCTGGCGGCGCGCAACGTCACCAACGGCGCGCTCGTCGCCATCGAACCGGCAACCGGGCACATCCTGGCGATGGTCGGCAGCGCCGACTTCTACAACGACGCCAACGATGGGCAGGTCAATGTCACATTGCGCTGCCGCCAGCCTGGCTCCGCGATCAAACCGCTCACCTATCTCGCCGCGTTCGAGAAAGGCTGGACGCCGGCGACCATCCTGTGGGACATCCCCACCACCTACACCGATACGGCCGGCAACATCTACCAACCCGTCAACTACGACGGCAAATTCCGCGGTCCGGTGTCCATCCGCACCTCGCTGGCGAACTCGCTGAACATCCCCGCGGTCAAGGCGCTGGAGTTCATCACCGTGGATGGGTTGCTCAACGTCGCCGAACGCCTGGGCGCCACGTCGCTTGTTTCGCCGCAGTTGGAATGTCCCGACTACCCCTACGACACGCGCCCGTACTACGGCCTCGCGCTCACTCTCGGCGGCGGCGAGATGAAACCGCTGGAATTGACCGCCGCTTACGCCGCCCTGGCCAACGGCGGACTTTACATGCCCACGCAGCCCATTCTGTGGGTCGAGAACACGAAGGGCGAAGTCCTGATTGACAACCGCCAGCCGAAAGGCAAGCAGGTGGTCGCGCCGGAGATCGCCTATCTGATGTCGAGCGTGCTCTCGGACACGAAAGCGCGCTGCCTCGTCTTCGCCTGCCCGAACAACCTGGAGTTGCCCGACCGGCCCGTGGCGGCGAAGACCGGCACCACCAACGACAACCGCGACGCCTGGACGGTGGGCTACACGCCCGATCTCGCCGCGGGCGTGTGGATCGGCAACAACAACAATACCCCGATGGACGGCGTCGCCGGCGCGGGCGGCGCGGCGCCGATCTGGAACGCCTTTATGCGCCGCGCCCACGAGACGATCCAGCCGCACAGCTTCCCACGTCCGGCCGGCGTCATCGAGCGCGAAATCTGCGCCTTCTCCGGCGCGGAACCATCGCCCTACTGCCCCGAAAAACGCACCGAGGTCTTCTCCGCCAACAATCTACCACCCAAAGCGGATCAGGACTGGTTCCAGCAGGTGGAGATTGATGGGAACAGCGGTCTGCGCGCCAATCAGTTCTGCCGCGCCAACGTCTTCACGAAGGTGATGATCGTGGTGGATTATATCCGCGATCCCGGCGGGCAGGCGTGGATGCGCCAGTGGGCGGCGGAACGGGGGATGGAAGTGGCCCCACGGGATTACTGCACCGCCGGAGAGAAATCGCCCGATGTCAGCATCACGTCGCCCAAGAACGGCGAGGAGGTTTTTGGTTGGGTGGAGATCAAAGGCACTGTGGATTTCGAGGACTTTGATCGTTACGAGATCACCTACGGCGTTGGCACCAACCCACAAGGTTGGGATTGGATCAGCGGGCCACATCCGGTGCAGGTGCGCGACGGGGTGCTCGGCGCGTGGCAAATCCCCGTCGAGATGACGCCCGGTCCCTACACCCTGCGCATCGTCGCCTACAACAAGCGCGGCGCGCAGTTCGAAACCCGCGTGCAGGTCAACGTCGTCGGCCCCACGCCAACGCCCACGCCCGAAATCACGCCCACCGAGACGCCAACCATCACGCCGACGCCCACTGAGACGCCGACAGTCACGCCCACGCCGCTGCTGCCGACGGATACGCCGACCGCATCCCCCACCCCTACGGACACGCCCACGGTCGAGCCATCGCCCGAACCGCCGACGGCGGAACCGCCCACCGCGACGCCAGGAGCGTAGGCGCGCACGCCCCCGAGACAGGGGGCGCTGAGGGAACAACGCTCCCCGTTCCCGTCTCGGGAACGGGCTATGCCCCCCCCGTGCGCGCCCCTGAGGGACAATGCTCCCCGTTCCCGTCTCGGGAACGGGCTATGCTGCCCGGCGTGCGCTCTCAATGCATAAAAAGGCCGTCCTGCAACGGACGGCCTTTTTTGATCCCCTAATTAGAAATTGCGCATCGTGAGCGGCAAGAAAATCCACCACCTGTGCTTGAGGGTGAAGCTGGCCGCATCCTCCGCAGCAGTCGCCCCCCAGGTGAAGCGCGCCGTGTTGGCGACCGCGCGCCCATCAAGCACCACATCGCTGCGCACCGTCGCCGTGAAGACAAAGGTGATGTTCGCGCCGTCCGCCAGATCGCCGCTCCAGGTGAGGACATCGGCAGTCACCGTCGCGTCGTTCTGCGCCACCCAGCCGCCGAAGTCCACCTCAACGGGCAGCGTATCGGTGAGCAGCACGCCGGCCGCCGGGGCGTCGCCGCTGTTGTCCAGCGTGATGGTGTAGGTGACAACGTCGCCCATGTCCACAGCAGTAGCAGCCGTGACCTCTTTCGTGATGGTCACAACGCCTGCGCCACTGCTGCCGACGGTGAACGCGACCTCAGCCGTCACGCCATCCGCATTATCGGCTGTCGCCTGCGCCGTGTTGGTGATCGTCTGCCCCTGTGAAGCCGGATCGGTGTGCAGGGTAGCCATGAAAACAACGTTCAGACTCGCGCTGCCGGGCAGAGTGCCGCCCCAGGTGATGACGTCGTCAGCCACGCTCGCGCCGTTCTGGGCGATCCAGCCGCCGAAGTCCAGCGCAACAGGCAGCGTGTCAGTGAGGAGCACGCCCGTCGCGTCGCTGCCGCCGAGGTTGAGGAGCGTCAACGTGTAGGTGACGCCGTCGCCGGGCAGCGGTACACCGTCGGTCTGCACAGTCTTGGCGAAGCGCAACAGCGGCGTTTGCGGCGGCTGCGCCACGGTGAACGCCGCGTCAGCCACGCCGGGCAGCGTGTTGGCGGCGACAAAACTGGCAGTGTTGGTAATAGTCGCACCATACAAGGCCGGCTCGGCGTGCAGCGTGGCCCGGAAGCTGATGACGAGGTGCGCGTCCGCCACAAGATCTCCGCTCCAGGTGATGACGTCGTCGTTCACGCTGGCGCCGTTCTGCACAATCCAACTAGTGAAGTCCACCTCAGACGGCAGCACATCGGTCAGGATCAGACCGCCAACTATGCCGGCGGCATTGTCCAGCGTGAGAGTGTAGGTGACGCTGTCGCCGGGGTACAGCGGGTCGGGCGTTTCCACGAACTTGCCAAGCGTTGGCGCGGGCACCCCGCCAAGCACGAATGTGGCGGAGGCCGATCCGTCGGGCAAACCAACAGCGGTGTACATAGCCGTGTTGACCACCGGATGGGCGAGGAAGAACGAGTCGCTGCGCACAGCGGCGCGGAAACTGATGACAACACTCGCGCCGCCGGCAAGGTTGCCGCGCCAGGTGATGGTGTCGTCGCTAATAGCAGCGCCGTCCTGCGTCAGCCAGGCCACGAAATTCATCTCCCACGGCAGTGTATCAGTCAGCACGACGCCGACCGCCAGCCCTTCACCGAGATTTTGCAGTGTGAGAGTATACGTCACCTCGTCACCAGGGAAAATGCCGCTGGTGGGCACGACTGATTTGGTGAGTTGCAGTTGTGGGACGAGGATGGCGGTCTCCGGCGCGGAGCGGGCAAAGGGCAGATGGTAACCATCGTCAATGACGACGGTGTTGGAGACGACGATGGTTTCCGGCAGCGCGGGATCAGCTTGCGCCACCAGGGTGAGCGCGCGACTTTCACCCGCCGCAATGACGCCATTCCAGGTTAAGCCGCCACCATCGAAGCCGGAGACGAGCAACAACCCGGCGGGGAGCGTATCGGTCAGCGTGACCGTCGCCGGATGCCCGCCCGTGTTGCGCAGCGTCACCGTGTATGTCAGATCATCGCCCCTCTGCACCGCGCCCGTCGGATAGACGGTCTTGGTGGAACTCGACAGGTCAGGCGCGGTCGCCAGGGCGACAGTCGCGGTGGCCACATCGCTGTGGGTGAGATAGGTGTAGACGGCGGTGTTCAGCAACGTCTGCCCGTAGAAAGCCGCCGAGGTCGTCACGACGCCCGGCAGTGTGAAGACGGCGGTGGCGTGCGCGGCGATCAGCCCTGTCCAATCCAGGTGAGCGCCGCTCACACCCACCGGCAAGATATCCACCACGCGGACACCCGCCGCGTCGCCGCCGGTGTTGGTGACGCGGATCGTGTACGTGATGGCGTTGCCGAGCTGCACGGCGGTCTGCGGGACAACGCTTTTACCGATGGTAAGCGCCGCGCAGTCGTTGGGCAGGCCCGGCGAGCCGTAGTCGCTCGTCGGCGGCGTCCAGCGATAGGCTGCCAGACTCC
>DAOLUH010000042.1:18117-53051 GCA_035420085.1 Anaerolineae bacterium
CGCTCAACTTCCAGCCCTTGAGATCAACGGCCACACTGTTGGGGTTGTACAACTCAAGCCATTCGCCGACCGTGTCACCAACGGCAGAAGGATCGGGCAAGAATTCCGTGATGATGACCGGCAGTACGGGCGGAACCACCTGCACCGTCGCGCTATCGCTGCCAGCAACGCCTGATCCAGCGAAGCTCACCGTGTTAACGACGGTCTGCGTCGTCTGCCCGGTGACGCTCGCCGTCGCGGTGAAGATAACAGTAACGGGCGTACCGACCGGCACACTACCGGTCCAGGTGATGACACCCTGCGCATACTCCGCCCCATTGGCGACGACGAACCCGCCAAAGGTCAACGCCGCAGGCAGCACGTCGGTAAGGACAACATTCGGCGCATTGACCGGTCCCCCATTGGCGAGGGTCAGGGTGTAGGTGAAGGGCGCGGGCGAGTATCCCAGCGTGGGCGTGGCCGCTTTGTCCAGCGTCACCAGCGGCGCGCCAAGTTTGGTCACGTCGTTGGGGATCGCCGGGTAGTGCGTCTTGTAGTTGCGGACACGGATGCGCCGCCCGTCGCCGTCCTCCGAAATCAACCCCTTGACCGTGACTACATCGCCCACCGCAATGTCGCTGAAGTCGCCGTTGTAGCCGTCAAGGAAAGCGCGGACGGGGCCGCTGCCGTCGTCCACAAAAATGGCTTCATCGCCCACTTTACTCATCACTGTACCGGTGATCTGCGTCAGCCAGCCCTCGTTGGCCTCGAGATTGGCGTCGCCCGTACTGAACGGCCTGGGCGCGACTTCGCCGGTCGAAGCGGCGAGCACCTGCACCATCTCCGCCTCAAAGAACTCGATTTCGGTGTCGCCGTTGTAGGCGCCGAGTGTGCCGACGACACGCACCGTCGTCCCGCGGGTGAACTGCGTCGCAGAAATGTCGCCGGCTGGCGCGTGGACGGTGATGCCGCCCGTCTCATCCTGTACGTACAGGACGTTGAAGAATTCGCCATAAGCCGCCGTGATCTTGCCCTCCACCCAGACCAGCTTGTTGAGGTTGTCCGGCGTGTTGTTCAGTTCGGCGTCCGCGCGCGCCTGGGCGATGGTGGATTTTTGCAGCGGCGCGCCGAGCAGCCACATCACCGTTTGCAGGTTGAATAGTTCGTTTTGCTTGCCGTCGCCGGCAGTGTAGGCGAAGATGTTGAATGGATCGTTGGAGTCGCCGTAGAAGAACAGACGTCCGGCGTTTCCGGGAATGTCGTAACCGGCGGCCCCGGCCAGCGGGGTGTCGGTGGGGTAGATGTAGGCATCACCCTGGTTGTCGGCATCCGTGCTGCTGGTGCGGTTAGGGTAACCGTAGGTGCCATTGCCTGTGTCCAGATCGCCTTGGATGATCATAAAGCCATTCGCGCCCAGGTCAGCCTGCGTCAGCGCGCTCTTGCTGCGATCCGTCAGTGAGTTATCTGACCATGACTGAATCTGGACGACATTGATCCCAATGCCGGTCGTTTGCGCCGCCGGGTAGACGTGCCAGAGAACGCCCCACGGGTAGCCGTTGTTGTTGTTGCCGTCGAGCACCTCGTCGTCGTTCATGCGGATGGGGATTTGCGCGCCGGTCTTCGCCTCGATCGCGGCGACCAGCGCGTTTTGCCGGTCGGCGATGGTGTTGGCCCAGGTGACTTTGCCCGTGTAGTCAGACATACCGTTGAGCCACAGACTGCCGCCTGCCGCCACAAAATCGGTGAGCGCAGCGATTTCAGCGGTGGTCAATTGGTTTGGCCCGTAAGCATTGATGATGAGCAGTTTGACCGTCTCCGTATTCAGATCGCTCGCGGTGATCTCGTCCAGGTTGAAGAGGACGTTGTAGCCATGCGCGGTCAGATCGTTGACGAAGTGGCGCGCGTCGCGGGGATTGGCAGTGCCGACGTTGTTGTGTCCGGCATCAATCAACACCAGCGGCACTTTCTCATCGGTCACATTCAACGTGAGCGAGCGGATATTATCGTCGGGACTATCAGCTGGAACTGCCGTGAATTGCGCCGTGACCGTCGCCGGGCCGGTGATGACCGACTGCCAGGAGAGGTTGGCGTAGCCGTCGCTGCACGGGCCGACAGTGCAAATCCCCACCGTGAGCGGGACGCTGCCGACGACGTCGCCGTTGACGGTGAACGTGACGGTGATGGTCTGCGTGGTCGCACCGCGGTTGGTGACGCGCGCCGTCAGCAAGCTGGGGTTATAAATCGTGGAGAGCGAAGGCTCCACAGTCAGGTCGGTGAGGGCAACGTCTTCCGTACCCTCCGTCCACACAGGCGAGCTGACGATGCGGTCGCCGTCAGGTTGGGTGGCGCGGACATAGTAGTAGTGTACGCCAGGCGTAATCGGCAGGAGGAACTGCCAGGTGAAAGCTGCATTCGCTGCGGTGGTAGAAGTCACAACGATGCCGCCATTCGTGACCAGTTCCAGGAGACCCACGGCTTCACTATCGGGATCAGCAGCGTAGACCTCAAAGGCAATCTGGCCGACGTTGGGGATTTCCGTCCCCATCCACGCGCCGTTGGCCTTGAGATACAATGCGTAGTTGACATCTTCGGTGGCAAAAGTACGCCGCTCGCGCAGCGCATCCATCAAATCGGATTTGGTAAGGCCGGGCATCCACACGCCGGTGCGGTGTGAGGTGTTCGTTCCCCAGTAGGTAGAGTGCGTGTCGGCGTTGTTCGTCGCGCCGACCTTCCACCCGTAATCCAGCGAGCGGATGTACTCGTCTTCGGAGAAAGCGTAGGACGTACCGCTGCCGTTGCCCACTTCTTCCAGGCGGGCGGTGCCGCCCACTTCGGGATGGAACGTCCAATCGTTGAAGTTGATCCAGCCGGGGTGATTGAACTGCATCAATGTTCCAGCATCATCAAGCGCTTGCGTGCCGGTGATGGCGAGCCAGGGGTAGAAACCTTGCACGGTCACGCCGGCTTCCAGGTTGGGTGTGTAATCGCACATTGTACAGGTAGAAGTGGTATCTGTGCGCACGGCGTGGCGCGGCGTGTTGTAGACGTTGGCGTGCCCTTCCGCGCCCTGCGTATACTCGAAGCCGCGCAACGCCACGAAGACGCCGTCCTGCGTCGCCGCGTTGACCGCCGCGAGCGTGTTGGCCCATTCGGCGTCGTCAATGGCGTAAGAGTGATCGCTGATGGCCATAAAATCGAATCCAGCCGCCTTCCCGGTCGCCAGCGCCTGCGTGGGCGTGCCGGAGCCGTCGGAGTAGGAGGTGTGGTTGTGGATGTCGCCGTGATAGACGGACATTGGCGGTTCCACGGCAGTCTCGAAGCTCCACACGCTGGCCGCGCCGAGCGTGTTCCCGGCCCAGTCGGCCACACTCGCCGCCACAGTCGCGGTGTAGCGCGCGGTGGGCAGCAGGTTGGAAGACGGGTTCAGCGTCGCCACGGAGGTCGCCGGATTGTAGCTCAGCGCCGCCGGGACCGCGCCATAAGGCCCGACGAGCGTGAAGTTGCCGGTCAGCGTCGCCGGATTGATGGTTTCGGAGAAGGTGACGACGACGTTGACGGAGAGCGGCAGGTCGGCGGCGTCGGGAGCGGGGTAGCGCCCGGTGATGGTGGGTGATGTCACGTCGGCGTCGCCGGTGGTGAAGCTCCACACGTAGTTTGCCGCCATCGGGATACCATGCGTCTCCTTGATGCCGGTGGTGAGCGTGGCGGTGTAGCGCGTCTGCGGGGCAAGCGCGGCGGGGGGGTCGAAAGTAGCCGTGCGCGTCCCCGCGTTGTAGCTGACCACGCCCGCGACTGCGCTGTTTGCGTCTGCCAATGTGAAGGTGGCCGTCGTCACCGTCGCCGCATCCAGCGCCTTGCTGAACGTCGCGGTGATGGGGAAGTAGGGATACACATCAGTCGCGCCAGCGGCGGGATACGTCGCCGTGACCTCCGGCGGGAGCATGTCCCAGATATCGCTTTGGTAGCGGGGCATAATTTGCCGCGTCCCATTGTAATTGCCCACAAAGCCGATGATGGTCAGTTGTTGGCCGCTCGTGTAGCCGCGCAAATCAATGCGAGTGTCTTTATCCACAAACACCTGCACCGCGCCGGAGCCATCGTTCGCGTAGATGGTAAAATCGCTCGTGCCGTCGGGCGTGGGCGGCGTGCCGCTCCAGGTGGCTGTACCCGTCACCTGAACCAGCCAGCCTTCGTTGGCGGCGACTGCGCCGGTGGTGAGATTCAGTGGAGCGGGCGGCATGCCGCTGCCCAGGTTGGCGATGCCGGTCATTGGATCAATTTCCAACAAGCCGTTGTAGAGTTTGAGCGTACCGGTGACCCGCACGGTATCGCCGAGTGCGATGGGAGGTAACGTCGTCGCGCCGGTATAGATGTACAACCCGCCGGTATCATCCTGAATGACGAAGGCATTGCCGCGATAAATGCCCGGCGGTACGGTGACTTTGCCCTGAATGGAGCCAGTCCACCCGGCGCCGGCCGCGCGCGCTACCACAATCGGCGTGAGACCGCCAGAGGCCAGCACCGCCGTCGCCACTGCCGAACCGGTCTCGTGCGTGAGCCAGTTGGAGGCCCACGCCGCGTACTCGCTGTTGTTGAGCATCACGGATACGTTGGGCGCGGTGACCACGATCGTGTAGGTGAGCGTCGTATTGTGCGCGACGCTCGCCTGCGTCCAGGTGATCGTGTGCGAAGCCGCGTTCCATGTTCCGGACGGGGTCGCGGAGGCGAAGGTGACGCTGAGCGGCAGCGTGTCGCTCACCACCAGATCGTCTAATTGCGTGGCGGTCTGATTGCGCACGACCAGGGTGTAACTGAACGCGCTGCCCGCCGTTATGGTGGCGGGGCCAGTCTTACTGACCAGCAGGCCGGTCGCTATGCCAGGGACCACGTCGCTGGCATAGCGCGGCTCGATTTTGAAATTGCTGAAGCTGTAGTTGAGCATCCCGCGCACCACGCTCAGGTAGTCGCCCACCGACGGCGTGTAAGCGTAGCCCAGATCATCCACGATCACCGTGCTGCCGCCAGCGGTGACGCTCCACTCGCCGTTGCCGAGGCTGGCGTTATTCACGGTGACGTCGTTCACCTCAACCAGCACGCTCTCATAGCTTTCAGCCGTCGCCGCGCCCGTCGCAATATCGGCCACAGCCACAACAGACGCGGTGTAGGGCGTGTTGCCCGAACTCAGCACGGTGAACGAAGAGCCGCTGCTGATTTCGGTCATGTTGTAATACTCAGCCACTGTGCCGGTCACGCGCACGCGCTGGCCGACAGTCGGCTTCGTGCCAGTGCTGCCGGTGTAAATGTAGAGGCCGTGCCAGGGACCGGCGGCGTCGGCGATGGCGTAGCCCGCGGTTGTGTAAACAGCGTAGACGACGCCTTCCACCGTCACAGAACTACCCTTGCACAGCGAATCGTCGTTGGCGTCGCGGTTCATCTGAATCGCCGCAATGGAGCCGCAGTCTTTGATGACCGTGTTCACCGGCGCGCCGGACGTCGGCGTAACCCACTCAGTCGCCCAGGCCGCGTAGGCGGCGTTGGAGACGCTGCCCCACGTCGTCGGCGCGGTGACGTTGAGCGTGTAGGTGAGCGTCGTGTTGTTCGCCAGCGAGGCGAGCGTCCAGGTGATGGTGTGCGAGGCCACATCCCACGTTCCGGCGGGATTGGCGGAGGCGTAGGTGACGCTGATGGGGAGCGTGTCGCTGAGGACCACGTTCGTCAACACCGCGCCGGTGGTGTTTTGCACGGTGAGCGTGTAAGTATAGGCCGCACCGGGGAGGACGGTGGCGGGGCCGGTTTTGGCGACAGTAAGGTTGCCGCTGGGTCCGCTGCCGCAACTGTGCGTCGGCGCGGCGCTGTTGCGTGGAGTCGGCGCGCCCGCTGTAAAATCGGCGGCGTTGTTGTCGGTATCGGTGCAGCCGCCGTTGGCACGCAGGACAGCAGTTGTATTGCTTGGCGCCGGCGTTGGGCCGCTGCCCTCATAACAACTGGCCGTTGAGCCAAATCCCACGAAGTCAACGATGCTGCCGCCGGTGGGACAACCGCCGCTTAACGCAGTCGTGCTGTTGACCAACGCAACTTTCCCGGCGGTAGCGCTCATCAGAATAGTTCCGATAGCGTCCGGTGTGGGCAACGGAGTCGTTCCCCCAGCGCCTTGCGCCTCCTGGATCAGATAATACTGCCCTGGTCCAATAGAGCCAGATAGGGCCGTGACCTGCCACGTCGTTCCGGTCGCCGAGGCATATTGCACCGACCAACCGGCTAAACTGATCGTCGAAGACCCCGCATTGAACAACTCAATGAAATCATGAGTATAGGTCGCGCCGGTGTTCCCGCCGCCGCCATACACCTGGCTGATGCGAATGTCGCTAGACTGCGGGGCCGCCGCTGACGGCGTCGCCGTCAATCCCCAGCCGGGGAGCATACCGGCCATTAACACGATTGCGCATAGGATGCGTACTAATCTGTGCATTTTTCCTCCATTCAGTCATTTCAGTAAGGTTACGTGTCACTCGGAATATAAGCAACCACGGAGAATATAACTCAAGCGTCGCAGAGGTATTATAATCCACGATGGGATATGAGCAATGCCGATGCTGTAAGTATTTGACAGAACGCGCTTTCATGTTATGATATCGAAGTCATTGTACCGGATCATCTAACCAAACAAGGGGGTCGTCATCAGTAAGCAAAAGTATCGCATTAATCGAGAAATTCGCGCGCCGGAAGTTCGCGTCATAGATGCAGAAGGCGGCAACCTGGGCGTTCGCCCCACAGCGGAAGCCATCCGCCTGGCTGCCGAAGCCGAACTTGATCTGGTGGAGGTGGCGCCAAACGCCGAACCGCCAGTGGCTCGCATTATGGATTTCGGCAAATTCGTGTACGAACAGGCCAAGAAGGAACGGGAGGCCCGTAAATCGCAGAAACAAGTTGAAGTCAAAGAGATTCAACTGCGGCCCAAGACCAACGACCACCATACGCTGTTCAAGGTCAAGAACGCGCGCAGTTGGCTCGAAGAAGGCAACAAAGTGAAAGTTCGTATACGGTTCCGGGGACGTGAAATCACCTACCCTGAAGTTGCGATTGAACAACTCGAAGAAATCGCTAATGAGCTTATTGATGTCGCTGCCGTCGAACAGGCTCCGCAGTTGGATGGACGGACAATGTTGATGATCTTAGCGCCGAAAAAGAAAAAGTAGCTGTAGGAGGAATTAAAGTGCCGAAACTGAAGACCCACAAATCAACATCGAAGCGCTTCCGCATTTCTAAGGGCGGCAAGGGTGTGTTGATGCGCACGCGGCAGGGGAAGAGCCACTTCCGCCGCAAAAAGTCAAACACTGTGCGCGCGATGTTCGATCAACTGCATGTTGTGACGGCCGCCGGCATCAAGCGCCGCGTGCGCCGTTTGGCTCCGTATTTGCACGAGAAGTCTTAATTTAATCTGAGGTGAAATTGTGAGAGTAAAAGCAGGAACCGTAACACGCCGTCGCCATAAGAAGATCGTCAGCCAGACGAAGGGCTTTTTTGGGACGCGCCGTAAGCTGTTTCGGCGAGCTAACGAAGCATGGATGAAGTCTATGGCCTACGCCTATCGCGACCGCCGCAACCGGAAACGCGATATGCGCCGCCTGTGGATCATCCGCATCAACGCAGCCGCCCGCGACAACGGCGTCTCCTACAGCCGCCTGACCCATGATCTTAAAAAGGCGAACATCGCTATTGACCGCAAGATGCTGGCAGAACTGGCCGTCAATAATCCGTCGGCCTTTGCCGCCATTGTGCAGACAGCGTGCGCGTCTTCGCGCCCCCAAGCATAGTCACACGGTCTTTCGCATCTCAAAAGGCGACGCAACAGCGTCGCCTTTTTGTATAGTATCACTCGCGCACTCGCGTGCGCGCCTTTCGCGCCCCCGAGACGGGGGCGCTGAGCAAAATGGTATCCACTCGCTCACTGCCCCCGTCCCCGGGGGCAGGCAAGCCGGGCAGTTTTCGATTCCACGTTCTGCGGTATCATATTCCCTGTTACCTTTCCAATAAAAACACGACGTACTTGTTGAACTCCTATCAGCGCTGAACAAACGGTCATTGACCGAAGGAGCACTCGTGGAACAAAAGTATATAGCCCTGAACGATAACGACCTGGCGCGTATTGCGCGTGAGGATCATGACGCTTTCGAAGTTCTTTACCGTCGCTATGTGACGCCCGTGTATCGCTACTGCTATGCGCGCACCGACAACGTCGCCGATGCCGAAGACTTGACGGCGCAGACGTTTCTGGCGGTCGTGGAATCCATTGACCGTTACCGGGGCCAGAGAAGCTTCCCGGCCTGGCTGTTTGGCATTGCGCGACATAAATGCGCCGATCATTACCGGCAAATCTACACGACGCGCCAAGAGCCGATTGACGAAGTCGAACCCAGCGACCCGGAACCGGAGAACGTCGAAGAGCGTCTGTTTCTCGATGGGATCCTGGACTGTGTGGAACGCCTGCTCAAGTACCTCAGCCCTGACCGGCTGGAGGCATTGCACCTGCGTTTCTGGGGGGGCTTGAGTATGCAGGAGGCCGCCAACGTGATGCAACGCAGCGAGGCCGCGCTCAAGATGCTCGTCTCGCGCGCTATCTCAGACTTGAGAGAAAGATGTGTGACAGAATGAAGAGAATAGAGAATCAGCAAATCAGCAAATCGGCAAATCAGCAAATCGGCGAATCAGACGATCCGGTGGAGGAGGCGCTGCGGCGGAAGGCCGCCCGGATCAATCCGGACCCTAACTTTGTGACGCGGCTGGCGATGCAATTGCGCCGCGAGTTGAAGCTACGCGCTGCGCCTGCGCCGCGTCGCGTCCCGCTGTGGGGCTGGCTTGGGGCGGCGGTCGCTGCCATCCTCCTTGTCACCTTTGGCGCGCAGGCGCTTTTGCCCGGCAAACGCGGCGTGGAGACGCCGCAAATCGCGGAAGCCCTGCCCACCGCCACCATGCGCCCCGCTGCGACAACCGCGCCCGCTGCGACAGGTACAGTCGAGGTCGCCCCCACGCCCGAAGCAGAACCGGCCTTCGCCGCTACCCTGCCGCCTGCGATCACTGCCGCTGTGCCGCGTCCTGGCGAGGAGGTCAATACGCGGGCCGGCATCCTGCTGCGCTTCAGCCGCCCGATGAACCGCGCCAGCGTCGAAACCGCGCTGCGCGTCACGCCGGAGGTGGAGGGCACTTTTGCCTGGCAAGACGACCGCACCGTCACCTTCAAGCCCAAAGTGCTCGCAGCGGGGACGCGCTATAACGTCGCCCTGGACGCGACGGCGCAGGCTGACAATGGCCTACCGCTCACCAGCGACCTGGCCTTCAGCTTCTCCACGCTCGACGCGCTGACGGTGACGCACACCACGCCTGCCAATGGCAGCGGCGAACTGCGCGGCGACGCGCCGGTGCTCGTCGTCTTCAACCACCCGATGGTACCGGTCAACTGCACCGGGCAGGTCGCCGAGGCGAACACGGGCTGCGCGCCGCTGCCGCTGACCTTCACCCCTGGCGCGGTGGGCCAGGGGACGTGGATCAACACCAGCGCCTACCGCTTCGATCCGCTGCCCGGCTGGGACGCCGGCGCGACGTATACGGCAGAATTGCCGGCCGGCGTGATGTCGGTCGCCGGGGCGACGCTGGAAACGGCCGTGGTGTGGACGTTCAGCACCGCGCCAGCCCAGATCATCCGCATCGAGCCGGATGCGTGGAGCACGAATACCCCGTTGGAGACCGGCGTGCGCGTCTACTTCAACACGCCGATGGACGCGCAGGCCACCGCCGCCGCTTTCAGCCTGAGCGGCCCCGGCGGCGCTGCCGTGTCCGGGAATTTCACCTGGGAAGATAACAACGCCACTCTGGTGTTCACCCCCACGCAAAATCTGGCGCTGGATACCAACTACGTCGTCCGCGTCACCGACCAGGCGCGCGCCGTCAACGGGGGAACGCTCCAAGAAAGTCGAGAGGCTACGTTCAAGACAGTCCCCTACCCCGGCGTCGTGACCATCGAAGGCACAGATGAAAGCACGCGCGGGAACACGCTGAGTTACTACGAGTCGCTGCGCGTCCGGTTCCGTGGCTTGATTGACGCGGAAACTCTGGAAGGTCGTTTCCGCATGACCGAAAACGGAACGCCGATTGAGGTAAGCTTCTGGTGGGATGCGTACAGCAACGAAAACTACGCCTACATCAACTGGGACAAGACGGCTGGCGCGGAGTATTGCCTCACCGTGCTGCCCGGCGTCGCCGACCGTTACGGCAACACCATCAACGAGGAGACGACGGCCTGCTTCACCGGCGGCGATATGCCGGCGATGTTTATGGCAGCGACGCGCCAGAATACCATCGCGCTCGACGCGGCGGAGGCGGCGCGGCTCTACTTCGTCGCCGTCAATCCCGACCGCGTCACCCTCACACTCTCGACGCTGGCCGAACGCGACTTTATGGATTACGAGGGCAATCCCCAGGCCGCTATCCGCCGCTGGACGCTGAGGCCGGAGTCGCAGCGCAATCAAGCCACCGTTGTGCCCGTCAATCTTACCGAGGACGGCGGTTCCTTGCCGACCGGCTACTATCAGATTGGCTGGACGATGCCCAGCGCGGAAAGCTGGTGGAACACCAACCTGCGCTTCGCTGTCGTGGATCGCCACGTCACGCTCAAGATGACCGCCGCCGAGGCGCTTATCTGGGTCACGGACCTGCGCAGCGCGGAGCCTATCGCGGGCGCGGACGTGCGTCTACTCGACCGGCTCGGGAAAGAAGTCGGCAGCGGGGTGACGGATGCCGATGGCGTCGCCCGGTTCGACATCCCCGTGCAGCAGGAGCAATGGGACAATTACACCGCCGTTGTCGGAACGCCGGGCCAGCCGGGCTTCGGCGTCGCGCGCAAGGACTGGAACCAGGGCGTCTCTCCGTGGGATTTTGACCTGCAGGCCGATTATCAGCGCCCGTCGGCGTACCAGATTTACCTGCAAACCGACCGGCCCATCTACCGGCCCGCGCAGACCGTCAAGTTCAAGGTCGTCCTACGCACCGACAACGATGCGCGCTATACACTCCCGCCGGCCGGACAGACTGCGGACATCGCCTGGCGCAATCCCAATTGGGAGATCATCACCCAAACACAGGTAACGGTCAACGAGATGGGAACGTTCTCCGGAGAGCTAACGCTGGCGGCGGACGCGCTGATGGGGATATACACGTTGGAAGCGATGATCCCCGGCGAGGCAGACCGCACGTGGAGTCTCAACTTCACCGTGGCGGCGTACCGCAAGCCGGAATTCGAGGTGACGGTGACGCCGGAACAGGCCGAAATTTTCGATGGCGAGACGCTGCGCGCGCTGATCGAGGCGCAGTACTACTCCGGCGGCCCGGCCAGCGGCGCAAACGTTCACTGGATCGTGCGTGCCACACCGTTTTACTTCTCGCCCGGCATACCCGGCTGGTGGAGTTGGGGCGCCGGCGACATTGGTTGGATGGGCTACTATGAACCAAAGGTACTCGCCGAGGGCGACGCCGTAACCGACAGCGCGGGTCAATTCTTGTTGGAACTGCCTGCCGCGCTGGCTAAACTGAACGACAACGCCACAACCATCGGCTCACAGCGGTGGAGCGTCGAGGCGACTATCACTGACGAGACAGGCTTCCCCGTGACCAACGCAGAGTCGCTGACCGTCCACGCGACGCGCTTCTACATCGGCTTGAAGCCGCGCTCCTGGGTGACGCAGGCCAAACAGAAGGCCAGTGTTGACTTGCTGGCGCTGGGCTGGGATAAACAACCCGTCGGCGGGCAGAATGTGACGATCACCCTGGCGCGGCGCACCTGGAAATACGTTCCGGCGAAAGAGGCGTACAGAAGCGGCACATGGACGTACACCGATGAAATCGTGGAGACGCTCACCGTCACCACCGACGCGGAGGGCAAGGCCGAGATCACGCTCACGCCGCCGCGCAGCGGTCCTTACGTCGTCCTCGCCGAAAGTCAGGATAGCGCCGGCAAAACCGTGCGCAGCGAAACTTACCTGTGGGTGAGCGGCCCGGAATATGCCGCCTGGCAAGCGCCCGAAGGGCAGATCAAGCCGATAGCGGACGCGCGGTCCTATCGCGTCGGCGACACGGCGCGCGTGCTCGTGCCCACGCCGTTCGCCGCGCCCTACGAGGTGCTGATGACGATTGAGCGCGGCGGGATCATCTCCGTGCAACGCTTCACCGCTCAGGAGACCAATCTGCTCATCAATGTCCCCATCGTGGACATTCACGTGCCCAACATCATCGTCTCTTTCGTCGCTGTCAAGGGCGTGGACGCCAATACGCCTGTCCCCGACGTGCGCATCGGGATGGTGGAGTTGAAAGTCGAGCCGGTCGAGAAAACGCTGAATGTCGAAGTCACCCTTGACCGCGACACGGCCTACGAACCCGGCGACCGGGCCACGCTCACCGTCCGCACACTCGACTATCGCGGGCAGCCGGTGCAGGCCGAAGTCGCGCTGGCGATTGTGGATAAGGCCGTGCTCGCGTTGGCCGATCCCAACGCGCCGACGCTGGTGCAAGCCTTCTACCAACCGCGCCCGCTCGGCGTCTTCACCGGCGACGGGCTGATCGCACTCTTCAACCGCGCCGCCGCCAACCTTGAGGCGCTGCAAAAGGCCGCCGACCGCATGGCGAAGGAGATGATGATGGGCGGCATCGGCGGCGGGGGCGGCGACGGTGGATACCAGGCCAACGTCCGCCAGGACTATCCCGACACTGCGCTGTGGGAAGCGCACCTGAAAACCGACACGAACGGCGAAGCGCAGGTGAGCCTTGATCTGCCGGACTCGCTCACCACCTGGGTGGCCGACGCGCGCGCCGTCACCGCCGACACGCGGGTGGGGCAAACCACGGCGGAGTTCGTCGTCAGCAAAGCCTTGTTCGTGCGCCCGGTCACGCCACGCTTCCTCGTCGCCGGAGACCGCGCCGAAGTTGCGGCGGTCATCCACAATAATACGGATGCAGATGTGGATGTGACGGTGGATTTGGAGACGAATCTGCAAATCAGCAAATCAGCAAATCAGCAAATCAACAAATCAGCAAATCAGCAAATCACAATCCCGGCGCATGGAAGGGGGCGGGTGAGTTGGACGGTGGAAGTGCCGGCCGGTGTGGAGGCGGCGGAACTGACCTTCAGCGCCGAAGGCGGCGGATATAGAGACGCGGCGCGGCCCACGGTGGGGCGCGAATCCGATCACGCGCTGCCCATCTACCGCTACGAGACGCCGGACGTGTTCGGCACGTCCGGCGCGCTGACCGAGGCCGGGACGCGGCTGGAAGCGGTCGTCATCCCGCCGGATGCCGGGCCGGATAGCTACCTCACCGTGCGCCTGGAACCGACCTTGGCCGCCGGAATGACCGAGGGTCTCACCTACCTGGAATACTTCCCCTACGCCTGCACCGAGCAACTGGTGAGCCGCTTCCTGCCCAACGTGGTGAGTTACCGCGCGCTCAAGTCGCTCGGCGTTCCCAATCCCGAACTGGAAGCCAAACTGGAACGCCTGGTCGTCGAAGCGCTGGAAGAACTTTACGCCCGGCAGCAAAAAGATGACGGCTGGGGCTGGTGGAAGGACAGCAGCCACATGCAAGTCACGGCCTACGTCGCCTTCGCGTTGATCCAGACACAGCGCGCCGGGTTCGACATCAGCGCGAACCGGTTACAGCGCGCGCTGAATTACCTGGAAAACTCGCTCAAGCTAGGACTGCGCGGCGAGGCGCGCACGCTGCTACAAGCCTTCGCGCTGTACGTGTTGGCTGAGGCCGGCCACGATTGGCCGGCCGGCGCGGACGCAGCGCTGTTCGAGGCGCGGGGGCAGCTCGAAGTGACCGGGCGCGCATATCTGGCGCTGGCCCTGGGGCTGAAAGACCCTGCCGATCCGCGTGTGGCGACGCTGCTGGATGACTTGCGCGCCGACGCCGCCATCACCGCCAGCGGCGCGCACTGGGAGAGCATCGCCTCCGAATACTGGGTGACGTGGACGCGGGCAACGTCCATCGTGCTGGATGCGCTGGCCCGCCTCGCGCCCGACGATCCGCTGATCCCGCAGGCCACCCGCTGGCTGATGGTCGCCCGCCGCGCCGATCGCTGGGAGACGACGCAGGAAACCGCGTGGGCCGTCATCGCCCTCACGGATGTGATGCTCGCCACCGGAGAACTGCAAGCCGACTACGCCTGGGGCGCGGCGGTCAACGCTGAACCGCGCGGCGAAGGGCAGGTGACGCCGGAGAACCTGCGCGAACCGGTCGAGTACACCATCCCGGTGAGCGAGCTGCTGCGCGAGTGGCCGAACGCGGTGGAAATTTCACGCGGCGCGGGCAACGGAACGCTGTACTACAGCGCCAACCTGGCGCTTTACAAGCCGGTGGAGCAGCTCGAAGCCGAAAGTCGCGGTATGAGCGTGCAGCGCCAGTACTGCGCCGTCGTCGGCGCGCTCAACACGCTGGCGTGGGACGAAAACTTCGGGGACTGCGCGCCTGTCAATTCCGCGCGGCCCGGCGAGCTGGTGGAGGTGCGCCTAACGCTGACGCTGCCACGAATGCGCAACTACCTCATCCTGGAGGACTTCTATCCGGCGGGGATGGAGCCGGTGGACCCCACGCTCAACACCGAAGTCCAGGATGGCACGCAACCCGAAACGCGACGCATCAACACCGGAGACGTATGGTGGTGGCCCACCTTCGATCACAAGGAAATGCGGGATGAGCGCGCCGTCTTCTACGCGCGGCAGCTAGCGGCGGGAACGTACCAGGTGCGCTACTTCCTGCGCGCCGCCATCCCCGGCGAGTACCGCGTGCTGCCGGCTAACGCAAGCGAGATGTATTTCCCGGAGGTGCGGGGACGCAGCGCGGGGGAGTTGTTTACGATTGGCGATTAGCGGTCAGTGACCAGCGATTAATCCTACTGAAAAGAAAACCGGGATTCTAAAGAATCCCGGTTTTTGCGTGCTTTACTTTCCAGAAGTTGTAGCCGATCTCCAGACCGCGCCACAGCTTTATTATATGTGTCGGTCAAGCCTCGCCTGCTAATCTCTGGGCCGTCCGGTAGAGAGCTTCACTCATGCGAAAACCCGCAGTCCAGAGGTCATCAAGCAGCACTGTTACTTCCGGCACAAGCCCACGTTTCTTTGCCGCAATCAATGTGCCGATTGTACCGGTTTTATGCAAGCCACGCGCTTCTGCCACCCGCCGCCCGCGTCCTTCATCCATAAGGAGCAAATCGGCGCCCAGTTGAGGCGCCAGAGCGATGGCCTCACTCTCGCCAGCATCAAGCCGTTCTTTGAGCAATGGAATCGCTATCAGTTCAGAAATTTCAATGATATGGATCCAGGTTGCTGCGCGGAGTTCTTCTCCGCCTGGTCGTTTATAGCCAGAAGCCGCGACTTCTTTATGCACAGCAACCGGTATATATAACTGCCCATACAACGACCGCAGCAAGTTGAATTGTCCAATCCGCGCCAGAGCAATCAAGGGACCAGCATTAGAGACGACGATCATACACACGCATCCAAAAGTTGATCCAACGCCGACATTTCAGCTTGTAGTTCTTCCGGCGATTCGGTGAAGTAGTTGATCGCGTGCTGCGCTAACAGTTGGACGAAAGCTAGTTTAGAAACGCCCAGGAATTCAGCGCCTTTGCCAGAAGAAATCCGCCCTTCGCGGAACAATTCCAAAGCGATCAATTCGCGCAGCCGCGGTTCCAATTGGATTTGCGGTATATCCAGCGCCCCCACCAAATCACGCGGCACTTGTAAAGCAACAGTCAAGGTCTCCATTAATACTCTTTCTCAGCCACCAGTATGCTTTTGACCCGGCGGCTTTTGAGCCTCAACCGGTCATAGAGCTGGCTCGGTAAAGCGATCACGTAACTCATAGGTATCCTCCTGCCCACATTATACTTGAGTCTGACTAATGAGTCAACAATGATATCTCCTACGTTGCTTTGACATTTTGCAATGGATGGGCTAACATGGAAACAGGGTTCAGAGGTTTTTTAATGAACATAGAAATCAAAAAACCGAGAGTATATCTGGAAACATCTGTTATCAGCTATCTCACAGCGCGTCCCAGTCGTGATCTCATCGTGGCGGCCAATCAGCAAATGACTCACGAATGGTGGCAGATACGGCGCGCCGCGTTTGATGTATTTGTTTCAGAACTGGTTATTCAGGAAGTCAGCGGCGGTGACGATGCCGCCGCTCAACGACGGCTCGAAGCTCTAGCGAATATCCCTTTGCTGGTTTTAACGCCAGAAGTGGCAACGCTGGCGGACCAGCTTGTTCGTGAAGGCCCTTTGCCGTCCCAAGCTGGCGCTGACGCTATGCACATAGCCATTGCCACCCGTAAATGGTATGGACTATCTGCTGACCTGGAATTGCACTCATTTGGCAAATGCAGTATTTCGCTCACGTATTGAGCGATTATGCAGAGAACAGGGGTATGAGCCGGCGGTGATTTGTACCCCGCAAGAATTATTAGGAGAGTAAGACTATGTGGCACGACCCAATCGTTGCTGAAGTCCGCAAAATTCGTGAGGCGTATGTAGAACAATTCAATGGTGACTTACAAGCGTTATATTACGCCTTAAAAGCTCACGAAGAGCGCAGCACTCGACCAAAAGCCTCTTTTCCGCCAAAACGGGTGACGTTCCCACAGTCGCAGTCTACAAAAACGAGCCGCCAACCGCAATTCGTCTATGACGCGCCGCAAGGCTCATACGTTGAATAAGGGATGAAAAATTGATGAGCATTGGCGCATTTACCGATAAGAAACATCAGCCAACAGAAGACGAAGTCTTCGCCATGATTGGCCAAAAGCTGCCGTTTTGGCAAGAACTTACCCAGTTCATCCGGGAAACCTATCCGGCGGATGAAGATTTCACGTTCTTATACGGCAAGAAGTACGGGTGGGCGCGAAGATTTCGCATCCGCAAGCAGTTACTCACGTCGCTCTATCCGGCTGAAGGTGGGTTCATCGTCCAGATCAACCTCAGCCCAGAAGCCGTGGAGCAAGCCCTGGCCATGCAGCCCGGAAAAAATGCGCGAGAAGCGATTGCCAGGGCGCACCCCTACCCGGAAGGACGGTGGGTATTCATTCCCGTTGGTGCGGCGGACGATGTTCAAGACATTAAGCGCTTGCTGGCATTGCGGGTTGAAACAAAGCGGCTTCAGGGGCGCAGTCAGTAAGTTGAAAATTTAGCATTTTGCGGTATTCTATCATAATGAATAAAAGCTCAGTACCCGCATAAATAATGCAGCACACCCCACGGGAGACAATGCCATGGACATAATGAGAAAACCGCTCGTGACCCACATTTACACCGCCGATCCTTCCGCACGCGTTTTTGAAGGCCGGTTGTACATCTATACCTCACACGATTTAGACCACAACAACTTAGCAGACGATACCGGCGATCAATATGACATGGAAGACTACCACGTTTTCTCAATGGAGAACATGCACATGTTGCCGGTGGATCACGGGCAGATTTTGCACGTGAAGGATGTCCCCTGGGCCAAGAAACAGATGTGGGCGCCTGATGCCGCCTTCAAAAACGGGACGTACTATTTGTTCTTCCCGGCGAAGGATGACGAAGGGCTTTTCCGCATTGGCGTGGCGACCAGTCCATCGCCAGCCGGACCGTTTATGGCTCAGCCGTCA
Organism: Anaerolineae bacterium; assembly: GCA_035420085.1. Lineage (GTDB taxonomy): Bacteria > Chloroflexota > Anaerolineae > B4-G1 > SLSP01 > DSWT01. The sequence goes on from DAOLUH010000042.1 coordinate 35,791, forward strand.
TTTATTCCAGGCGCGTTCAGCATTGATCCTTGCGCTTTCATTGATGAGGATGGGCAGACTTACCTGTACTTTGGGGGAATATGGGGCGGACAACTGCAAAAATGGCGAACGGGAACCTTCGACCCCCACGGAACGGAACCCGACGCCGACGCGCCGGCGCTCGGCCCCCGCGTGGGGAAACTATCGCCGGACATGCTGAGTTTCGTCGGCCCCGTTGGTGAAGTCTCCATCGTTGATCAGAACGGGCAGCCGCTGCTGGCTGGCGACTCCGACCGGCGATATTTCGAGGGCGTCTGGGTACACAAATATAACGGCATCTACTACCTTTCCTATTCGACTGGCGACACCCACTTCATCGTCTATGCCACCAGCAATACGCCAACCGGGCCTTTTGTCTATCGGGGACGTATCCTGGAGCCGGTGTCCGGCTGGACAACCCAACATTCCATCGTCGAATTCCAGGGTCGGTGGTATCTGTTCTACCACGACGCTTCGCTTTCCGGGGGAACCGACAACAAGCGCTGCATCAAAGTTGCGGAGTTGTTCTATACGGCGGATGGCGGCATTGAGTTGGTTGCCCCGTAGCCCAGGGCCTTGTGCGAACGCCCACGAGGGGCTATACTACGAGAAGGCTACGGCGCGGGCAGCGTGAACCAGAACAAACTGCCGTGCCCTACTTCGCTTTCGACGCCGATCTCGCCGTCGAGCTTCTCGACGATGCGACGCACGATGGACAATCCCAGGCCGTGACCTTCTGCGCGTACTTGATGAAGCCGCGTGAACGGCGCAAACAGCCGGCTTTGCTCTTCCTGGCCCAGACCACAGCCATAGTCGCGCACCCAAAAGCGCACCCTGCCGTTCTGCGGGGGATCAAATCCTAACGTCACACACGGGGGGATACCGTCATCCGGGCGTCCACCATACTTCAGCGCGTTGCTGATGTAGTTGGTCCACACTTCCTCAACCCACGGCGCGTAGCCCACCGCGGTCGGCCATGCTTTCGGCAGCGCGATCTCAGCGCGAACGTCAGCCTGCAATCCAGCTAAACGCGATAGAGACTCGGCAACAATCTCCGCCATAACGAGCGGTGAGGTGGGCACTTCCTCCATTTTTCGCACACTTGCCAGGAGCAAAAGTTCCTGGATGATACTCGTCATCTTGTAGCCGGTTGCGGTGATGCGCCGCAAATTCTCCAGCACCTTTTCTTGCGGCATCTTTGTAAGACGTGACTCCAACAGTGTGCTGAACCCGATCAACACCGCGAGCGGGTTCTTCAGGTCATGCGCGACGGTGTGCGCGAAGGCGTCCAGTTCCGCGTTGCTGGCCTCAAGCTCCTGAGTGTACTGGCGCAACGCCTCTTCAACGCGCCGCCGTTCGGCCAATTCCTGTTGGACCGAGGTGTACAGCCGGGCATTCTCGATGGCAACGCCCAGTTGCGCCGCGATCGTCTGCGCCAGCGCAATCTCCGGCGGCGAAAAGTGGTGCGAAATTTCAAGCGCGTCCAATCCAAGCGTGCCGACCACGCGCCCTTTAATCACGACGGGAATGATGAGGATAGAGCGCACCCCCAGGGCTTCCATCTCACCCCAGACCGGCTGCATCAAGGGATCGTGTTGCGCATCATCAATCGCCAGGGGTCGCCGCGTCTCAATCACCGTCCGGGTCGCCAGGTTATCCGCCAGTGAAAGATGCATTCCCACCGCGCCGCGGTCAGGATACTCGGCGATAACTTCCGCATACTGTTGCGCAGCATCGAAAAAAGCCAGTCCGCTGTGGTTGCTGGCAGGGAAGTGCTCGACCAGTTTGCGACAGGCCGTAGTCAACACCGTGTTCAAGTCGAGCGTCGAGGTCACATCCAGCGCAATTTCATACAACAACGACAGTCGCCGCGAACGTTCTTGCGCCCGGCTGAACAACTGCGCGTTGTGTACAGCAATCGCAATTTGCCCGGCGAAGGCGAACACGACTTCTACGTCGGCTTCGGTATAAGCGACCGCGTCACGCCGCCCGACGGAGAGCGTGCCAATGGGTTGATCTTGCAACAAGAGCGGGGCGCTGATGAAAGAACGCGCCGTCTGCATGGCCGTGCTGAAATTCCAACGGGGGTCAAGCGCAGCGTCCGGGATCAACAGGGGGCGTCTGGTGCGCAACATTTCCGTGATCATGACGTTGTGGTCGCGTGGCAGTGTGAAGGGCGCCATATCCTGCTCACTGCTGTCGTATCCCGCCGCCAGCATAAACTGGTCATCCTGCAACAGCAGAACCGTCGCGCGATCGTAGGCAATCACAGTTTTGAGTTGTTCCAGGATCAGCGCCAGGAGTCGCTCCTGGTCAAGCGTGCTGCTGATGATTTGCGCTACCTGGCGCAGCGCGTCCGACAACCGTCTTTGCGCCTGTTCACGCACGTAACGTGCAGAAAGCGCCGCATAATCGGCTTCCAGGGCTTCCAGTGCAGCTATCCGCTCGCGCATCGCCAGCCATTCCTGGGGCGCTGGCGGCTGTTCTTCAGGAGCAACGCTCATTCTAGCACACGCTCACAAGTGAGGATGGGCGCTGATAGGGCAGGCTGCTGTGGCCTGCCCTATCAGGATGACATCTAGGCTTTGCGCCCGAAGAGCTTACTGAACAGGCCGGCGACGATGCCCATCACCACGCCGAAGATGACCGCCGCACGCACGTCGAAAATGACCTTCGTATCTTCGCCGCTGACTTGGTTCGCCGCGACAAACAGCGCGACCGTGTCAACCATCTTGACATTTTCGGCCACGACTACGGCCACGCCGCCGTCGGTCACGCTCATATTTTCGCCCATCGCCAGAGCGATGCCGCCTTCCTTGACATCAACAAACTTAGCCGCGACATGCGCCACGCCACCCTGGTTGACGTAAACTTCGTCGGCCTCGACATTCTGCGCGCCGCCCTGGTCAATATGCACCATCTCGGCTTTGACATTCTGCGCGCCGCCCTTATCAATCGTCACCGACTCCGCGACGACGTCACCGAGCATTTCTGGGGCTGCCGCGCACTCGGTCACGGCCTCCTCAACGTCCGCCACTTCATTTTTCAGTTCCTCGTCCATCGTTCCTCCTGGTCATATTTGAGCTGACTACCTATAGATGTACGCAAAATTCTGCTTGTGGTAGCAGTGATAGGCCATACTACCCCTTAAGTATAGCACAGGATGGCGCGTTGTATAGAAATGAAAAGGGTATGTTTCATTCCAACACCCTCACGGATTTACGTCATAGAAGAAGTAGCCATTCGTCACTTTGTTTAAGGTCGAAATTCGCTATGATAAGAGTGAATGAGGTTTTGATGGTTGACAACATTCCATCGCACCTCTCCTCCTTTCCTTGGCTGGTGGCCCCCCGGAACCCCCCTCGCCGGGGGGCCAAGCCGTTAACATAGGGTGTAAAGCGTAAAACGTAAGAATCCCTGCCATCCAGTTAAAATTGTATAGCGTCTTGCCTATGGTATAATGGGATACAGTTATCAATCAGGAGAACAGGATGGCAAAAAGCTTCCTAAAACGTATTTTTGGCGATTCCAATCAGCGCACCATTGCGCGTCTGCAAAAAACGGTCCAGAAAATCAACACGCTGGAACCCACGTTTCAAGCATTTTCGGGTGAAGAACTCCGCCTAAAGACCCAGGAATTCAAAGACAGACTGACCAACGGCGAAACGTTGGACGATGTGTTGCCAGAGGCCTTCGCCGCCATACGCGAGGCCAGCCGGCGCACCATTGGGCTGCGGCCCTACGACGTGCAACTGATCGGCGGGATGATCCTCCACGAAGGGCAAGTTGCCGAAATGCGCACCGGCGAGGGCAAGACGTTGGTGGCGACGCTGCCGCTGTACCTCAACGCGCTCAAAGGATTGGGCGCCCACCTCGTTACCCCCAACGATTATCTGGCGAAATATGGCGCGCAATGGATGGGGCCGGTCTACCACGCGCTTGGCATCCGGGTCAGCGTGATTCAGTCCGGCGCGGGCAGACCGGACGAGGCTTCGTTCCTCTACGATCCCGACTACACTTCCGCCGATGACCGCTACCAAAATCTGCGCCCAATCACGCGGCGGGAAGCCTACCGGGCCGACATCACCTACGGAACCAACAACGAGTTCGGCTTCGACTACCTGCGCGATAACATGGTCATTGACCTGAACCAATGTACGCAGCGCGAATTGCATTACGCCATTGTTGACGAGGTGGATAGCATCCTCATTGACGAGGCGCGCACGCCGCTCATCATTTCCGGTCCGGCGGAGGAATCGTCCGAGCTGTACCAGCGTTTCGCGGGGATTGTGCCCCGCTTGCAGCCGGAAACGGATTACGAGGTGGACGAACGCAATCAAACCGTCATCCTGACCGAGGAAGGCACGGCGAAAGTCGAGCAAATCGTCCACATCCCCGAAGGTGAGAGCCTTTACGATCCCCAACACGCGCACATGCTGCCCTATCTCGACAACGCGCTTCGCGCCAAAGAGTTCTTCGACCGCGACAAAAAATACGTGGTGCGCGACGGTGAGATCATCATCGTGGACGAGTTCACGGGGCGGTTGATGTTTGGACGGCGCTATTCCGAGGGGCTGCACCAGGCTATCGAGGCGAAAGAGCACGTGGAAATTCGCCGCGAGTCGTTGACCTACGCGACGATCACCTTCCAGAACTTCTTCCGTATGTACGACAAGCTCGCCGGTATGACCGGCACCGCTGCGACCGAGGCCGAGGAACTGCGCAAAATTTACGGGCTGGACGTGGTCATCCTGCCGACGAACGTGGAATATCACGCGCAATTCGGCAATCTCAAGGAACACGAGGTTCCGCCGCAGGATTCGAAGGTCGCGTTTGCGGGCGTGCTTCCCGAACAACACAATTACAAAGTGACGGTCTATGATGGGCCAAACGGCGAGCGATATTATCGTCGTCTGGACATGCCCGATCAGATTTACAAAAGCGAGATGACGAAGTTCAAGGCGGTCATCAGCGAGATCGAGGCGGTGTATAAGGCCGGGCGGCCCGTATTGGTGGGCACGACGGCCATTGAAACCTCCGAGCGCGTCTCCAAGATGCTGAAGGCGCGCCAGATCCCTCACAACGTCCTCAACGCGAAGTATCACGAGCAGGAAGCCGTCATCATCGCGCAAGCCGGGCAACCGGGCGCAGTAACCATCGCCACGAACATGGCCGGGCGCGGTGTGGACATCCTCTTGGGCGGCAACCCCGAAGGGATGGCGCGCGACGACTTGCGCCGCGAAGAGGTAGACCTCACGCAAATCCCCTCCCTGGCGTGGGAAGAGGCGCTCAAAATGGCGCGCCAGGGCGAAGACCCGACGCGCACGTACCCGGAGCGGTGGGCGAAAGTCCTCTTTGACCGGGTGCAGAAGTGCGAGCGCGACCGGAAGCGCATCTATGAGTTAGGCGGTCTACATGTCATCGGCACCGAGCGGCACGAGGCGCGGCGCATTGATAACCAGTTGCGCGGGCGCGCCGGGCGGCAAGGCGATCCCGGCTCCAGCCGCTTCTACATCTCGCTGGAAGATGAGCTGCTGCGCCGGTTTGGCGGCGAGCGGCTCCAGCCGTGGATGGAACGCGCGGGGCTGGACGAGGCGCCGCTGGAGTTCAATGCGATTGCCAAAGTCATCGAATCGGTGCAGCAGCGCGTGGAAGGGTTCAACTTCGACATCCGTAAGCACGTGCTCGAATACGACGACGTGGTCAACAAACAGCGCGAAGTCGTGTACGCCGAGCGCGCCAAGCTGCTCAGCCGCGCAGACCTGCATGACGATCTGATGGACATGGTCAAGAGCGCGATCCAGCGCATCGTCGAGCCGAAGACCCAGGGTTACGAAGACGAATGGGACCTGGAGGGGCTGCTCGCGGAGCTGCGCCAGGCCGTGCCTGCACTCCACGATTACACCGTCGAGAAGCTGCAAGGGATGACGCCGGAAGCAATGATCGAAGAATTCGTCCAGAAGGCCGACCAGCACTATCAGGACATCAACCAGAGGCTCGGCGAGATGACGTACCATTCTCTGCGGCAGGAGGAAACGTCTTTACAAGCCTTAGCCGAGACGCGCGATCCGTTTACCGCGCTGGTCATCGAGCGGATCAATACCGACATCGGCTATGAGACGGTCGCCCCGTGGTACGATCAACCCATCCGCCGGATGCCCACAGAAGTCGAAGAGCAGATCAAGAACGTGATTATCAACGTGGGACGGCTGTTCCGCGACCGGCGACTTATGTTACAGCAATTGGACAATCATTGGGTGCGGCATCTGACCGACCTGGAGATGCTGCGCGAGGGCATTGGACTGCGCGCTATCGGCCAACAAAAGCCCATCGTGGCGTACCAGAAAGAGGCTTACGAAGCCTACCAGGAAATGTTGGCTTCAGTGCAGACGCAAATTGTGCGCTCGCTCTTCTTGATCCCCCAGCAGGCGCGCGCGCCGCAGGGCCATGCCCCACAGTTTTGGGGACCAAGAGGAGGAGCCGCGCGCCAGCCTGTCCTGCGCACGAATGTGGGCAGTGAACAAGCCAAGCCGATGCCCACGCGCGCCAGTCCGGGCACGCAAAAACTCGGCCGCAATGACCCGTGCTGGTGTGGGAGTGGCAAAAAGTACAAGGATTGTCATCTCCAGGCTGATCAACGAGCGAACATCACACGCTTTGTCAGTCAGACAGAGCCGGAGCCGCCGACCCAACGGCGTCGCCGTTAGCGCGCTATCTAAACATTTCAAGGGTAAGAGGGATAATGAGAAGAGAGGATCTGACTGCCCGAGTCATGAAAGATATGGATCCAGACTTGTTCGATTTTCTGACAACCTACATGGATTCATTCATCAAATGGGATCTGCTGCGTTTCTTCCACGAGAACCCGCACACCATTGACACTGCCGAAAATATCGCGCGCTATGCCGGGCGCACCGTCGCAGACGTGCAAGTGGGATTGCAAAGTCTCGCCCAACAAGGTCTGCTCGAGGAAATAATCGTGGACAAGATGGTGGTGTATATGCTCAAACCCGATCCCGCGCTTCGAACACGCCTTGAGCAGTTCATAGAGGCGACCAGGGATCGCGAGTTTCGGCGCAAGGTCATCTATCATATGGTGCGACACTGAGGGGGATGACAATGAACGACACAGACAGAGTCACGACAGGCATCCCGGGATTAGACGCTATGCTCAACGGTGGGTTTCTGCGCCGGTCGGCCAATCTGGTCGAAGGCGCGCCGGGGAGTGGGAAAAGCACACTCGGTATGCAATTTATCTACGAAGGCGCGCGTAACGGCGAGCCGGGCATCATTCTCACGTTTGAGGAATTCCCTGAACACTACTACCGCGATGCAGCGGCTTTCGGTTGGGATCTCCGGGAACTGGAACGCCAGAACTTGCTCAAGGTCATCATGAGCAGCCCGGAAGTCACCAAAGCCGATTTTGAGAACGTCGGCGGGACCATTCAAAGCCTCATCAACACGATCGGCGCGCAACGCATCCTCATTGACAGCGTCACGCACTTTGAGGGCTTGCGGCAGGACCCTGTGGAGCAGCGCAAGTTGATGTATGGCTTCCTCAACGCGCTGAAACGCCAGGAATTGACGACGGTGTTAACGCGCGAGAGCGCCCATATCTTCGGCACAGGCGCGGAATACCACCCGGCGGACGCCGGCATCCAGTTTTTGGTGGATTCGTTCATTATGCTGCGCTACGTGGAAATCGAGAGCGCCATCCAACGCGCGATCGTCGTTCTGAAGATGCGCGGCAGCGCCCACGAGAGCACCATCCGCCAGTACGAAATCAACGCCCAGGGGATGAAGGTGCTGAAGCCCTTCGAGGGGCAAGAGGGATTGTTGAGCGGGACGCCCAAGCGGATGGCGGATTCATTTATGAAGGCTTTTGTGCGAAGATAAGGCTGCGGATGTACAACGTCACGCTGAGAATTATACTGAGCATCATCATCTGGGGAAGCATCGTAGCTCTCCAGGTGATCTTGCTGACCATCGCGCGTTTTTTTGAACGCACATCGCAACAACAGACATGGTATAAGCTCTACCTGATTCCGATTCTATTGACGGGCCTGGGCGCGGGGCGTTATCTTAGCCGTATATTTATCCCCAGCCAACATCCAGACTTTGCCGGTGATCCGGCAACCGATGTGCTATTCCTGGCGACCGGACTGTTATTAATTGTGCTCGGTAATCTGCTGCACGAGAAAATGATAGGAGACACGCACAGTGAGAGATATTGAAGTCCTCACTTCGCATCTAGGTGCCGGGGTTTTCATCGGCGTTTTGTATATAAGCTGGTTGTTGCGCGCGTTGAGCCGGCGCATGGGCGAGGTCACAAAGATGCGTCCGTACTACCGGGGCTATGATGTCGGCAATGCTTTAATCATTATCGCTACGTTAAGCTACATCTTTCAGTGTAACGCGGCTCTGGCGCAACAACCGGCAAGCATACGCGAATTTACCTTTGTGCTAACGACTTTTTATCTTCCGCTGGCTGTGGGGGTCATTATCAATTTGATTGTCGCCCTCATTTATTGGGGTTGGCTATTTGTGCAGCGATAAAGCCAACATCATCCAGTAAAATCTGACAAGTTGTTTGCATCTGCTATAATGGGATAAAATTTAACGACAAAAATTAGGAACGTTCAAGGAAGCGCCCCAGAAACCTGGATAGGGCGTTGAGGCAAGATGCGAAATACAGGCAAACCGATAAACCCAGTGCAACCCCCAGAGACAGACAATCTGTGGGAATGGGCGCACGGCCTACCTAAAATTGACCTGCACCGACACCTGGAAGGTTCGTTGCGGCTGAACACTCTGGCGGAAATTGCCCTGGAGCATGGCATTGACTTGCCGGGCTATGACATTGAGCAGCTTCGCCCCTACGTCCAGGTGACCGACGATCCCCCGGATTATCTAAGCTTCCTGAAGAAATTTCAATTTTTGCACCGCTTCTATACCTCGAAGGAAGCTGTGCAGCGCGTGGTCCGCGAGGCGATTATTGACGCCGCCCACGACAATATCCGCTATCTCGAGTTGCGCTTTAATCCGCAAGCGCTTGCCAACGTCCAGGGGTTTTCTCTGCCCGGCGTCGTCGAATGGGTGATCGAAGCGACAGAAGAGGCGCAGACCAGCACCGGCACGCGGACTTGCCTGATTCTCACGATTCCACGCAAAGAACCCATGCGCACCGCCAACGAAATCCTGGAACTCGGCATCGCATATTTTGGCCCCTGGATTCGCGGGATTGACCTGGTGGGCGATGAGGTCAATTTCCCGGCTGAACTGTTCATCGCGCCATTTCGCCGCGCGCGTGAAGCGGGACTCAACATCACCATCCACGCGGGGGAGTGGGCCGGCCCGCAGAGCGTCTATACCGCCGTCCGGTATCTCGATGCGCAAAGAATCGGCCACGGTATCCATGCCATCGAAGACTCAAGTGTGATACAACTGCTCTATGAGAGAAATGTGGCTCTTGAAGTCTGTCCGACGAGCAACCTGCAAACCGGCGCGGTGTGCAGTATGGCGCAGCACCCGCTGCTCGATTTGTACAACTTGCGCTTGCGCGTCACCCTCAACACCGACGATCCGAGCATCAGCGACACAACCCTCAGCGACGAATACGCGGTCTCCATCGCCGCCCTGGGCATAGAGCCTCAGCAAATCTACCGCATGTTGCGGAATTCGATGGAAGCGGCGTTCATTCCCGAAGAGGAACGTCCGTGGCTGACAGAAACACTGCGCCGGGGATTGGCCGCTTACCCCGGCGCAGTCGAAGAATTCAACGCTCTGTAAACAACCAGAACCTGCGGTTTACCTGAGCTTATCGGCTAACGCGCCGCGTGTGTAAGGTTTGAGCACCACATCGCGCACCCCGCAGCGGAGCAAATCCATCATCCGCTCGACGCGCACACTGGAAGCAACCACCAAAGTCTTCCCCGCTGCCCCGGCCTTGGCGATCCCCTTCAGGAGCGCGACACTGTCTGCTTCGTGTAAAACTTCATCCACGATAATCACGTCAAAGTCAGCGTAATTGATCTCACCCCCCACCGCGCGGACGACGGTGTTGCGCGCCTCGACCAATACCTGCGCGATAAAGCGGCTCCATACATCGTTGTCGTCCACCAGGAGGAAGCGCTTCCCCGTCGGCAGGCTGGCGGCGCTTTCCGCTTCAGTCCACACAAAAGCCGGGACGAGCAACTCGAAAACGACGCCCCCCTCTGGCAGGTTACGCGCTGTGATTTTGCCGTCAATTTGCTTGAGAATTTGCACACAGGCCGGCAGACCCAGTCCGGGGTGTTTCGCGCCCCGGGTCGTGTAGAACGAGACCCAGATCTTCTGCATATCCGCTTCGGGAATGCCCGGCCCGTTGTCGCTGATGCGCGTCGCCACGTACAACACGCCTTTTTCTTCAAACGGGGCCATTTCGACGTGGATGTGCGGCGCAGCGACGTTTTCTGTTGCCTCCAGGGCATTCTGCAACACGTAGCGGAAAGCGCGACTCAACTGCGTCGTGTCAACAATGCCCAACGGCACATCAGAGGCGATGGCATAGTCAATCAGGGCGGCGGGGATGCCCACCACCCGCACCGTGTCTTTGAGCACGTCTTCAATCATCGCCGGAGCAGGCTTATATTCGCGGGCCGGGCCGATGAGATGATCCTTCACCTGGACGATCAACCGCGCGCTGGCCTCAATCAACTGCAAATCCTCGCGTATGGATTCGAGAGCATCGGGGTCCACGCCACACAAATTTTCCAGATCTTCGCGCAGCCGCTGCACGCTGACGGTGATCGGCAACGCTTTGTTCCCGATCCAGTGAATGGCCTCGGTGGTCGCGGAGGCGATGGCCTCGAAAGTCTTGGTACGGACCAGTTCCGCGTGCGCGGCTTCCAGTTCGCGGAGCAGGTGCGCGTTGTTCAGCGCAATCGCCAGTTGATCGGCCATGGCTTGCAGCGAGCTGATATCCTCATCACTGAAGGCCGCCGCTTCGACGCTCTGCACCGTCACCGCGCCAATCACGCGCGCCTGCGCGCCCGCGCCCACAACCAACGGCAGCGCCATTTCAGAGCGCGTCAGCGGCAGATGGGGGTTCTTGAAGAAAACGGCTTCTGCGCCCACGTCCAGCGCGATGCGCGCTCTGCGCTCGGCGATAGAAGCGCCGATCATCGAGAAACCGCCCACCTGAAGTTTGTGTCCTTCTGCCACCATCGCCGCGCCAGCTTCGCCGCGACCAGCGCGCAGCACAGCCCACGTTCCCGTAGGGTCGAGCAGAAAGACGCCGGCATAGTAAAAGCCATACGCCTCACAGATGATGTCCACCATCCGGTGCAGCAGCTTGTCTAAATCCAGGATGGACGTGACGCCCTTGCCCACATCGGCGGCGGCCATCAACAGACGCGCGCGGCGCGTGGCCTGCGCCAACAGCCGCGCGTTTTCTGTATACAGGCGGGCATTGTGGAGTGCCACCGCCAACTGGTCGGCCATAGCTTGCAGCGCCGTGATGTCATCCTCGGAGAAGGCCGCCTCCTCGACACTTTGCACGGTCAGCGCGCCGATGACTCTATCGCCTATCGCCAACGGCAAGGCCATCTCGGAACGGGTCAACGGCAAGTGCGGGTTTTTGAAGTGAACCGGTTCGTCGCCCACGTCCAATGCGATCAGCGCCTTGTTGCGCCCCGTGGCCGCGCCGATCATAGAGAGGCCGCCCACCCGGAGTTTGTGCTCTTCGGCAATCATCGCCGCGCCGGCTTCGCCGCGCCCGGCGCGCAAGACGGCCCACTCTCCGGTTTCATCGAGCAGAAAGACCCCGGCATAGTAAAACCCGAAAGTTTCGCAGATAATGTCTACTGTCTGCGCCAACAAAACGTCTGGATCCAAAATGGAGGTGATATTCCGACTGACCTGCGCTCCGGCATGGAGTAACGCTGCGCGACGTTCAGCTAATGTTGATTTTTCCATCCCCGACCTCTCCTTCAAGCTGCATTGACGATACTATCCACCAACGCGATCAAATCCGCCTCGCGCCCCTTGACGAAGTAAGCCCGCGCGCCGCGCTTGACCGCTTCCTTTGCCCGCTCTACTTCGTCGAAGGCGGTGAGCACGATCACCGCAAAGTCCGGTTGTAGTTCCAAAAGTTTGCTCAGCAACTTCAAGCCCGCGTTGGAATCTTCGCGGCCCTCGAAATTCGGCATGTTCAAATCCAGAATCGCGATGTCAAAAGGCGACGCCCCGCCCATCCTTTCCTGGAACAGCGCCAGAGCGTCGGTGACGTTTGCGGCGGATTCCACGTCAAACCCGGCCCGCAGCAGCGACTTTTCCATACTCCGCAGCACCAGTTTTTCATCATCAACCAGCAGCACTTTGATCTCTTCTTTCATACCGATACCATCTCCCCTTGTATCACAATCCATCGTCAAACCATTGAGATGAACATGTTTTATTTGAGTTAGCGAGCATATAAAACGTAATGCGTAAAACGTAAAAAATCCTTACGTTTCACGTTTTACGTTTTACGAAAGCTCATTCTTCCACTGAGATGAAACACACCCCATTGAAATCGTCACGCCACGGTTACTCCTTGATCACCGGCAAGTATACGCTAAACGTCGTTCCTTCGCCAATCACACTTTCGACGAGTATTTTACCGCCCAATTGGTTGATAATTTTAACACACGCTGGCAGTCCCAGTCCTGTGCCGCCGCGGTCCGCTTTGGAGGTGTAGAACGCCACCCAAATTTTGTCAATGACGTCCGGCGGGATGCCCTCCCCATTGTCCGTGATGTCGGTGACGACAAAGTGCGGGTCATCTGCCGTGCGCACCCAAACGAACAGCTTCTTGTCTTCCACCTTGTACATCGCTTCCATCGCATTTTTGATCAGGTTGATGAAAACATGCGCCAATTGATCGGGGTCGGCCATGACAGGTTCCACGTCCTCGACCAGCAGAAAGCGGACGACGTCCTGCGGGATGCCCATTGAGCGCACCGTTTCGCGCAGCAAGGCGGGGAGGAATACCCGCTCCAGACGTTTCTGCCGCGCCGGGCCGATCAAGTCTTCTTTGATGTTCAGAATCGAGCGCGCGCTTTTTTCAACGATGTCGAGATCCTCAAAGATGGAGTCCACACTCAACATTCGTTGCAGTCGTTTAAGGGGCAGGCGCGTCAATTCCTCGCGTATGCCCGACAGGTCCAGATTGTAACGCTCATCGTGCTCTGCGAGGCTCTCTACCGCCGACATCAACATCTGTGCGAACTTGTGTTCGCGCAACTCGGCTGGCGCTTCATCCAGCAACGCGCGCGCCATCAGCAGGTAGCGCGTCACATCTTCACGCACGCGGTAGACGCTGCCGGGGATGGGCGCGGCTTTGTTCCCCACCCAATGAATGGCTTCGCCGGTCGCCGTGGCAATCGCCTCGAAGGTCTTGGTGCGCACCAGCTCGGCATGGGTGGATTCCAGGTCTTTGAGCAGCCGCGCATTGTTAATAGCGACAGCTAACTGGTCGGCCATGGTTTGCAGCGTCGTCATATCCTCTTCGGCGAACACTGCTTCTTCTCGACTTTGCACCAAAACCGCTCCGATCACTTTGTTTCCCACGATGAGCGGCAGCGTCATCGCGGAGCGCGTCAAGGGCAGATAGGGATTCTCAAGGTGGAGTTGTTCTTCGCTCGCATCCAACGTGATGAGCGGTTTGCGTCCGGCGATGCTCATGCCGACCATGGATAAACCGCCAATCTTGAGCTTGTAGCCAGCGTTGACCATCTCCGCAACGGCTTCACCATGACCGGCGCGAAGAACAGCCCAGTCACCCGTAGCATCCACCAGGAAAATACCAACGTAGTAAAACCCGAATTCCTCGCCAATCACCTGTACCGTGGTCTTCAACAACGTGTCGAGATTCAGGATTGACGTGACAGTGTGGCTGACCCTGGCTACAGCTTCGAGCAAGCGCGCATGACGTTGTACTTCTTTGAGCAACTGAGCGCGTTGTTCGTTCAACTCCGCATTGCTCTTCAACGCCCTGGTCAACTCGCGCACCTTCTCTTCCATGCGGGCCGCTAACGTCTGCTGGTAGGCGCTGCGGAAGCTATCGTCCTCCAAAGTCTCGCGCTGCCCGCCGAGGAAATGCGCGATCTGTTCCACGAAGGTATCGGCGTCAATAGGTTTGGCGATGTAGCCATCGCATCCGGAGGCCAGCGCGTGCTCACGCACGTGTTCGGCCATGTCCGCCGTCAACGCGACCACGGGTACTTTGGGCAACAGCGACTTCACGCGCGCGGCAACTTCGTAACCGGTGAACTGGGGGAGATTCAGATCCACGAGGATCAAGTCCGGCTGGATTTCAACAGCTCTATCAATGCCGGTCAGGCCGTCCGGCGCTTCAAAGAATTCGTAATGGTTGGACAACAGCCGCTGGACGAGCCGCCTGGACGCAGGGGCATCGTCAATGTACAGAACTTTCGGTTTGATTTCGGATTGAGTCATCGTATGCACTGTGCAGGATGCGGCTATGTTTGAAAACACTTAGATTATAACGCATAAGCACGTGCAATCAAGGGGGGTATATCACACACTAATTTCGAGGCCATGCAGCAGCAGCGCCGTCACAGCGCGCACGCCGATCACCAGTGCATCTTCGTCCACGTCAAAATCGGGGGCATGGAGCAGGCTGGCGATGTCTCGTTCCGGGTTGGCAATCCCCAACCAAAACATAGCCCCTGGCGTGTGCTCCAGATAGAGCGCGAAATCTTCGTGGGCGAAGGGATAGGGGGAATGGAACACCCATACATTGTCTTCGCCGACCACGGTTTTGAGAATGGGGAGCATCGCGCGCGCCACGGTCGCGTCGTTGACCAGAGGCGGATTAAAGAAAGTAAAACGCAGGTCATACCCCGCGCCCACTGCGGCGACGACGTTGTCCAAAGCCTGCCGGATGCGCGCGCGCATCATATCACGCAGGTCTATGTGCGGGAGGCTGACCAGTCCGAGCAGGTGAGCGTGCGAAGCCGGGTCGTCATTCACCGGCCAACAACTCACCAATACCTCCTGCGCGGAGACTGCGCCGGCGCGCATGGCGCGGATGAGCGTGTTGAACGTCGCCATGCCCCGTGGCGCGACGCCGCCGCCGAGCGCGCGCAACGCCGAGGCCGCCCGCGCGGTCAAGACATCCAAGTTGGCCGTCCGCCCGGAAAAGGCAACGCGGAATTCCTCCATCCCCGCCAGGCACGCCCCCGATGCCAGGCCAATCATCCCCACCGGAATGGGAGAGACGTGCAGCGCGAAAATTGCGTCGGGTTTGGGGTCTTCCAGCACGCCCGCCGCGAGCATCGCCCGCGCGCCGTCCAGCGACTCTTCCGCCGGTTGAAAGATGAACTTGACCGTCCCGGCGAGGTCATCCCGCCGCGCCGCCAGTACTTCCGCCGCGCCGAGCGCTACCGTCATGTGGACGTCGTGCCCGCAAGCGTGCTTCACCCCCAGCGCCAGCGAGCGATAGGATTTCTCCAGAGTATCCTGGATGGGCATGGCGTCCATATCCGCGCGATAGGCGACCGTTGGCCCAGGCCGCGCGCCTTGCAGCACACCGACCACGCCATAGCCGCCCACCCGCGTCTGTACCGCCAGCCCTAGCTTGCGCAGCCGGGCGGCAACGATGCGCGCCGTGCGTTTCTCCTCGCCAGAAAGCTCCGGGTGCATGTAGAAATTGCGCCGCAGCTCTACCAACTGGTGACGCAATACTTCAATATGTTGGAACACAGCCTCATCACGCGGGGGTTGCACGACACACCTCAACACGGGCTATTATAGGAAACGCAACGTGGGTGTCAAACGCGAGTGGACTGAAAATGACAGGGGGTTGAGCGAACCAAAAACGGTTGACGAAAAGGAACTGTTGCCCTAAGCCACCGCTTCCGGCAACAGTTCCGCATAAACAAGCGCCTCATCCAACGTTTCGTACATCTCGAAGAGCGTATCCAAGCGCATCATCTCATAGAACACGCGAATCGGATTGCCCATCGGGCAGACCAGACTCACGCTGCCGCCGACCTCCTGCGCGCACTTGAGAAGATGCAGCAGGGGATAATCGCCATCCGCATCCACCACGTGGACCGCCGACAGATCAACGATGAAGTGGGTGGCGCCGCCGTCCACAAGCTGATTCAACTGCTTCATCAGCATGGGCGCGTTAAAAATATCCATCCGCTCCCCAATCGTCACAATGACGACATCCTGCAATTTCTCTACAGCGGCAGACATCCTATCGTGCTCCATTCTGTACATAAGCGGTTCCACATTCCCCAATCCAAGAAACATCGGGAAATTATCCAGTTCGGTGACCGGTAAGCATCTGTTTGACAGCATTTTTCAGCCCTTCCACGGTAATCGGCGGCACCAAACAATCGTTCGCACCGGCGTTCAAAGCCTGCCGGCCCACCCGCTGATCCCCATTCAGCGTCAACATCAAAATGGGCGTCGCCCGGTATTTGGCATTGTCACGCAGACGCTGCACCAGCATTGCCCCGTCCATATCCGGCATCGCGTAATCCGCAATCACCAAATCAACCCCGATAATATCCTCCAACAGCCCAAACGCCTCATCAACACGCCCGGTCGTGATGACCGTATGCCCTTCGAGTTGCAGCAAATCGCGCAAAGCCGGGCGCATCAGCGGACTGTTTTCGATCACGACAATCAATGCCATCTCATTCTCCTGCATCCCAAATCCTTTAGCATAAGCACTTGACTTTATCAAACGGTAAATCTACACTGTGTCAGTGACTATCTAAATCCTAACACATGATTTGACAGATGCGGTTAAAGTCATGTTTCAGGATGGTTACCGCACATAGACCATAAAGCGACGAGAGTAACGGAGAAATGGGAGGGATTTATGCGACTCTTCGAAATCAGCAGCGTCTTGCTCAACCTGGTGAGCATTGTGTGGATGTGGATGCCGGCGCTGGCAAAACGGCGCGCGATGCCGGTCATTTTGGCAGGCATCAGCGGTTTTTTGACGATGATCCACCTGATTTCCGAGGGATACCGGTGGCAAATGTTGCCAATTTACGCCGTGACCGCCGGTGTGCTGATCTCTTGCCTGCGCACACGCGACAAACAACCAGGAAAACCCAACCGCACAGGCCTGACTCTGGCGTTGATGGGGCTGGCTCTCGGTGTGGTGTTAGCAATTCTGCTTCCCGTGCCGCGCTTCCCCCGTCCCGCCGGGCCATATCCTATCGGCACCGTCAGCT
>DAOLUH010000043.1:0-49876 GCA_035420085.1 Anaerolineae bacterium
CACTGGTACTGGTTCCAGTTATACTACAAGGACCTCATTTTTGGCGAAGGTATTGTAAGTGCACATGGTGTATTGGGCAGCTCACCAGTCAGTTCCTGGCGCGGATGGAGGACATCTTAGCTCTCTATGCTTTGCCCTATGATCCGCGCTATCCGGTCATTTGTCTGGATGAGCGCCCGTGTTTCCTGATCGGCGAGAAGGTAGCGCCGTTGGTGATGCAAGCCGGCCAAGTACGCAAAGAACATTATGCCTATGAGAAAAACGGTTCCGGCACGTTGTTCGCGGCCATTGAACCGCTGACGGGCTGGCGTTTGGCCCAGGTCTATGACTGCCGCACAATGCGGAGTACACACGCTTTTGTGAAGCACTGACGGCGGCATTCCCGGAGACCATCAAGATTCGCGTGGTGCAAGACAATCTCAACACGCATGATGTGAGCGCCTTCTATGAAAATCTACCTGCGGATGAAGCCCGCGCGTTGGCAGAACGGTTTGAGTTCTATTACCCCCCAAGTCCGCGAGTTGGCTGAATATGATCGAAATCGAATTGTCGGCATGGCCGTAAACGGTAAACAGGCGGTCGAAATGACCCAATCCCTGCGGCCCGACGTTGTCTTGATGGATATTGGAATGCCCGTGATGGGCGGGGTCGAGGCCACACGCCTGATTCAAGAACAATGTCCTGTGCCGGTTGTGGCGTTGACGGCCTATGATACGCCGGAGCTGGTGGCGCAGATGAATGCGGCTGGCGTTAGTGCTTACCTGCTCAAACCCCTGGAGATTGCCGAATTGGAGCGGGCCATCGATATCGCACTGGCGCGCTTCAACGATATGGCGGATTTGCGCCGGCTGAATGACGAATTGCAGACCGCAATTGTCGAGCGCGCGCGGGTGGAGCAGGCGCTACGTAGGTCAGAAGAAGCATTTCGTCAGGCTAAGGAAGCCGCCGAAGCCGCCAGGATAGAGGCCGAAGCCGCCAATCGCGCCAAAAGCGTTTTTTTGGCGAATATGAGCCACGAACTGCGCACCCCACTGAATGCCGTTTTGGGTTTTTCGCAGTTGCTGCTGCGCGCCTCGGCGCTCTCCACCGAGCAGCGTGAGAACCTGAACGTGATTATGCGCAGCGGCGAACATCTGTTGGCGTTGATCAACGATGTGTTAGAGCTATCCAAGATCGAAGCCGGGCGCGCGCTCTTGCGCACTGCGGATATTGATCTCTATCGTCTGTTGCAAGATATAGAAGAGATGTTCCACTTCCGCGCTCAAGAGAAGGGTCTGGCGTTTCTGGTGACGCGCGCGCCTGATGTACCGCAGTACGTGCATGTTGACGCTGGCAAGTTGCGCCAGGTATTGATCAATCTGCTCAGTAATGCGGTTAAGTTCACTGAAGCAGGCCAGATCACGCTCCAGGTCGACGTGGCTGGTATTGGGCCAACTCAAGCCAGGGGTGAGTTGCTGCCATTGTCCATCAGCGTGCGTGACACGGGCGTGGGCATTGCGCCGGAAGAGCTGGCAACGCTCTTCGACGCTTTTGTGCAGGCGTCCGCTGGCCAGCGTTTGCAGGAAGGCACCGGACTGGGCTTGACAATTAGCCAGCAGTTCGTGCACTTGATGGGGGGCGAGCTAACCGTCACCAGCGCACCAGGGCAAGGGTCGGTCTTTGCCTTCACCATACCGGTGCGGAACGTCACTGAGATCTCTGCGTCGCCAGCACGTTTAGAACGCCGGGTCTTGCGGTTAGAACCGGGGCAACCCGTGTACCGTCTGTTGGTGGTTGAGGATATGGCCGATGCCCGGCAATTGCTCGTTGAGTTGCTGCGCCCGCTAGGATTCGATGTGCGTGAGGCGGTCAACGGTCAGGAAGCGATAGAAATATGGCAACAATGGAAACCCCATTTGATCTGGATGGACTTGCGGATGCCGGTCATGGATGGATTCGAGGCGACGCGCCGGATAAAAGCGCTGCCGCATGGACAGGATACGGTCGTTCTCGCTTTGACGGCGAGCGCATTTGAGAACCAGCGCGAGCAGGCATTGGCTGCTGGCTGTGATGGTTTTGTGCGTAAACCCTTCCGCGAAGCGGAGCTTCTGGAGGCGTTGCATAAATACCTGGGTGCACGCTACGTCTACTTGGAAGACGAACCGAGTATTTCACAACCAGTGACTCTGCTTACTTTGTTCCCTGCGGCTCTCAAGACGTTGCCGCCCGATCTGCTGACCCGCCTGGAACGGGCCGCAGCCCAGATCGACATGGCTGGTGTAGAACAGGCCATTGCCGAGATCCGCGCTCACAATATCTCCGTCGCCGACGCATTGACGGCGTTGGCCGATGAATTTGCTTATGAAAGTATAGTAACTCTCCTGAAGACACGGGAGGCAGTATGACCGAGATTGATGTCCACAAGACCAATATTCTGGTGGTCGATGACAATCCGGCGAACCTGCGCCTGCTGGCCGGCATCTTATCCGAACAGGGCTACGCCGTGCGCCCGGCGCGCAGCGGTCACACGGCGCTGTCTGCCGTTCGGCTCGCGCTCCCCGATTTGATCTTGTTGGATATTATGATGCCGGATATCGACGGTTATACCGTCTGTGAGCAGCTCAAGGCTGACGGGCGCACGCGCGATATCCCCGTCATTTTCATCAGCGCCTTGCATGAAACCATTGATAAAGTCAGGGCCTTTGCGTTGGGCGCAGTGGATTTTATCACCAAGCCGTTCCATGCCGATGAGGTGCTCGCCCGTGTCCGCACCCACGTTGCTTTACGCGCGGCGCAGCGTCAGCTTGAAGATCAGAATACACGGCTCGAGTGGGCCAATAACGAATTGGCGCGCGAGGTCGCCGAGCGCCTCAAGGTTGAAACCGCGTTGCGCCAGTACGCCGATGAACAAGCGGCCTTGTATGCCGTCACAGCGGCGGCCTCCGTGTTGGACCCAGAGGCGTTGCTCTCCACGACCCTCGATGTCGTCTTGTCTCTCCTGGACTCGGAGAGCGGGTGGGTGATCCTGCCGGGCGATACACCAGATGCCCCGCCGCGCCTGGCGACATGGCGCGGTGTGCCAGAAGCGGCTGTGCAGGCACAGCAGATGGCGTCATTTCAGGTGTGTTCGGTGTGTCGCCCCTTACTCACTGGCGAGGAGGATCGAGTGGTACTCGCCGCGCTCGATGAGTGCGGGGGGGCCTTTGTTCGAGACGGTGAGGGATGCCGGCATACATCACCTGATTAGTGTGCCTCTCCGTGCTGGGGACCGGCCGTTGGGTATTCTCTATATTGCCTGGCGTGTGGCGCGCCTCTATTCTGCCGCAGTGCAATCATTGCTCAAGGCGATTGGGCAACAAGTGGGACTGGCCTTGCGCAACGCGCAGCTTTATCAGGCAGCCCGGCAGATTGACCGGCTGCAAACGCTCAATGCGATCGGCGTCGCGGCAGTCTCCTCGCTCGAACTGGATACACTGTTTGAACAAATACTGGCCTTGACCTGTCAGGCGTTGGATGTGCCAGAGGGGACGATTCTGCTGCGCGATCCAGACTCAGACGAGCTAGTCTTTATGTTTGGGACAGGTGTTTCTTTCCCGCTACTGGCGGGACAACACCTCGCGCCTGGGCAAGGCGTGGTGGGGTGGGTGGTACAACATGGCGTGTCGGCGTGCGTCCATGATGTCCGCTCTGACCCGCGTTTCCATCACAACATCGACGCTCTCACAAATGTCACCACCCGTTCGCTCTTGTGTACGCCCTTGATCCACCATGGTAAGGTGACTGGCGCCATTGAGGTCGTCAACAAGCGCCAGGAGGAGTTTGATAAAGAGGATATCAATTTGCTGGAGGCCGTGGCCTCAATTGCGGCGGCGGCTATTGAGAACGCGCGTCTGTATACGGCCACACGCGCTTATGCGGATAGAATGGCGTTGTTGAGTCGCATTGGGCAAACCTTGACCGCCACTCTGGATCCGGTAGAAGTGGCGCAAGCGGCTCTGCGCGCAGTGTGGTCTATGGTGTCGGCAGAGAGCATTGCGCTGCTCACTGTCGCTGCAAAGACCGGGGACCTGTGTTTCACACACATGTTGATTAAGGGTGAGCCGACCGATTTTCCGGTGTGTTTGCAGTCGGGAGAAAGCATTGCCGGCTGGGCGTTACAACAGCGGCAAGCGGTGTGGCTTGACGATGCGCAGTGCGATGCGCGTTTCTCTGCCCGGATCGACGGTTATCGCCATTTTCAAACACGCGCGGTCATGGCTATCCCCTTGTATACGACGGAGCGCGCGATTGGTGTGCTCGAAGTCGCCAGCAGTCAGGCCAGGGCCTATACGCGCGAAGAATTCGATACGCTACGCGCTATAGCCTCTACGTTGACGATCGCCCTGGAGAATGCGCGCCTTTACGCCGAACTTAAACGCTTGTTGCGTGAGCGCGAGACGACGCAATTGCAACTGATCCATGCCGAGAAAATGGCGGCCCTGGGACGGATGGCGGCTTCTGTTGCCCATGAAATCAACAACCCTTTGCAGTCCGTGATCGGCTGCCTCGATTTGGCCCGCGAAGACCTGGCTGAAGGGGCTGATGTCGATGACTACCTGGCGATGGCGCAGGAAGAAATCTTACGGGTGACGCGCACCACAGTACAGATGCGCGACCTTTACCGTATGCCGACTGGCGAGAGAACGCTTGTTGACGTTAACACCCTGGTGGCGCAAGTATTGGAGCTGAATAAAAAACGCTGTCAAGAGAGCCATGTCCGTGTCATCTGGACGCCCTCTCATGACGTGCCGCCGCAGATGTTAGCCAGTGATCAGATCAAACAAGTGTTCTTGAATCTATTGCTCAATGCGCTGGAGGCGATGCCCGGCGGGGGGCAGATCACAATCAGCACTGCTTATACCGCAGAACCACCCGGCGTGCAGATCACATTTGCGGATACAGGGTCGGGTATTTCCGCGGATGTTTTACCACGCCTTTTCGAACCATTTCACAGCACCAAACCGAACGGCACCGGGTTGGGGCTGGCGACTAGCCATACCATCGTGGAACGACACGGTGGGCACATCAACGTAGCGAGTGAAGTTGACCAGGGGACGACCATCAGTGTGTGGTTGCCGGTCTAATCGACGCAATAAGGAGGCAGAGGCGAGCATGACAGGAAAACTGCGCACCCTGGTGGTGGATGACGAAGAACGCATACGGTTCTTGTTGCACGAGATCTTGCGCCGGGATGGGCACGAAGTCGTTATGGCGACCAACGGAGAAGAAGCACTGGATTTGTTACAGGAGACCTTCTTCGAATTGCTGATCCTGGATTTGAATCTGGGCGGTGTGATTGATGGACAGCGCGTCTTGGAAGCGGTCAAATGGCGATGGCCGGAAACGATTGTTATCATCCTCACGGCGCATGGTTCGTTGGAATCGGCGCTGGACGCCATTCGTGAGGGCGTCGATGGCTATTTGCTCAAGCCGGCCCGGGCGGCCGAAATACGCCAAACTGTGCAACGTGTCCTGGCGCGGCAAAAGGGAAAAGGCCAGCGCGATGAACCTGTTGAACCAGCGCAAGCCGAACATACTTTGCACCTGGCGCCATTCCACGTTGATCGGGCCAAGCACCTGGTCACACGGAACGGACAACCATTGGACCTGACGCCTGCCGAATTCCGCTTGTTGGTCTATCTGCTTGAAAACGCCCACCGGGTCATTGCGCCACAGGAGTTAGTGCAAACCGTGCAGGGCTATCAATGTCAAGAGGACCGCGAGGCGCGGGAAATCATCCGCTGGCACATTCACCGCTTGCGCTCTAAAGTGGAGACGGATCCCACACAACCGCGTTACATCTTGAACGTGCGCGGGGTTGGCTATACGCTTGGTCTTGATGAGGCAACACGATGATTGGCTCAAGCGTGTAACATTTGCCGGCCCGCTTTATGTCGTGCAATCGTTGTCCCAACGCTGACCGCAGCGTTGGGACGATTTGTTTTATCCAGACAAAGAAAATCTCTCCAACGGAAATCCAACGCTTCGGCACTGTAGCCCTAATGCGCTTCTAATGTAACCCTTTGCGTCATTGGCGTTGTTTTGTAGTAAGATTAAGGTAAGAAAGTGGAAGACAAAACAGCTTGACGTGCAGCAACAGCGTTGGGCCAAAGTGGAGTAAGTAAGAAATGGATAAACGTGCAGACCTACAGCCTAGAAATGTCCTGATCGTTGATGACGAGCCGCGTGTGGCTACGTTGCTGGCCACTGCTCTGCAAAAGCTAGGGGACAAATACCACTGTGAGATGGCGCAGAGTAGCGAAAGCGCGTTGCGGTTGATTCAACAGACGCCTGTGCCGTATGACTTGATGATCACCGATTACAAAATGCCCGGCATGAGTGGTGTTGACCTGGTCCATATTGTACGGAAGATATCGCCAGATACACAGGTGGTCATTATGACCGGCCATGGCACAGAGCAGTTGCGTGAGACGGTCGAACACCTGAACATCGGTGGGTATATCGACAAGCCATTCACCATGGCGCAGATCAGAGCCATCGTCGAACACGCTTTGGAGCGCACGAAGCATCACGATCCGGCGCCGGTGGATACGCCAGCTTTGGATCCGGCTGTGTACGAGCGCGTGCGAACCTTACGTACTGATGTGGGAGCGCGTTGTGTAATTTTGCTCAGCGCCTCTGGGTATCCTATCGAAGTGGATGGCGTTACCGAAAACCTGGACATCCCCAGTTTGAGCGCGTTGGTGGCGGCCAACTTTATGGCCGCTGCGGAAGTGGCAAAGCTGCTTGGCGGCGGCTCGATCTTCAAGTCTAGCCATCACGAAGGCCCGGAATACAACATCTATTCCTATGACGTCAATGGACAAGTGTTGCTGGCGGTCATTTTCGGTGCGGAGAGCAAGCCGGGCATTGTATGGTTTTACACCAAGAAAACCGCGATTGAACTCGCGCCTTTAGTTGTCGCTCCGGCATTGGCGGTCAACTTAGGGGATAACCTGCGCACAGTCTTGGATGAGCAGTTTACTGAGCTATTCGATGATCAGGAACAGTCGTTGCTGAACCTGGACGGTGCTGTAGCTTCTGGGCTGATTCCAGCTGAACTGCTCAAGGCGCTGTGAGACACCGGATAACGTAATCAAACGAGGTAGGAATGATGAAAGTGTTGCGTAGTGGTTGGATGCTCGACGACGTACAGCACGACCAGATTGCCGGGGCGCTACAGAAACTCGGCGAGAGCATCTCGGCGCGTTATTTGCTGCTGGTTGATAGCGCGGGACAGATGGTCGTCGAGTGGGGAACCTCCGCCGCCTGTGACCCCCACAGTCTGGGCGCCCTCGCCGCTAGTGACATGCTGGCGACGACCGCAATGGCGCAGATGATGGGCGAGGGTGACGGCTTTCAATCGGTGCTGCGCGAGGGGCGTGAGCATAACGTTTTTCTGACGCAGGCCGGCCCGGCGTTTGTGCTGGTCAGTCTGGTCGGGCGGGATGTGCCGACCGGCTGGGCGCGGATGCTGATTCAGCGCACCACAGCGCATTTGGCGGACATTTTGGCTGCTGGACAACACGTCCCACTGCCTGAATTGTCCTTCGAACAGGAAAATCTAGCGGACTTTTGTGAAACTGCGGTAGATGATTTGTGGATGGAGTAGGCTATGTTAATCAATTGGCGGCAACGTGAACTTAACCTCAAAATCGTCTATTATGGCCCGGCGTTGAGTGGCAAAACCACCAACCTGGAACAAATTCACGCGCGCACGAATCCGCAACGGCGCGGCGAGCTGGTCTCGCTCAAAACCCAGGGAGATCGCACGCTGTTTTTCGACTTCCTGCAACTTGAGTTGGGCAAGATCGGTGGGCTGACGCCCAAGATTCACCTGTACACCGTGCCGGGCCAGACTTATTATGAAGCCACGCGCAAGTTGGTGCTCAAAGACGCCGATGGCGTGGTGTTCGTCGCCGATTCGGCGCCGGCGCAACTGGCCGCAAATGTCCATTCGTGGCAGAATTTGAAGGCGCATCTGGTTTCTTATGGCGTCCAATACGAGAGCTTCCCGCTGGTAGTGCAATTCAATAAGCAAGACTTGCCCAATGCGCTGCCGCCAGCCACATTGCGCAACGTCCTGCGCCTCAATGGTTCACCGGTTGTATCGGCTGTCGCTGTGCAAAATCAAGGTGTGTCTGATACGCTGAAGGCCATCCTGAATCAAGTCTTGGCGCGGGTGCAAAAAGAAATGACATAAGGCCTAACCCCCCGTTGGCCTTGCCTGCTGGACAGGTAAACGGGTCGTGACAGCCTGCTGATTTCCGGTTTATTTGGGTTAGGAGGAATAATTGATGAGTGAAATTTCAGGGTCGGGCGCATTGACGCAGCTCTTATACGCGCTGAACGAAAGCGGCGGGTTCGCGCTTTCTATTCTCACGGATCGGCAAGGGTTTTCGATTGCTTCGGCAGCCTCGCCAGAGCAAAATCCGGATGTCAAAGCAGCCACGGTCGCTGTTGTCAATAAAATGTTGGCGCAAGCGCGTGAACATCTGGAGATGGCGCCGACCGACGAGATCACCCTGCATGGGGTGGATGGGCAGCGTTTGGTTTGTCGTCCTTTTCAGGTCGAAGACCTTGAGTTCATCCTGGCCGTCCTGGTACCTAGCAAGCAGCAGAGTTACCGCCAGTTGACGAACCAACTCATTCGTGACGTGCGTCGCATTTGGAAGTCACACTGGGAATAGGAGGCAACTATGCAGGGCAATCTACGAGATATGGCGGTGGCCGATCTCATTCAACATAACTGTCAGGATGGCAAGACGGCGCAATTGCTGATCCGGCATGGGGAACGGCAAGCGGCTTTGTACTTCAAGGATGGCAATGTCGAACATGCCGTTCTCGGCGCGCTGCAAGGCGAGGAGGTGGTTTATCAAGTTTTAGGTTGGGAGCAGGGTGAATTTAGCCTGGAGACCGGCGTTACATCTCCCCAGCGCACGATCAACAAGAGTTGGCCGGGGTTACTGATGGAAGGGGCGCGCCGGTTGGACGAGGCCAAAATCAAAATTGATCATCAAGAATTAACACAGTTACAGGAGGTAAATTCAATGGCAGGAGAACTGGACAATCTTTTAATGAATCTGAGTAAGGAAGTGGATGGCTTTGTGGCGGCTGCGGTCGTGGGCATGGATGGTTTGGGCATCGCCGGTTATACTGAAGGGATGTTTGACCTCGAAGCTGTCAACGCGCAGATGACGCTGCTCTTCAAGTTGGTGAACACCACCGTTGATCGGCTGATGGCCGACAACGTCGAGGACTTTCTATTGACCACCGAGCGCGCTTATCTCTTGGTCCGCTATCTGAGCGACACGAAATTCTACCTGGGCATCACGGCTGACCGCCGCAAGGCCAACTTGGGGAATATGCGCTTGATCAGTCGCATCTATGCCGAGCGCTTGAGCAAGGCGATGCCATATTGATGCGTCCCTTCACTAGTATATAAGGAGAACAGAAATGACGAAACTAGATGATCTTTTGCAAGAGGTGCGTCTCCAACTCGGTTCGGATTTACTTTCGACCGATGTGGTGGGGACGGATGGTATGTCCATTGCCAGCGTCTCCAGCGCCCCGAACTTTGACGCTTCAGCGGCGGCGGCCCGCTTTGCGATGGTGATGAAACTGGCCGGGAATGTGGCCGGCAAGATCAATCAGGGTAAAGTGGATGATACCTTGACCACCACCGGCAAAGCTTATATCCTCACCCGCTTTCTAGGCGACGGCACGTACTACTGGATGGTCGCCGTGACCAAAGAGGCCGTGTTGGGGATGGTGCGTATGCTGATGAATGAGTACGTTGACCAGATCTGGAAAGCGATTCCCCGTTAGTGTGTTGACATGCCTTTCGCGGCTCAGATAATCGCATCTCAATGATGACTAAATAAAACAAAGTAAAAAAAGGAGATCAAAGATGGCTACTGAAGAACAAAAGAAAAAGAACTTGCTGAAAGTCTTTAATATCGCAATGTACGGTATGGTCAATGGGCTGTGGGATCTGTTCGGCGAGTCCTCTTTCGCCACCATCAATTCGATCGGCGACAAAATTTTGGCTGCGTTAGAACAAGATGCGGGCTTGGAGATCGCTGGCGAGAATCCAGAGGATATTCTGATGGAAGTGGTGCGCCTGTTGGTGGATGAAGTCGGCACGATGTCTGGCGGCGATGTTATCATGGATGGCAATAAGGTGAAAATCGCTTGTCAGGAATGTTTC
Organism: Anaerolineae bacterium; assembly: GCA_035420085.1. GTDB lineage: Bacteria > Chloroflexota > Anaerolineae > B4-G1 > SLSP01 > DSWT01. The sequence continues at coordinate 10,229 of DAOLUH010000043.1, forward strand.
CTGCGCCAGGCCACTGGCTGGCTGGAAGCTGAAGGGGTGCAGCCCTTCGCCTGTGTGCCGATGAACATCTCGGCGGCAGCAATGCGCAAACGCTTGGGCACGCGCCACCGCGTTATTGGCCGCAGTTGGGATGAAGCCACGCAAACATGCACCATTGAGTTCGAGCTGAAGTAAGCGCCTGCGCTGGCGTCACATGCGACACTTGGAGGGCAGAGATGCAGTTTAGCAACTGGCTTGACGCGCTCTGCCCTCTGGCTTTGGCGCACAGAGAGAAGTGTTGGCTGCGGGGACGCCGATTACGATGATTGAACCTATTCTGTTTCGCCGCCAGGATACCTTAAGCCCGGAGCAGGCGCTATATTGGAAAGACCTGCTCTATCGCACGCTGAAGATCGGCACCGAGATCGAGTTTGCGTTGCCCAAAGGGGCGCGCAAGCAAGACGTGTTGCCGCCGCTCGACGCGGCGTTACAGCCCACCAAAAATTTGACCTCGATGGGCAAGTACGGCGTCCTGGACATCGTGAGCGAGCACTGCGGTCTCGAAATCCAGGTTCTTGGCCGGCAGCCCTATTACCCGGCGTTGTACAAGCAATACCGCGATATCTTCAACCTCCTGCCGGCAGGGATCCGCGCCCGCCCGACCTGCGGCCTGCACTATCATATTTTGCCCATCGGTCTCTCCGAATCTGTGCCGGAGATCATCCTGGCGAACATCTGGAACCTCGTCCGCCGCTACGCGCCCGCGCTCAAATACTTGACCAGCGGCGGCGACCAGATGTCGGCGCTGTGCCGGCGGCGCAATCACAACAGCCATTTGGAAATGGTCCGCCTCAGCCCCGGCTCGTTGACGATGCAACAGATTTATCAGCAGCTCCACGACAGCAAGGTCGTGCCGGAGCATCAGAATTTCCTCAACCTGGAACACGTGCGCTTCGATTCCCAGGGCGCGGTGAGCGATTTTCACCTGGAATTCCGCTTTTGCGACGCCGACCTGTCGCCTATCTCGATTACGGCCAAGACCTTTCTCTTTTTGGCGATGATCCTCAAAGCGGTCGAAATGAGCCAGTACGGCGTGATCCACGTCGGACGCATCCGCGAGTGGCGGCGCAAGGAAGAACTGTTGAACATGTTGAGCAACAACGATGGCCCTCTGGCAACGAGCGACACCAGCCAGGTGACGCCTGACGTGCTCGAAGAATTGCGTGCGGGCTGCCGGGAACTGTTGGCGCTGCTCAAACCTATCCTGACGCGCTTCGAACACAACCCGTCTTTTGCGGGGTTGAGTTTGTTAGCCGAGACGCCCATTTCGTTGTTGCGCATTGCCGGCCACGATTGGCCCGCCATCGAAGCCCTGTTGTCTACCTGCGCGGAGGCTTTGCCGGTCGAACTGGACCAAACCGACCGCCGGTTGATGCAGTGTATCGAGTTAGCCGAACTGACCGGCTATCCGACTGCGACCGACTGGCAACAGGCCGCTGCCCGTGAGCTGTTTTTGCCGCCTCAGGAGTTGGCCCAATGTCTACAAAAGTTGAACGGATTGCGTGGCATGACTTGGGATCCCGCTTTAGGGACTATGCTTTTCAACCGTTGATGGCCTGGGAGTGCATTGATGTGTGGGTTAGCCGGAGTACTGTTGGCGCCTGGGGAGCGCTCCGCCGCGCTGTGGGATGAGATCCGCGACGTGTTCACCCGCAACCTGCTCGCCAACGAAAAGCGCGGGAAAGAGGCTTCGGGCGTCGCCCTGATTCAGCAGGACGGCGGATTCACCATCCTCAAACAACCCCTCCCTGCCTCGGCGCTGGTGCAAACGACCGCGTACCGGGACCTGTTGCGCCAGCTTGGGCCAGCGACCACATGTCTGCTTGGACATACACGCTTGCCGACAAAAGGGAGCGCCGCCCAAAACGCCAACAACCATCCCCTGCACGCCGGGCAAGTCATCGGCGTGCACAACGGCCATATCGAGAACGATGATACCTTATTTGCGCGCCTGGATTTGCCTCGTCAGGGTCAAGTGGACAGTGAGATTATCTTCAGCCTGCTGGATACAATCTCGGACTACAGCGTGCGGGGCGCTTATTTGGAGGCTGTCCGCCAGCGTATGCTGCTCCTGGAAGGCAAATTCACTACCCTCTCGGTGGATCTACGGCATCCCACGCGCCTGCTGGCGATTAAAAACGGGGAACCGTTGAGCGTTTATTATCATTCTCCCCTCCACATGTATTGTTTCTCCTCGCGTTATCTCTTCTTGCGTGAAACTTTTGGCGACGCGGTTGTCACGAAACCGCTATCTGCCCGGCACGCTTACCTCTTCGACGTTGCCGCATCTGCCCGCGAGCCGCTCTCCCTTCCCATCATTGATTGAAGCGCGGCAGGATGCCGCCCGTATTACTTATTTGGCCCGCGCTTGGGGTTTTATCATTCTTCGCCGCACGCTCGCCGCCCCTGTTTCGGGGGCGGGTATTGCCGGGCAGCAAGCATAGTTTTCCGCCTCCGCCACCGCGCGCGAATGAAGAATCAGCGAATGGAGCACAGCAGATCAAGTTTTACGTTTTACGTTCTACGCTTCACGTTTTACGCCGCACTTGTCCTTTCCCGTATTTCGATTATCCTTCGGCTATCTTGGGAACGGGGAACACGCGCGTATGAGTTACGAAGTCAGCACGCCCATCTTTGAGGGGCCGCTGGGATTGTTATTGCATCTCATCGAAAAAAACGAGCTGGACATCACGAAGGTCGCGCTGGCAAAAGTGACCGACGAATTTCTGGCGCGGGTGAACGCGCTGCGTGAGACGATGCAGATCGAGATGGTGGCGGACTTCTTGGCCGTCGCGGCGCGCTTGCTGTGGATCAAGTCGCGGGCGCTGCTGCCCAAACCGCCAGAATCGGCGCGGCTCGCGCGGGATGAAGAGGATGTCGGCGACGAACTGGTGCGCCAATTGCGCGCTTACCGCCAGTACAAGGAGGCCGCGCAATGGCTCCGCGAGCGCGACGAGGCCGGCTTGCGCGCTTATGTCCACGTCGGGGCGCCGCCGCGCCCGCAGCACTTTACGATTGATCTGTCGGGCGTGACCGTCGCCGATCTGCGCGCGGCAGCGCAGACCGTGTTGTTCCCCGCCGAAGGGCCGCAGCCCCAGGAAGCGATCCAGCGCCCGCGCATCTCCATCGTCCAGCAGATTCGACTGATCCGCCAGCGCCTGATCAAGTGGGCGGAATCGTCTGCGCACGCCGTCGCCGTGACTTACCGCGCGCTGTTGAGCAAGCAACCCACGCGGGTTGAGGCCGTTGTCACGTTGCAGGCGATTTTGGAACTGATCAAGCAGTGCGCCGTACAGGCGCAACAAGCACAGCCTTTCGGCGACATCGTCATCGAGGCGCTCGTGCCCCCGGAGCAAATCCCCGAACCGACCACACCAGCAGAGTAGCCCGTTTGTTTATGGCTTGGCGACGGTCACAGCGGTCAATGTGATCCTGTCGTCGCGCCACCGCTCGCCGACCGCGTTCAACGCTGGTAGACGTTCCCCTGACGACCAGTGATACATCCCAACGGCGATATTGTAGATGGCCGGAGCGACATCCGCGCTGATGACGATGAGATGCGGATCGGGAATCACCATCCCCGCGCGCCATGTCGAGGTGGAGGCGCTCCCGAAGAGCGGCGGCCCGTCGTGTTGGGCGACGAGAGTGCCGTTTGCGTCCAACACGTGCGCAAAAACGGACAAGTCCACGCTGAGCGGGGCGACGCTTTCCCAGTACAGGGTGACGGTCAGCGTCTCGCCGCTGCGCACGATTTCTGGCGGCGTGAGTGTGTAGCCGACGAGCCGGATGGCATCGCCGAGCGTCGCCGCTGCCGGTTCGACGGGGCGCACGCGATACACGCAGAACGCGGCGAAACAGCGCGGCGACGCAGTGATGGCTTCGATGCCCTGCATAAATTCTGGGAAATGGACGAACCGACCCTCGACGCGATCCAGCACCAGGAATTCTACAGGATAATCGCGTATAGCCTGCGTCACCTCCCCAATCTCAAGATAATCGTTGCGGATACGTTTGAACGATGTATCGGCCAGCATGGGCGGCGTCACATAGCCGTGGACAAAGGCAAGGAATTGGTTGTCGGTGACGATAAATTCGCCGGGCGCGCCGGCTTGAGCTACATAAGCGTAAGCCTCTGCATGACCGGCGGGCCATTCCGGCCAGGTGGAAAGCGTGGAGAATTTCTGAAAGCCGCATAACAAGGTCAGACAGACAAAGAACACCGCGACAGACCGGCGCGCCAGTGGATGGCGACCCCATTGCAAACCGGTTGCCACACCGCCGCCCGCCAGGATGACCAGGGGATAGAGCAAGAAGATGAGGTAGTGTTCCCACAAAGGGCGGTAGAGGTACAGCGTCATCCACGTCAGGAAAGCCCATATCAGCGCCAGCCCGAGCCAGAAACGCCGGCGGATCAGCAAACTGCCGCCGAACGCGATGGCGATCAAAGCCCAATGCGCCAGCAGATAATCGCGGATGGATTCCCAGGCCGCAGCAGCCTCCACGGTCACATGCTTTGCCGAAATGGTATTGTAGGTGTATACCCAGCGGATGAGGCCCGGATCATCCACGAGAAGCAGCGTCCCGGCGATCACGACGAGGCCGGTCAAGCCAAAAACGCTCATCACCCGCACAAATTGGCGCAGCTTGAACGGCGCGCGCGGCTCTGGCGCGATGAGAATCCAGACCACCGGCAAGCCCATAAACAGCAGCAGCGGATGCAATCCCACAGCGAGTACGCACGCGATGGCGCTGGTCAACAACCAGCCAAAGCGCCGGCTGCGCCGAAACAGGGTGGCGGCGACCAGCGCAACCAGCGCAGCGGACATCGCGGGTAAATCGTTCATCACCACCGCCGCTCGCGCGGCGAATTCGGGGATCAGAAGGTAAAGGAGCATTGCGGCGGGGCCGGCGCCTTTGCCCCACCACAGCTCGGCCAATATCCCCAAGCTGACGAAGCCCACCAGCGTCAGTAAAAGGACAGTGAAGCGCGCCGCCGTCAGCGTCATGCCGCCGATGGCAAAACTGCCTTCAATGAGCCATGTCAGATAGGGCAGCTTGTTCAACACCACTTTGGCATACAGGGGCTGCCCCTGGAACGCCAGCGCCGCCGCTTGCAGGTACGGGCCTTCGTCGTAATTCCAGGCATAGCCGCCCAGGTGGCGCAGCGGCGCGATCAGATAGAGCGCGATAAGCGCCAGCCACACGATTCCCCAAACAATGCGCTGGACTCGGGGCGTCTTCTGACCGTGATTGTCCATCAAGGCGCTCCTGGTAGCGTGAATGTGGTCAGCACGATTTCGTTGTCTGGCGTGGCCCCTGTCCCGCGTGTGGGAAGCCGGTCGCCGGTCTCCCATAAGTATAGCCCTGTGGTGAGCGTGTACGCGCCGGGAGCGGCGTCTGCTGGCACGGCGAGTGCGTAGTCGTCGGCGATGATCTCACCCGGAATCCAGCACGTCGTCGGCGCGTTGCCGGATTGGGGCATGTTGTCCTGCTGCGCCGCGAGGTCGCCATCCGGCCCTAACAGGTGGGTGAAGACGGTGTAAGGCTGCGTCATCTGTCGCCTGGCCTGCCAGTAGAGCGTCAGGTGCAGCGTGATCCCCGGTTCGATGCGCTCAGGTTCCACCGCGTAGCCCAAAAGCAAGATCGCGTCTCCCAGCTCGGCGTTGACGGGGTGGGCGCGGGCGTCGAGGCTGAAGGTGTGAGTGCGCATCGGCGGATCGGTGACGCCGGTGGTGACAACGCGCAGGAAGGCGTTGAACACGAGCACATGCAGCGCCAGCAATGCTGCCAGCAGCGCCCTATGCCAATGTTTATCCGTCAAACGCGCGAGGCCATACGCCGCCGTGATGACGGCGAACGGCGTGAGGAAGAGCCACACGCGCGCCACCTCGCCTTGCGCCGCCCCAGACAGATCGAGCAGCAGCAGGCCGAGCGCAAAGCCGAGCGGCAACACGCCGGCGTCCTGCTTGCGCCACACGTCGCGTATGGCGTAGCCCACGCCAAGCGTAAATCCTATCGCCATCGGCGCGCCGAGGAACGCGAAGAAGTCATAGAGATGAAAGAATACCCACGTCCAGTAATCCCGTCCCAGGCCCAGATGGTAAGACATCGAAACGCGCCAGATATCCAGGAAGCCGTTCCCAAAAGCTATGTGATAGACAAGCCACGGCGCAACCAATCCGGCGAAGAAAACCAGGGCGTCGCCTGCCAGCGGCAACCACCGGCGGCGCTCAGGGTGGGGCAAAATCCACAGCAGCGCGTTCAATCCAAGCGGCGCGAGCATTGTCAGCGGGCCGAAGCTAAGGAAGGAAGCAAACGCGAGTAGCACGCCACCCAAGAAGAACCAGGCGCGGTGAAGCGCAAAACGTGAAACGTAAAACGTAAAACGTAAGACGTAAAACGTAAAACGTGATTCGCTGATTCGCCGATTCGCTGATTCTTGATTCTTGATTCTTGATTCTTGATTCTTAATTCTTGATTCTTGATTCGTCAGCCCTCGCCAGAAGCAATACCACGCGGCGCAGGTGAGCAGGGGGTAGAACTGATCCCAACGCGCCGACCAGAGGGCGAAAGAGGGTACAAGTGGATAGGTGATGACAGCCCACAACGCCGCTTGTTCCCCCGCCGTGCGGCGCGCCAGGCCATATAAGGGGAAGACAATCAGTCCTGCGAGAATAGGCAGCGCCATCTGCAACAGGGCGGTCGCTATCGTTGTATTCGAGAGGCGCATCAACGCGAAATCCTGGCACTGGTACAGCCGCAGCGCCATTCCCAGCGGCTCGGTGATGGACGGTGCGGCTTCGAGCACCCGCCGCGCGCCGTAAAACAGCAGCGGCAATCCCGGCGGGTAGCGTTGCGGATGCACAGGGAAAGTCGGCATCAGTTCCGGGTAACGGCGCAGGAACTCGGCGGGGTCGGCGATGGTGCTACCGACGGTGAAGACGCCGCTCGCGCCCGGCGAGATGGTGCGGTAAAACAGCGGGCGCAGGATGTCGGGCGATTCCGGGAAGAGTAGCGCGGCCTGGATGAGGGGGACGGCGAGGGCGATGAAGAGGAGGAAGCGCGTGGGGGAGTGGGGGAGGGAGGGAGTAGGAGAGGGGGGGAATTTGCGAGACCAGAACAGGGCGAGGGCGAGATATGCAGCGACGACAGCGAGGGGAAGCAGATGTCGCCAGGGGTGGCCGGGGATGGCGTAGGCCCAACGCCACGCCGCCGGTCCGCGCAGATAGGGGGTGATGTTCAGAGTGAACGCCAACAGGTAGAGCAGCGCCAGCAGGCTACCAGTCCATATCAGCCATGGCTTGGTTCGAGGCGTCAACGATTACTCCAACATTACTTGCGTCACCACAATAGCGTCGTTGGACATTCTTTCCGCAGCCTGCACAGGGATGCGCGCGCCGCTATTGCCATCGTAGAACCCCACCAGAATGGTGAATGGCCCCGATCCAGCATCCGGCCCGAAAAGCAATGGGTGAAAATCCACGACCGTCTCTCCCACAGCCCAGCGATCTACGGGATAGGTCCACAGCGCCGGGACGCTATCGTGTTGTGTCACTAACTGCCCATCAGCGCCGAGAACATGCACAAAGACCTTGAGAAACTGTGCGACCGGTGCGGACGTGCGCCAGTGGAGGTACAATCCTACGCGCTGTCCGCTCCCCGGCGGTTGGTCGGCGCTCTGGTAAAGCTCGTAGCCGGTCAAGGCGATGCCGTTCTGTAATGTTGCGGAAATCGGGGTGGGCGCCGCCCATTGCGGCCCTTCGACGCGATAGACAACGGCTTCACGTTCGTTGGGGACGTAGATGGGCGTCAATCCGGAAAATCGGTTTTCTGGATTGAGCAGCCCTTCTTGCGTGGGATAGAGAAACAACCCGGTAGCCTTGTCCATAATGAAGAAGCGATAGCCATGTTCATGAATATACCCCAGAATTTCCTCCTGTGTCTTCAAGTCGCGCGCCAGGGCGAAAGCCATCGCATAGCGCCATTTCCAGGGTGAGGCCACGTCGTGATAGTCAACGTTGGTGCTGAAGACCTCGCCCGCCGCCTGCATCCCCGCCGCGTGCAGCATGTTGCTGACCTCGACCAGGGCTTCGTCGCCGTGGTTGCTGAGCATAAACGAGACAGGTTGGCGCAGATAAGGAACGCACAGGAGCAGCAACAAAGGTAGCCGTAACGGAATCTGCCGACGGCGCACTGTCGTCTTTTCGGGCAGCAGCGACCACGCGAAGTAGAGGCTGCCAAAGACCTGCAAGGGCATCAGCGTGATTAGGAACCGCCGGTCGAGCCGGACCATCGAGAGCAGCGCAATCAAGCCCACACTATAAATGCCAAAGAGGGCGCGCGCTTTCGGCTTGAGATCCCCCCGTGTGAAGAGTAACGCAAACCAGAAGCCTGCCTGCGCGAGCATACCCAGGAGACCGTCAACCGAGTAGCCATCGCCAGTGAGCCAGTAACTGAGGAACATCTCCCACCAATGGCTGAAAAACGCTTTAGGTTGCCCTAGAATCACTTCCAGCATCCCGATGTCCATGGGAACTTCGTGCCAGTCATAGATGTAGTCGGAGGAGTCGCGCAGATGGAACCACAGGTTATGCGCCTGCTCATTATAGAGTGGATTCCTCTTGACCAGCAGGCTGCACAGGAATTGGGGGAACGCGCCGATGAAGGCGCCGAGCAAGAAGAAGGCTAAGCTCCACAGGCTCTCCCGATCACGTCGCATGATGAAGGGAAGCAACAAGAAAAGCGCGCATGCCGCCACGGTCAGCGACGCTGTATATCGGATTAAGTACGAAAGCCCGACCAATAACCCGGCCCCGAAGGCCGCTGCGCGCTGTCGCTTTTCGCTCAAGAGCAGTGGGAACGCACAGAGGATTAACCCAGAGGCCAGCATATCAGTTGCGTCCAGATTGCCGAAGAAGAGGTAGAAGGCCATGCACGCCTGCAACAGCTCGGTCAAGAGCGCCAGCCACCAGCGGCCCGTCATCCGCCGCACCAACCAGTATGCGCCGAGCAGTCCCAAAAATCCACCGAAGATGGAGAGCGCAAACGCGGTGCGCAGCACGTCAACGCCCAATTCACGGCCCAGGCGCAGTAGCAGCGGATACCCTAGCGGATAGAGTCCATGCACCCAGTCAGGATGAGCCAGGTTGGTGAAATCGAGGCGTGAGGCGCGCTCGGCCCACCCGAAGAAATCGGGGTAGCGCACAGCGATCTGCCCCCATACTCGCCGGATTTCCACCGCAACAAAAGCCAGCGCGATCAACCACGGGGCGATAGCCTGTGCATAGCGCGACCAGTGCTCAACGAGCTTCGCGCGGGAACCTGTTTCTTGAGGATGATCGGTATCCGCACGAACGGGTAAGTCTGTTGTTACCACTTTGCCTTTACAACCTCTCTGCAACAGCTTTTGCTACGTCCAACGTACCCGCGCTGCCGCCCATATCGTAGGTGCGGACCTTGCCTTCCTCGATGACGGCGGCAATGGCCTGCTCCAACGCCGCTGCTTTATCGGCCTCGCCGAGCCAGTCGAGCATCAACTTAATGGAGAGTAACATCGCCGTGGGATTGACTTTGTACTGCCCGGCGTACTTGGGCGCGGAACCGTGCGTCGGCTCGAAGACGGCGAACCCGTCGCCCATGTTGCCGCTGGACGCGAATCCCAATCCGCCCACCAGTTGCGCCGCCAGGTCGGAAATGATGTCGCCGAACATATTGCTGGAGACCATCACGCCGTAATCCTGCGGGTTCTTCACCAGCCACATCGCCTGCGCGTCAATGTTCGTCTCCCACAGCGCGATGCCGGGATAGTCGGCGGCGACCTTGCGAGCCTCGCGCACCATCAGGCCGGAGGTCTCGCGGATGACGTTGGGCTTCTCCACCAGCGTCACCGTGGGATAGCCGAACTGCTTGGCGTACTCGAACGCGCGGCGCACGATGCGCTGGCAGCCGCGCCGGGTGAGGATGCGCGCCGAAAACGCAATGTCCGCCGAATCCACGCCATTGAAGGCCGACATGCGTGGGCTGTGCTTCTCCAAAACCGCGCGCACCTCTTCCGGCAGCGGGTGGAACTCGACGCCGGAATACAGGTCTTCCGTGTTTTCGCGGAACACCACGATGTCAATATCGTCGCGGTAGTTGAGTGGATTGCCCTTGTAGGCCTTGCACGGGCGCAGGTTCGCGTACAAGTCGAACATCTGCCGCAGCCGCACAATGGGGCTGCGATAGACCAGGCCCTTGCCTTGCAATTCGGGGATGAGTTCGGCCTCGGCTTCTTCTTTGGGCTTGGACGTGATCGCCGCAAACAGCGCACAGGTGCATGTCTTGAGGATGTCCACCGTGCGCTGCGGCAGCGCTTCGCCCTCCGTCCGCCAGAACTCCCACCCAATATCAGCGGGGATGTACTCCGCGTCCAGCGCGACTTTGTCCAGCACAATCTTGCCCGCGTCCATCACATCGTTGCCAATCCCGTCGCCGGGCATCAAAGCGATTTTGTATTTAGCCATTTTTCCTCCGGTACTTGTAATTTCGAAACGGAGTAAGGAGTAGGGAGTAAGGAGTAAGGAGTAAGGGGAGACAAGACGAAAATCCCGCTTACACCATACTCCATACTCCATACTTCATACTCCCAACGCCTGCTGTGTATACGGAATCAGTCCGCCGGCCTGGAGAATTGCCAGCACTTCCGGCGGGAAGGGGGGGAAGGTGTACGTGGCGCGCGGGGTGACGACGGTTCCGGCGGTGAAATCAATCGTGATTTCGTCGCCAGATTCGACGCTATCCACTGCATCGCACGTCACGATGGGCAGCGCGTAGTTGATCGCGTTGCGGAAGTAGATGCGGGCGAAACTGCGCGCCACAATCGCCCCCACCCCGATCTCTTTGAGGCATACCACGGCCTGCTCGCGGGAACTGCCGCAGCCCCAGTTCTTCCCCGCCACGATGATGTCTCCGCGGCGCACGTTCGCCACGAACGCCGGATCGAGGTCTTCCAGCGCGTGCTTCGCCATCTCCGCCGGATCGGTGAGGCTATACGTGTACTTGCCGGGGAAGATAACGTCGGTGTTGACGTCGTCGCCGTATTTCCAGACGCGACCCGTTGTGCGTGTCAGGCCATCGGAACGGCGTAAGGTTGACGGATGAACTTTTGATTCCATAGGTCAAGCTCCTTCGGGATAGTGGGCAACATTGTATATCTGAACTGTAATCGCGCAAACCCTCAGTTGCACATACTTCTGCGTTGTGATACAATAACTTTAGCTAATTCAAAGTTGATTTTGCCCGGTTCCATCCCTTCATAAGGACAGGGCAAACTGAGATGAGAGGGAATACTCAGTGGAGTATGAACATGTGCCTCCAACGCAGATTGAACGTTGGGCCGCCGCGATCCAAGAGCGTGGCCTGGCGGATGTGGCAATTCCCCTCCTGGATGTATTGCAAATTTGGGGATTTGTTGGTGGACAAGTCCTGTGGATGCTGGCTCCATTTGTCGGTAAGCAAACACTCGCGCCGTTCGCCGAGGCTTTGGAAGAACCGGAGACGCTCCGGCGACTCCAGCGCTGTCTGCGCGAGGCTGAGGTACAGTAATCATGAATCAAACCCTGATGCAACTTTTGGCCCTGGGATTTGTGCTGACCGGTGCGGTTCTGTTGGCGCTTTATGGCATTCGTTACCGGAGTAGAGCGCCGGAAATACGCGCTTATCCTGTCTTCCGCTCACTGGCGGACGAAGTGGGGCGTGTGGCGGAGGAGGGCGCGGCCATCCACGTCGCGGCGGGCAACGGCAGCTTGATCGGCGACGACGCTATGACATCCGTAGCGAGCTTGCAAGGGATGCACGCGCTGATTGACTTATCCGCCGCCTACGATACGCCTCCTCTCATCACCACGAGCGACCCTACACTTTACCTGCTGGCCAGCGATTGGATGCGTCGCGCCTACACCCGCATCGGCAGCGCCGACCTCTACCGACCGGCTTCAGTGCAGTTCACGGCGGCTTCGCCTGTGGCCTACGCGGCGATGGCCGCCACATACCTCGCCGATGGCGGCCTCGGCTCGAATATCGTGTTGGGCGCTTTCACCCAGGAAGCCAGTCTGTTAACCGTAGCAGCGGAAAGGCGCAACATCCATTCCGCCGGCGGGACAACGTCCCCTGAAGGGCTAGGGGCGCTCTATCCTGCTCTGGGCCAGGAACAATTAGTGGTGGGCGAGGATATGTTTGCCGGCGGCGCTGTAGTCTCCCAGCGTTCCGCCGCCTTCGCCAGCCTGGGGACGCAGGATATTCTGCGCTGGCTGGTCATCGCCGGGATTGTCGTCACAGCCCTGGCCTCGCTGTTGGGATTAGGGGGGGCATAAATGTTCAAGCGTTTTATACCGACCGTCGTCGCTATGCTCGTGGGCCTCCTCGTCCTGTTGGGGTACCTGCTGCCGGTTGAATTCCTCGTCCTGCTGCGCGATTTTTTACTGCGTTGGGCGACCGTTTTGGCCGTGTTTGCCATGATCCTCGCCTTCTTCAGTTTGCTGCGCATTCACTTTCTCCGCCTGACGCGTGGGCGAAAAAACAGGATTGCCAGTCTGCTGGTCGTCGTCTCGGCGCTGGCGGCTTTGGCGTTGGTGATGTTGGATATGTTGCAGCCGGATCGTGCAGGAATTTGGACGCAGCCGCTGCTTAACTGGATCCTGGTGCCTGGCGAATCGGCGCTGCTTGCATTAACTGCCGTGACATTGATCGTCGCTGGAATGCGCATCATGCGCACACGACGTACCATCGGCGGCGTTATTTTTGTGATTGCGGCGGCGATTGTCTTGTTGACGACCGTCGCCTACAGCTTTTACCCGGATATCCTTGCCGCGCTGCGGCAGGGCGTGGACACGCTGGCGACGGCGGGTATGCGTGGGCTTATGCTTGGGGTGGCCCTGGGCGTCACTTTAACCGGTCTACGAGTTATCCTCGGGTTTGACCGCCCGCATAGTGATGAGTGAGTTGGAACATGGTCCGTTGTCCAAAATGTGGCAAGATGAATCAAGATAGTAGCCGCGTCTGTAGCAACTGCGGTACAGCATTATCTTCAAAGATCATACCGGCGGCAGGGGGAACGCCCGAACCGGCGGAACTGCCTGACTGGTTGTTCGAACTAACGGAAGAACCCGCTGCTGCGCCGGCGGCTTCGCCTTTGGATGAAGAACCTGCATCCGCTGCATTGCCAGACTGGCTGTCTGACATATTGGGCGAAACTCCAGGCGCCGCAGAAGAGACCGCAATTGCGGAAGAACCGCTCGCGCCCGCTGAACTCCCGGCATGGTTTTCTGATTTCGCCACGGAACCTCCCGCCTCGGCAGAGGCTCCGCCGGTCGAGGAAGAATTGCCGGATTGGCTTGCCGGAATTGTCGGAAGTGAACCCGCGGCAGCGCAAGAGTCGCCGGTTGAGGAAGAATTGCCGGATTGGATCTCCGGGTCTGTCCCAGAAAAACCTGCGCCCATCGCAGAAGAAGCCCTGGCGATGTGGGGTTTTGAGGCGTCGCCGTCCTATGCGCCGGACGTGAGTGCGGAGATGCCAGAATGGCTGCTCGCTACAGCAGACGCGCCAGCCGCGCCTGAGCCGCAAGGCCCGACCAGCTTGCCAGCCTGGTTGCTTGCCACTGCCGACAAGCCTTCTCCGCTCGAAGAACCCGTGATACAAGAACTCCCCGCCTGGCTATTGCAAGGCGCTGAAGAGGTTCCCCCGCCCTCACGTCCCGCGCGTGAAAGCGTCACACCGCCAACGCGACGGCCCCTGATCTTCGAACCAGAGCCGGTGCAGCCCGCAGCCAGCGAGGAAGCTGAGCCGGATTGGCTGTCCGGGATCCTGGTTGAAGAACCTGAACCGGCGCCAGTGTCGCCTGCGCCGCGCGTAGAAGCCGAGCCGGACTGGCTGTCCGGGATCCTGGTTGAAGAGCCTGAACCAGCGCCGGTGTCGCCTGCGCCGCACGTAGAAGCTGAGCCGGACTGGCTGTCTGGAATCCTGGTTGAAGAACCTGCATCCACACCGGCGGCGCCCACGTCACCCCAAGCAACCATGCCGGATTGGCTTGCTGGGATCATGACTGAGGAACCTGAAGCCGCGCCGGCGCGACCTGCCCCGGCTGAAGAAGCTGTGCCCGATTGGCTTTCGGGGATACTGCTCGAAGAGCCTGCCTCTGCGCCAGCACAACCCACGCCGACCGAGGAAGCCGTGCCGGATTGGCTTTCCGGCATATTTGTGGAAGAGGCTGAACCCACACCAGCGCAGCCGAAACCGGCGGTGTCGGGAGAAGCATTGCCAGACTGGCTGGCAGGCGTCATAGTGGAAGAACCGGCGCCGGCGGTGATTGCACCTGAGGGGCCGTTCAAGGAAGAAACTCCCGACTGGCTCAGCGCATTAACTGAGGAAGCCGCACCGCCTTCCACGGAGAAGCCCGGTGTTCCGGCTGCTCCCGTAGTCGCAGAAACTCCTGATTGGCTCGCTGGTTTAGGCGTGAAGGAACCTGAGCGTCCTGTCAGCGGTGAAGCTGCGCCGGGTGAGCGGCGTGCGCCGCGCGCCGCGATGCCTGATTGGCTGAAGGATGTTACGCCGCCTTCCGAAGTCGCTGTGCTGAAACCCACCGCGCCAGCCTTTGTCCCAGATGAGACCGAAGCTGCCAGCGCCGCAGAAGATGTGGAATCGGCGCTGTTTGGTGAATCTGAAGCGCCAGCGGCAGTCTTTGCAGAAGGAGCTATGCCGGATTGGTTGCGCGATTTAGCGCCAACCGAGTCAGGTCAACCCCCTGCTGAAGAAGAGACCCCCCTTGAAGACGAGACTTTGGTGCGGGCTGAAGTGCCGGCCTGGCTCCAGGGCTTGCGTCCGCCGGGCACCGGTCCATTGCCGCCGCTGCCTGAAGCGGAGATAACCACTCCGGAAGCGCCGGGTGGAGAGGGCCGGTTGGCGCGGGCCGAGATCCCCGATTGGGTGCAGGAACTGCGTCCAGCCATGACCGCTGGACGGACGACCGAAAAAGCGTTGTTCCCTGAACTGACTGAGAAGGAAGGCCCCCTCGCCGGTTTGGTGGGCGTGCTGCCAGCCGGGCTTCTCGTTGACATGCCGGCAGATTTTGAGGCGCCGCCTAATCCAGTGATCCCGGAATCTGTCATCGCGCAGGCGCAGCTCTGGCAAGCTCTGCTGGAGCAGCCCCGTGGCGTCAAACGTCCGGTAGCGCAGCAGCGCATCCGTCCTGGCGAGGGCGAAATGGCAACGCGGTGGCTCGTCACGCTTGTGTTAGTCGCTGTCACCGTCCTGGGGCTGCTCTTGGGCGATGCACAGATGTCGCAGGCGCTCAGCAAACCCCATATCGAGAATCTCGCCCATGCTATTCAAGCATTAGAATCAGGGAACACCGTTATTGTCGCTGTCGAGTACGGACCTGCCGAGGCCGGCGAAATGACGCCCATCGCCGAAGCCCTTATCGGACACCTCAAAGACAGGGGCGTGCGCATCGTCATGGTGAGCACCCTGCCCGAAGGTGCTGGCCTGGCGCAAGGTCTGTTGGCTGCGTCCGACGAGGCCGCGTCGCTGTCCGCGCAGGCTGTCTATCTGCCGGGTTCGTCCAACGGCATCGCCATGTTTATGAGCGGCGCAGTGGAAGACGCCCAGTTGCTCGTCGTTTTGGCTGGCCGGACGGAGCGCCTGCGGTGGTGGGTGGAGCAAAACAATGCCTCGCGCCCCAACGCCCCACTGCCGATGGGCATCGGCGTCAGCGCCGCGGTCGGGCCGCTGGTGTTGCCCTACCTGGAAACTCCGGCAGTGAAGGGCTGGTTGGTTGGATTCCCTGACGTTGTGGCTTATTGTGAATTCCGCGGTATACCGAGCGAGCGTGCGCTCAGCGGCCAATTGGATGCCCTGCTGTTGACCCATTGGGCCGCGCTGGGCTTGCTTCTGTTTGGCCTGTTGTACTACATGGCGCGGGGCAAGAAGGGGGTCTCTTAGTTCAATGGAAAACATAATCGGCTTAATTGTAGGCGCGGCGCTTACATTGATCATCTTCAGCTACCTGCTTGGCGACAATGTCCTCTACCGGTGGGTATTGGCGTTGTTGGTGGGCAGTGGTGCGGGCTATGTGATGGGCATCGCGCTGCGCTTTCTTTTCGTAGATTGGCTAGGCCAGGCGCACACTGCTGATAGCCCGATCGTGCGAATCTTCTATTTCATCCCGTTGTTTTTGGGGATATTGCTGCTCCTCAAAGGATTTACCTCCTCCAAATTACTGGCACGCTTCGCGGTTCTGGGGAATATCCCTATGGCCTACCTGCTGGGAACGGGGGCGGCAGTAGCCATTGCCGGCGCATTGTTGGGAACGCTGTTCCCGCAAATTCAGGCCACAGGCAATGCTTTGACGCTGAATGGTCCCCTCTGGAAGCTGTTGCAAGGCGTGGTCGTGCTGGTAGGGACGGTGACGGCGTTATTGGTCTTCTCCTCCAAAACGAGAAACCATGAGGGAGAAAGAAAGTCCGCTGCGGTATGGCTGCACCGCATCGGCCAGTTTTTTGTCATTGTGGCTTTGGCGGCGGCCTTTGCCGGGGCGATCACATCCGGTTTGACGCTGTGGGTCGAGCGCTGGTCAGAACTGCTCAGTTCGGTGTCTTCTTTCATAGGGGCTAAGGCATGGTAGACGAGCGCACCATAGAATCTATCCTCATCGCCGATTGCGGCACAGTCTTTACCAAGCTGCTCCTGCTGGAAAAAGTAGAGGACAGTTATCGTTTCGTCGCCCAGGCGGAGACGCTGACGACCATGAACCCACCCTGGAGCGATTTGGGGGTCGGCGTGCTGCAAGCGATTGAACAGCTCGAAACCATCACCGGGCGCACGCTTTATGCGTCAGGCCGTCTTGTCACACCGCAGCAAGGTTTGGAGGGCGTGGATGCCTTCGTTGTCACCCTGAGCGCGTCAGAGCCGTTGAGCCTTGTGATCGCCGGGCTGGTGCGCGAGATGAGCCTGGAAAGCGCGCGGCGCGCGGCCACCGGCACGTATACCGACATCAAAGCTATCTTGTCGCGCGAGGGGAGTCTCAACTCCCCTCAGGAAACATGGTCCCGCACCATACGCGACATTTCTCCTGATGTTGTGCTGCTGGTCGGTGGGGTTGATGGCGGGGCCAGGCGTCCTGTTATGGAACTCGCCGACGCCATCGCGTTAGCCGCTTCGATGCTGGAACAGCATCAACGTCCGACCGTACTTTATGCCGGCAACGTCGAGCTGCGTCCGCACATCACAAAGCTGATGGGCGACATCACGCGTGTTGAAGTCGTGGATAACGTCCATCCGACCGCCGACACCGAGCATCTGGGACCGGCGCAAAATGCGCTGGAGCAATACTACATCGAAGAACGCATGAAAACTGCTCCCGGCGCCGATACGTTGATGGCCTGGAGCCGTCTGCCCCTTTTACCAACGGCGGCAGCTTTTTCGCGGGTGGTGGATTATCTCTGCCGGCGTGAAGAGCATCCTGGGCGCGGCGTCTTGGGCGTTGATGCTGGCGCAGCGACGACGACCGTTGCGGCGACATTCGACGGGCGGTCCTATATCACAGTGTATGAGAAGGGCATAGCGTATGGTCCGCTGACCTGGATCAAAGAGCGCGACGTTGCCGCTTTGTTGCGCTGGATGCCGGAAGAGATGGAAGAGGAGGAACTCCTGACGCTGCTCTATAACCGTGAACTGCGTCCCTGGACAGTTCCCCAAGACCCGCGTGAATTGTGGGTCGAACAGGCTGTCGTGCGTGAAATGCTCCGTTCGGCGTTGGCGGTGGCGTTGCCAACGTGGGATGTCGGGAAGACCGACGCCCCGTCGGGGATGATGCCCCACGTTGATCCGATTCTCATTTCCGGCGGCGGATTGGTCCACATGCCGCGCCCCGGCCAGGCGCTTTTGATCGCGCTGGACGGTTTGCAGCCGACCGGTATTTCCACCATCCTGTTGGACGTGAACCGGGCTGCGCCGGCTCTGGGGGCGGTGGCCGGTCTCAAACCGCTGGCGGCAGCATCGGCGCTGGAGGCCGGGACGCTCACTTCCCTCGGCACGGTGATCTCGCCGGTGGGCAAGGCGCGTCCGGGAGAGTGGGTGCTGCGGATGAAGATCGCGTATGAGGATGGCGGTACATTGAACGTCGAAGCCCACTATGGCGATATTGAAATCTGGCCCTTGTTGCCTGGGCAGAGAGCCAAACTGCATTTACGACCCAACCGCCGCATTGATGTTGGATTTGGGCCGGGTCGTGACGGCCATGTTCAGGCTATCGGCGGGCTGGTAGGTTTGGTGGTGGATGCCCGCGGGCGTCCTCTGACATTGCCCGATGATCCTGATCGCCGACGCCGCACACTGCACGGATGGATTTGGGACGTGGGAGGTTAAGATGTTCATATCTTACAGCATTGCCAATCCATTAACCAGGGTGCGTATTCCCCGCCGTTTGCCGCGTCCGGGTCAAGTGCTGGTACATTCGGGTGAACATGTAGAACCAGCGCGTGTCGTTGCGCAGACCGTCGAACCGGCTGATTTTCGCATCATTGATGTGGCGCGGGAATTGAGCGTTCCAGTCAAAAAAATCAAACCGTATTTGAAGGTCAATCGCGGCGATACCGTTGCCGAAGGCGATGTCCTGGCCTCGCGCGGCGGATTCGGCGGGCAGGTGTGTCGCGCGCCGATTGCCGGTTCCATTGTGGGCAGCGGACGGGGGCGACTGCTGCTGGAGGCGGCCCCACAGCCTGTGCATCTCACCGCGTTGGTTCCTGGTCTGGTGGCCGAGGTCTTGCCGGACGCAGGCGTGGTCATCGAGGCCATTGGCGCGTTCATGCAAATGGGCTGGGGAAACGGGAAAGAAGCGTTTGGCGTGCTGCGGGTGGTGGTGCGCGCCCCGCGACACCCTATTCGCCCCAAGCATATTGATGCCTCTTCCCACGGAGCCATTTTGGTCGGAGGATCGCGGCTGGATGATGAGACTCTGGAACAGGCGATTGAAATGCAAGTGCGCGGGATCATCGTCGGTGGGATTCCCCCATCCATGATCCCCCAGCTTGAGGCCGTGGATTTTCCGATTGTAACGACTGAAGGGGTCAGCACGGCGCCAATGTCGCAGGCGTTTTTCGACCTGTTGCGCTCATTGGATGGCCGTGAAGCGGCTATCAGTGGGCGACTGCAACAGCGGTGGGGAATTGAGCGCCCTTACGTCTTCGTGCCTATGCCGGCGCAGTCTGGCGCGCCGATTAACCCCGAATCCCCGCTGGTTGTAGGCAGCCGGGTGCGGGTTTTGCGTGGACCATACACGGGCGCGTCGGGGGTCGTGTCGGACATTCCCACCAGCATGATTCAACTGGAAACCGGCGCCCGTCTACCGGGAGTGCAGGTAGATTTCGGCGGCAAAGAATTCGCCCTGATCCCCTTTATGAACCTGGAGCGTTTGCTTTGACTGTAAGCTGTAAAGCGTAAAACGTAAAAAGAAACTTACGTTTCACGCTTTACGTTTATGTCATCAAAGTGTAACTTGCATTTTTTACAAAATTTGTATACAATATCATTATAATCTATCCCTAACCGTGCGCGTGTGTTGGGTGAGAAATTCACACTCGTTGTATAAGATCAAACGCTGGGATATAAAAGATGATTGGATTCAAGGACTACGGGATGACTAAGGTCGCAGCCCAAACAAGGAGGAAAACGCATGTCGGATGACCTGTTTGACACTCTAGGAACAGATGCAGCTTTTGAGGAAGAAGAACAGCAACCAGAGGATACCGGGGAAAAGCAGAATAAAACATTCCTTATCGCTGTCGCCATTATGGGCGGATTGCTCGTCTTAGCTTTGGTTGCCTTTGGGGTGTGGGCCTTGGTCATTAATCCGCAGATGAAGCGGGCGGCCAATCAGGCCGCGCAGGGACTCGGCGCGGGTGAGACGCCGGCGATCGAGACGCCAGCGACAGAAGAAATCATAGCTACCCCCACCGTGGAAGAAGCGCCGACGGAAGAAAAACCGACCGCCGCGCCGACGAACACCCCGAAACCCACGCCCACGTTGACGCCTACCCCCCTGATCGGGCCAACGGCGACGCCGGAATCAAGTGAAGCCGCTGCCGGAGGCGGCGAAGCGACGCCCACGCCCACGCCGCGCGTGCGTCGCACCGACACACCGGCGCCTACGCCGACCAAAGCGCCAGCCTCTGCTGCCACCCCACGCCCGACAGCCGCCGCTGGTGGGACGACACAGCGGACCCCTGAGACGGGATTTGGCGAGGTCGCCCTGGTAGCCGCAGCCGTACTGCTCGTTGGCGTGTTCTTTACTGCGCGCAGGCTCCGCAAAGCGTAATTGTTGCTGCCTGGTGGAGGGACTTCCCCCTCACCAGGGTATTCGGCATTGTGATTGATAGTGCAACGACAGGGCGCGAAGTTGTCACAGCTTCGCGCCCTTTGCGTTGAATAGCGGGAGGAGCGATGAAAGTCCAACATCACGTGACGGGCCTGGTGCTCGTTGTTCTGGGGATGGCGATGAGCGTCGCCGCCTGCCTGCCGACCGCCCCATTCTCGCCGGCGCCAACCGCCACACCAACGGCGACCATCACCCCCTCGCCGGTCCCGCCCACGGCGACTGCGACGTCAACGTCAACGCCTACGCCCACGGCGACCCCCATCCCCACGCCCGACGCGGCGGCAGCGCACAGCATCGCGCGCGCGGGGCTGGCGGCTGTCCAGGCGCGCGGCGGCGCCGCCGAGCTGCTTTGCCTGCGCTACGAAGATACCGACGCCGACGGCGCGCCGGAATGGTTAGCGGTGTTTCATCAAAACACTGATCCAGCGCGCCTGAGCGCCTTTGTCCTCGACGGCGACGCGTATTATCCGCTGGAGCCGGCGTTTCCCAAAGCCGGTGCGCCGGATGTTGGCCTGGGACAATACGCTGCCTGCGAGGTCGAAGTGCGCGATGTCAATGCCGATGGCAAGCCGGAGATTGCCATCTTCGGCCACGCGGACAAGAACAAGACTTTGCTACATCTTTACGTTTGGGACGGCGACAGGTATCGTCGTCTGGGATTTTTCTCCGGCGATGCCGGCGTCCGCTTTGTGGATGCCGACGGCGACCTCGAAGAAGAGATCTGGGAAGGTTACCGCGAGCAAAGCGCGCCGACCCTGGCCTGGTACGTGATCCATACCTGGGAAGAGCAGACCTACGGGTGGACATCTGACCGCTATGGTTGGTATTTCCTGGATCGCCCGCACACCTATCCCACCCACAAGCCGGAGTACGCCGTGATCGCCTTCTACCTGGCGTTAAACGACCGCGATTTGCCGGGCGCTTACAACTTATTGCTCCCCCAGGATAATCGCGTGTACGAGCCGTGGGCGCATGGTTTTGCGACGACTGCGCGGGTGAGTGTGGGGAGTGTCCACACGATACCGGGATCGGAGACAGAGACCGGAGCGCGCGTTGCAGCGATGGTCACATCCTGGGATAATGAGGGCGGCGTGATCGTCGGTCGTCTTTGGAACACCGAATGGCGCACGGCGCGCACTGCCGAGGGATGGCGGCTGGTCAGCGCTACAGCAGATATGTTGGAGGAATGGACGGCCACCTACTGGCCCTGAGTTCTCTAGCTATGGTATACTTGACCCTTGCGAAGGTTTCTGCACCTTCGCAAGGGTAGGATAGAAAGGATCAATGAATAGCGTGGTCGTCCTGGGACGTTTTCTGCACGGACTGATTTTTTTCACGTTGAGCCTGACGGTCTTTTTCCTCCAGTACAGGAGCCGTCGAATTCTGTTAGCGCGACGGTTGTATTGGGTGGGATTATGCGCCATCTGCGAAGCTACCGTCACCTGGAACGATCTGTTTGCCGACCTGACGCCGCCTATGCCCCTGCTCCCCACGTTCGTCCGCCCTGTGGTGTTGGGAATTGGGTACATTTTCTTGATCGCGCTGGGCATCCAGACTTTTCTGCCCGAAGACACCGTGCGTGTGCATGGGCGACGCTGGTTGGTGGGGTTGAATGTGGTGTGGGTGATCTCATACCTGGGCGCTTATCTGGCGCTATCTGCGCAGCGCGAGACGGTGATCCAGGTGACGACCATCTTCATCCATTATTTGCTCGGTTTTCCTGCCGGTCTACTGGCTGCGGTCGGGCTGCGCCGTCAAAGCCATCAGACTCTGGACGCGGTGTTGCGCAAACGGGTTCGACCTTACCTGCGCCTGGTCGAGATCGCAGCGGGCACATTTGGCATTCTGCATCTGTTGTATTTGCCTTTACAGGCGCGCGGGATTTCGCCGGCGCTTATGGAATGGTTGTGGGCGCTGGTGGGAGCGGGATTGATGCTGGGCATCAACCGTGCGCTGAACACCCTGCAATTGGAGATTGAACGGTGGATTGAAGGAGTGGAGCGCCTGCAGGCATTGGCTGTAGACCGTGAGCGCATTGGCCGCGACCTCCACGATGGGATCATCCAATCTATTTACGCCGCCGGTCTGCTGTTGGAAAGTGTGCAGCCCATCATCCCTTCTGACCCAATGCGCGCGCAGGCGCAGTTGGGCCGGGTGATGGACAACCTGAACGAGACAATTCAGGACATCCGGCGCTACATCTTCGATCTGCGCAGCGACATGCCGGACGAGGACCTGCAATCGGGCATCAAACGTCTGTTGCGCGATTTTCACATCAACACGCTGCTGGAGACCGAATTTGAGATCAACGGTGCGCCGGTCGAAATCCTGTCAATGGAACGGCGGCGGCACATCTTCCAGATCGTGCGTGAGACGCTGGCTAACACGGCCCGGCACGCCCGCGCACGCTGGGTGAAGGTACAGTTGGACTACGGTGAGGACGCGCTGGAGTTGACAATTTCCGACGATGGCATCGGGATGGAAACGCTTCAGGTGAGTAAGGGATATGGCTTGCGCAACATTCGTGAGCGCGTGCGCCTGTTGGACGGTACGCTGCGCATCGAAAGCGCGCCGAATGAAGGTGTGACGTTTCATTTGACTGTTCCGTATTAAAAACGTAAAACGTAAAACGTAAAATCAACCTTACGTTTTACGCTTTGACAAAGGGGGGTATGATGACATTACGTATTCTGATAGTAGACGATCACGAAGTGGTGCGGTTGGGATTGCGCACCTTGTTGAGCAATCAGGCGAACTTCATCGTGGTGGATGAGGCGGCTTCAGCGAAAGACGCTGTCGAAAAAGCCGTGCAGCATCGTCCTGATGTGGTGGTGATGGACATTCGGATGCCGGGTGAAAATGGCATTGAGGCCTGCCGGGCCATCAAAACACATTTGCCGAACACCGAAGTGCTCATGCTCACCTCCTACGCCGAAGATGAGATGCTCTTCGACGCCATCAGCGCGGGCGCGGCGGGCTACGTGCTCAAGCAGGGCGGCGGCGACGAGTTGATCCGCGCCATCCAGCGGGTGGGACAGGGCGAAGCGTTGCTCGATCCGGCGGTGACGCAGCGTGTCCTCGCCCGCGTGCGCCAGGCCACCCGCCAGGAGCAGGCCGCCGCCTTCAGCGATCTGACCGAGCAAGAGCTGCGCGTTCTGGGGCTGGTTTCGGAGGGCCGCACCAACAAGGAAATCGCCAAATCGCTCTTTTTGGGTGAAGGGACGGTGCGCAACTACGTGAGCAGCATCCTCTCGAAACTCGGTCTGACCAACCGCGCCGAAGCCGCTGCTTATGCCGTCCGCCACAACCTGCACGAATTCCTGGAAGAACTGCCTTAGATTCCGTGAATCACGCGATCACCAAAAAACAACTGGGTTGGCTCATCATCCTCGCCGGATTAGGCGCAGATGTCGCGCTCTTGGTCGGCGGGCGTCTGGGCGCGGGGGATTGGGCGGGCATTGGGCCGGTCGAGCGGGCGCTGTTGCTGGCGGGATTGGGCGTCGCGCTACTCGGCGCGCCGTTGTTGCGCCTGGGAGACGCACCCGCCGCCGCTGCCGGTGAACCGCGATACGCTGCGCCCCCCGCGGCGCAGTCAGAACCCAGCCAGCGTGCGACATTCTGGGTCAAGCGGGCGCTGATGGCCCTTGCGTTATTGGCGTTCCTGGCTTACCTGGGTGTCTATGTGGCCTACGCCGTTGATCTCTTCCGCTGGCCCTACGACTACGACCAGGGCGAGAGCTTCGAGCTGTACGATGCCGTCTTGCACAGCCGGGGCGAGTGGCCCTACCGCGACAGCAGCGTGTACCCCTTCTATGCGTCAAACTACCCGCCGGTGTTTCACATCCTCAACATCCTGCTCTTTCCGCTCTTTGGGCAGACTTTGCTTTCCGGGCGCGTCCTCTCGTTCGTCATTACCTTGCTGACGGCATTTGTCATCGGGTGGACGGTGCGCCGCCGCACGGGCGGCGTCTTCATCCCGCTGATGTGTGGGTTGGCGTACACAGCCTCGAACTTCGTCTACCACATCGGCCCGCTCTGTCGCCAACACCTGACGATGGTGTTCTTCGAGACGCTGGCCGTTTACTTCGTAGCCGGCGCAGGGGACCCAACCCCCGGAAAACACCGGATCATCAAGACCCCGTTCGGACTTTGGACTTTGGACTTTCGACTTTGGGCTGGGCTGGCCTGTTTATTTCTGGCGGGATACGCCAAGCAGTTGGCGGTTTTCACGGCGGCGGCGGTGTTTGGCTATCTCTTCCTGCGCCACCCGAAACGCGCTGTGGTGAGCGCGCTCGTGTTTGGCGTGATCTTTGGTCTCGTTTTCCTCGGCATCAACTGGGCTACCGGCGGGCAGTGGTGGATCAATACCATTTCCGCCAATGTGAACGAATTTGTCTTTCCACAGTTGATCGCGTTAGTGCGCGCGTGGTTCAAAGTGCATACCGTGTTCATCGTTTTGGCGCTGGGGATGGCGATCTACGAAGCCTATGTTGGCTCGTTTTCGGTGTATACGTTGTGGTTCGTCTTTGCGTTGGGAACCGGCGTGATGTCTGGCAAGTGGGGCGCAGGGGAAGCGTACTGGGTCACCTCGGTCGCCGCGGCGATTGTGCTGGCGGGGTTTGCGCTCGGTAAGCTGCGTGATTTTGTTGCGCGGCAACATCCCCGCTGGATGGGAGTGCTGGCAATCTTGATCCCATTGCTGTTTCTGGCGCAGGCCACGCGGATGGTGCATCTGCCCACGGCTGGCCCGTTGTGGGGGCCGGTCGCGCGCGTTCTGGGCGTCGCCGGGAAATCGGTGTATGCCGATTATCCGTATTATGATGCGGTGGGCTACACGCAAGTCGGTCATTTCATGCTGCCGCGCGACTACGCAGGCGGTGCGCGTATCATGGAGTATGTGCGTTCGACGGATTTGCCGGTCTTCAGCGAGGAGGCAGCTTTCACGATGCGGGCGGGCAAGCCCGTGGTGACGAATCCCACGCAGTTGCTCAACCTGTACAACAACGGCTTGCTCGACACGACCGAATTGGAAGCAATGATCCGCCGCGAGGCATTTGGCCTGGTGGTGATGCGGGCGCAATTCTACCCGCCGCCAGTGCTCGCGGCCATCGGGCAGCACTACGGCCTGGTGGAGCACATCCCGATGAACGGGTTCAACTACATCATCATGCAGCCCCTCGGCCAACCGGAAGCGCCGTAGCCGTCTGTTTGCGGTATCCCAAGGGAGTTCCGATATGGGAAACCCAGACCAACAAGCGAAGATGCTTGCGCCGGATCATCATCCGGCGCTGCGGGACGGCGGATTGTGATCCGCCTTAAGCGTTGAAGTAAGGTGATTTTCCCAGGAGCCAATAGCCAATGAAATCCGCATATAGTGCGAATCTGGTCATCCTGTGCGCGTTATTGATCGGTGGATTGGCCGCGCGCCCCGCATCGACACGAACGCAAACCGCCTACGATTGTTCCACAGCGACCGGCTTACCCAAAACTGAGTGCGAGGCGTTGGTTGCCCTCTACACGGCCACCGGCGGCGACGGTTGGTACACCAGAACCGGCTGGCTTCAGTCCACCACACCCTGCACCTGGTACGGCGTCACCTGTGAAGCCGGGCGCGTGACGAAGCTTTCCCTGCTCAGCAATCATCTCAGCGGCGCGCTCCCGTCGCAAATTGGTAACCTCACTGCGTTGAAGGGACTTTATCTGTGGGACAACGCCGTGACCGCGCTCCCGGCGGAGATCGGCAACCTCACCGCGCTCACATGGCTCGACCTGGAAAGCAACGCCCTGGCCTCGCTTCCCCCACAAATCGGGAATCTTACCGCGTTGGAGTACCTTTTCGTGGACTACAACGCCCTGACCGCTGTCCCGCCGGAGATCGGCAACCTGGCTGCGCTGCGTTCTCTCTCCCTGGCTGGCAATGCCCTGACCTCACTCCCGCCCGAAATCGGCAACCTCAGCACATTGACAGAGCTTTACGCGGGTAAAAATGCCCTGACAGCTCTACCTGCTGAGATTGGCAATCTGACTAACCTGAATGCCCTTTACCTGGGTCACAACGACTTGAAAGTCTTTCCCCCCGCGATCAGTTATCTCACCACATTGCGGGAACTATGCCTCAACACGAACGGTCTGACCACCCTGCCATCGGAGATTGGCAATCTTACCGGATTGCGCTACCTCTACTTGGGCGACAACGCCCTGACTACCCTCCCGCACCAGCTTGGCGATCTCACGGCTTTGGTACGGCTGTACCTGAACGACAATCCCTTCAGCGGCGCGATTCCGAAGCTGCTGACTTCGCTCACTTCTCTCCAGCGGTTTGCCTTTTACAACACCGATTGGTGTGTGCCAGAGACCGGTCCGGTGGCGGCATGGCTGGCGACGATCAGGGATGTCGAGGGGACGGGGCGCATCTGCGGGCAAACACCGGGCAGTCTGTCCGGCGTCGTCACTCGCCCCGATGCTGCTCCTGCCGCCGGGATACGGGTGAATCTTTACCATCCCATCGTATGGACCGAATGGAGCGTCGTGAGTACAACCTACACACTCGCCGACGGCACTTACCGGTTCGATGGCCTGGGGCAGGACATTGATTATCGCGTGGAATTCACCGATCCCACGCACGTCTACGCGCCGGAATACTACGACAACCAGCTCGAACTCGAAGAATCAACGCCAGTGACTGTCGCCCTGGGGACCACGCGCACAGGTATTGATGCCGCGCTGTTGCCCGCCGTCGTCAAATCGGCTACGCCCGCGGTCACCGTCACCAATGGCGGCACACTGGTTTACCAGTTCTTCATTCACACGGATAACAATACCACGCTGCGGCTCTACGACCCGCT
Source organism: Anaerolineae bacterium (assembly GCA_035420085.1). GTDB lineage: Bacteria > Chloroflexota > Anaerolineae > B4-G1 > SLSP01 > DSWT01. The sequence goes on from DAOLUH010000043.1 coordinate 37,518, forward strand.
GGATGCCCACCTGACGTGGCAGGGTTTCGTTGGCGAAGCGCCGGGCGCCCTGGCGTATACGAGTGGCGCGCTCACCGGCACAGTTACCCTTCTCGCCTTCACACCCATCACGGTTGCCTTCACAGTCCGGGTTGACCTGCCGCCCGCATCTTTCGTTGGTGCGTATGCGCAGATCAGCAACACGGCCTACTACGCCTTCCCCGATGAGACGCTGCTGCTGGCGCACCCGTCGAACACACAGGTGAACATTGTGCGCGCTGCGCCCACGAGGATTTTCCTGCCGTTAGTGCTACGCAGCTTCTAACGATTCGGGCGTCCCCCACAAGTGAGGACGCCCGTCTACCGTCTACTGTTTACCATCTACTTCATTGCCCATTCGCATAATCCGCGCCCAAGATGATCACGATGTCGTATTGCGCGGTGGGATTGTTCCCGTTGACGACGGCTGACTGTGGCAGCTTCAGCAGCGAGAGGAGTTGCACGGCGGTCATCGGCTTGTCACGGTTGAGAATCACCAACGACGTGTCGTAATCCTGGCGATCGGCGTTGTCGTAGGCGGCGACCGGCAAACCATTGGCTTCGAGGAATTGACTGGTGGTCGCGGCCAATCCCGCAGTTTGTGTGCCGTTCAGCACGGAGATTGTAGCCGACTCTTCTTCGAGCGTTTGCACTTTTTCCCCATTGTTGGCGAGTCCAAAGACTTCATCGCGCACTTTGCGAATCTCGTCGCGCAGCGGAATCAGAATTTGCGCCTGACCAGGCGTCGTCTCGAAAAGGGTGCAGCGTTCATCAATAACGCGAAAGGTGACGTCTTGCTCCATATTCACGCGCCGCGCCAGGTTTGCCAGGGCGATGATCTCGTTCAATTTTAATTTGGGATCAATCTTGACCGACTTTTCCAGGATTTGCAGCATCTCCGGCGCCTGCGCGGCGAGCTGCGGGAGCATGTTGGCTTCCGTCACTCGCTTGAAGATCGCTTTGATGACTTGTTGCTGCCGCCGCGCGCGGTCGAAATCGCCACCGTTGGAGTGACGGGTGCGCGCGTACTTCAGCGCCTCTTCGCCGTAAAAATGATGTGGCCCCGCATCAACGTGAAATGTCTCATATCCGTAATCGGGGGTCGGGTATTGCGTATCGTGAATGGTCTCCGGCACGTCAATGTCAATACCGCCGATGCGATCTACCAATTCGATGAAGGCCTGGAAGTTGAAACGCACATAATAATCAATATCCACGCCCAGGTTGTATTCCACCGTTTCCACGGCCAGTGCTGGCCCGCCGCCCGGATGTCCATAAGCGTCGCCGATGAAGTGCGCCGTGTTGATGCGATCCTCGGTGTAGCCGGGGATATGCACCCACAGGTCGCGCGGGATGGAGAGCACCCCGGCCTTCATCGTCACCGGGTCGAGCGTTCCCAAAATCATCGTGTCGGTGCGCCAGTAATCGGTTTCCTGGGCGCGCTCGTCAATGCCGAGGATCAAAACGGTGATGCGGTCAGTGCCGGTCCATACTGGCAGTGTTTCGCCTTCGACGTGACCGACGTTGGGGCTTTCGTTTTCGGTTTGTTTGATGGTGAATTCCGGCAGAATGTCTGACGTGGCGACGCTGTGCCGCATCGTGAAGTAGATGGTATACCCGGCCGCCGCCGTCAGGACCAAATAGATGAGCGCGAGGCTGATATTGATCAGCAGCGCGTAGGGCAACCGGCTTAGCGAAGAATGGCTTTCGGTTGAGGCCATCGTTGGGACTCCTTACGGCGGACCGGCGTAATCATTACCGAGGATCACCACAATATCCTGGGCTGCGTTGGGATCAGCCCCCTTGACAATAGCCGTCGCCGGGAGTTTCAGCAGATTGGCGATGCGCGCCGCTGTCATTGGCTTGTCGCGGTTCATAATGACCTGCGACGCGACATAGTCCTGACGGTCGGCGTTGCCGATATTCGCCGTAGCGACGCCCTGCGTACTGAGGTATTCCGCAGTCGCCCCGGCCAGCCCGGCCCGCGTGGTGCCGTTGAGAACCGACACCGTCGCGGTTTCCGGCGTCGGCGTCATGACAACCTGGGTAGTGTGCGCCTGATTGGGGATCGGCGTCGGGATGTCGGCGGCGAAGACGTAGTCGCGCACTTCGCGCAGCCGGTCGCGCAGCGGGATCAACACCTGCGCGCCGTCGGGCGTAATCCATTGCTGCGTGCAAGTCTGGTCAATCACGCCGTACCGAATTGTGGAACGATCTACCTGGATTGCCAGATTAGCCAGCGCCAGGATCTGATCCAGCGCCAGGTCGGTCTGCACCGACGTTTCCAGCATTTTGTAAATCTCAGGCGCCTTCTTCGCCAGGTCGGGCAGCAGGCCGACGTTGGTGACCTTTTCCAAAATAGCCGACATCACCTGTTGTTGGCGGCGCGCGCGGTCGAAGTCGCTGCTGTCGTGGCGTGTGCGGGCGTACTTGAGCGCCATCTCGCCGTTGAAATGGTGCCAGCCGGCCTCGATGTATAGGGGATCGTACCCATAAGCGTAATCGGGGTACAAGGGATCGTTGATCGCCCTTTCGACAAAAATATCCACGCCGCCGATGAGGTCAACGAGGCTGACGAAACCCTGGAAGTTCAGGCGAACGTAGTAGTTGATCGGCACGCCGAGATTGTATTCCACCGTCTCGCGCGCCAACGCCGGACCCCCGCCCGTATGTTTGTAGAGATCGCCCAGAAAGTGCGCGGTGTTGATGCGTCCGTCGCTATAACCAGGGATGGGCACCCAGAGGTCGCGGGGAATGGAGAGCACGCCTGCCAGCTTGGTTGCCGGATCGAGGGTCAACAGCATCATCGTATCGGTGCGCCACGGCCCTTTTTCTTGCTCCCGTTCGTCAACACCGAGCAGCAGGATCGTAATGCGGCTGGTGCCTGTCCAGGTGGGCAAAACCTGCCCGAATTCGTACTTCACGTTTTCACTGGGACCGGTGCTGCTCGGTAAGCCTGGCATAATCCCTGGCGAGGCCAGCAGACCGCGCACCCAGGATATAGCAAACGCTACAACGACAACGATGATGGCCAGGAACACCAGTGTCAAAAATCCAGTAATGAGCGCCGGGGCTGTATCTCGTTGCCTGGTCATTCTTCTTCTTCCCATATTGCGTGATGACTCCTTCGATGTGTCAACGCCAATTATACCATGTCCTTGCCTGAGGTTGGTCTATCAGATTGTAGCATATCCAGCAACGCGGCCTCCCACTGCGCGATAGAGGCTTCGATGTTGTAGTGCTCCTGGATGAACCGTTGGCCGGCCGCGCCGATCCGTGCGCGCGCGGCGGGGTCACGCAGCAGCGCGACGACTGCCGCCGCGAACGCTTCCGGCGTATCCGCCGTGACCAGATGCTCGCCAGGCGTCGCGCCGATGCCGTGATTGCACACACTCGTCGCCGCCACCGGCGCACCGAACGTCATCGCATCCACCACTTTTTGCAGCAGCCCGCCGGCCACCAGCAAAGGCGAGACGAACACCGTCGCCGCCTTGTACCAGGGCGCTAAATCGTCCACAAAACCGGTGACGATGCAATGTTCCCCATCCGCGCGGGCTTTGATTTCCGCCGCTGGTGAACCGCCAACCACGCAGAAGCGCGCTTCGGGAATGGCGGCGCGGATGCGCGGCCACACCTGATCCAGGAACCACGTGACGCCCGCGATGTTGTGCGCGCGATCCATCGCGCCGACGAACAGCAGCGTTGGTGAGCCAGGCGGGATGGCAGGTAACGCCTCTGGGTGACAAGAGACAGCGGGTGTCAGCGGCAGCAGGAGCAGCGGATGACGCCCGCATACAGGAGACAGGAGCGCCCGGTCGCCTTCAGAAATAGCGAGGATCAGGTCGTGGCGACGGCACAGCGCCGGCTCGAACAGGCGAAAGCACGCGGCCATCATCTTCGCCCCCAGCCGCTTGAAGCCGTGCGCGTGGGCGACCTTCTGCTGCCACATGAACCAGTTCACATCCTGCGTGCGAAACGACGAGGGCGGCAGCCGCAGGCCGAGCAGGACGATGGCGGTCTGCGTCGTCTCGATGTGGACGAGATCGGGGCGTATGGCCCGCAACGCCTGCCGGGCGGCGCGGCGCAGTGCGCTGTAACTGCGCGCCAACGCCAGCGGTCGCGGCCCCGGCAGCGAACGATGGTGCGGCACGGTGATCACACGCTCGCAGATGGCTTCGACAGCGGGGAGTAGACGGCGTTCTTCATCCAACATCCGCGCCACGAGGCTCAAACGATGGCCGCGGCGGTGCAGCGCCTCCATCAGCCGGAAAAGCGACTCCCCTCCGGCATGACCGACCGCAGGGGCGGGGAATTGTTTGTAGATGAAGAGAATTCGCGCCATCGTGAACCGGGAATTACCCCAGGGGTACTGAGACAACGATCATCTCTGGCCGGCTTTGCACTTGTTCGTAGAAGAAATTCGACAACGCCCTTTCGACGGCTTTTTCCACGTCGGCGGGCGCGGCGCTCCCGCGGGTGGCCTGCAGTGTTTGCTGCACGATGGGGTACGCCCGCGCGATCAAATCGTCGAGAACTTCGGCAGCCGCCACGCCGCGCGCGGTGATGCGCGGCTCGCCAATCAACGCGCCCTGGCGCCGGTTGTAGGTAAAGACGACGTTGCACACGCCAGCGACGGCCAGCGTCTCACGATCCTGGATGATCTGCGAACTGACCGCATCGCCCACCAGGCTGCCATCCACAAAGACGTAACCGCCGGGTACGCGCTCGCCCACTTCCAACGCATCGTCAGAGAAACGCAGAATATACCCATTTTCCACCACGGCGATATTCTGCCGGGGGATGCCCACCTCCTGCGCCAGCAGCGCGTGTTGCTTCAGGTGGCGCAGCTCGCCGTGAATGGGCACGAAGAACTTGGGGCGCAGCAGGTTGAGCAGCATCTTCTGCTCTTCCTGGCTGGCATGCCCGGAGACATGCACCGGCGCGACGGGATGGTAAACGACGTTGGCCCCTTTCTGGAAAAGGCGATTGATGACGCGATGCACCACTTCCTCATTGCCGGGGATGGTGTGCGAGGAAAGCACCACCGTATCCCCCGGCACAACGCGCAGCGAAGGATGCCGTCCAATCGCCAGCCGTCCCATAATCGAGCGCGGCTCACCCTGCGCGCCGGTCGCCATGATGGTGACCTGGTGCGGCGGCAGGCGGTTGATGTCTTGCAACGACAGGATGAGATCGTCGGGCACGTTCAGATAGCCCAGGCGACGCGCCATCTTGATGTTTTTGACCATGGTGGTGCCGGCGATGGCGACCTTGCGCCCAAAACTGCGCGCCACTTCCATCACCTGCTGGATGCGCGAGATCAGCGAGGCGAACGTCGCCACAATGACGCGCCCTTTGGCCTGGCGGAACACGTCGGCCAGAGCCGCATTCAAGCTGTACTCCGAGGGGGTCGTGCCAGGGTGATCGGAGTTGGTGCTATCGGCGAGCAGCGCCAGTACACCGCGCTGGTTGAATTCCGCCAGTCTGGCGACATCGCTCGGCCAGCCATCCACCGGTGTGTGATCCATCTTGTAGTCGCCGCTGTGAACGACGAGGCCGAGCGGCGTGTCAATGCCTAGCCCGACCGCGTCCGGGATACTGTGGCACACGTGATAAGGTTCCACGGTGAATGGCCCCAGATGAATCACGTCGCCGGGTTCCATCGGCTGGAGTTTGACGCGCTTTTGCAGCTCGCGGTTGAGCTTGACCTCGATCAACCCGCGCGTTAGCCGTGTTGCGTAGACCGGCGCATTGAACTCCTGCAAGAAGTGCGGCAGCGCGCCGATGTGATCTTCGTGCCCGTGGGTGATGACAATGCCCCGGAGGCGATCTTCCTTGCCTTTGAGGTAGCGATAATCGGGGATGATATAATCCACGCCCGGCATATCGCTTTCAGGGAACATCATCCCAACGTCCACGATCAGGATGTTGCGCCCATATTCGAGCGCCATCATATTCTTTCCGACTTCCCCCAGACCGCCCAGGGGAACGATTTGTAGCTTTTCCATATCGTTAACCTTGTTGCATAAATCTGTTTTCTAGCTTTCAGCCAAGTTCAGTATACCCTTAACGCGATTGTGCGTCAAGGTTACATTGCCAATTGCCAGCACGGGGGCGCTCCGTATGGTCAGCGTGTGGGGGATGCAGATCAAATCTTGCCTGAAAACCGGGCGGTTTCTACGCCTAAAGCCGGCTTGACAAGCCGCCAGTTTTCGCGATTGTGCGGTTGGGTTGGGGAAAAACCCTGGTTTTAGAAACATACCCTTGTGCTATAATGCGAGCCAGGTTTATTAAAGCTTTGACCAGCATCGCCCAGAGGAGAGAATTAAATGCCGGATATAAACTTGTTCGATCTACACGGTAGAGGGCTTGAAATTGGACCTGGCGTTAATCCTTTTTCCGCAGAAGCACTCAAGCTGGACAAAGGGTTTAAGTTCTTTGATAATGCACTTGAAATTGATGTTGTCGGAATGGCTACCCAACTTCCATTCAAAAACAACACGTTTGACTTTATTGTTGCGCGTCATGTGCTGGAACACACGGCTAATCCGCTCCTGATGTTGCGCGAAATGGCGCGCATTTTGACGCTAACTGGCAAAATGGTAATCACTCTCCCTAATAAGTTGGCGACGTTTGATTTTTTCCGAAAACCAACTTCTTTTTTCCATCTCTATCTTGATTACATCTCACACCGAAAAGATAATGACAAATCGCATGCTCAAGAGTGGATAAAGAAAGTCCTGTTGAATCCAGATGCCCGAAAATACCGTATGTATCAATCCAGTGAAGATGATTACAAAGAATACTTGAAATTCTTAGATGATTTGACAAATAATCGAAACCTGGATACGCACTTTCACGTTTTTACACCCGGCAGTTTCAAAAGAGTATTTACCCTCGCAAAAATCATGGGACTGCTAAACCTGACGCTCAGCCAATTCTATGACCCGGATCCCATAGACACTCAGGCATTTACGGCAATTCTACGCTATTCGAGGTAAAGTGGGGCAATTACGATTTTGTTGACGCCTGACATAGCGGACAAAAGTACGTGCTACGTTGACCCTGTACGATGCGTTCCACCGCGTAACCGCAGCGTGGACACTGCTCGCCGGCCCGGTCATAGACGCCGAGATACTTCTGGTGCTCACCCGTACCGCCGCCTGGGTAGACGTATTGCCGATCCTCCAGGCTCGTTCCGCCGTTTTCTATGCCGGCGCGCAGCACGGCGACAATCGCCGCGTGCAACCGCTGTGCTTCAGCGGCGGTCAATGTTCCGGCAATGCGCTGCGGATGGATGCCAGCCTGCCACAACGCCTCGCTCACGTAAATGTTGCCCAATCCGGCGATAAAGCGTTGATTGAGCAACAGCGGCTTGATCTCCCCGCGTCGCTGCGCCAATTGCGCAATAAGCCATTCCGGCGTGAAATCCGCCGAAAGCGGTTCCGGCCCCAGGTCGCCGGTGATCTCGCGGGGATCATCCACCAGGTAGAAGCGCCCGAATTTGCGCGGGTCAATGTAGATCACCCACGTTCCATCGGCCAATTGCAATCGCAGACGCGCGTGGACGTCATCGCCGGGGGTATCATTGTAGACGGCAAACTTGCCACTCATCCGCAGGTGGACCAGCAGCGTTTGCGCCGTGGAGAGCGCCATCTGGATGAATTTGCCGCGCCGGTCAATGGCTGTCACGCCCGCGCCGGTCAGCGCGGCGCAGAAGGCTTCGGGGGCGGGACGATCCACCGTCCGCGCCCACAGGACCTCTACGTGGGCGATGGTCTGCCCGGTGAGCACGGGCGCGAGCTTGCGGGCGATGGTTTCGACTTCGGGGAGTTCGGGCATAGATGTTCGCAGATAAGAGACGTAAAGCGTAAAACGTAAGAAGCCATTTACGCTTTACGTTTTACGCTTTACGCATTCTGTTTAGCGCGGGTAGCCGTAGCGCGAGTCGTAACGCTGCATCAGCACGTTGAAGTGGATTTGTTCTGCTCCGGCCAATTGTTTGAACAATTTCTGCGCCTCTGGGTCTTTAGCCGTGTGCGCGCTGTTGTAGTACAACTTAAAGGATTTGTCTTCCACGCCCAGGGCAAAGAGCAAGGCATCTTCTTCTGTGGGCTGGGCAGGCAATTCGGCCAGCACCTCTTTTTCGGGTGGAAAAACGACTGAAACGGCGTCAATGACCTCGACCGTCGCCATCTCTGGGATCGTGGCCCAACCTTTGCCGGCCTCAAGCGCCTGATACTGGCGTTCGATGTAATTGAAGTGATCCACTTCATCAGCGGCCAGTCGCTTGAACATCATGACCGCTTCTGGGTCTGTCATGTGCGCGGCAATGGTTTCATAGAATTTGCGTCCATCGCTTTCCAGTTTCATCGCTTGAACCAAGACATCCATCAATTCCATAGGGTACCTCCTGAAGGCTTTGGATATTTAACAAGATTTACATATCCATTATATCATAAAAATGAAAAGAGCCGAGATCAATCCCCGGCTCCTTTCTTGACACGGTGTCTCACTCCAAAGTGCAGATCGCGCCAGCCTGCTTGACGCGCAGGGCCAGCGTCTCCATAATGGCAAAGCGGTGTTCGAGGCTGACGGTCTCGACGAAGGCCGTAGCGATGTCTAGCCCCACCGCCAGGTCAACGTATTGCGATTGCGCCGCAATGACCAGCACTTTGCCGGTCGGAATGGCGGGTGAAGCGAAGATGCCGCCCGTGGCCTGCTTCTCCAACAGTTCGATTTCGAGGATGCCGCGCTTGCCGTAAACCCGTTGGAGTTTGGCGTGCAGTAGCGGGTGCACAGCGACAAAATAGGGCGGATAGAAGCCCTCAGAGATCAGCCTGGCCGTGGCGGAGGCGACATCGGCCAGCGCCTGTCCTTCTTCGTTCCAATCGCCGAGTGGGTGCGTCAGCCGCCCGGTGACGTTGAGCAGCCCTTCTACGCCGTCGTCCGCAGCGCCGTTGAAGATCAGCTTGTCCTCGGCCAGCGCGATCTGCGTCGCAGTCGCCGCGATGGGCGCAGTATCGAATGGCTGCCCGGCGTTCATCAATTCCAGGTCCTTGGCGGTGATGATGAAATCCTTCATTAGCGTGCTCAGAGAGAGCTGCCGGGTGACTTTCGCGCGCACCGGCTCGCCCTCTTTGCTGCTGTAGGTGTAGAGAGGGACGGTGTACGCGCCATACCCCAACGGCCCATACAAATCCAGAATCCGCCGCCCAATCACAATGCGGTTGACGACTTCACCAACGGTGGCGTCAATCAACTGCCATTGTTCTGGGGTAAGCGGCGCATCGTTACGCATCAGAATGTTCTCCATATATGAACTCCTTTCAGGTTAGTCTAAGGTCGAATGTCGAACGTCCAAAGTCGGTAGTCGCGTTATTACGAATTACGCTTTACGTTTCAGCGTTCCTATGGTCCACACTTTGGTGGTGGGCGCCGCGGCAGGCAATGCGACCGGTTTCAGGCGCTTAAGCAGCCGTCCAAAGAGGCTCTCATGGTACAACTCCTGCCCGCGCGCGTCGTCAATGACGTCTTTCGCGCCGGGATCAACCATCTGCGCGACAAATTGGCCGTACATCGCCGCGGTTTCGTTCTCCAGTTGGATGTCGGCTTCCAGCATAGCCTGGGGATCGCCGGGCAAGGTCAGCGGGTGATGGGTGAGGGGCATTTCCTCGCCGCTGCCCACCAGTTCTTCGCCGAACCAGCCCATGTGCTGCATTTCGTTGATGGCCTGCGTCATCAACTGGCTAGAGACTTCCTCGTCCGTGTCCATCGTCAGGAAGGAATGAACGAGATATTGTAGGATCGCTGCGTATTCGTGGCTCACGCCCCAGTTGAGAGCATCTTTGTCAACGGTCGCCATTGCTGGGGCTGGCGCTTCGGTTGATTCCGCTGGCGCTGTTTGCAGCTCCAACGTGGTTTTATCAACAAAGTGGGCGAAATCGCCGTGGTGGCGGCGTTCGTCGGCGAGGATATGTTCGATGTCCGCGCGCAGATCGGGATCGCTGATGCGCGTGAGGTAGCCCTCGTACATCGCGATAGCGCGTTCTTCCGCGGCGACGTCGCGCTGCATCCATTCCGGGCTGGTCGCGCCAGACAAATCGGTGAAGCCGCGCGCTGTCGTTGGCTGCCCGCCCAGCCGCACGATCCACCGCGAGAGAATCCACAGATGTCGCATTTCTTCGCGGGCGATGCCTTCGATTTCGCAGGCCAGTTCGCCCTCGCCCATCATGTAGGCATGGCGCAGGTATTGGATCAGGGCCGCGTGCTCATCCTCCACCGCTGCCTTGAGCATCTGGATCACATCTGTATTGGTCGTTTGTGGCATCATAACCTCCTATGGTAGACGGTAGACAGTAGACGGCTGACAGGGGAGGAGGCCCCGTTTACTGTCTACCGTATGCCGTCTACTCAACCTTGAGTTCGTGGCTGTTTTCCCACAAGCCGTGGATGTTGCAGTACGAGGTAGCGACGAGCGTGCCGGGGCCGTTGACCGTGACCGAGCACTTCGCTACAGGGTTGGTCCACACGGGGCCAGTATCTGCGCCTTGCACCGATGCACCGTGGGCAGGGAACTCGAAGTGCCCCACCTGATAGATGAACTTGTCGCCTTCGGGTTTGAAGTACAGCTCAATCCAGGCAATGTGGTGCGCGGTGGTGTTGGGATGGGCGATTTCTTTGCCGATGCTAAGCTTCACCATAAACGGTTCGCCCGCCTTGACGACCTCTGGCGCTTCGATGACGGGTGCGTGCTTTTCCTTCTTCCAATCTGCCGTTTGAATGTTATCGCCGAATTTCATAGTTATGCCTCCTTTGCATACAATAAAAATGGGTGACGGATTCTATTGAATCACTGACTTCAATGTACGCATAGTTTACTCTGCACACTCGAAAAATGCAAGATGGCAAAGAACACCCAATCATCCGTAATGTTGTCCTATCTGCCAGTGTAGGTATAATGAGCCGTCGTGTAGCGGCGTGAAATTACGAGAGTAAAAGGTAAAGGTTGTGCAGCCAGATGAATAATGATCTCGAACATCAAGTGCGTGTATGGCGACAGGGCGAAGTGACGGCGCAAACGTACACCCTGCCGGGCGAAGAAGAGTTCTGCATCTATGTGAATGGGCAATCCCTGGCGCGATTGATGGCTTCGCCAGCGGAACGCAAGGCGCTGGTGGTCGGCTTTCTGGCTTACGCGGGGATCATCGAAACCCCAGGCGATATCGCAAAACTGCATTTTTCCCAAGGTGAGACGTGCGCCGATGTGTGGTTGAGCGCCGATAAAGCTATCACCGTAGAACCCCGCCTGGCGGCGCACAACGCTTTGCTCACCTCTGGGTGCGGGCGCGGGGTAGTGTTGGGGGATTTGTACGCGCCGCCTGCGCCGCTGCCCACGCGCCCTGTGCTGTCTCCAACACAGTTATTGGGGATGGCGCAGGTCTTGCAGGAAGTTACCGCGCGTAATCCCAACAGCCACGGCGTCCATACCAGCGCGCTCTTTGCTCCTCACGGTGAAACGATCGCGATTATGACCGACGTGGGTCGCCACAACACACTGGACAAACTCCTGGGCTATTGTCTCCTGGCAAACCGCTTCACCGAGGGCGATGTGCTTTTGACCACCGGGCGGCTTTCCTCAGAAATGGTCAGCAAAGCGGCGCGGATGGGCGTCCCTGTCGCCGCGACGTTGCGGGCGGTTACGTCGACCGCGGTACGCCTGGCTGAAACCTGGGGCATCACGACGGTCGGGTATCTGCGGGGTCAGCAGATGATCGTCCACACCCATCCGGAGCGATTGGGGATTTAGCGATTGACGGATTGGGCGATTATCTACTCGTCCAATTGCTGCAACGCCAGTGTCCAGTCTTCGGGAGTATTCACATTGAAAAACGTGCGGCCTTCGGGATCCCAGCGGGCGATCTCATCCTGTGGGATGATGTGAACGCGCATGTCAGAGTAAAAGGCGACGATGCGCCGTTTACCCGCCTGGAGCGCGGCTTCGGCGGCGGGGGCGCAGACAGAGGGGCGGTAAAGCGCGTGGAGCGGCTCCAGATTACCCCGCCATTCAGGCACGACGATGTCGGCTGCGCTGTCCTCAGCCAGCCGCATCATTGCCCGGAGCAAGGCCGGATTGAGGAGCGGCATATCCCCGGCCACCGCGATGGCCCATGCAGAGCGCGCCGCGGTCAGACCGGCGTGTAGCCCGGCCAGAACGCCCTGGCCCGGATAAACGTCCGTCACCACGCGCGCCGCAAGACCATCGAGCATCGTGGGGTCGAGCGCAGCCACGATCACTTCATCCACCAAAGCGCGCAGGCGCTCGATGACCCAGACGACCA